>CAYYEZ010000048.1:0-4830 GCA_964471225.1 uncultured Legionella sp. | reverse complement strand
TATTATCGACCAGGTGGCGTGGCGCGAGATTTGCCTGATACCATGCCGCAGTATCGCGTGTCTCGTTGGCACAGTGAGCGTGAGGTTGATAAGTTAAACGAGCACCGCCAAGGAAGTTTATTAGATTTTCTTTGGGCATTTACGGAGCGTTTTCCTCGATGTGTCGATGAATATGAAACACTTTTGACAGATAACCGTATTTGGAAGCAGCGGACAGTAGATATCGGAGTAGTCTCTCCTGAGCAAGCGTTAGAGTGGGGTTTTACTGGCCCTATGCTACGTGCTTCTGGCGTAGCTTGGGATTTGCGAAAAAAACAAACTTATGCAGCATATGACCAAGTTGATTTTGATATTCCGGTAGGTAAAACAGGTGATTGCTATGCACGTTATTTAGTTCGTGTAGAAGAAATGCGTCAATCTAACCGTATTATTAGGCAGTGCATTGAATGGCTACGTAAAAATCCAGGCCCTATTAAATCTGAGTGTCATAAAGTTACTCCGCCTAAACGCGCTCAAATGAAACATGATATGGAAGCTTTGATTCATCACTTCAAGCTTTTTACAGAGGGGTTTAGCTTACCAGAGGGTGAAGTTTATGCCGCTGTAGAGGCTCCGAAAGGTGAGTTTGGAATCTATCTCGTCTCTGATGGAGCGAATAAGCCATACCGGATGAAAATTCGTGCGCCAGGATTCGCGCATTTAGCTGGGTTTGATGAAATGGTGCGTGGGCACATGCTTGCGGATGGCGTGGCCATTTTGGCGAGCCAAGATATTGTATTCGGTGAAATTGACCGATAGTGATGATAAAAAGGTTAAGACATGTCTGATTCACAAAAATTAATTCATCAATATGTTTCAGCAGCGGGATTGACTGAAATTGATCGCTGGATTGCAAAATATCCTGCCACAGAAAAAAAATCGGCGGTGATGCGCGCATTGATGGTTGTCCAAGAAGAACAAGGCTATTTGACTGAAGACGCTATGCAAGCGGTTGCTGAATATTTAGAGATGCCAGCAATTGCGGTTTATCAAGTTGCTTCATTTTATACGATGTATGAAAAAAAACCGGTAGGGCGCCATGTTGTCAGCGTGTGCACCAATATTTCTTGCAAATTACGTCAGTCCGATAAGATTGTGAAAGCGTTGGAAGAAAAAATGGGTGTTGCATTGGGTGAAACAACAGAGGACGGCCGATTTACACTGCGCGCTGTTGAGTGTCTTGGTGCTTGTGTGAACGCACCCATGATGCAAATTGATAAAGCATATCATGAGCATCTCACACCAGAGCAATTGGACGAAATTTTAGCGCAGTACGAGTAAACTGTAAGAAGGGTTAGAGCAATGATTGAAGTCAATCAGGTGTGTTACCGAACGCTTAGCTTTGAAATGCCATGGGCGTTGAGTACTTATGAAAACTTAGGTGGTTACAGCACTTGGCGGAAGATTTTGAAAGAAAAAACTCCGCCAGAGACAATCATCGATGCTTTGAAAAAATCTTCACTTCGTGGTCGAGGTGGCGCTGGTTTTCCTACCGGGCTGAAGTGGAGTTTTATGAATCGTAACTCACCTGTAGATAAGTATGTGGTCTGTAACTCAGATGAGGGTGAACCTGGTACGTGTAAAGATCGAGATATTCTGCGTTACAATCCCCATCAATTAATCGAAGGTATGGCTATTGCTGGTTACGTGATGGGTGCTTCAGTCGGTTATAATTACATACGTGGAGAGTTTTGGGAGCCTTATCTCCGTGTTGAAGAAGCCATACAAGAGGCTTATGCAGCCGGATTGTTGGGTCAAAATATCGCAGGCTCAGGAATTAATTTTGATTTGCACAATCATTTGGGTGCTGGTGCGTATATCTGTGGTGAAGAGACAGCTTTACTCAATTCTCTTGAGGGTAAAAAGGGGATGCCTAGATTCAAGCCTCCTTTTCCTGCAAATCATGGTTTGTATGGTAAGCCGACAACAATTAATAATACGGAAACCTTCGCCTCTGTGCCAGTAATCCTGGAAAAAGGTGCGGAGTGGTTTTTGGGCTTAGGTAAACCCAATAATGGTGGAACGAAGTGTTTTAGTGTGAGTGGTCATGTAAATAAACCCCTGAATATCGAAATTCCTTTGGGCACCCCATTTAAAACACTTTTGGAACTTGCCGGTGGCGTGTTGAATGGACGTCGTTTGAAAGCAGTGATTCCAGGTGGGTCGTCAATGCCTGTTTTACCTGGCGAGGTGATGATGACGTTAGATATGGATTATGACAGCATTCAAAAAGCAGGCTCCGGGCTAGGTTCTGGTGCGGTCATCATTATGGATGAAACCACTTGTATGGTGGACACATTATATCGTCTCTCCGAATTCTATATGGAAGAATCTTGCGGGCAGTGTACACCATGTCGCGAGGGGACAGGTTGGTTAACTCGCTTGTTACATCGAATTGTCTCGGGACATGGCGAGCCTGGTGATATTGAAAAATTAGTAAATGTCGCAAATAACATCGAAGGACGTACTATTTGTGCATTAGGTGAGGCAGCCGCTTGGCCGGTTCAAAGCTTTGTAAAACATTTTTACGAAGAGTTTGATTATTTTATTAAGCATAAACGTTCAAAGGTCACACAGAATGGCAACCATTGAAATTAACGGCAAGAAGTTTGAAGTCGAAAACGGCAAAATGATTATTGAGGTTGCCGATGAAGCAAATATCCATATCCCGCGGTTTTGCTACCATAAAAAATTATCTATTGCAGCAAACTGTCGTATGTGTCTGGTTGAGCTCGAGGGGTCACGTAAAACGGTACCCGCATGTGCGACACCAATTACAGATGGGATGAAAATTTTCACACAATCAGAAATGGCCGTTCGTTCGCAACAAGCAGTCATGGATTTTTTACTCATTAACCATCCTCTTGACTGCCCGATTTGCGACCAAGGTGGTGAGTGCGAGTTACAAGATGTTTCTGTTGGATATGGTCACTCAAATTCCACGTACACAGAGACTAAACGTGCGGTGGATGATGATAATTTAGGCCCATTAATTGCTACAGAAATGACTCGTTGTATTCATTGTACGCGGTGTGTACGTTTTGGCGAGGAAATTGCTGGGTTACCCGAGTTAGGTGGCATTGGTCGTGGTGAAAATGTACATATTAGCACTTACGTTCAGCATAGTATGCAATCTGAAGTGTCGGCAAACATTATTGATTTATGCCCTGTCGGTGCATTAACTTCAAAACCATATCGTTTTACAGCAAGACCTTGGGAATTGACTCAACATGATGGTGTTGCACCTCATGATTGTCTGGGATCAAATATTCACTTACATACGCGTGGAAATCGTGTGATGCGTGTTGTGCCCAAAGAATGTGAGGCGCTAAATGAAACATGGCTTTCAGACAGAGATCGGTTTAGTTATCTTGGTATGAATAGCGACGCGCGTGCAACCGCACCCATGATCAAGCAAAATGGTCAATGGATTTCTGTTGATTGGCAAACTGCATTGAAGCATGCAACAGATGGTCTTTCTAAAGTATTGACGGCGCATGGGGCGAGTGAAGTTTCGGCGTTGACCTCTTCATCTCAAACAGTAGAAGAGTATTATTTGTTGCAAAAGTTAATGCGCGGCTTAGGTGTACAACACATTGATCACCGCTTGCAGCAAGTTGATTTTCGAGATGAGTCTATTCAGACGATCATGCCCATGAGTACTTTGCCATTTGCTGCTCTACAGGACCAAGAAACGATACTGATTCTAGGCTGTCAATTGACACGAGAGGTCCCTCTGGCTGCAGTTAGAGTGAGAAAAGCTTTCAAAAACGGTGCCTCAGTCTATGCTATTAACGCGGCTCAAGACGATTTGCATTTAAAGCTCGAAGGGCTTCAGTTGGTTCCTACGAGTGATTTTCCAGAAATGTTAGCAGCACTCGTTGTGGCTCTTTTAAGCAAAAAAGACGAAGTACCAGAAGCTTTAGCGAGTTTATTGGTGGGTGTGAAACCTGACGCTAATATTAAAGCAATGGCAAAGGCATTGAAAAAATCATCAGCGTGTATTGTCACGGGTGCATTTTTTGAAAATCATCCAAACGCAGCTGTTTTGCGGACCTTATTGTCATGGGTTACGAACCTGAGTGGCGCTCGTCATCTTCGGCTTACTCCGGGTTCGAATACTGCTGGTGCCTGGGTTGCTGGTGCCTTGCCTCATCGTGGTGCGGCGGGTCTTGACATCGATGTGCCTGGCTTGAACGTACAATCGATTTTGGAGAAAAAATCTAAAGCTTATCTTTTGTTAAATGTGGATCCGGCGTGTGATTTTTCAAATCCTCATCAAGCAAGGCAAGCCATGCTTGCTGCCGAGTTTGTCGTCGCGATGACTGGTTTTATGCACGAGTCTATTCAAGAGTATGCGGACGTGATTTTGCCTATTGGTGTCTTTGCCGAGACCTCAGGAACTTACATTAATGTTGATTTAACTTGGCAAACTGTGCAAGGCGCCGTCTCCCCCGTTGGTGAGGCAAGGCCTGCTTGGAAGGTGCTGCGTGTGTTAGGTAACTTGTTTCATCTTTCAGGATTTGACTTTGATTCAAGTGAGAGTGTTTTAAATGCATTGAAAGATGAGTTAATGGTCGCCTCTCCTAAAGTATCTTCACTATTTTATGCGGAATCTTTGCCTAAGCGTAGTGAGTGTTTGGAGCGTATTGGTACCTGGCCTTTGTACCGTGTGGATGCGGTTGTACGCCATGCGTCTGCCTTGCAAGCCTCTGCTGCAGCAGACAGATTACACATTAAAATGCACCCAGAGACTGCTCGTGCTTTAAAATTGAATGATGTTGCTACTGT
>CAYYEZ010000047.1:0-53531 GCA_964471225.1 uncultured Legionella sp. | reverse complement strand
GTTTATTAACAATCAGCAGTGGACGCGATATCCCTAATGAAATTAATGTCATCATCGAAATTCCGATGAATGGCGCACCGGTAAAATACGAGGTGGACAAAGAAACTGGGGCGTTGTTCGTCGATCGCTTTATGATGACAGCAATGTTTTATCCTGCAAATTATGGATATATTCCGAATACATTGTCTGAAGATGGTGACCCGGTGGACGTTTTAGTTGTGACTCCTGTGCCATTGATCAGCGGCTCGGTTGTGCGCGCGCGTGTGATTGGTATGTTGAAAATGACGGATGAGTCTGGTGTCGATGCGAAATTGATTGCAGTGCCCACACGTAAAATTTCAAAAGCGTATGATCATGTGGCAAGTTATGAAGATCTACCTCAACAATTAATCAAGTCTATCGAGCACTTCTTTAAACACTATAAGGATTTAGAGGAAGGAAAGTGGGTGAAGATTGATGGTTGGGATAATATCCAGGCTGCACACCAAGAAATTTTAAACAGTGTTGCACGTTACGAGGCAGAGCAAGAAACAGCGTGATTCCATTGCATTTTAAATCTTCTTAGGTATATAATGCATCCCTAATTCATAGGCACGTAGCTCAGTGGTAGAGCACCACCTTGACATGGTGGTGGTCGGTGGTTCGATCCCACTCGTGCCTACCAGTATTTGACCCTGCAGAGCGGGGTTTTTTTTTGCCAGGACTGCATCAACGATGATTACTATACGATTACCGAATGGTCAGCATAAGGAGATTGACTCGCCTGTCTCGGTTCAAGAGATAGCACAGGGTATCAGTCTGAGTTTAGCGAAAGCTGCAGTTGCGGCAGTGGTCGATGATCGACTAGTGGATATGGGTCATCTTATCACGAGTGATTGTAGTGTCGTGATTCTAACCGATAAAGATCCTCAAAGTCTTGAGATTGTTCGACATTCTACGGCCCATCTGCTTGCGCAGGCAGTCAAGCAGCTCTTTCCTCAAGCACAAGTGACCATTGGTCCTGTCATTGAAGACGGTTTTTATTATGATTTTTCTTTCGAGCGCCCCTTTACACCCGAAGATTTAGAAAAAATTGAAGCTAAAATGCAAGAGTTAGCTTCAGCTAATCTGCCAGTGACACGTCGAGAGCTCTCTAGAAACGAAGCGATTGATTATTTTTTGAGTCTTGGTGAAACGTACAAGGCAAAAATCATCGAGGCAATTCCAGAAAATGAGACACTTTCTTTATATCGACAGGGTGATTTTGAAGATTTGTGTCGTGGTCCGCATGTGCCACGAACAGGCTTTTTAAAAGCGTTTAAGTTGATGAAAGTTGCGGGTGCGTATTGGCGCGGAGATGCGAATAATGAAATGCTCCAACGCATTTATGGCACTGCATGGATGGATAAAAAAGCCCTCGCAGATTATTTATTCCGCATTGAAGAAGCAGAAAAAAGGGATCATCGTCGGATTGGTAAAGCACAACAGCTGTTTCACTTTCAAGACATCGCGCCAGGCATGGTTTTTTGGCACGCAAAAGGCTGGACCATTTATCGTATTCTTGAAGATTACATGCGCAATCGCCTCATGGAACATGGTTATCAAGAAGTCAGAACGCCACAGCTGGTTGATAAAATTTTATGGGAAAAATCAGGGCATTGGGAAAATTTTAGAGATAACATGTTTGTGACTGAAACAGAAAATCGCGAATATGCAGTCAAGCCAATGAATTGTCCTTGTCATATCCAAATATACAATCAAGGTTTGCGAAGTTATCGGGATTTACCTCTGCGATTGGCTGAGTTTGGGAATTGTCATCGTTGTGAATCCTCTGGATCTCTGCATGGTTTAATGCGCGTGCGCAATTTTGTGCAAGATGACGGGCATATTTTTTGTACAGAAAATCAAATTCAGTCCGAAGTGACAGAATTACTTGCGCTGGTGCAATCTGTCTATCGTGACTTTGGTTTTGAAAAGATCACCTATCGTTTAGCTCGACGTCCAGAAAAGCGAGTAGGGACTGATGCTGTGTGGAACAAAGCAGAGCAAGCCCTAGAAGATGCGATGCGGACTTGGGGGATAGAATGGATCGACGCACCAGGTGAAGGTGCATTTTACGGCCCTAAAATTGAGTGCTCACTTTTCGATTGTTTGGGACGAATTTGGCAATGCGGCACAATTCAAGTTGATTTTTCTATGCCCGAGCGATTGGACGCACAATATGTGGCTGAAGATGGAAGCAAACAAACTCCTGTGATGATCCACCGCGCTATTTTAGGTACCTTCGAGCGATTTATGGGTATTCTGATTGAGCATTGTGCAGGAAAGTGGCCGGTTTGGCTCGCGCCAACACAAATTGCAGTGTTTACTGTGAGTGAAAAGCAGCATGAATATGCAACTAAAATAGACACAATTTTACAAAAAGCTGGAATTAGAAGCAGTTTAGACTTGAGAAATGAGAAAATAGGCTTTAAAATTCGAGAGCATACTCTGCAAAGGGTACCTTATTTGCTGATTATTGGCGATAAAGAAGTTGAGCAAAACTGTGTGACATTACGTTTGTGTGATGGCACTGATTTTGGTCAAAAGACAATCGATGAAGTTTGTGATATACTGCGCGCCGATGTTGAGAAAAAAGGTCAAATAGAAACCACTGGAGGAAATAACCATTAGTGTATCAGCTAAGCGTGACAGTGATCGTGCTAGAATTAATGAAAAAATTACGGCGTCTGAGGTGCGTTTAATCGACTCAGATGGTAATCAGGCAGGTATTGTGTCGGTGCGTGAAGCACTGCGTGCTGCAGAAGAAAGTGGGTTCGACTTAGTTGAAATTTCGCCCACCGCAAACCCTCCAGTTTGCAGAATTATGGATTATGGAAAGTTTCTTTTTGAGTTGAATAAAAAGCAAGCTGAAGCGCGTAAAAAGCAAAAGCAAATTCAAGTCAAAGAGCTAAAATTCCGTCCTACGACGGAAGATGGGGATTATCAGGTCAAGCTACGCAACCTGATACGTTTCCTAAATCATGGCGACAAAGTCAAAATCACGCTACGTTTTCGTGGCCGTGAAGTGGCTCACCAAGAGCTTGGAATGAAAATTTTCGAGCGCTTACAACAAGACACCGCAGAGTTTGCTGTGATAGAGCAGCACGCGAAACGCGAGGGTCGTCAGTTGTTCATGGTGTTAGCGCCCAAAAAGAAGTAATGTAAGTTACTTCACACGGGGTTGTGTTCCTAGATCTTCTTAGAACGACGATCAATTTGATTCTCTTGTGATATACAAGAGTAAATGCGGAGTTATGTTATGCCAAAGTTAAAATCTCATCGCGGAGCGCACAAGCGTTTTCGTAAAACAGCGAATGGTGGTGTGAAGCATCGCGGTGCTTATAGGAACCACATCTTAACCAAAAAATCGACAAAACAAAAACGACGTTTACGCGTTGCATCTCGCTTGTTGAAGGCTTGTGATGCACGTCTAGCAAAACGTATGTTGAATGGTGGTTAAGAGGGGGAGTTAAGAAATGCCAAGAGTAAAACGCGGTGTGACCGCAAAAGCCAGACACAAAAAAGTAATGGAGCAGGCCAAAGGGTATTACGGCGCGCGTAGTCGAACCTACCGTGTTGCTAAACAGGCCGTGATTAAAGCAGGTCAATATGCTTATCGTGATCGTCGTCAACGCAAACGTCAATTCAGAGCTCTTTGGATCACGAGAATTAATGCTGAAGCACGTGTCAGTGGTTTGTCTTATAGTCGTTTGATTGACGGCTTGAAAAAAGCTGAAATCGAATTAGACAGAAAAGTGCTTGCTGACTTAGCTGTACATGATAAAGAAGCCTTTGCCGCAATCGCAGAAAAAGCGAAAAAAGCATTAGCTGTATAAGTCAAAAAAATTAGAAGAGGGGCTTTGGCCCCTTTTTTGTATTAAGGTAAAAGTACATGCAAGATATCGTAAAACTCAAAGAAGAGGGCATTGCTGCGATCGCGCAGGCAATGTCGATTGAAGCGCTAGAGATGATTCGTGTTGATTTTCTCGGTAAAAAAGGGCGGTTAACAGATTTATTGAAAAATCTTGCTACATTATCACCAGAAGATCGTCCGCGTGTAGGGCAATGGGTGAATCAAGCGAAAGAAGCTTTGAATCAAGCCATTGAAAGTCGCCTTAACTCTCTTAAAGAAGCGAGATTGGCTGAAAAGCTAGCGTCTGAGCGCTTGGATGTGACTTTGCCAGGGCGTGCTTTTAAAACAGGAGGGCTACATCCTGTTACTCAAATAAGACACTGGATTAATGATTATTTTAGCCAGCATGGGTTTGATATTGTCGAAGGCCCTGAAATTGAAACAGAATTTTATAATTTTGAAGCTTTAAATATTCCAACGCATCATCCTGCTCGTGCGATGCACGATACTTTTTATTTTGGTGATGGACAATTATTACGCACACATACTTCTCCTGTACAGATTCGAGCGATGGAAAATAATACGCCGCCGTTTCGTCTTGTTGCGCCTGGGCGTGTATATCGATGCGACTCGGACATGACACATACGCCGATGTTTCATCAAATCGAAGGATTGTGTATTGACAAACAAGCAAACTTAGCAAGCCTCAAAGCATTATTACGCCATCTTTTTTCTACCTTATTTGAGCGTGATGTCGAGGTACGTTTTCGTGCTTCCTATTTTCCTTTCACCGAGCCATCTGCTGAAGTAGATATTCAGTGTACGCATTGCCAAGGCACAGGTTGCCGCTCTTGTAAGTTTACAGGTTGGTTAGAGGTCTTGGGCTGCGGTATGGTTCATCCTGAGGTGCTAAAGGCTGTGCACATTTCACCTGAAATTTATCAAGGTTGGGCATTTGGTATGGGATTGGATAGACTCGCCATGCTTTATTTTGGTATTGATGATTTGCGCATGATGTTTGAAAACGATCTTGCTTTTTTGAGTCAGTTTTAAGGTAATTTCAATGAAAATTAGTGAAACTTGGTTGCGTGAATGGTGTAATCCTTCTTTGACAAGCGAAGCATTAGGCGCGACGTTAACTTTGGCTGGCCTGGAAGTGGATGGTATTTCCTCTGTCGCGAATATGTTTGATGGGGTTGTGGTGGCTTTTGTTGTGAATACAAAACCACATCCAGCGGCTGATCGATTGACTGTATGCGAAGTGGATGATGGCTCTGGCAAATTGCTTCAAGTGGTGTGCGGTGCGCCTAATGTTAGACCTGGACTTAAGGTGGCTCTCGCCACGATTGGTGCAGTGTTATCGCCCGAATTTAAAATCAAAGAAACCAAGTTGCGTGGTGAATTATCACAAGGCATGCTCTGTTCTCTTGACGAATTAGGTATTCAAGGTGTTTCTGAAGGAATTCTAGAGTTAGATGAGGGTGCCCCTGTTGGTATGAATTTGCGAGAATACTTAGCACTTGATGATAAGGTATTTGAAATTGATTTGACACCGAATCGCGCAGATTGCTTAAGTATACAAGGTATCGCAAGAGAGGTGAGTGCGCTGACCGCTTTACCCTTAACCCAGCCTCCGATGGCATCAGTCAATGCTTTACACGATGAAATTAAGCAGGTGCGTATCATGGTGGATAAGGCTTGCCCACAGTATGCATCGCGTGTAATTAAAGGGTTAAGTACAACTTCTGAAATACCCTTATGGATGAAAGAGCGTCTTCGCCGTTGTGGGGTGCAGTCGATTCATCCTATTGTAGATATTGTAAATTATGTGATGCTCGAATTAGGGCAGCCGATGCATGCATTTGATGCTTCGCGTATTCAAGGTGAAATTGAGGTTCGATTTGCAAAAAAAGATGAGCCAATAACCTTACTCAATCAGCAAAAAGTGATATTGGATGAGCGAGTGCTTGTCATTGCTGATGCAAAAGGTGCTGTGGCGATGGCCGGTGTGATGGGCGGACTAGAAAGTGCGGTTCACGCTGAAACTATGGATATTGTGCTAGAAAGTGCATTTTTTAATCCGCTTGCGATAGCTGGTGTTGCGCGTCGTTTTGGTTTAACAACGGACTCAGCACAGCGCTTTGAGAGAGGGGTTGATCCCTTATTATCTGTGCCGGCTTTAGAGCGTGTTACGGCCTTACTCTTGGCTTATCTCGGTGGTGAGCCAGGGCCAATCACGTTGGTACAAACCCCGCAGGCCTCATTCGAACCGAAAAAAATATATTTTAACCCAGCGCGATTTTGTCAAATTACAGGTGTTGAGTTGTCATATGATGTCATGCTGACGTCGCTTCAACGATTAAATTTTGTTGTGAATACTGTACAAGAAATCTGGACTATTGATGTACCGACCTATCGTTTTGATATGGTTTATGATGTGGACATCATCGAAGAGATTTTGCGATTACATGGTTATGATAAAATTGAAGCTAATTTAGTGATGACCGAAATGAAAAAAGGGAGTGTGAGTCCGACCCAAAGTCGGATGAAACACTTTGCTGAATATTTAAGTCATCGTGGTTATATCGAGACTATCAGCTATAGCTTTGTTGATCCCTCATTTCAGCAACGTTTGTTTCCTGAAGCGAGGACGATGGCATTGTTAAATCCGATTTCGCCTGAATTATCTGAAATGCGCGTTAGTCTGTGGCCAGGATTACTCTCAAGTCTCTTGTATAATCAAAATCGTCAACAAACTACGGTACGTTGTTTTGAGTCGGGTGTCGTGTTTGACAAAAGTGAAGAGACTTTGGCAGAAAAAGTCATGCTCGGTGGTGTTCTTAGTGGTGAAATTGGTGCTTTAAACTGGTGCGAAAAAGCGCGGAGTTTTGACTTTTTTGATCTCAAAGGCGATTTGCAGGCGCTTTTTAAAAGCATTCACGTAGACCAAGATATTCGCTTTGTCTCCGATATGCACCCTGCACTTCATCCAGGACAAACAGCGCGAATTCTTTTTAAAAATAATCCTATCGGTTGGATGGGGGCACTTCATCCTCGTTTAATGGATGAGTTAGAGTGTGTGCAAGATGTATTTTTATTCGAGTTTGATGTCGGGCTTGTTACATCACAATCCGTGCGTTATCGGAAAATTTCTAAATATCCTCAAATTCGTAGGGATTTATCGTTATTGATGGATCAATCTATTGAAATCGAGGCGATTGAGGCCATTGTGCGTCGTCTTGTTCCTGCTGCACAACTCAAAGAGTTTAATGTATTTGACCAGTATATGGGACAACACTTACCTCAAGGCAAGAAGAGTATTGCGATAGCCTTGACCTTACAAAGTGATGAGCGTACATTGATTGATGAGGAAGTGCATGCACTGATGGCTTCTCTTGTCGAGCAACTGAACAAAGAATTGGCTATTACGCTGAGGGAATAAACCATGAATGCATTAAGTAAGGCTGTATTGGTTGATACGCTTTGTGAACGCATGAGACTGAGCCGAGTAGATGCTCGGTTGCTTGTGGAGCGATTTTTTGAGTTGATGCGTTTGCGTCTTTCAGAGGGCCACTCGCTTAAACTTTCTGGTTTTGGCAATTTTATTTTGAGAGACAAAGACGAACGTCCTGGACGTAATCCGAAAACTGGAGAAAGTATTCCAGTGACAGCACGGCGCGTTGTCACTTTTAAACCAGGCCTTAAATTAAAAGGTCAGATAGAAACCAGTCAGACTGAAAAAGGCTAAGATTAAACGAATGAGTTATTATACCAAGCACGTATTTATTTGTACGAATCAGAAAGACTCAGGAAAGAAGTGCTGTGCCAACTCAGGTGGTGCCCCTTTTTTTCACCATATGAAGGAAAAATTGCTGGCTTTGAGTGCGCATGGTCCAGATAAAATACGCCTTAGTCAGTCCGGTTGTCTAGGACGCTGTAGTGAGGGGCCTTGCCTTGTTGTTTATCCTGAGGGCGTTTGGTATACCTATCAAAACTTCTCAGATCTAGAAGAGATTATTGACACGCATCTTTTGAAAGAGGGGCGTGTTACGAGGTTGTTGCTCAATAAAAATTGATCTATTTGGCTTGTCTAGACTAGGATTTTTTTGCTTTTTTTTTGCAAGATCGCGTTTGAGCGAAATGCTCAAAGGGCGAGGTTGAGTCACGGTTGCGCCATTAAAAAAGTAACCTCTTTCTGAGGGCTGAAGGGCCCTGCATTGACACGATTTAATCTTAAAATCAGTGCGTTGTTTGGTTTGAGATGGAAAATTTGTTGAATGCTTAGAGATTTAATTCGAATTATACTTGTGAATTGAATTGTTTTTAGTTAAAATCGCCCGTTCAAGAACTGGGTGACCCAGGTAGTATGGAGTTCATTGCATGAAAACATTTAGCGCTAAGCCTCACGAAGTAAAACGTGACTGGTTTGTTATCGATGCGAATAATAAGGTTTTAGGCCGATTGGCTACCGAAGTTGCGCGTCGTTTGCGTGGTAAGCACAAGGCTGAGTACACACCCCATGTAGACACGGGTGATTATATTGTTATTACGAATGCTGAAAAAGTTATCGTAACGGGCCGAAAATTCAAAGAAAAGATCTATTACAATCACTCAGGATTTCCTGGTGGTATTAAGTCTATTTCTTTTGATAAGTTACAAAAGAAAGATCCTGCGCGTATTATTGAGCGAGCAGTAAAAGGTATGTTGCCTAAAAATCCGTTAGGTCGTGAAATGTATCGAAAGCTGAAAGTGTATGCAGGCTCAGAGCATCCTCACACTGCACAGCAACCCCAAGTATTAGAGATTGAGGAATAATTATGGCACAAACACAATACTATGGTACTGGTCGCCGCAAGAGCTCTTCAGCTCGTGTATTCTTGCGTCCTGGTAAGGGCACGATTACTGTTAATCGTCGTCCGCTTGAGGAGTATTTTGGTCGAGAAACATCTTGCATGATCATCAGACAACCACTCGAAACAGTAGATATGCTGTCTAATTTTGATATCTATGCGACGGTTGTAGGCGGTGGTATTGCCGGGCAAGCAGGTGCGATTCGTCTAGGGATTGCTCGTGCATTAGTTTCTTATGATGAAGCAGATTTAGCTGAAGATGCTGAACCAGCTCCAGATTCATTCCGAAGAAAGCTTCGTGCACGAGGCTTATTGACTCGCGATTCACGTCGTGTTGAGCGTAAGAAAGTCGGTCTTCACAAAGCACGTCGAGCAACTCAGTACTCTAAACGTTAAGAGTTTCTCTCGAGACCGATTCTTGGTATGTTTTTTAAAAGCCCTTTTAAGGGCTTTTTTTTCGGGTGCTATTGTGAAGGTTGATGAAAAAAAACGCCGTTTTTTAATCAATGCGTTGCGAGCGCTAGGCGGTGTAGGACTGCTTGGATTCTTGCGGCCTTTTTTCTCTTCGTGGCTACCGAATGCGCAAACCCGTCAGCGAGGTGGACCTATTCGTGTCTCCATTTCAGAGCTTCGTCCTGGTGAAAAAATCACAGTTCTGTGGCGAGGAAAGCCTGTGTGGATTATTCGTCGTACTTCCGAAATGCTGGCAAGATTACGTGAGACGAATGATGCTCTACGTGATCCTGACTCTGTAACGCCTCAACAGCCTCCATATGCTAAAAATGTGTATCGTTCTCTTGAGCCAGAATATCTCGTCCTTGTTGGATTGTGTACGCATCTAGGTTGTACTCCTCGTTACGAGCCTAATCGAGATACAGGTGGTTTTTTTTGTCCTTGTCATGGTTCTCGCTTTGATTTATCTGGACGTGTATTTAAAGAAATGCCCGCACCTGTAAATCTGGAAGTGCCACCGTATCGATTCATCGATACTAATTGGATTGAGATTGGTGGAGTACAGGGATGAGTCGCTTGTTTGATTGGCTTGATGCGCGTTTGCCTTACCGAAAGTTTTTTAGGCAGCAATTTATAGAGTATCGTGTACCCAATAACTTAAATGTGCTTTATTTGTTCGGGATATTATTGCTTCTTGTGCTGTGCATGCAGGTTATTTCGGGCGTTTGGCTCATGTTTTTTTATACCCCTTCGGCAGAGCTTGCTTTTGATTCCATTCAGATAATTATGAGAGACGTCAATTGGGGGTGGTTGTTTCGCTATGTGCATACCACCGGTGCGTCGTTACTTTTTGTTTTATTGTATTTACATTTATTTCGTGGATTGTTGTATGGATCTTATCAGCAACCTCGAGAGCTTGTGTGGGTGTTAGGTGTAGGATTATTTGTGTTGCTTATTGTGGAGGCTTGCTTTGGTTATGTTTTACCTTGGGGGCAGCTTTCTTACTGGGGTGCTGAGGTATTTACCTCTTTTTTGAGTGCCATCCCTTATGTAGGTGAAGAGTTGATGCTTTGGTTTCGTGGTGATTATGCTGTGTCTGATGTTACACTCCATCGCTTTTATGTGTTTCATACCTTGATTTTGCCTGCGCTGGTATTTTTTGTTCTAAAAGCCCATCTTCGAGCGTTGAGACAGGTTGGTTCGAGTAATCCAACAAGACAGAAGTTGCCTGATACTGCTTATGTCGCATTTCATCCTTTTTATACAATCAAAGATACATTGGCTTGTGCGATTTTTTTGATTTTATTTTTTACAATCGTTAGTTTTTTCCCAACCATGTGGGGATATTTTATCGAGCCAATCAATAGCATTCCCGCAAATCCTTTAATCACACCGGACAAGATTACCCCTTTATGGTATGTCGCACCTTTTTATGGGATATTGAGGGCGGTCCCCTCAAAAGGCTTGGGTGTGTTGTTGTTGTTGTTTAGTCTGGCTGTGTGGTTTTTACTCCCTTGGCTTATCAAAAAAACGTCTAAATTTGATCGGATAAGGTTATTCCTTTTTGTCATAAGCGTCTTTGGACTGGGGATATCAGGGTTAGTTGAGATTACTCCAGTCAACCTTTGGTGTACTCGTGTGTTTATCGTATTATATTTTCTTTTTTTTGTGGCGAGAAGATGAGGTATTTTTTGCTGGCTTTATTTTGCTTATATCAAGCTACAGCCTGCGCTGAGAGCTCTGCATTTGATCGTGGTGCTCAAGTATTTCAGTCGTATTGTAGTGGTTGCCATGCATTAAAATACGCAAAATCACCCATAAAAGTGAGTCTGTCAGAGGAAGATGCATTGCAGTGGTTCGGAAAAGCGCCACCCGATCTATCTTTGATTGTAACAATTCGCGGCAAAGAGTGGCTGCATGACTATTTAATTAGCTTTTATAAAGATGAGCAGCAGAGTTATGGAGAAAATAATACACTGCTTCCGCGACTCAATATGCCAAATCCTTTCTCTATGCTCTCTTTAGCGCAAAAAGAAGTGTTGATTCGAGATCTCATGGTTTTTTTATCAGAAACCTCTTCGCCCAACGTGGTAAGTCATCAATGGATAGGCTGTTGGATATTATTGTGGCTTTTTTGTTTAAATATTATTCTTTATTGCCTATACCTTTTAATTCAGAAGAAAATAAACACAAAAAAATGAGAACGTGATATAATTGCGAAACGGTTATTTTATCGCGAATTTTTGGCGCGCGCGCATTTTTAAGGAATACGAGATGGCAATTATTACCAAACGCACAGTAATGTCTTTACACTCAGATAATGATGACTTGCACAGTCACCAAGTGAGGATTGTTTTGGCAGAAAAAGGTGTAAATGTTGAGATCCTTCCTACAAAAAAAAATGAACCATCTAGCGGATTACTGGATATTAATCCTTATGGCACAGTCCCCACGTTAATTGATAGAGACCTCGTACTTTACGAAGCGCGCATTATCATGGAGTATTTAGACGAGCGTTTTCCGCATCCGCCACTTTTACCTGTTTATCCTGTTGCGCGCGCTGAAGCGCGTAAAATGTTGCATCGTATCGAGCTTGATTGGTATACGCTTTATTACCAAATTTTATCAAGTGAAGGAGAGGTAAAAGAAGAGGCGCGTCGACAATTGTGGGATAGCATTAGTATGTTAGAGCCTTTATTTGTAGATAAACCGTTCTTCTTGAGCGATGAATATTCTTTACTCGATTGTGCGCTCGCACCTCTACTCTGGCGTTTCCCTCGTTTGGGTCTTGATGTTTCTGAAAGCACACCTGGATTATTCGCCTATACGAAACGACTCTTTAAGCGAGATTCTTTTCAGTCCAGCTTAACTGAAGCGGAACGACAACTAAGGGCGGCGTAGTCATGACGATGACCTCAAATAAACCTTACCTTATTAGAGCCATGTATGATTGGATTGTTGATAATGATCTGACACCTTACCTTCTGGTGAATGCTGAGTACCCTCGTGTTGAAGTCCCTCAAGAGTACGTAAATGGTGGACGAATTATTCTAAATATTTCACCGAAATCGTGTCGAGGCTTGCATTTAGAGAACGATAGAATCGTTTTTACAACGCGTTTTTCTGGACAAACTATGCAAATTTCAATGCATCCAGGAGCCGTACTCGCTATTTATGCTAAAGAAAATGGTCGTGGCATGGAGTTTGGCGAAGATTATGACCCACCGCCTGCTGAGGGAAGCGTAGGAGAGGAGACATCGACAACGCGTAGACGTGGCAAGCCCGATCTAAAATTGGTTGAATAAATGCGTTCAAATACCGCTTCGTTTGATGTAATCAATGAAACTCAAACTGAAGCAATCGGCCGATCTCTTGCGCGATGTTTACCTGAGTCATTTGTGCTATGTTTTCAGGGCAATCTTGGCGCAGGCAAAACGACACTGATTCGTGCAATTATTCGAGAACTCGGTGTGACGGGACCCATCAAAAGCCCAACTTTTTCAGTGGTGGAAAGTTATTGTGCATCTCGAGTGATACATCATTTTGATTTGTATCGCCTCGTTGATCCCGAGGAACTCGAGATGATCGGTTTTCGGGACTATTTTTCACCTAATGTTGTTTGTTTTATTGAATGGCCGGAACGTGCTGCTTCTTTACTATCCAGTCATGATATGACGATAGAGTTGATATCAACAGAGGCCACAAGGCGCCAGTTGAATATCCGAGTGAATACTGAGGTGGGGCAGCAAGTATTGACTTGTTTATTGAGGGAATATAGTGAAAGTTGCTAAATTAATTAGCTTCATAGCATCTCTTGTGTACTGCTGCGTACTAGAAGCTGCAGTGCTTAATCATGTGATTTTAGAAAAAAATACTCGCGATAGTGCAAGTGTGCGCTGTCAATTTTCAGGCGTTTTTCAGTACCGCTCTTTTTCTCTGGAGAATCCTCATCGTGTCATCGTTGATTTACCTGATGTAGAGAGTCGTGTTTCTCGAGTCCAAATTAAACCAGGTGGATTAGTTCAACAAGTTCGTCAAGGGCATCCTGCATCTAAAACCTTGCGCCTCGTTTTTGATGTATCACAGACGGTTAGTGTGGTTGTAAAAAAAGAAGCGGGAGGACTGTTGTTGCAATTATCACCCAAAGGAGCACGGTCGTCTTCTCGCATGCCTGTTACTTCTATTCCGCAGCCGCCATCCACGCCATCGATGATTCGAGCAACGACCTCTCCTGTGCTGACAAAAAACAACGGTCGCGGTTATCGTGACGTGATTATTGTGCTTGATCCTGGTCATGGTGGGCACGATCCTGGTGCGATTGGTCCTCAACATCGTGTTGAGAAAAACGTCACTTTGGCGATTGCTAAATCCCTCAAGACCTTGATTGATAAGCAACCAGGTATGCGTGCAGTACTGACGCGTCGTGGTGATTACTATATTGGTCTACGTGAGCGCTTAAACATTGCTCGCCAATATAATGCGGATATTTTTGTGTCGATTCATGCGGATGCATTTATTCACGCTCACTCTCATGGTGCGTCGGTGTTTGCTCTTTCTCAGCGTGGTGCAACAAGTGAGGCGGCCAGATGGCTTGCTGAAAAAGAAAACTATTCTGAATTGGGTGGTGTTAATTTAAAGCATTTAGACGATAAAAACGGTGTGATACGCTCTGTTTTGTTAGATCTATCTCAAACAGCTACCGTTTCAGCAAGTTTACAGATGGGCGCTGAGGTTTTGGAGAGTTTGGGCAAAATGACAACTTTGCATAATCGACACGTTGAGCAAGCGCGTTTTGTGGTCCTGAAATCGCCAGATACACCCTCTATTTTGAATGAGACTGGTTTTATTTCAAACCCAACAGAAGCGATCAATCTGTCAAATCCACGGTACCAAGCGCGTTTATCAGAAGCAATTGTTTTGGGGCTTAAACGATATTTTTGGGCACATCCGCCACATGGCACACGCCTTGAGATGCTATCTAATAATACCTCTTCATCTCATTGGTTTACAAAAACGAGTCGTGAAGTTGCATGACCCCACGTATTATTTCTTTACCCTTACATGTAGCGAACCAAATTGCGGCAGGAGAAGTCATCGAATCCCCTGCTTCAGTGGTTAAAGAGTTATTAGAAAATGCCCTGGATGCTAAAAGTACACACATTACGATTGATATTGGGTTTGGTGGATTAAATCACATCATTGTGAGTGATAATGGTGTTGGTATTCATCCAGAGGATTTGCCTTTAGTCGTGGCTCCTCATGCCACAAGCAAACTTAAAACATTGGATGATTTATACGCATTAAACACGATGGGATTTCGTGGAGAGGCTTTAGCAAGCATTGCTTCTGTTTCTCGTGTCGTATTGACCTCTAGGTGTCAAGGAATGACAGATGCGATTTCTCTTTATGTCGATGAGGGACGCATCAAAACTGTACCTGCGGCCCGTGAGCAAGGAACGACTGTTGAGGTGAGGGATTTATTCCACCATATTCCTGTAAGAAAGACGTTCTTAAAATCCGAAGCGATAGAGTATTCAAGCATTGAGGCTGTTGTGAAGCGATTTGCATTAGCGGAGCCCACCATTGCGCTAAAATTAATACATCATAATCAAGTAAAATTATATCTTCCTTCCGCTACATGTGACCTGACTCGCCAAGTACGACTCAAAAAATTGTTTGGAAAGACATTTTTTGAGCATGCAATCAAGGTTGATGCATCTTCTCAGGGGTTAAAGTTGACAGGATGGGTGGGGCATCCTAAATGGGCGAGAAGTCAGTCGGATAGACAGTGGATTTATATGAATAAGCGCATGGTCAAGGACAGAGTATTAAATCACGCTGTTAAAATGGCTTATGAAACAAAAATTCATCCAGGGAAATATCCTCTGTATGTATTGTATTTTACAATTTCACCGAGCGATGTGGATGTGAACGTTCATCCTACAAAGCATGAGGTTCGTTTTACTGCACCTCGATTAGTTCATGATTTTGTTTATAGCACTGTTGAGCGAGCGCTTTCTCAAACAACTCGAGAAATAGAGAATGACTCGTTTCGTGTGCCTGAAAATATTTTATCTTCTCAAGGCCAAACACAGTTTATTGGTGATACAGCTGTTGAGCCAAGCGTAAATTTTTCTGGAGTGTTAGATTGGTTAACACTGAATAAGTATTATGCCATTTTACGTTTTGAACAGATGTATTTTTTAGTGAATGTAGTACGTCTTCGTCATGATGCTCAAATAGAGATGTGTTTGACACTACCTATGCCATGGGCGAGTCGGCCATTGTTAGTTCCCGTTGTGCTTTCAATGCCTGATGCAGCGTTCATTTTTGAAACTTTTCAGTCAAAATTATCCGATTTCGGCTTCGATCTTGCGCTTGAATTTCATGAAAGTTTAAGAGTAAATGCGATTCCGGCAGTGCTACCATTGATTGATTTACATTATTTTTTTCAGCAGCTATCCCATCAATCCCTCGACAATCAAATTTTGTTAAAACATCTTTTTTCCTCAGATGCTTGGACATTAGCGTCTCTTGATCATGATGAAAAAATGCAGTGGTGGAGTCACTGGACTGTTGGCATGAAAGCTCATGGCACCATGCCGTATACGCGTGCGCTCGATGAAAGATTTTGTGAGGTATGGTCAGGTGCATGAAATGATTTTTTGTCTTATGGGGCCGACTGCCTCTGGAAAAACTGATTTAGCTTGTGAGATTGCCTCACACTTTCCTGTCGAAATAATCAGTGTTGATTCAGCTTTGGTTTATCGCGAAATGAATATTGGTACGGCTAAGCCAACAGTCGATGTGTTGCGTTGTTTCCCTCATCATTTAGTTGATATTCGAACCCCGGTAGAAAGTTACTCTGCTGCGTCATTTTGTAGTGACGTGCAGCAATTGATAAAAGATATTCGCGCTCGACAACGTATTCCATTGCTTGTGGGTGGGACAATGATGTATTTCCGGGCTTTACAACAAGGGCTTAACGAACTGCCTGAGGCAAATGCATTATTAAGACAGCAGCTACAAAATGAAGAAACTACTCGTGGTTTAGAAGGGATGTATACTTGGCTCACAGAGGTTGACCCACTTACAGCGAAACGTTTGCACCCGCATGATACGCAAAGGATTTTACGCGCACTTGAAGTGTATTTGTTGACGGGTCAGCCCATGTCTCATTACTTAGAAACTCGTCCTAAAATACAAGAATTAAAATTTATAAATATAGGATTGTTCCCGAAAGATAGAGCGTGGTTACATCAACGGATTGCTGACCGTTTTCAACACATGTTAACATTGGGTTTTTTGAACGAAGTTGAGTCTTTAAAATCAAGCTGGCCTTTAGAGCGTTCAATGCCGTCGATGCGTTGTGTTGGATATCGACAAGCACTTGATTATCTGGATGGGATAGTGAATCATACAGCGTTTGTTGCACAAGGCATCGCCGCGACACGCCAATTGGCTAAGCGTCAACTGACCTGGCTTCGGAGTTGGTCTGATATGACGCTGATGGACCCGATGGATTCGAGCACGACTCAAGAATTGCTTCTCCATTTTGAAAAACATATGACCTGAGGAAATTATGTCGACAAGTAACCCTAAAACATCCTGTACTGAAAAATCGATGGTGATTCATCTTAGTGATTTACCCTTATCTTGCCCAAGCGAAGAAATGTCGTTATGGAATGCGCATCCCAAGGTCTATTTGCCTATCGAAAAATCTGGTCAAGAAACTTGCCCTTATTGTGGCACACACTATATTCTGAAACATGACACGCCCTAGTTCAATTTGCTTAGTTAGATTATCAGCATTAGGTGATGTGCTGATGTTTGTGCCGTTAGTGCGGACCTTGCAATATCACTTTCCTGAAACGACTTTAACATGGATCATTTCAGAGCCGGCGTATTCTTTAGTTGAAGGCTTAGCTGGTGTTGAATTCATTGTGATTAAAAAGCCGGAGCATGTATTAGATTATTGGCGATTTAAAAAGCAATTAAGGGATCGCTCTTTCGATATATTGATTGCAGCGCAGGCGAGTTTTCGTGCAAATTTATTGTATGCATGCATCTCTGCGAAGCGAAAAATTGGCTATGACAAAAGGCGGGCGAAAGATGGGCACGGGTGGTTTATCAATGAATCGATTATGCCTGGTGATGATCATACGTTGGAAGGGTTTTTAAAATTTTCGTATCATTTGGGAGTCACAAATCCGGTTATACGCTGGGATTTGTCTATTCCAGAAGAAGCGCATGATTGGGCACGCCAGCATCTACCGGCAGCACCTTTTATAGTAATTAATCCTGCTGCGAGTAAGCCAGAGCGCTCCTGGAGTATCGAGCGCTACATTGAGTTGAGTCGATATTTACAGACCTCTCATGGGTATGAGATTGTACTTACCGGAGGCCCGTCTTCTTATGACAAAACGTTAGGTGATGCTATTGCTGCTCAGGTTTCGGTAACGAACTTGATTGGTAAAACGAAACCTAAACAATTACTGGCTATTTTGAAAAAAGCAGAGTTCGTGGTTTGTCCCGACACAGGGCCTTCGCACATGGCTGCGGCTGTTCAGACGCCAGTCATTGCATTACACGCGGTTACGCATGCCGGTGTTTCTGGACCTTACCCTTTTTTAGAGTATGCCGTTAATAAATACCCTGAGGCTGTTCAAGTTGTTTTCGGTAAAACAATGGAAACATGCCCCTGGGGAACCCATGTCCATGGTCCAGAGGCGATGCGGCTTGTTTCTGTGCAGGATGCAATAGGGAAAGTCGAGAAGCTCTTTACTGACGGCTTAATTGGTGGTACTTCCCGTTGAGCTGCTGCTACCGGATGAGCCAAATGAAGGTACTTGCCCTCGAGCCATAATCATGAGCATTAAGGAGTTTGTTAAAAGCTGACGCTCCTCTTGTTGTCGATTTAGGTACAGCTGATAATTAATTTCAGCAAGCAGCAGCGCGATTTCTTTTTCAACTGTTGCAGGTGATGCGGTATTGATAGAGTTAATCCATGCTGTTCCGGTAGACGATGTTGGTTCCGAAGAAAGTCGGCGCGTCGCCATCATGAACTCATTGAGCGCTTGGCTAGTTTGAGAGTTATTTGTAGATTGAGAATTTTGCGGCATTCTCTTAGATAAAATGTAATATAAATTGCTTGTCGGCACAGATGAGAGTGCGGCATAACCTCTTAATCCGGTGATAAAACTGTTGATTGTGTTTTGAGCATCTGCAATCGCTTGAGGTGTGCCTGTTGTGCTTGTTGCTGTGGTATAGGCAGATGTATAGTCTTGATACGAAGGCATATCAACCGGTGCTGCTCCAAATGTCGCATATCGAATAAAATTTGCCGCTTCTTGGATTTGTGTCGAGGCATTGAGCCCTCCTGTTGCGGCACTACTGCCATTGATGGAGGTTGTTGTATCATACATAAGTGGTGCAATTAATGTATTGCCATTCAGTTGAGGTATCACGTATTGATTGTAACTGTAGCTAAAGAAATTATTGGGTGAGGGCATTGTCCCGACAACATTATTCGTGACATTGTAGTTGTACAGGTAGTTGCAGTCCGAGAGCCATGCAGAGGCATCATTATTCATACAGTAAGTATAGTTCGGCGTTCCAAGTATATTTAAAATTGCTTGGTTAGTCGGATCATTTTGATAAGTTTCTTGATCTAGCAAAGGATTGACTGCAATTGAAGAAGAGTCACTTTGTGAACTATAGCCCGCGGTTGTGAACGTCGCGTTTGCCATGCTGTTTAATGTTTTTAGCATGCTGTTATTTTCATTGCTGTCAGAGTTCGGTATAAATTGAGAGAGTGTCGTATTAAACGCATTGACAGGCAGTGCTGAGAAAAGAGAAGTCATCAAATTAAGCGCAAGATTAGTAGATGAGCTGACACTAAATAGCGCTGAGTAAGGATCTCCTTGAGAGGGTGTGACCAGTGGATAACCTAAGTAAGCACCCAAATTAGTCAAAAGCGTATTCGTATCTGCTGAGTCTCCACCATCATCTGCGATGGTCTGTGCGCTGAACGAGAGGAGTAAGGCAGTAGAGATTATTTTAATTGGCTTCATTGGTCGTCTCCTTCTAGGGCTCGCGCAATCATCTTTCGTCTTTGATCATTAAAAGTTCTTGATAATAAGCGTAACCGTTCAAATACAATATTCCGTTTTAGAAAAAAGCTTGCCGGATCTTGTGTGCCAATACTACTTTCTTCTGCGTGAATAAGTATTTTTGAGGCACTTCCGGGATGAACTGTGTCTAATGCTTGTAGAATGCGCAAGCCTCTACCTGTTTTTATGTAAGCGACAAGACGAATAAAATTCTCTGCTTCGGCCAGTTTGTCTAAATCAACGCCAACAATATCGTCCAACTCTTTACCGAATTGAGCGATGACGGCTTCAAGTTCTGCATCACCATCTGGTGTCCAATTTTCGACACTTTCCATAAATGTAATGACTTTATAGATAGAGGGATCAGCGTATTCGAACCAGTATTCTAGGCAAGCTTCGTGACTCAAGTCGGGCATAATTTACTCTTTCTTTACGATTATTTGGTGGATACTCGAATGACTCCTATCTATTCTCATATTATCTGGTATTCAATTTAAAAGTCCAATGGAAGATCGTAAAAATTATGCAAAAGCGAGAGCGACGTAGTTTTTTGGAAGTAGTTCGTGGTTTTTTTAACTTCCGCATGTGGATGGGTGCTGATGGTTTGAGAGCCTTCTGGCAGTTTATTGTGCTGACGGCAAAGCGAATGTTTGTGCCAAATTCACATAAAACAACGGAAAGTGATGAAAATTTTGCAGCGGCTCAGACTCGGCTTGGGCTTTCGGAAGAGGAGCTGGCCTCTCGTGAAAAAGCTTTATATCGTCTGGCCCTTCTACTTTTTACAATAGGTGTATTGTTGTTTTTTTATGCCATATTTCAACTGATTTATGGAAGTTTTCATGGATTTCTTCTGACTATTGCTCTAACGGGTCTTGCATGCGTGATTGGTTTTCGTTACCACTTTTGGTCATTTCAAATTAAAGAGCGGAAATTAGGGTGCTCTTTGCGCGAATGGTATCGGTATGGTTTGCGAGGAGAAAAGCGATGAAGCGTTTTGGGTGGTTGTTGATTTTTTTATTTTTACCAGCATTCGCATTCGCCTCTGGAACGGCGTTTACTTCGAGCGCAATGAGTTTTACGCCGACAACTGGTGATTACTCAATGATCTATTTGGGTAATATTTTTGGATCTGTTGACGGTGTGTTGCATGGTACTGGTAGCCAAATCATGGGAACGATGCTGGGCGTCTTTAATGCAGCGGTACTGGCATTAGGTGGTATTGTGATCATGTACATTATTCTTGTGTCGACGATGAATACTGCCCATGAAGGAGAGATGTTAGGTCATAAGTGGTCGTCTATTTGGGTTCCTATTCGTACAGTGTTTGGTTTAGCTTTGCTTGTTCCGAAAACCTCCGGTTATTGTTTGATGCAGATTTTTGTCATGTGGGTGGTTGTTCAAGGGGTTGGTGTGGCGGATAAAGTTTGGGCTGCGGCATTGAATTACCTCAATCGTGGTGGCGTGATCGTTCAAGCAAATTCATCTACCAATGTGACAACTCTCTCAGGAGGGAATGAAATTGCCAATGGTGCTGCGACTATGTTGTATGGTCAGATCTGTATGTTAGGTCTACAGATGCAATTAGAGAACGCGCGCTCAACCTATTTGCAGCAAGCGAACTCCAGTAGCGGTGGCGCTGGTCCCTGTGCAGGAAACCCTTCAACAACGATGGAACAATTTTGTAATACACCAGTACCTGATTTGATCAACTCTGTTGACCCTTTGAATGTGCAAATACAAGCAGATGCGAGCGGTAGTTCGCCTTCTGTCTATTCGGTCAAAATGCCTAACCTTGATCCAAGTTCAATGTATGCTTTTTTAAATGGTATTTGTGGTGTATTGCAATGGAATTCTGTAAATACGAGCTCATTGACTACAACGACTCAAGTGATCGATCCTACAACCGGGCAATGTGTGATCCAAAATGGTGTATGTGAGACACAGACTTCTTACACGTTGGACTCGATGTCAAGCTCCGATATTGAAATGATTAAGTTAACGCGCGGTATGGCAGTCGAACAGATGTATACGACACTTGCAACTACGGCACAGTTGATAGTGAATAACGATCCGCAAATTAACACCAATAAACCGGTTGACTCAACGAATGCTTCACTGGTTGCTGTGAGTCAGTTTGGTGTGCCTTTGAATGGTAGTGCGCTTTGTGTTGCAGGCGCAAGTAATTGTACAGTTTGGGGACAAGACCCTACGATTTCTTCTTCAATGAATGTCTTATTACAAGGCTCAGAATTTCAGGGTGCTATCGATGATTATAATACGATAATGGCGCCTACCTTGAAGCTAATGACTCAAGCACAAAATGCATCTCAAGCTAATCAGGCACGTGCTTTTATTCAGAATGCTGAGCAGTCAGGCTGGATTATGGCAGGAAGCTATTTCTTTAATCTTGTGCAGCTAAATGGTAGCTCAACGGCGTCAGATACTGTTGATAAAAACTCTGGCCTGGGTGCTTCTACTTTTGATACAGGTACGATTACGTCGGCTTTTGCACAATCACCTTGTTCAGGGCCCTATGCAAATTTATGTATCTACTTTAACGGTGATCAAACGCCGCTCAATCAAATTGTATATCTGATTGATGGTTCTGGGCAGTCTATCGTAGCGAAGCCTTCTTTTAATGATGTGGACAAGAGTTATCCTGTTCAATCGGGAACGGAGGCAAGTACTGCATATGGTTATGTAGATAATGGTCTTAATCTGGTTTTGCCAGGAGAGCCTGGTTCAAGTGGTGTTGATTTGAACAATCTAACACCTAAAGTTAATTTTTCACTGAATTTCTCTATCCCAAAGGTGAATTCGAGCACGGGCTGTAAACAAAAATTTATGCGCATATGTGTCTGGGATCCGGGTAAATGGATTATTAGCCCGATTATTAATGGTGCATTGATACCTTTGTTTGATACTGTGGCCAAGGGTTTTATTAAGGCATTAAAATTTCTCGTTGATCTTTTAGTGGTTAAAGCCATTGCTGGATTTACTTATATTTTTATGCAAGGTGTCAGTATTCTGAATACGCCGGGTATTAACCCTATCGTGGCACTAGCACAAATGGGGATTTCTTATATTAATTTTGCAATAAGTATGTGGATCGCTGTTGCTGCTGCATCTGCTGGTGTGGCGTTGTTAAGCCTCGCCCCCATGGTGGGTAGTATTGCTCCCGCTTTATTCTCAGTTCTGATGCTTCTGTCACCGATTTTCTTTGGATGGATTGGTGTGATGTTGGGTATTGCTTTTATCACAGCGTATTATATCCCTTTCTTACCTTACATGTTGTTTATGTTTGGCTCAATTGGTTGGTTGATTACAGTGATTGAAGCAATGGTTGCGGCACCCATTGTTGCTCTCGGTGTGGCGCATCCTGAGGGGCACGATGCTTTAGGAAAGAGTGAGCAAGGCTTAATGATACTCTTAAATGTGTTCTTACGTCCTGCGATGATGGTTATTGGCTATATTTCAGGTATTGCATTGAGTTACGTGGGCATTTGGTTGATGAATGCCGGATTCCAAAATGTGTTTAACTATATGAAGAGTGCTTCTGGCTGGGGAAATTCGATGATGCCGTGG
The DNA here is from genome assembly GCA_964471225.1 of uncultured Legionella sp. Classification (GTDB taxonomy): domain Bacteria; phylum Pseudomonadota; class Gammaproteobacteria; order Legionellales; family Legionellaceae; genus JAGVJT01. The sequence goes on along the minus strand of CAYYEZ010000047.1, from coordinate 30,657 downwards.
GCCTATGTTTTTGGATTTTTCTTCACGAGCTTGTTGTATACGACAACCTATCTGACGATAGTACAGAAAGCTTTTACTCTCATTGCGGTACTCCCGGATAAAGTATTGCGTTGGATTGGCGGACAAGGTGAACAAACTGGGCAAGAGACTATGCAATGGGCCGAGGAAGGTAAAAGTCAGGTGAAAGAGGGTATTGAGCCGACAACAAGCGCTGCAGGACAAATCACTAAACAAGGCGGTGCGATGCTTGCCAAGAACTTTGCAAAAGGTAAGGGCAAGGATGGTGGTGAATCTACTATGGGCGGTGGTGGTTAAAACCACCGCTTGCTTTATAACTGCTCGTGCTTTGTTCCAGCAATGATGAGTTTGTAGGTTCGCTCGCTGATGATGCCTTGCTCGAATTTTAATTGAGCGTCTACGGTCATGAGTTGTCCTCTCTCTCGCACGAGCTTGCGAGTAGTTGCCGTGACATCATTCGGATCTGCATCGAGTAACCTATCTCTGATTTCCTCGTCAAACACCAAATATTCTCGTAATGCAACACGTTTCCCGTCAACAGTCGGAACAAGTTTTTGCCAAATACAAAGTCGAATCGTTTCTAGAATATCAATCGTTCTACCAAGACGTTCTTCGCCAGCAAAAGATGTCACTAATCGGCGCATCGTTTCTGCAACACCTGAGGTATGAAGTGTGGTATACACTGGATGTCCGGTGAGCGCTGCTTCAAGTGCTGCACTGATTGTTTCCGGATCGCGACACTCACCAACCATAATGAGCCTTGGCTTTCTGCGCAAAGCGTTTCTGACCCCATCTGCAAATGACGGGAGATGGCGTGGAATTTCTGATTGGCTAACAATCGATGAAATGGTTTCAATTTCATCGTAAACAAATTCAATCGGTGCCTCATAAGTGAGAACTTTGCGATTTGAATCTTCTTTTTCAATTAAATCCCGAATAATAGACGCGAGTAATGTGGATTTTCCTGAGCCAGTAGCACCTGTAATGAAAACAATTCCCTCTTGTGGTGCAAGTGCTGCTAGTATGTTAGGAGGTAGCTCCATGGTTTCTAGTTTAGGCGGTGTTGTTGGAATTGTTCTTAAGGTAATTTGAATACCATCATGACCTTCCACTAAGCAGGCGGTCGCGTTGACGCGATAACGGTAGCGTACACCACGATTGGGTCGAAATTCATAATGTGTATCAATATCGCGCCCGGAGAGCAATTGTGTTGTCGCATTTGGGCCATAGATGGCATTAATCAAGTCACCGAGCTCGGTGTTCGAGAGCTGTCTATTGGTGATTTTCATGAGTACACCGTAAACTTCGGCATACACAGCTGAGCCAGTTTGAATGGTGATATCTGATGCATTTAACTTTTCAGTGTGCTCAAGCATTTTCTCCATAAAGGGTGGTGAAAATCGCGTAGGCTCATCTGGCATGAGATTAATGTGAATATCTTTTTCAGTCATCGTAATCTTCGCTTATTAATTAATTGGAGCAATAACAGGTTGCCAAGTCTTGCTTGAGATCACAATTTTTGTTGCATTGATACGTTGTTCCATTTGATTGAATTGCTGAATCGCTTCTTCATCTTTAGCAACGGCAGCACGCCATTCTTCGCTATTGACATTCAGAGCGGGGAGAGCCGTGATACGCAGTACTCTATCATCAATACGAATCTCTTGGCTGTCTCCGGTTACACCTAAATCAGTATTCGAAACGTAAGGAGGGGAGACCATGTTCATGCTGAGTAATTTTCGATATAAGATCATCCCTGTGAAATCTTCTTTGATCCGCGCAATATTTTCTTCAAGAATAGTATTTGCTTGTTCTACGCCGTCTAACCAGCCTTTATCAATATATGTGCACCAGACTTTGCGTTCTTCTGGGGTGTTGGGTAATAAACTTGTATGCGGGTATTCTGGTTTTTTATAATCTAACCATAAGTATTGCCGCCAATTGGGTGGTGTGGTGATAAATTGAGCTTGCTTCGCAACTTTGTATGTTCTATCTGAGATACGAATGGTTTGGGTGTCGGCAAGATTTAGTGTGTGTCGCCCTTCTACCAGTACTGGTGGTAAGACATTATGCTCTAATGTGAGCGAGTTGAAATCAAAAATGGTGTCTAAATTACGTGTTTGCTTGAGTAAGGCATCATCAATATCTTTGGCTCGGTAAGCAAGACCAGATTGTGCACCTAAGCTCAACGCAATTTCTCGGAGCGCCATCTCTCGTATTTTTCCTGTTTTCGCCTTGGTATCTTTTTTGGTTGCCGGCTTTCGAGCATAAGCCATAGCCTTCAAGCCATCTAGAGATTCTGTATTACCTACCTGTTGCGGTACATGTGTACAGCCAACGAGCAGCGCGATCGCTGAGACAAATACACTACGAATAAATTTTTGCATAACGTAATTCGACAACCTGACTGTTAGGATAAACATGGATGCTTGCTTTTTTGCCTGCTTGATAATCGATATCCCTTAAAATCTCAGCAAGACTTCGATTGTTTACATCAAGGCTAATCAAAATAGGAACGGCCGGTGGCTGTCCTAGTGAACGAAAACGATAGTGTGCAGCTTTTGCAATGCGTTCGGTAATTTCCGCGACAGGTCCAGACCAATCAACTGAGGCTCGTGCCTGAAGTGGGTGTGCATTGGGGATGGTTTGCACATTATCTGCTGTAGGAGGCGTAATTTCTTTTTCAATTTTCGCCATTTTAAGCATTGAGTCACTGACAGAGCTTGCTGCTTCCGCAAGCTTAATACTTGCATCATCACTGGGGGCATTGTACGGTGGCTTTTTAAATGTTGTCCCTGGGCCGCAACCCGCCAGCATCCCTGTGATCAAAACAAGCGCGATGAGTTTACTTTTCATCAGTTCTCTTTCTTGGGGTATTAAGATTGAATTAGATTGAATCAGGACGGCCCTGACTTGTCAAGATCTCCTGTGGTAGAGTTCTAAGTTGAATGAAAAAAAAAAATAATTATAATGATGCTTTACTTTAGTAGGTGTGCAAGTGGCTTCGGATAGGTTAATCGCATTAAAACACAACATTCTGCCCAAACGATTATTAACTTTTTTGGCGGGTTTATTTGCAAACACACGATTGTCTTGGATAAAAAATTATTTTATTCATTCATTCATCAAGCGTTTTGAAGTGAACATGAAGGAAGCACTGATTGAGGAACCCACGCAATATGCAACCTTCAATGATTTTTTTGTTCGACATCTGAAACCTGGTATTCGAACGACTGCAGCAAGTGATATTGTTTGCCCGGTCGACGGTAGTGTCAGTGCCTTGGGAAAAATTGATAGAGGAACTTTAGTTCAAGCGAAAGGTCGGACTTATACTGTTTCTGAATTACTGGCGATTCCTGAACAAGATTGCTTGCCATTCCTGCAGGGAACTTATACAACACTCTATTTATCACCCAAAGATTACCATCGCATTCATATGCCATGTCCTGCCAAGCTGCAGCGCATGGTTCACATTCCTGGTGCATTATTTTCGGTCCAGCCAGAGACGACTCGAGTGATTCCAAAATTATTTGCTAGAAATGAACGTTTAGTTGTTTTTTTTGAAACTGAAAAAGGGCGTATGGTGATGGTTTTAGTCGGTGCCACAATTGTTGGTGCGATTGGGACAACATGGCATGGTGATTTGAGGCGCTCATTTTCTGAACAAGTTTATACTTATTCGGGGGAAGACCTTTTAGAAAAAGTCGAAGAAATGGGATACTTCAAATTAGGCTCGACAGTAATTTTGCTTTTTGATGAGCAAAGTGCTGTGGCATGGGATGCTTCGTTATCGATTGGCTCATCAGTGAAAATGGGGCAGGCACTGGGAGCTTACAAGCAGCCGCGCCTAAACTAATTTCCTCTTTACCTTCATGAGCCGATGATGTAGTATCTCCACGCCCATGAAAATACTCCATGTCTATAAAACTTTTTTGAACGATTCGTTTGGCGGTGTTGAGCAAGTTATTGCTCAACTTGCTACGAACTCGGATGCGTGCGATTTTGAGCATACTGTGGTGTCATTAACAAAAAACCCAGAGTCTGTTCTAAATCCTGCGGGTGCTGTAAAAAATCTTCGTTTCAAAGAAACATTTAACATTGCGTCAAATGCTGTTTCTTTTGAGCTTTTACGAAAATTTGGTGGTATTGCAAAACAATATGATCTTATTCACTATCATTTCCCCTGGCCATTTGCGGATATGCTGCATATGCTGTGGCATATTCGAAAGCCCACAGTACTGACTTATCATTCAGATATTGTTCGTCAGAAGCGAATGTTGTTTTTTTATAAACCGCTGATGCATCAATTTTTAAAGCAAATGAGTCACATTGTTGCAACTTCTCCAAATTATGTTGCAACAAGTGATATTTTGAAGACTTACGCTGACAAGGTGAGTGTGATCCCCATTGGTTTAAATAAGCAAAGTTATCAGCTCGCGGAGCCCGCGCGCGAGGCTTATTGGCGCCAGCGCTTTGGTTCAGGTTTTTTCCTGTTTATGGGTGTGATGCGTTACTACAAGGGATTGCATATTTTACTTGATGCATTACAAAATACGGCGTTCCCGGTTGTCTTGGTGGGTACCGGGCCGACACTTTCAGAGCTTAAGGCTCATGCGGAGCGTTTGCATCTTTCAAATGTTCATTTTATAGGCCAAGTTTCTGAGGAAGATAAAGTCGCTTTGCTCACGCTGTCTGGTGCTGTTGTTTTTCCTTCACATTTACGTTCAGAAGCATTTGGTGTATCGTTGCTTGAAGGTGCGATGTTTGGAAAAGCATTGATTTCTTCAGAAATTGGCACTGGAACAAGCTATATCAATCAAAATGGCAAAACAGGGATAGTGGTACCACCAAATAATCCTCAAGCACTACGTGAAGCAATGTCATTTATCTGGCATAATCCAGAGCATTCAGCCATGATGGGCAAAGAAGCTGAGGCTCGTTACTGGGAGCTTTTTACAGCAAGTCAGATGGCGGCGCGGTATCAGGAGTTGTATAAAAATCTTGTGCATAGGAAAGAGTCCTAATTATTTTTGGAGAGTTGCATGCAAGTTATTCCGACGATTTTATGTGGTGGCGCAGGTTCAAGATTATGGCCTGTTTCGCGAGCACTCCATCCTAAACCCTTTATTCGCCTTCATGATGGACAAAGTCTGCTCCAGAAGGCTTTTTTGCGAGCCAGTGAGTTACCTGGTGTGACTGACATTCTCACCGTGACCAATGCAGAACTCTATTTTAAAATTAATGATGAATACCATGAGGTGAACACCAAAGAGGTTGGGACTAAATTTATTCTCGAGCCTTTTGGTCGAAATACGGCCGGCGCAATAGCTACCGCTGCGCAATATGTTGCGGCAACTTATGGTGAAGACGCAATCATGCTGGTTTTACCTGCAGATCATCTCATTCAATTGCAGGATGCTTTTTCTGAGGCCGTTGCGCGCGCCGTTTCTTTGGCAAAAAACAACTGTGTTGTGACGTTTGGTATACAGCCTGAGCGTCCGGAAACAGGTTATGGGTATATCGAAGTGAATTCATTAAAACCTCTATTGCCTGTTGCAGAAGTGCCATCTGGATTTCAAATTCAACGTTTTATCGAAAAACCTGATCTTGCTCATGCGACGCAATATCTCGAGTCAGGTCAATATCTCTGGAATGCTGGTTTATTTTGTTTTTCAGCGGGTCAAGTATTGCAAGAAATGCTAATGGCCTGCCCTGATGTACTGTCGTCGGCGAAAACTTGCTTCGAGGAGTCCATGGAGTCTTCTAAAGATTCAAATCGGCTTTCTCTTGACCCTCTATTATTTAGCCATGTTCCTGATGTCTCTTTTGATTATGCGGTGATGGAGCCTTTGTCACTTCGACAACAACAAGAAAATCAATCGACACTTGCTGTAGTACCTTGTTCTATTGGATGGACTGACATTGGTTCTTGGAGTGCCCTTGGTGATTTAGTTGCTCCTGATGCCCAGGGGAATCGTGTTTTAGGTGATGTTGTTTTAAAAAATACGCATAACTGTACTATCCGAAGTCAAAACAGATTAGTGGGTGCGGTGGGCGTGGACAATTTAATTATTGTCGATACCCCAGATGCGTTACTGGTTGCAAATCGTGACCAAGCTCAAGATGTCAAATATCTTTACGAGCAATTAAAAGCACAGGGTCATGAAGTTTATAAATTACATCGCACGGTGCATCGTCCTTGGGGAACTTATACAGTGCTTGAAGAGGGTGATCGTTTCAAAATTAAGCGTATTGAAGTGAAGCCTGGGGCAAGTTTGAGTTTGCAAATGCATCATCATCGTAGTGAGCATTGGATTATTGTGCAAGGTACCGCGATGGTTGTGAACGGTGATGCTCAACTTTTAGTGCGAACCAACGAATCAACTTACATTCCAGCAGGTCATAAACATCGGCTCGAAAATCCAGGTCTGTTGCCCCTTGTCATGATTGAAGTCCAAAGTGGTGAATATTTGGGTGAGGATGATATTGTTCGGTTTGAAGATAATTACGGGCGTGTTGAGGTTTAAATATGGCTCGTGGTTTTTTAGATGTGTGGCAGTATCGGGGATTCATTTTCTCGTCGATTGTTAGCGAATTTAAAATCAAATTTTCGCGTAGCAAATTGGGTGCTTTCTGGATGATCCTCCAGCCTTTATCACAGGTTGTGATTTATGCGTTGATTTTGTCTACGGTCATGGGCGCTCGCTTGCCTAATGTGAACAATCAGTACGCGTATGCTTTATATCTTTTGAGTGGCACTTTAGCTTGGACCTATTTTAATGAAATCGTCACGCGCTGTTTGACTTTATTTGTTGAAAAAGCCAATCTCCTGAAAAAAATGCAATTTCCTCGTATTACTTTGCTTTTGATTGTGATTGGCTCGGCGTTGTTTAATCAACTGATGCTTTTTCTTGCAATTATTTTTATCTTTATGTTTTTGGGTTATTTTTCTGTACAGATTTTCATTTGGTTACCGGTCGTGATGTTAGCCAATACATTACTTGCTACAGGGATTGGGTTAATTTTAGGTGTTTTAAATGTGTTTATGCGTGATCTCACTCATATGGTACCCATTTTAATGCAGCTATTGTTTTGGGCCACACCGATTGTCTATCCCCTAACGATTATCCCTGAACATTTACGTTACTTGCTACAATTTAATCCGTTGTGTTCTGTTATACAAAGTTATCAAAACTTATTTTTATACCATCAAATGCCTGCTTTGAGCCAGGTGATGGTCATGGGTGTATTTTCTTTACTTATTTTGATGCTTGGTATATTTATTTTTCGTCGTGCAAGTCCTGAAATGGCGGATGTGTTATGAGCCTTTTGTGTGTAAATGATCTCGGAAAAGCATATGCTAAATATACTTCTGAATGGCTTCGTGTCTTGCGTTGGCTGGGTTTGCCTATTAAACCTAAGGAAACGCACTGGGTTGTGCGTCATGTGTCATTTTCGATTGAGCCTGGAGAATCTATCGGTTTGATTGGTCAAAACGGTGCGGGAAAGAGCACGTTATTGAAGATGATTACCGGCACATTGCAACCGACCGAAGGAACAATCACAGCGCATGGCTCGGTTTCCGCGATTCTTGAGCTTGGAATGGGATTTAGCTCAGAGTTAACCGGTCGTCAGAATGTGGTACATTCAGCCGGGCTCATGGGAATGACGCAAGCTGAAATTAAAGCCCTTATGCCTGCTATTGAGGCTTTTTCAGAGGTGGGTGAATATTTTGATGCACCTATGCGAACATACAGCAGTGGAATGCAAGTGCGTGTTGCATTTGCGCTCGCAACAGCGAAGCGTCCAGATATCTTGATCGTAGATGAGGCGCTTTCAGTTGGGGATGCTTATTTTCAACACAAATGTTTTGAGCGTATTCGTGAGTTTCAAGCAGAGGGCACAACGTTACTTTTTGTTTCACACGATAGAAATGCAATACAAGGGCTTTGTCAGCGTGCATTATTATTACATCAAGGAAACATTATTCAAGACGGTAGCCCAGAAGAAATATTTGATTATTATAACGCGCTGATTGCTGAAAAAGAGAAGAAAACAATCGCAGTAAATATGCTGGATAATGGTAAAAAACAAGTGGTTTCAGGCACAGGCGAAGCCTTTGTTTCTTCGATTGTGATGTATAATCAACATGGGATTGGTGTTGATAACGTCGCTGTCGGTGAAATGGTAGAGCTTTGTGTCACGGTTAAAATTGTTTCCCCGATTGAGCGTCTAGTCCTTGGTTATGGAATCAAAGATCGTTTAGGTCAAGTGATGTATGGTACCAATACGTGGCATACGGCACAGGTGATCAAGCAACCAGAGGTGGGCCAATCCTATGAGTTTCATTTAAAGTTCCCAATCAATTTGGGTGTAGGAAGCTATTCCATTCAAACTTCGCTTTCAGGTGGGGATACGCACTTATCTGGAAATTTTGAGTGGCGTGATATGGCTTTTTTCTTTACTGTCGTGAATGTGAGTCAAGTTCACTTTGCGGGTTCGAGTTGGTTACAACCAACTATATTGATACAGGAGAAGACGTTATGCAATCTGCCGTCATAACGGGAATAACAGGGCAAGATGGTGCTTATTTAGCAGAGCTTTTGCTTGAAAAAGGGTATAAGGTGTATGGGACCTATCGACGAACAAGTTCGGTAAATTTTTGGCGTATTCAAGAGTTGGGGATTGAAAAGCATCCGAATTTGCATCTTGTTGAGTACGATTTGACTGATTTATCCGCAGCCATTCGTTTACTTGAGCGCGCAAAGCCTAAAGAAGTCTATAATTTGGCAGCACAAAGCTTTGTGGGTGTATCTTTCGAGCAGCCCATTACGACTGCTGAAATTACCGGGATTGGTGCGTTGCATCTTTTAGAGGCGATTCGTATTGTGGATCCCACTATTCGTTTTTACCAAGCGTCTACCTCTGAAATGTTTGGTAAGGTACAAGCTATCCCACAAACAGAGGACACTCCATTTTATCCGAGGAGTCCATATGGTGTAGCGAAGCTTTACGCCCATTGGATGACAGTGAATTATCGGGAGTCTTATCAAATTTTTGCAAGTAGCGGTATCTTATTTAACCATGAATCGCCGCTTCGCGGACGAGAGTTTGTGACTCGAAAAATTACCGATACTGTGGCCAAAATCGCATTAAAAAAAGAGCAATTATTAGAGTTAGGCAATCTAGATGCTCAGCGCGATTGGGGGTATGCTAAAGAATATGTTGAAGGTATGTGGATGATGTTGCAAGCTGAAGTACCTGATACTTTTGTATTAGCAACAAATCGCACAGAAACTGTACGTGATTTTGTATCTTTAGCTTTTCAGGCGGTGGATATGCCTATTGAGTGGCAAGGTCATGGTGTTGATGAGATAGGCGTGCATGGTCGGACAGGTGAGACCTTAGTCAAGGTCAATCCTTTGTTTCATCGCCCGGCTGAAGTTGATTTGTTAATTGGTCGAGCAGATAAAGCGAAGTCTGTCTTAGGATGGGAGCCTAAAACTTCCTTAGAAGCGCTTTGTCGTATGATGGTGGATGCGGATCTTCGTCGTAACACAGCGGGTTATTCTTTCTAGCGAGGTGTCCCATGACAGCGGTACTGTTGACGGGTGCAGAAGGCTTTACAGGTCGTGTGATGTCTGCTTTTTTGAAGTCGCAAGGGATGAGCGTTTTTTCTTTGCAAAGCGACCTCACACAAAAAGAGGCGCTACATGAAGAGTTAGCTCAGTATCGTCCGGATTGGGTCATCCATTTGGCAGCGCTATCATTTGTTGGTGATACTAATCTAGAAGCTTTTTATCGTGTCAATGTGATTGGCACGCTGAATTTACTCGAAACACTCGATCAATTAGGTCACACTCCCTCCCGTATTTTAATCGCAAGTAGTGCAAATATTTATGGTGTCCCGCCCGTACCTGTGGTTGACGAACATGTGTTACCGGCACCTCTTAATCACTATGCGTGTAGTAAGTTGGCAATGGAGTATATGGTTCGTCCGTGGTTTCAGCGTTTTTCTATCGTCATCACGCGACCATTTAATTATACTGGCTTAGGTCAAGATACGCGCTTTTTGATTCCAAAAATTGTCGATCATTTCGCACGTGGTGCTAAGGAAATTGAGCTGGGCAATATCGATGTGAGTCGAGATTTTTCTGATGTCCGTGATGTGGTGAAGGCCTATGTCAAATTATTAGCGTCTCCTGTGAGTGGTGATGTGGTCAATATTTGTAGCGGTCATGTGTACTCATTGCGTGAAATCATTCAGATGATGACACATATTGCTGGATACACCATCGATATTCGTGTTAATCCGGCCTTTGTTCGTGCGAACGATATTCCTGTCTTGGGCGGAGACCCTTCTCGATTAAAAGAGATGACTGGTTTTGTGCCTGAGATCTCAATGGAAGAAACTTTGACACAGATGTACAGTGCTTTGAAGAGTGTGACTTATGCCTAAAACAGTGGCTTATGGTGTATCTGCGTGGTCGCGTGGTGCGCGAGAAGGTCACTTAGATGGAATCGGTGTATATACTCGTGCACTGTACGAGGCGATGCAACGTTCATCTAGCGATATTGTTTTAACGCCTTATGCCTTTGGTGAGTCTGTAGCGAATATGCCTTGTGGTGACGTGCGACAGTTAGCACCGCGTGTTTCGGTGCATTTAGCAAAAGCGGCGCTGCTTAAACACACGCTACATTGTGATGCGACGTTGTTCCACGCGACAGATCATTACATCCCGCGTTTGAATATTCCTGTTGTTGCCACGGTTATGGATTTGATTCCTTTTTTGCATCCTGAGTGGGTGTCTTCCGGGTTTCGTGCGCTCAAAAATTGGTTATTTAAAAAAAGTATTTTATCTGCAGATCATTTGATTACAATTTCTGAACAAAGCCGACAAGACCTGATACATCATTTTGGGATTGATGCGGCTAAAATCACGGTGACACCGCTGGGTGTGGACTCCTGTTACTTTGATGTGATTTCCGAAGAAAAACGCTCAGAAACGTTGCAGCGTTATGCATTACAGCAAGATTTTTTCTTATTTATTGGGACATTACAGCCCAGAAAAAATGTTGCGCATTTGTTAGACGCGCATGCCATGTTACCACTTGAATTACAGCGCAAGCATCCGATGGTCATTATCGGGCGAAACGGTTGGGGAGTGGATGAGCTCTTACTCAGGTTACGCTCACTCGAGGCTTCTGGAACGGTTCGTTGGTTGGATTATGTTCCTCAAAATGATGTGATAGCGCTCCTTCAAAGTGCACGAGCACTGACATTTATGTCGTTGTACGAAGGATTTGGATTGCCCATCATCGAAGCTTTTGCTTCGAATTGTCCTGTGATCGCTTCAAATACGACTTCTATCCCTGAGGTTGCTCATGATGCTGCAATATTGTTAGATCCGAATGACGCAGTAGCACTGAGTCAAGCCATGCGACAAATTCTAGAGAACAACGATTTAATTGCTACACTTAAAAAAAATGGACAGGCCCGAGCCCGTATGTTTACTTGGGATGCTTGTAGAGAAGCCACTTTATTGGCTTATCAACGCGTTTTAGGATAAGGGGGTGAGTGATGCTGAAAAGAGATATCTCAACGGTTAATATTTTAGTTGCTTCTGCGGGTGGCATGATCGGCTCTGGATGGCTATTTAGTCCTTTTATTAGTGCCCAAATCGCCGGTGGTGGGAATGCTTTGATTAGCTGGGTGATTGCCGCGATTTTTATGTTATTTATTGCCTTACCGCTTTGCGAGCTCGGAACAATGTTTCCTGTTTCTGGCGGAATGTCTAATTATCCGACTTACACACATGGTCAAGAGGTTGGTTTTTTATTTGCTTGGACTTCGTGGTTGTCTTACGTTGTGATGACACCGATTGAAATTCAGGCAATTTTACAATATAGCAGTCATTTTTTTCCTTCGCTCATTAAAGACGGTTCAAGTACTTTAACGCTCTCTGGCACCGGATATGTTGTGGCGATGACTATCATGCTTTTTGTAGTGATAATCAATTCGTATGGAATTAAATTTTTAGCGGAATGTAATAAATATGCTAGTTTGATTAAATTTATTTTGCCAAGTATTGCCATCGTATCGTTATTGCATGTGGCACCTTCCTTTGAAAATGTTGCACTTGATCTTTCAACGAAAAAAAGTTGGATGGATATTTTTTCAGCGCTTTCAGCAGGGGGAGTCGCTTTTGCTTTTACTGGTTTTCAAAATGGATTGATGCTTGCAGGTGAGGTGAAAAATCCACAGCGTAATATTCCTATCTCTATTTTAGGTGCTGTTTTGATAGGATTTTTATTGTATTTTATGCTCCAGTTAAGCTTTATTGTCGCTATGCCAAAAGCTTATTTAAGTGGTGGTTGGCATGCCTTGAGTTATCCTGGTGATAGCGGTCCTTTGGTGGGTTTGACGCTCTTGGTTGGTTTGGGGCTTGTCGCGACTTTATTGATGTTTGATGCGGCCTTTTCTCCTTTTGGCACAACACTGGTATACACGGCAGCAACCTCTCGCATTGTCTATGGCATGGCTTTGAATCATCATTTACCTGATGTTTTTTTAAAATTGAATCGGCATAAAATTCCTTATGTAACATTATATGTGAATTTTCTTGTGGGTATTTTTTCTTTTTTACCCTTCCCAGGCTGGCAGAAATTGGTCGCCTTTTTATCTTCCGCAAGTATTTTATCTTATGGTATTGGGCCAATTTGTTTATTGGCTATGCGTAAATTAAAACCAGAAATTCATCGACCATTCCGGTTGTCACATAGCCAATTTTTTTCACACATCGCTTTTTATGTTTGTAATTTGATGTTGTACTGGTGTGGATTTGAAATTTTATGGAAGCTGGATGTGGCCTTATTTGTTGGGCTTGTGATTTGTCTTGGTTACCATCGTAAGTCTTTGAGCGCTTGTGATGCGACACTTTATTGGTTTGTGATTTATATGGCTTCATTGTTATCTATTTCTTATTTTGGTTCATTCGGTGGTATCGCGTGGCTACGTTTTCCTTGGGATCTGATTATGCTGTTACCTTACAGCATATTAATACTTCATTTATCTCAGATTTTCTTAGGGCAGTGGAATGAAGAAAATATGCGTGAACCACTCATGAGTGAATTGTAGTATGGCAAGTAATTCCTTCGGAAAAATTTTTCGAATCACGACCTGGGGGGAATCACATGGTCGAGCGATTGGTGTTGTAATTGATGGTTGTCCCGCAGGAATACCGCTTTTTGAGGAAGAATTACACGAAGCTTTAGCACGACGTGCCCCGGGTAAAAATCCTTACACGAGCCCGCGGCGCGAGCCGGATCGCGCTGAGATATACTCCGGTGTCTTTGATGGGCATACAACAGGCGCGCCCATTTCGATTATTATTATGAATCAAGATGCGAACACCGCACCGTATGAAGCCACGCGGCATTTGATTCGTCCAGGGCACGCTCAAGCCACTTATCAGAATAAATACGGTATTTATGATTATCGTGGAGGAGGGCGCGCTTCTGCTCGCGAAACGGCTTGTCGTGTGGCGGCATCGGTTGTGGCGAAAAAATTGCTGGTGAGGGAAGGAATTGAAACACTCGCCTTTTTAAATGCACTAGGAGAAATTTCTTGTCCAATGAGTGTAGAAAATCTTGAGAAGCTGAAAGAGCTGACGCTCCAAAGTCCGGTGTTTTGTCCAGATTTCACCATTGAAAAACAGATGCTCGAACATTTAGCCGAAGTTCAAGCGAGTAAAGACTCCGTGGGAGGCGTGGTACAGTTTTTGGCGACGGGCTTACCCATGGGGCTTGGTGACCCGATGTATGATAAATTAGAGGCAACGCTGGCAAACGCGATGTTGAGTATTCCTGCGAGTAAAGCATTTGAAATTGGGGAAGGATTTTTTGCTGCGATGATGCGTGGCTCTTCGCATAATGATCATTTCGATACGCTTCATCATACGAAGACAAATCATGCAGGTGGGACGTTGGGTGGAATTTCAACTGGAATGCCGTTGTGGGGGCGCGTTGCTTTTAAGCCCACATCGAGTATTGCTCAATCACAACCGACGGTGACACTTTCGGGTGAAGCGGCAAACTTTGAACAAGCACCTGGCTCAAGACATGATCCTTGTGTGGCAATTCGTGCGGTCCCTGTGGTTGAGGCTATGTTGAATTTAGTATTGGCTGATGCGTTATTGATGAATCGGTGTGTTAGATGAGATTAGTTGAAGTCAAGGCGTCCTTTCCTTATCAATTTTATGTTGGAAGCGATCTTCTCAAGGGAACATTTCTTGTTGAGCTTTGCAAGCCGTTGCATTGTCATCTTGTGATCATCACGGATGATATTGTGAGATTGCATTGGGGAGAGGCATTACAACAGCATCTTAAAGCCGCTGACCTCACTGTTTCTCTTTTGAGTTTTCCTGCCGGTGAAATTCATAAGACACGAGAAACTAAAGCCGCACTTGAAGACCAATTATTTCGATTACAGTGTGGACGAGATACTTGTTTGATTGCGCTGGGTGGCGGGGTAGTGCTTGATATGGTGGGTTTTATCGCCGCGACTTATTGTCGTGGCGTACCTGTGATTTATCTTCCTACAACATTACTTGCGATGGTGGATGCAAGCCTTGGTGGAAAAACAGGTGTGAATACTGTCTATGGAAAAAATCTGATAGGAACCATTTCTTCTCCGTATAGTGTTGTGGTGGATGTAAATACATTGGCGACATTGCCTGATACGGAATGGAAAAATGGTTGTGTTGAAATGCTTAAGCATGCTTTGCTGAACGATAATTCCCAATTTGAAGCGTTACATGAGTTTAAATATGAAGTGAGTGATTCGCTTTGTGATGTTGTGTTTGAAAATGCATTGATTAAGAAAAATATCATTGAGCAAGACGAGAGAGAAAATGGTGTACGTCAATTACTCAATCTTGGACATACAATCGGACATGCGATTGAAACTATCGAAAATTACGCTTTGAGTCATGGTGAGGCCGTGGCTATAGGTTTATTAGTTGAGAGCTATATTTCGATGCGTTTGGGATTATTAAAAGAGACGGAGCTTCTTGAGATAGACTCATTGTTAAGAAAGTTGGGGCTTCCGTTGAAAACAAAGGCTTTTCAACATATTCCTCGATTTATGGAGATGCTGATACTGGATAAAAAATCACGCCGAAAAACGCCTCGATTTGTGTTACTTGAGGGTATTGCTCGACCTTATCGCATAGGTCAGCACGATACGCATGTGGTTGAGGAAAAAATTATTTTAGACGCTTTACAATGGGCGGAGGCTTATTTCGGATGAACTATTGGCTAATGAAAACGGAACCGACTTGTTTTAGTATTGATGATTTGGTTAATGCGCCGAATCAAACAACTTGTTGGGATGGTGTGCGAAATTATCAAGCACGTAATTTTATGCGTGATACGATGCGAAAAGGGGATTTAGTCTTTTTTTATCACTCCAATTGTGAGCTGCCAGGCATTGCTGGTATTGCGAAAATTGTTCGTGAAGCTTACCCTGATCATACGGCATTTGATCCTGAAAGTGAGCATCCTGATTTAGCGAGCTCACCAGATAATCCTCGCTGGTTTATGGTCGATGTTCAATTTGTCGAAAAATTTGAGCATGTGATTTCGCTTGCTATGTTAAAGCATTATGCCGAGCTTTCGGATATGATTTTACTCAGAAAAGGAAATCGTTTGTCAGTTTTACCTGTGACATTACAAGAGTGGACTTTTATCTGTCAGGAAGTTTTGAAACACCCACGGTAATGTGAAAAACGATACGGTGTTGCTTGAAAGTCGGTTTAGAGTGAAGCCCGTGTTGATTGCGAACGGCTGCTAGCGATGGTGCGTGAATAGCACAACCATAATAGGTGCTCTGACTATAATCTGCCTTGATGAGCGAGGTGACTTGAAATGAATAGACCTGTTGCTGAAATTTCTCGTTGGGTAATATATTTTCTTCTGGATAAATAATAGAAATATGAGCGCCGATATCGTGAGGTGGCTTGAAATAATCAGGTTTTTCTATTTGAAAGCGCTCAGTAAATAAAGGGTAGAGCTCATGGATATAAGCATCATCCACTTTTAAATAGCAATAGTTTCCTTGGATTTCTAATTGACCTGTATTGGGTAATGATTGTGCTTTTTCAAGTGCCCATGGGTGCGAGAAAGACGAGATTGTTAATGTTGTTGCGGACATAGACCCTTTCTGAGAGATGACAATGCAAAAAACAATACAAGTTTATCCCATTCCTGCGTTAAAAGATAATTACATTTGGGCTATTGTTGATTCGAATGAGGCGTATGTTGTTGATCCCGGCGAGAGTGCTCCCGTCATTGCATTTTTAGAGGCGAATGATGTCGTACTCAAAGGGATACTGATTACCCATCATCATGGCGATCATGTGCAAGGTATCGCGGAGCTACTCAATTATCGCGATGTGCCTGTGGTAGGAAGTCACCACTCTCCTTTATCTGGATTCACACATCGTGTCCACGAAGGCAGTGAGGTCAAAGTAACCGAGAGATTGCCGGCACTTCAGGTTCTTGAGATCCCTGGTCACACGCTTGACCATATCGCTTTTTATACTCATGGCATATTATTTTGTGGCGACACCTTGTTTGGTGCGGGTTGTGGTCGTATTTTTGAAGGGACAGGAAAAATGCTTTACGCCTCTCTTCAAAAAATTGCTCAACTGCCTCTTGAAACCCTGATTTGTTGTGCTCATGAATACACGCTGCTTAATCTGAAATTTGCGCATCATGTTGAGCCGGACAACATTGTTGTGAATGAGCGTTTGATGAAAACTTTAAAGATGTATGAGCAACATCAGCCTTCTTTACCTTCTTCGCTTTTATTAGAAAAGCAAACCAATCCTTTTTTACGATGTGATGAACCAGAGCTTAAGCGTGCTGTAGAGGATTTTTATGGAAAAAAATTTGCCACGGCGGAAGAGGTGTTTATTGCATTGAGGCAATGGAAAGATCATTTTTAATGATGCCTTCGATTGTCAACAAATCCTGAGGTTGAACAAGTCTCTTGAATTACTCATAATGACGCCAGATGGATGACTGGATAAATGGACATGTCCCAAACGTTTTTAGAAGCGAATCATGTGTTATTGGCGCATGAGGTAAAGAGCCACGAGCCGGAAGATTTGATTACGCGATTTTTGCGGCATGTGTCAATTTCTCCGACGGCAATTGCACTAGTGACGACTGAGGAGACATGGACTTATCAGCGTTTATATCAAGACGTATTAAAATGGAAGGTTATTCTTAGTCAGCACGTTGAAACGCGAGTGATTGTTTTTCTGACAAGAACACCACGAATGATTCCAATTTTACTTGCGCTGCAATGGTTGCGCGTGACTTACGTGCCGGTCGATTCTAGTACGCCTGTTGCGCGTCTTTTATCCATTATTGAAGATAGTCAAGCTGAGACTTTATTGCATGATACGGCGTTTTTAAACCAAGATTTTTCTTGTGTCGCGTTGAATATTGAACATCTGGATCATCACTATACTGATTCACCAAATACGCCACTTTTAAGTCCTTCTCCAGACGCGTTGGCTTATGTGATTTATACCTCTGGCTCGACTGGAAAGCCCAAAGGGGTGGCTATTAGTTATCACGCGCTTAATCATTTTTTATCTTGTATGAGTCGTGTTTTTTTACAAGAAGAAAACGCAATGCTACTTGCGGTGACAACCCTTGCGTTTGATATTGCGCAATTAGAGTTATGGTTGCCTTTGTGGCAAAAGCGTCCTCTTTTTTTGGCAACGCAATCACAGCATCGTGATCCTATTTTGTTAAAAAATATCTTGAATGAGTATCCGATTACACTTTTACAGTCAACGCCTGCATTTTGGAGCATGTTATATGCCGTGGGATGGAGAGGAAAGGAGGGGCTTGTCGCTTTGTGCGGTGGCGAGGCATTGTCCGAAGCTTTGGCAGAGCAGCTTCTAAAAAGTGTGGCCTCCTTGTGGAATATGTACGGCCCTACTGAAGCGACAATTTGGTGCTCAATGAAAAAACTGACTCATCATACGCCAATCACGGTAGGGCGACCTATTTCAGGTATGTCTTTTTGGGTACTTGATGAAAAAATGCATCAATGCCCCCCTCATGTGAAAGGCGAGCTTTATATCGGTGGTGTTGGGTTGGCACAAGGATATGTGAATCGAGAAGATCTTAATCGCGAACGATTTATCATACTGGATGGTGTGCGCTTATATCGTGTGGGTGATTTTGCGATGGAGACCTCGGATGGAGAGTTTGTCATTTTAGGTCGTACAGATAATCAAATTAAACTCCATGGTTATCGAATTGAGCTCGAAGAAATTGAAGCTTGTTTAAAGCAATATCCACCGGTGTTAAATGCAGTAGTGATCGTTGAGCAAGAGCAACTTCTTGCCTATTTGTCTGTATCGAATGAATCTTATTCAGAATCAGATCTCAAAGACATGTTAAGACAAGTGCTACCTCCTTATATGATACCGGTGCGCTTTATCCTACTTGATGCATTACCTCTCTCTTTAGGTGGAAAAGTTGATAGACAAGCGTTGCCCAGATCCTCGATAAAAATGGCCGCTTTGGTGAGCGATGCGACCGCCTTAGAGCTTTCCTTATGTGAGATTTGGCAAAATGCGTTACGTTGTCCTGTGGCACCACTAGATAATTTTTTTTCTTTAGGTGGACACTCATTAATTGCCGCACGAATTGTTGCTGAGATCGGTGATAAATTAGGTAAATCACTGACTTTGGACTCACTTTATCACGCACCGACGGTTCGATCATTGGCCTATTTAATTGAAAAAGCGTCTGTTCGTACTGTGTTGCCTGTCACTTTGCCAAAACTTGGATCTTGGTTCCCATTAACAGACTATCAAGCGATGTTTTGGTTGTGTCAGCGTTTCGAGCCTGGCTTGAAGGTGTTTAATATGGTGGCAAGACGACGCTTTCAAGAAAAGCTAGATCATGAGTTACTGAATAAAGCGTTGGCGTTTGTTTTTGAAAAACATCAGATTTTATCTTATCGCTTAAATTCATTTTATCCTGCACAACGTGTTGCCTTTGTTGCACCAATAACCTGGCAAAAAACAATATTATGTATGTCCGATGCTTTTGAGGAGATTCTGTCTACTTCTTATGATGATTTGTTTTATCGACATCGATGGCGTCGTGACCAACCGATGATCGTTGCAAAATTATTTTGTTTACCTGAAGATCAAACGGAACTTCAGGTCTGTATGTCTCATTTGATAGCAGATGATCGTGCCCTGGACATTTTTTTCGAAGACGTGTGTATTGCTTATCAACACTATCGAATACACGGACGCGCACCGATCCAAAAGCCAATTGCCTCTTTTGCCTATTATGCTACAAAGGCGCACGAGCGTTTTCAAATAAAGCAGGAAGAAAAAATAGAGTTTTGGAAAACGTATCTTGCAGATACAGGTTATGTTCCGATGCCGAGAAAATACGTTGTATCTAAAATGACACAGGGTCTTCGGTGTTATGTGACAGAAGTGGATTTCCCTAAAACACTACTTGATGCTCTTCAACGTGTTTGTGTGGATCATCAGCTCACGTTGAATGATATGTTAACTGCTGCTGTAGGGTTAGCGTTGCAACAATGCACCCGAGCTTACCCTCATCCTATTTTAATCAATACGTTAAAATCGGCGAGGACGGAAATGCGTCTTGATGAGACGATAGGGTGTTTTCTAGAAATGATGGTCATTAAGTTAGATTTGAAAGGAGTGACAACGCTGCTCGAGGCAGCAAAAGCTGTGCGACATTCGTGGTTGGAAGCGTTACATTACCAAGATATTCCAAGTTTGGTTAAATATGCGTCTATTGGACAATCTGTAGCCGGTTTAGGGCGGGTAAAACGTGCTATGATTCGCGGTATAATGGCTTTTTATGGAAAATTGGTTCAACGTCGCATAAAAGATGTACGCTTATTTGATGCTTGTGCTAAAGTTGCTCGTCAGGAAAGGCAAAGGCATTTTTTTGTCAGTGTGAATTTGTTAAGTAGTTTTATTACGCCGACGATGTGTACTGCCAAAATGAAAGAAATTGGCATACCTTCTCATTCTTTCCCTGTGATGCCTTTAACTTCTGTTTTGGATGTCTGGTTTTATGGTGAGCACGGAATGCTTCAACCTAAGCTGTTAGTTGCTGCAAATCTTGAAACAGGGTTTCGCGAGCGTTTTGTCGATACGCTGTTTGGCTTACTACAAGAAGTTAAAAAGGGTGAATGAAGATGGATGTTTTTTGTAAGTTGGAGGCTTTAGAGTTAGAGGCAAAATCTTTTGGCTTCTATTGGGAGTCTTCATCACAAATTCTGCAACAGATGATGAGTGAGTGTGATGAGATTCGAGAGCATCTAGAGCAGGTGCAGACTCAATCTTCGAGCACACTCCAAGAGGAAATCGGTGATTTATTACATGCTGCTTTCTCATTATGTGTATTTCGTGGTTTTTCTACGGAAGAAACATTAAAAAATGCAGTTGATAAATTTGCAAAGCGTTTTGCTGTAGTAAAAAAACTAGCTATCAGCGAAGGGTATTCAACGTTACATGGTGTATCTTTTGACGTATTAATGGCACTGTGGGAACGCGCGAAGCTTGCATGTCCTATCGATAAGGCGACTGATGTGTCTTCGTTCAAATTAGATCCTCGTTTAGAGGAAACAACGTTCATGTTGGTGGATTGGCCTTTATCTCGTGTGTTATTAAAAAATAATGCAGATTATCCTTGGTTGATATTGGTGCCTCGGAAACTTGATTTAGTCGAAATCACAGCACTGACTCATGCTGATAGTATTCAATTTATGAAAGAGGCGCAGCTTCTTTCTCAGGTTGTACAGACGTATTTCAAACCGGATAAGCTTAATATTGGGGCTTTGGGTAATGTTGTCTCTCAGTTTCATTTCCATGTCGTCGGACGATTTAAATCAGACCCTCTGTGGCCTCAAGGCATTTGGCAGGCCGCAATGCTTGATAAAGAGTATGTTGAGCCAACGTATATGATTAATGAACTTAAGCTGGTATTAGCAAAGTGTTTTCTAGAATAAAAAGTTCAATATTTGATTAATGTGAATTATTTTAATATAATTTCGCTCTAAAATTATTTACTACCAAGTTTAGCTCATGCGGTTTTTTAAAATTGAAGAACAAGAAATAGGTGTTGTTCCTGGAAAGGATTGTGTTCTATGGACTGAGGGCCTCAGTACTTGCATTTGTATTTTAGTTCGAGGAACCATCGATAGAAAATCTTATCTTGCAATGTTCCATTGGGATGGTTTTCCTTGTCATCTTGACAGATGCGCTCCTAATTTAGCTTCACAGTTAGAAGGAATTGTTCTTCGTATTTTTGACGCGCTGAAATTGGAAATTAAGCGAAAGATGAGTAGTTTAAAAAAACCAGTTATGACGTCGTGTATTTGTATTGGTGGCGAGAAGAGGAGCGAAAGTTTATCTGGCACCGAGCTTGAAGTTGATGCGCTCAATACTTACGGTATGACGGCTTGTAAGAGATATTTTAAAGTGAAGAAAGGTGCAACATTTTTAAGTCATAACTTTTTGACAACGGGTTCTGTATCGTTGCGAGTAGTTTTTTCTTTTGAGCGGCTCTATTGCTGTGATGATAGTGTGCCTTTCGAAGAATCTAACGATACAGAACAGCTTGAATGTGGTGTTTCCTCACGTATCTATCACGTTTAGTCAATGTTCTGACTCAGCGTTTTTTTCAGGAATAACAAATCTTGATAGGCTTTCTTTTTGTCGTTAGGATTTCGTAATAGATAAGCGGGATGGTAACTCACAATAACAGGCGTTTCTAAGTAACGATGAACTTTTCCACGCATATTGGTTAAAGTAAGAGAGGGTTGTTTAAGCAAAGATTGGGCTGCAAAGCGACCGACCGCAAAGATAAGCTTAGGTTGAACCGCTTTAATTTGTTGTACTAAATACTCACTGCACTGTTCAATTTCTTCGATGTTTGGGTCGCGATTATCTGGTGGTCTACACTTTAAGACATTGGCAATATAGACATCATTTTCCGTCAACTGGATGCTGATTAACATTCGATTGAGTAAGCCACCAGCTTTGCCTACAAAGGGCTGACCTTGTTTGTCCTCATGAAAACCGGGAGCTTCTCCGATAATCATTAGTTTTGCATGAGGGTTTCCACGTGAGAAAACTGTTTGTGTGCGTGATTGATGGAGTGGGCAGCGCGTGCAACTAGAAACGCGCTTGGTTAGCTCTGCCAGTAAAATGGTGCTGCTGGGCTGAATAGGTGAGCGTGTTTTCCAAATGTCGATACCTATTTGTTGCAGGTAGTATGGATGATCATCACGAGACATGACAGACGAGGGCTTTTTTAACTTTACGTAAGCACAGTATACCTTAAAGTCTATGGATGATCTTCAGATTAACGGCACTCAGCTAAGAAAAAAACGAGGTTTTCGCGTAGGCGAAAATCTATGTTGAAACAAGCACCATGCTTGTTTCAACATAGATTCGTCGCTACGCTGGGAATGGCATAAACCTTAGCGTAATGCCATTAATCTTTAGATAATTTTTTCGGTTTAGCAGGAGCTTCCCGGCGGATTTTATTTTGATGATGCGATGCTGTCCCTTTTTTTACTGCATGCTGCTGTGAACGATGCGCGCTATGGTGTGGTGTTGCTGATGATTTTGATGCAGGAACAGTATGCTCCGGATAAAAATCGTCCACGATGATTCGCTCGAGCTTTCGTTTAATGAAGCGTTCAATCGATTGTAATTGATTGAACTCATCTGCACTGACGAGAGAGACTGCATGGCCTTCTGTGCCAGCGCGTCCTGTTCGTCCAATCCGATGTACATAATCTTCCGCCACTTGAGGTAGGTCGAAGTTAATGACGGCCGGCAGTTGGTCGATATCAATACCTCGAGCCGCAATATCTGTCGCGACTAAGACGTGCAGTTTTCCTTGCTTGAATTCGCCTAATGCTTTGGTGCGCTGTGCTTGGCTTTTGTTTCCATGGATAGCCGACGACTGAATGCCTTCTGTAGCGAGTAATTTTACGAGTTTATTTGCGCCATGTTTTGTGCGTGTAAATACCAAAGCTTGACCCCAGTTTTCTTTGCGAAGAAGGAACGAAAGCAATGCTGGTTTACGACTTTTATCTACAGGGTGCATCCACTGTTTAACACTAGGGGCTGCGGCATTACGTGGGGTAACGCTAATTTCTATAGGGCTACGTAAGAAGTTCTTAGCGAGTTGATTGATTTCTGGCGAAAATGTTGCTGAAAATAGCAATGTTTGTCGCGTTTTAGGCAGAAGATTAACGATTTTTTTAATATCGTGGATAAATCCCATATCAAGCATACGGTCTGCTTCATCTAGAACCAATGTTGTCAATTGTTCAAATCGAATAGCGCGTTGTTGATAGAGATCTAACAAACGGCCGGGTGTCGCAACCAAGATTTCAACACCTGAGCGTAGTTTCATCATTTGTGGATTAATTTTTACACCACCAAAAACGACAGCAGAACGTATACGAAGATATTGTCCATACTGTAAAACACTCTCATGAATTTGTGCGGCAAGCTCTCGCGTGGGGGCGAGTATCAGTATCGTCGCTTGGTTATTTTTTGCGGAAGGTGTGGCTGAAAGACGCTGCAATAATGGTAAAACAAAGCTTGCAGTTTTTCCTGTTCCTGTTTGAGCTGCAGCTAAGACGTCGTGTCCTTTTGCCACGACAGGAATAGCTTGAGCCTGGATGGGGGTTGGTGTGTGGTAATTTTGCTCTTTAACTGCGCGGAGGATTGGTTCGGATAATCCGAATGTTTCAAAAGTCATCTTGTTTTCTCATTAGTACAAAATGTTGACATTTTAACATACTATTGATCGTCATTGTGGATAATTTTAGTTTTAACTGAAATGGTGTATAATTTGGACACAATGATTTTTTTAAGGTGTGTTTGTGTCTCAGAGTAAATGTGAACGAGAGAAATTTGATAAGCTGGATGTGAATGATGAGTATACTCGGTCATTGATTATTGAGAATGATCCACTCTCTTTTGAGCAAAAAAATAAAATTACTGATTTTGCATATTCATTTTTCTATGCAACACGAAGAGGTGTGACCGGGCCTGTTTCTTTTGGAAAACTATCTGTAGCTGCTCCAGATATCATCAGTGTTTTTAAAAAAATAAAACCCTACCACGCTCTCACGGACGAACAAATCAGAGGGTTAGCTAAAGCCGCTGATGCTCTCCCTTACTCTCCCGTCTCGTTGGGAGAGCATGTCTCTTTTGAGTTATTTTATGACGTGTTGTCTCATCCAGAGCTGCATGCTGACCTCCTTGGGATTGAACCGACTCAATCTTCTCAGGTTTACGCAGCAGGTATTTTAATGGAAGCTGTTTTTGATGCAGGATTATATGTTGTAGAGCCTAAGTCGGACAATTATGTTTCTACAACGTCTCCTTATGGAAATACATTTGCACAGTATCGACATGTACTTTGTGGCGAGGGTTCTCGTCATTTACAAGGCTCTCGACAGATAACAGCAAAACATAAATTATTGATGAGACGCGATCCAATTCGACGAATAGATATGAGTAATACATCTCCTTCTCCGTTGGATTTTTTGTTAGATCGAACTCATTTTTTACCAGGAAGATGGAATACTGTAACAGGCATGATGACTCAGAGAGATCAGTTTGGTCAAGAACAGTATGCGGACAAGTGGGTTGAGTATAAGGAAGAGCTCAGAGATCTCATCGGTAATGAGCTAACGAATTTATACCAACATCCCGATCTACATCATGTGATGGCCGCACTAGGTGAAATTTTAAGAGAGAGCAATAAGTATCTGTTGTTTTCGGGACATACTCTAAGTGTTGGAGCATTAGGATCAATACATAAAATGGGGCTTGGACACCAGGGATTTTATGATGGTGGAAATGCTATTGTTTCTGCTGGGATTGTTGATTTAAATACGTTACGTGTATGCAAAGAAAATGTTGCCACAGTAGTACATGAAGCACTGCATCTTATATTTGATACATTAATTCAAAATACGAGCTCTCCTGTAGCAACGTCGAGGGATGAAATAAAACTAGATCAAGCGATTCTCGCTGATCAGGAGCATAGAAAAAAACTCGATTATGCAGTTTTAAATGATGATGAAAAAGCAGTATGGCGGACGGTAGTGTCCGATTTAGAAAATCAAAAATCGTATTTTACCGGTTTATCAAATGAGCGAAAGCAGCATGTGATGCGGGTCGAGATCATTGTTAGGCCTTTGGAGCGGCTTGCTGCAGGGAATAGAGAGGCATCGATTCGTAAAGTAATGCCTCATGTATGGACATTTTATCGCGAACATTGTCGACCGATGATAGAGACATATTTACATGAGCGCGGTCATCAAGATCTTATCGTGCTTAAGGTCCCGAGCAGTGACTTATCTTGTCCAGAAAAAAAAGAAGTAGGCTTAGTGCCTCATGTTGGTTCTACAAAGCCTGTCCAGATAGGGGTAAATTCAGAAAAACCCCCGAGGCACCAGCCTCCTGAGGGCAATGCACAGTCTAAGGCTCCAGATCCCAGACAACAAGCGCTTGGTGCTGAGTTAGCTTTGCATCGAGAAAGATTTAAATCAGTGCTTGCGAAAATTAATGAGCTATCACGAGAAGAAAGTGATTTTCAGATTGATTTAGCGGAGTATTACCGACGATTAAATCACGCTCAGTCGACTTTTTTTGCTAACCCACAAGGTAGTGCGTTTGATGAATTTAATGATATTTGTCAGCAAGAGAGCTTAGAACTAGAAGCAAAACTAAAAAGTAAAGCATCTGTTTGGCAGGAGCGAGTGTCACCGCTAGTTAAAAACATATTAGGGTGTCTCTTAGGTATTGCTGCAACATTAATATCATGTGGTTTATTTATTGTGGTCATGAAGACTCAGCCTAAAATATATCAAGCATATCAAAATCTTTTCTTTAAAGAGCCGATCTCGAATAAAATAAAGCAGCCTATTAAAGAGCTCAAAGAAGTGATTGATACGATAGATAAAGAGCAAGAAGCGTTACGGCGGTAAAGTAGATCAACGCACGAACTTATCCTAATGACTCCTCAGCATCGTATTCAGCTAGGAGTCATCGTACGTTTTTATTCGAATAGATATACTCCGAAATCAATTTATGTTTTGAGTTAACCCTTATTTTGTCTCTCGATAGACCGTGACTTTCAAAGAGTAAACGCCAGTTTCTTGAGTCTATAAACCCTAAATTTAAAATACACCGATGTTTTTAAGTCATCGTGCGAGTTAAGCGGAAATTGTTGGCAGATTGCTGATATGCTGGACTGAATACTTCCGGTATGATAGCGTCGATTTTAATTTTAAATTAAGAGGGAAGAAAAATGCCGGTATCAATTACTATGAAAACGATTCATCATGATATTCAAAGGCTTGGGATTAAAACCATTGAATTGCAATACATAGATCCTGTAGGTGGTGTGCATTCTAATATACTTAATGCCATGAAATTAAGACAAGATGCTGAGGGTAACTATATTTTGGTTCCTAATGATATTGAAGCAACCTTAGATGGCTCCTCTATTCCTGGGTTTCAGAATATAGACCGAACAGGTTTAGAGATTGTGCCTGGGCTTCAACCAAGAATATACGTTGACCCAACGGACTCCACTAGACTTGTGATCATGGGTAACACAAAAGAGCCGAATGGCTCTCTTTACCCTAAAGACCCTAGAAATCAAGCTATTTTGGCAGAAAAATGGCTGAGCCTTCAGACCGATTTGGGTTTGAAGACTATGCGAGTTGGACCCGAGTTTGAGTTTTTTGTGTTCCCTCAAGGTGTCGACCCACTGTCGTTTTGTGCAGACAATGCCTCTTATCATTGCTCTGCAGCAGACAATCCTAGCCAAGCCTTTATGACAGAGTACATGCTGGCGTTACAAGAAGCGGGCGTTGATTCTAGATTTTTTCATTCTGAGGTCGCGACTTATCAACAAGAAATTGGTGTGAATTGTGAAACGTTACTGCGTGCGGCGGATAACGTTATTATTCAACGGGAAATTTTGAAAAAATTGGCTCAAAAACATGGTGTGACGGTCAGCTGGGAGCCCAAATTACTAGATGCTTATAGAGAGACTATCAAGCAAACAGGTAAATCAGCGCCTATCAATGGGAGTGGACTGCACACCAATCTCTCTTTTGATACAAATACAGGGAGAAATGCCTTTGTTAAATATGATGCTGAAGGTCAGCCTCTAACCAATGAGTTATCGGATATGGCTCTTTTGTGTATAGCTGGGATATTAAAACACGCAAATTCATTGCAAGCTTTCTTTAACCCATCGACCATTAGTGGTGCTCGCCTTGGGATGGGAGAATCACCTAAGTTTATTGTTGCAGGACATGATAACCGTAGTGCATTGATTAGGATCGTGACAATTCCTGTCGGTCAAGAATTTAAAACACGTATCGAAGTAAGGGCACCAGATAGCATGACTTGTCCTTATACCTGGTTTGCTGGGGCTCAAATGGCTATGGTAGAGGCAATGAGACAGGGGATGAGCTTACCGAGGGAAAGCTGGATTTTAGAGGGGTTGGAACCTCAGATTATCGATACTAATTTTTATAAGATGTCAGAAGACAGACGGCGTGAGCTTTCGATTCCTGAGCTTCATATTGGTCCTTCTATTTTAAAAGAGAGTGTCGATTCATTGGGTACTGACCATGGGTACTTGCTTGCGAAAGAGGGGCCTTTCGGTGAAAGTTTTGAAGCTGTTTTAGCGCCTTATTGCGAAACGGTACTCGAAGAAGACACTGCCCGTGAGTTACGTCGTCAGGCTAAAAGTACAGCGTGGATTGAGAGACATTCTGCAGAGCGAAGTCATACAAGCAGAGCGATGAGTTCGTCGAGCGCAAATCCATATGCTTTTTATCAACCTAAGAGAGCTCGTGTTGCTGAAGAAGGTACAGCGTATCCATCAGATGGTGTATCAATGTCCCTTAACACATAGTGCAATCATATAGGGTCTATCGATGCAGATAGGCCCTATAAAAAATATTGCGTTGAAGTAATATTCTCTCAAAACAAATAGAAGCCAGACATAAATAGAAAAAAACAATCATTTCGTGCTATAATTGGTCACTATTTTTTATACAGGTGTAACCAATATGCAATTGGCGTTGATAGAGATTATTGAAAAAATTAAAACTCTCCATGTTCCAGACGATATCTTTTTTATCTGTAATTCAAGCGTAAAAGAGCTCATCGGTGACCTTCAAGAGCAGTTAAAAATAAGTCTATGTGATTTTGGTATTGAGCTTCAAAAATTCAAAATAGCCACGCTATCAAAAGAAGATGAGTTATTATTTACAGAGCTTACTGGACATTTGATTGTTTTAGTTAAAAACATATACATGTGTGGTTCCATTTATTACGGCTCACATAATGAATTGTATGGTGGTTCGATTTCTGAACTTGAGCAGGGAGTAAATGATGGTCTTCATATCCACCTGCAGTATCCACTTGAGCTTTTGAAACAAGTCGTACTAAGCATTGCTGATGAATCGAGAGAAAATGATTTATTATCGAAAGTGAAAGAGCTTGAAATTTTATTGAGGAGATATGATCAGTCGCTTACAGAACAAGCCCGCTTCAAACCATTTACTTCGTTTCAAGCCAAATCAATACCCTGCGGAGTATCATCTTCAGCCTCATTTTTTGCTACAAAGGACGCAAGCCAACAATCGTTACATAGACATGACACTCAGGGAAAAAAAGGGTTAAATCCTCATGCCCAAGAATTTGTGCCTAAACTATTCGCTTTACCTAAACCCAAATCAGAGCCCTGCGGAGTATCATCTTCAGCCTCATTTTTTGCTACAAAGGAAGTAAGCCAACAATCATTACATATACATGACACACAGGGGTTAAACCCTCATGCACAAGAATTTGTATCTCCAGCTTGAATAGGGCTTTCTGTATCACTAAGCGCTTGTAGCCCCTTAATCAGTTGAGATGTTTTTCTGAGGGCTATAGGCGGGTAAGTGTGTTAATTTTTTTACAATTCTTTTCTTGTCAGAGACAAGGGCTCAAAATGAAAAAACAAATTAATTACCAATACTCAGCTACAGGAAGAAGATAATAGTCTAGATCAACCTAGAAATAATGAGAAATTAATAGCAAATAACCGCAATGCAGATGGGCTAATGCAAAAACGTAATCATACTCTAGACTTGTCGTAAAAACTATCGAATTGATATCTGTTGTAGTGTCTCAAGAGTTTTACGAGCAGAAATCCGATCGTCAATCTTTGGTTGAATACATTGATCAATGACTGGTCCAAAAAAGGAAGATTTTGGATAAGTTGGAGCGCTCCATGTTTCAGTCTTGCCACTAAAAAAGGATTGTGTCGTGATGAGTCTTCTATTAGCCTCTTTATCACGATTAAACTCTTTAAATGCTCCTTGCTCTGTCTCTTGGATTGATCTGTCAGGTCTACGTGTTGTCGCGATTTCCCATAAAATCATGCCTATACTAAATACGTCGGACTTTGGTTCACAACACTCATGTTTTTTGAGCATGGCCATAATAATTTCTGGAGCCGTATAACGAAGTGTTCCGCCAGCCTTTCCTTTGTGTAATATAGAAGATATTTTTCCTAAAATGGGTAATTTCAGTTGGTCAAGTTGTCTTGCAGTACTGAAGTCACTAATCTTAACCTTTATATCTGGATCGTCCCTAAGGGAATCAACTAAAAGATTATCCGGCTTTAAGTCTTGATGAACAATTGCATTTTGTAAAAAATATGCTGAATTAAAGTTATGTAAATGATCGACGCCTGCGGCCATTTGAATAGCAATAGACAGTTTTGTTTTCGATGACAGGTCTGGGTGTTTATCCAATAAATCGCGAACTGATCCTTTCATTAGCTCCATTAAAATCCATACTCTATGGTTGACCTCGACTTGTTGGATGTATTTGATCACATTGGGATGTGGATTGGCCTTTTTTAAAAGATCTAACTCATGCAGCTGAAGCTCATTATATTCTCGGCTATTTGGTATTTTAACGGCTACGAATCGATGACCTAATGCATATCGACACACTGTTCCAAAAGTCCCACATCCCAGTATGTCGTCGGGTCCTTCTAATAATTGCCCATCGGGCAGGGTGATTTTTTGGTAAGCGGGAATAAATGGGCGAGGTATCAGTTGAGATATAGCTATAATCATACCGCCGATTACTATCAAAATAATAACTACCATCATATTTAATAATTCACTAAAAAATTTTATTTTTTCATGTTTTTCAATTATACGTCCATCTTATGCAGTGGTCATTACTTAATGAATAAAAGACCATGACAGCGATTAGCCTCTTTCATAGCAATGATTTCTTGAGATTGGGGTTCGCTGACATCTCATCAGAACATCTTGAGATGTTGGACTGGATAAAAAAATTTCCGAATCGATTGATCATAGACATGGTAACCGATGGCAAGTCACTATCAAACGCATAATGATTTTATGATGAGTGTGTTGTTAACATAAACGCTTGAATTTTGTTACACATATCCATGAAGTCATCA
>CAYYEZ010000046.1:0-16679 GCA_964471225.1 uncultured Legionella sp. | reverse complement strand
AATGAAAACTTTCTCTGAGCGCTGGGCCATAAGCCACAAAGACACGTATGTAGCAAAAATAAAAGAACTTCGATTCACCGATGCCTTAGAATCACAAGATTTAGAACGCATGGTTGCTATTATGAGTGATGTCCAAAAACCTATGTGGTTAGATTTTTGGAATAGAATTAATGAATTAACGGGAAATGAAATGGATCATGCTACAGTTACACATTTGGTGGAGCAAGTTACAGAGGCAAGTAAAAATTCTATCAAAGAATCATTGGAAAACTTTTTGGGTACGAGTGGTATTGAGCCTATAAGGTAAATATGCTTATATGACGAGACAGTAAGGCAACCTATCTTGAAAAAAATCAAACGTTACTTCAATTGCGTGAATTTTATAATACAATTCGCGATGATGTTACACTAGAAAATCTAATAACTGAAAACGATCATTCTATGCGGCTAAGATAATAGCATCTTGCCATGTACGGAGATAATGTTTATTACTTGCGAGTTAGCATCTCAATATCTGAAATAAGATAGACATCTAAATCGAAATCTAACAAGACCATTTGGGGAAATACATGTAGTACATCAACTTTGGAATTATCGTTTAGTATCAAAGCATGCTCATGGGTCGTCAGTACGCCCGGTTTGCCTTCTAATGGATTGAAGTAAACGACTTTATTCATCTTTTCTGCCAACTCGCCGGTCAATTTGGACATATCCGCAACCACACCGACTACAATTCCATGCACATTATTTAACTCTGTTTTTTGGGGATAATATATATTTTCGTGTTTAAAAATATCCTCGCCATCAATAGGAGCTTTGGCAATGGCTGTGGCATTGAGTGTTTCGCAGTGGATTTTGCCCGTAATCAGAAAAGGTTGTTGTGTTTCATTGTAGATCTGCTGATAGAGATCTGTAAGAGCCAAGGTTGGGCTGGTATTGCCCATGATTCGATAATGGGGATTAGAGCCCTTACCTAGCATGAATACCCAGGTCGTAAGGAAGGTTTTACCGTGTAGTATAGTATAGTAGTTGTTATGAGTTTTATCGGTTGTTTTAACATAAGCAATACCATTAACAATTACAGATTCGCCTATCCCATTGATGGTATCAAATGATCCATTCCCTACCCCACAAATATAAGGCCCCGCATCTATCCATAAGTGTTCAGGATGTTCGGGCTTTTCTCCGCGAATGACGTCGTGAATGTCGTTAAGGCACATAAAATGGGCTATCCCATTTTCTAAGGGTTGAATTGTGTAAGGCATGTTAAGACATCCCTGACAATAAACATGTAGGTTTCCAATGTGTGATATTCCAAACAGCGAAAAATATATAAAAAAATCCAATAAGCTCTCTTCCTATTGTTAATAACCAAAGAGTCATCGAAGAAATAGTCATCAAAGGAGCTCCATGCTAGTTCATATTCTTAGGATCGACGGTTAAAAACAACCCTGGATTGTCTTTATAATCAATTGGGATATCAATCAAAACAGGTCCTTTTTGTTTGAATGCCTCCTTTAATGTGGGTAATAATTCGTCAGTATGAGTCACTGAAAAGCCTTTTGCCCCGAAACTTTCAGCATATTTCACTACATCGATAGCCTCAAAATGAACCCCACTATCATGCTG
The DNA here is from genome assembly GCA_964471225.1 of uncultured Legionella sp. Classification (GTDB taxonomy): domain Bacteria; phylum Pseudomonadota; class Gammaproteobacteria; order Legionellales; family Legionellaceae; genus JAGVJT01. The sequence continues at coordinate 15,050 of CAYYEZ010000046.1, read as the reverse complement.
GTATTTGATTTTTTGTTGTTCAAGAACCATGTTATAGGCTCCGTCTCGCCATATACAATGCACGAAATTTAGGTTTTCTCTGACAGCTGTTTCTAGCTCCATCGCCGAAAATAAAAAGCCGCCATCTCCGGAAATAGAAATAACTTTTTCATGAGGGCGGATTAATTTTGCGGCGATGGCCCATGGTAGAGCGACACCAAGAGTTTGTTGTCCATTGCTAAATAACAAATGTCTTGGTGCGTAGAAAAAGAAATAGCGCGCCAGCCAAATATAATGCGTACCAATATCACTGATCACTGTGGTTTTTTCATCAATGCATTGATGTAAATCATGGATAAATCGAAGCGGATGAATCAGCGAGCCATGATAATTTTTGCCAGTGCCAATGGTTGTGAGTAATTGTGTTTGTAAGGCTTTGACTTCTTCTCTCTGCGGCAAGACTTTAGATGGGTTTAGAGCTGTTTTTAATGACTCCAGCGTACTAGTGATGTTCCCCAGAAGCTCCACGGTTGGGATATATGTAGTATGAATATCCGCGGCTATCGTATCTAAATGGATGATTTTTTTTGTACTATTGACCGTATTCCATGTTTCTGGGTCATACTCAACGGTATCGTAACCAATTGTTAAAACAACGTCCGCCTTGTCTAACGCCTTATCACCGTATTGATTCTTAAATAATCCTACTCGTCCAATAAAACAACTCAACAAACGTTCAGGAATGACCCCTGCTGCTTGGTATGTGCTTACTGTTGGAAGTTGTGTATGCTCAAGCAGTTGCCTAATTCCTTCAGCATTTTGTGGTTGACTTGCTTGCATGCCTAATAAAATAACCGGAAAGCTGGCTTCATTCAGTAACCGCGCGGCCATTTCTATCGCCTCTTTGGGAGCGCCACCGTATTCAATGGCGGGTGCTGGTGGATTGGCTAATACGGTAGTTTCTTGCAACAGCACATCTTGCGGTATGCTAATGAACGCCGCACCGGGTCGACCAGAAGAGGCGGTGCGAAATGCATTTTCCACTGCTTCAGGAATGCTTTCGGGTACAGGTAATTCTACGCTACTTTTAGTCACGTATTGCATGACCCCTACGTTATTCAAGCTTTGATGTGTTTGTTTAAGACTCATACCGCGTGTGACATTTGCACCAATGGCAATAATCGGATCCCCTTCAGTCGTCGCAGTGAGTAATCCTGTCGTTATATTAGTGACACCAGGACCGGAAGTAACAATCACAACACCGGGGCGTCCGGTCAGACGGCCGTACATGGCTGCGATGAATGCTGCATTTTGCTCATGGCGGCATACTATTAATTTAATTTTATCGCTTGAAGCACGTAATGCTTCATATACAGAATCTATTTTTGCACCAGGAATCCCAAATACATAATCAACCTTATGCTTGATTAAACAGTCAACAAGTAGCCGTGCGCCATTATGATTCAATTAAGACTCCTGTGATTAAGAGATCAATGTGGGTTACTACTTAATATTAGTGCAAAATTATCTGAGATTGTAAAGAAACCTATTCCAAAAAGTGTTTTGATTCTGATTCGTTGGCGCGAGCATTGGTGTAACAAAGAAAAAAGATGATATTCTATTTTTTTCAACAAAACACGGATCTGCTGGCAATAGATCTCTTTCGCTACTGATTAATTTGGCACTTCAAGCACCACGTGTAGCGCTTAAATATGCGGTAAAAGCGAGAAATTTGTGAAAAATTTAACCAGCAAACTCTATGAATAAAATCAATACCATGAGATAATTACCACTCAATTTAACTAATATTTACATATTTAAATGAAAATAAAAGCAATTTATTTCATGTTCTTTATGTTATTCCCTGTTTTGTCTTTAGCCAGTACAGCGACTTGTCCTTTATCAAATGGCATTAATGTACACACCAGAAAGAAAATTTTAAATATTTGTAAAAACGGTAATGTCATTAAGACCTTTAAAGTAGCTCTGGGATATAAAGGTGTCGGTAAAAAACAAGCGGGCGATAACAAGACTCCAATTGGTTTATATGGGTTAGCTCATCCAAGAAAATCCAGTCAATTTAAAGTCTTCATTCCTATTCTGTATCCTACGGCAAGGCAAAGAGCTGCTGGATATACTGGAAGAGATGTAGGGATCCATGGACCGACCCAGTCATTTGGTATATTTAATTTCATCAATAACTTACCAAGCGCAACGCGTGGCTGTATTGCTGTTGGCAAAAATAACTATATTGAGTATGTGGCTAATTGGGTAAAAGCCAATCCAGGAACTAAGGTTCTCATTATTTAAAGTTATTAGGGCATGCTGGGGTCTGTTGAAAACCAAATGGAAGTGTGTATGGGATTATAACTCCATTTTAAAAATGCGCTGTACTTCAACGGCCATTAATAAAAAGTAATCATACGTCATATAATAATCGCCATGGTAACCTGCTTGCTCACCCCAAGAGTTTCTGAGTGTTAAAACGCCTTGATGTGCAACACCATGACTGTCATACACAATAGCCCCATCATCAAATCCCGTGATAATCACCTCATGCCCTGCATTGACATTTCCGTCCAAAAGATTTTTTTCTATTTCTGGCGTCATTACCCACGTATCATTTTGCGTATGATGTTTTCCTATGGCTCCGATAAAAATTTCGTGCTCATCTATTAAAAACCCAAGTGTCATCCGGTCTCCTGCATATAACGTCGCTTTGACTTGATTCAGGATGTCTGCCATTTTTTTTGTTTTAAAATAAAAACCTTCCATATAACTTAATACTGGAACCCAGGAAATATCAGATAAGGATTCACTATGTTGATTAAAGTCAGTCAAAGACATCCGAGCTCTTGCTGCACCCGCAGAAGCGTAGCTATCTACATTGCCACAACGAATCATCGACTCTTCAGATTGTCTAATCACACCGTAATAATGAATTTGATTTAACACTATCTCGCCAAAAGAACCGTCCCAACCACTCAGATAATTTTTAGAATGCTCCTCTAAATATTGCCCTAACGTTAAATGACACCATAAAGAAATGTAATCCTCTGGTGCTAAAAGCGCATCAATTGCAGCAATATTTGCAAAAGTCACACAACTGCCGTATCCACCCTGATTAAGCACTGGAACATGGTTCATCCCGAGTTGTTTGGTGGCCTCAATAGCCATTGAGTTAAAAGAGACTGGCTCCTTGGTACGTACTCTGTCAGCCAATGCTCGCCGCTCTTTATGACTCAGTGGATAGCGCTGTAAATGGACGAGCATGTCTTGCTGTGCTGTCGGTATTTTTGCTGTAATAGTGTTCGAAAAATATGCTGAATTGGCGGATGCATCAGTAAAAGCTAAAGCAGAGAAACAAACCAACAATGAAATAATACTACGTCGATACAATCGCATAAATCGTCCCTTAAAATACGCAAAAATAACAAACCATGTCTATACTCAATCCATATAGCTAGGACTGAGGGGTAAACAGCATGAGGCTCGCTTTAACTTATCACAGTCATAGAGATCGAATCAAAAGAATTATCAGCGCACGACGAAAATTAAAACATCGCTTAGCTAAGAAGAAAACAGCCCGCTTAAGCAAGATGCTTTGCGCAGGCTTACATTTTTTTAGTCAGGAAAATTCGCTTAATGCTCACGCGTCGCAGAAAAAGCGATCTCTGGGTAGCGCTCTTCTGTCAAAGCTAAATTTACGCGTGTAGGTGCTAAGTAAATAAGCGCATCACTTCCATCCAATGCCAAATTATCTTGCGCTTTGATTTTAAATTGAGCCATGGCTTTATCATCTTTCGCATAAACCCAACGCGCACAGCTTACATTCACAGACTCATACAAGCAATCAACTTTGTATTCATGTTTTAAACGATGCGCGACCACATCAAACTGTAGTACACCGACCGCACCTAGAATCAACTGGTTGCTATGCAAGGGTCTGAAAATTTGTGTAGCACCCTCTTCAGAAAGTTCGATTAATCCTTTCAATAACGCTTTGCTTTTTAATGGATCAAGCAAACGTACAGCTCTGAACAGCTCCGGCGCAAAATTTGGGATCCCCACAAATTTTAGCTTTTCTCCCTCTGTAAAGGTATCGCCAATTCGAATCGTCCCGTGATTATGTAATCCAATAATATCTCCAGGTAAAGCCGAGTCTGCGTGTATTCTGTCGCCAGCCATAAATGTTAACGCATTGGTCAGCTGAATATCTTTTTCGATACGTAAATGTTTTAAACGCATTCCTTTTTGATATTTACCGGAACAAATACGTAAAAAGGCAATCCGATCACGATGCTTCGGATCCATATTCGCTTGAATTTTAAATACAAAACCACTAAAAGCCGACTCCGATGGCTCAACTAAGCGTTGTTCCGCAAGACGTGCTTTAGGAGATGGCGCATAAAGCGTAAAATCATCTAAAAGCTCTTTAATACCAAAGTTATTGATTGCTGAGCCAAAATAAACTGGCGTTAACTTACCCGCTAAATAAGCTTCAATATCAAATGTATGTGAAGCACCTTTCACAAGAAGCATATCTTCTCGCAGCTCTTCTGCAAGCTCACCAAGAGCCGTATCAAGCTCAGGATTGTCGAGTCCGTCTATAATCAACGCCTCTTGTTTTTGTGCGTTTTTGCCTGCTTGATAAAGATAAATTTTATCTTGATAAATATGATAAATACCGCGAAAGCGTTTCCCCATCCCAATCGGCCACGTCACCGGGGCACAAGCAATTTTTAAAACAGACTCAATTTCATCTAAAAGCTCAATAGGTAAACGTCCCTCTCTATCGAGTTTATTAATAAAAGTCATAATCGGTGTATCACGAAGGCGACAAATTTCCATCAGTTTTAATGTACGCTCTTCAACACCTTTAGCCACATCAATGACCATCAAAGCAGAGTCAACTGCCGTGAGTGTGCGATACGTGTCTTCAGAAAAATCCTCGTGGCCTGGGGTATCAAGCAAATTTACCACATGCTGGTTATGCACAAACTGCATGACCGATGTAGTGACTGAAATGCCTCGCTCCTTTTCCATCTCCATCCAATCGGATGTCGCGTGACGGGTGGCTTTTCGCCCTTTGACCGTGCCCGCAAGTTGAATTGCCCCCCCGAAAAGTAAGAGTTTTTCAGTGACGGTCGTTTTTCCGGCATCAGGGTGTGAAATAATCGCAAACGTACAACGTCGCGTATAATCGTTATAAAAATCTTCTGACATGTCATGTCTCTTTTTCAGTTAAGCTGTCATTATAGACAATTGTCTCTAAAATTGCTTTACCATAATGTGCCAATTTGTGTTGCCCAATTCCTGAAACTGTCCCTAATTCTTCGAGTGTTTTCGGGTGAATATGAATAATATCAGCTAATGTTGCATCACTAAAAATCATAAACGGGGGTTTATTTTCCTCGTCAGCCAATTGACGACGTAATATTCGCAAAGCATCTGATAAACGCGAACTGGGTATCGCTTGGTGTTTAATTTTGATGACTTTCTTTTTCTTCTGTATTTGAGGTTCTGTAATGCAAAGATAGAGCGACTCTTCGCCTTTTAAGATTTTTGATGCTAGTGATGTTAAACGTAATATCCCGTATTGCTCAACATCTTGTTTGCAATAGTTACGGTGAATGAGATGCCATGCCAACTGGCGCCAATAATGAGCAGATTTCTCTTTCCCAATACCAAAAGTACTGAGCTCATGGTGATGATTCAGTTTAATTTTTTCTGACTCACTTCCTCTTAACACATCTATTACATGCATCATGCCATAACGCTGGCGAAGACGATAAATACAAGACAAGAATTTTTGCGCATCGATTGTCACATCACTGACCTCTGGCGGATGGTCGCACACATCGCATAGGTGACATTTTTCTTCGTAAGATTCATCAAAATAATTCAATAAAATTTGTCGACGACAATGCGTAGCTTCAGCAAAAGCAAGCATGTGATTTAGCTTTTGATGCTCGATACGTTGCTGAGTTTCGTTGAGATCTGGGTGAATAAAACTTCTGAGTCGCATGCTATCAGCCGGATTGTAAAGCAAGAGTGTCCAAGCAGGTAAACCATCTCGTCCAGCTCGTCCTGTTTCTTGGTAATAACCTTCAATATTTTTAGGTAAATCATGATGAATTACAAAACGTACATTAGGCTTATCAATTCCCATACCAAAAGCAATGGTTGCGACAACGATATCAATTTTATCGAATCGAAATAACGTTTGAACTTCTCGCCTTTCCTTAAAACTTAATCCCGCATGATATCCGCGAATGGCGTAACCTAATGCAGAGAGTTTCTCAACTAGCTGCTCAACACCTTGTCTTGTCCCGCAGTAAATAATACCTGAGGGTGCCGCTAAACTCTGAATAAATTCATGAATTTGACGCACCGCATTAATTTTAGGCGTAACCCGATAATGAATGTTCGGTCGATTAAAAGATGCAACATATTGTTTGGGTGAGTAGCCTAACTGCTTGATAATGTCTTTTTGTGTTTGCGCGTCTGCCGTGGCTGTGAGCGCTATCATTGGAATAGTAGGAAAATTCTTTTTTAATTGTCCAAGAGCTGCATATTCTGGCCTAAAATCATGCCCCCAACGCGAAACACAATGTGCTTCATCAATTGCAAATAAGCTTATGCTGCATGTAGACAGACGCTCTAAAAAAGAAGGCTGTAGTAACCTTTCCGGCGCGATATAAAGTAAATCAATCGACTGTTGATGTAGTTGCGCGAGTACTTGTCTCGCTTCTTGTGCGGTTTGCGAGGAATTTAGAAAAGCAGCGCGAACACCAATCGCATTTAAAGCGGCAACCTGATCTTCCATTAAAGCAATTAAAGGCGAAACCACAATCCCCACCCCTTCTCTCACTAATGACGGGATTTGATAACACAATGACTTACCACCACCCGTTGGCATCAGAACGAGTAAATCAACACCGGCGATTAAGTCACTCACGATTTCTTCTTGAGGATGCCGAAAAGCCTCGAAACCGTAATATTCCTTTAAGACTCGTTGCGGGCTGTCGTACTGCATTTTTAAATCCATCATTGACGATTCGTGGATTGTATCATTAAATGGTATTGTTCAAAGGAGGGAATACATGGATTTTCAATTGAATGAAGAGGATCGTCTCATACAAGAGATGGCACAAAATTTTGCACGAGAGTATTTTGAGCCTTTTGCCGCTGAGTGGGATCAAAACAAATATTTTCCTAAAGAAACATTACAAGAAGCAGCAAAGCTTGGGCTTGCAAGTATTTGTGTCGATGAGGCTTATGGCGGCACAGGGATGTCTCGTCTTCAAAGCGCTCTGATTTTCGAGCAACTCTCGCGCGGCTGTGTCAGCACAAGTGCTTATTTATCCATTCATAACATGGCTGCCTCTCTTATTAACCAATATGCCGCGGAAGATCTAAAGCAACATTGGGGACCGAAATTAGCGTCGATGGATGTCTTTGCAAGCTATTGCTTGACCGAGCCAGGCGCAGGCTCCGATGCCGCCTCTTTAAAAACACGGGCGGTGAAAGAAAATGATTTTTATGTGATTAATGGTTCGAAATCTTTTATTTCTGGCGGTAGTGTCAGTGATGTTTATATTTGCATGGTCAGAACCAGTGATGAAAAGCACCATGGCATTACGTGTTTACTCGTAGAAAAAGATACACCAGGACTGACTTTCGGCCAGCAGGAGCATAAATTAGGATGGCGCTCTCAACCGACAAGCATGTTATTTTTTGAAAATTGTCGTGTACCTGTCAGCCATCTTATTGGCGAAGAAGGGATGGGATTTAAAATTGCACTCAATGCTTTGAACGGTGGTCGGATTAATATTGCGGCTTGTTCGTTAGGTGGCGCACATACTTGTTTAAAATTAACTAAGCAATACATGCATGAGCGTAAACAGTTTGATGTTGCTTTGACGGAACATCAAGCATTACGTTTTTACTTTGCTGATATGCTAACAGAGTATACCGCAGCCCAACTCATGCTTTATCGTGCAGCGCAATCACTCGACGCCCAAGAAAAAAATGCACCCATGCTTTGTGCGATGGCGAAACGTTTTGCAACCGATGTTGCTTTCAAAATTAGTGATAAAGCCATGCAAATTCATGGCGGATATGGCTATTTACAAGATTATCCTATCGAACGTTTTTGGCGTGATTTACGTGTACATCAAATTTTAGAGGGTACGAATGAAATTATGCGAGAAATCATTTCTAAACACGCACTAGACGAACACACAATGTTTTGAGGAGAAAAGATGACGGTACTACACGCAGAGCAGCATGATGGCATTTTAGTGTTAACGTTAAATCGACCGGAAAAGCTCAATGCATTGAATGCAGAGATTTTGGAAGCACTTCATCTTGAGCTTTTACGAGCTAAAGATGAGCATACGATCAAAGGTGTGATTCTCACAGGAGAAGGCAAAGCATTTTGTGCTGGTGCAGACATCAAGCGATTGGCTGAGTGCAATGCCGAATCAGGTTACACATTTGCACGTTTTGGACAAACTATTTTTCGTCAACTTGAAACATTGGGAAAACCAAGTATTGCTGCGATCAATGGATTTGCTTTTGGTGGTGGATGCGAGCTTGCGATGGCCACAACGCTTCGAATTGCTTCTCGAAATGCGCAGATGGGGCAACCCGAAATTAAACTAGGCGTCATTCCAGGATACGGAGGGACACAACGTCTTGCGCGTCTTATTGGTAAAGGCCGAGCACTGGATCTTTGCTTAACTGGACGTTTTATCGATGCAGAAACCGCATTATCTTGGGGACTGGTTTCTGAAGTTACTGAACCAGAAGTACTTTTTGAGCGCGCTAAAAATCTTCTGCTTTCTATTGTTTCCTTAGCGCCTGTTGCAATACATGCCATTATGGAAAGCATTGACCGTGGCTACGATCTTACTTTGGAAGATGCCTGCCATATTGAAGCATTACAATTTGCAAGAACGTGCGCCACATCAGATAAAAATGAAGGTGTTAGCGCTTTTTTAGAGAAGAGGCCAGCGCATTTTAAGGGTGAGTAAATGACACAAGACCTTATTTTTTCCGTAGAAAATCGTTTAGGGCTTATCACGCTCAATCGACCCCAAGCACTGAACGCACTGACGCATGAAATGATTCTGGCTTTATCTTCTCAACTCAATGATTGGGCGTTGAATGATAATATTTCTGCTGTCATCATTCGTGCATGCGAAGGCCGTGCCTTTTGTGCAGGAGGAGATGTGCGAAGCTTGTACGATTTAGGCCGAGAATCACTAGAGGCTCCTCTTCAATTTTTTAAAGACGAGTATCAACTCAATCATTTAATTGCGCACTACCCTAAACCTTACCTTGCTTTTGTGCATGGTTTTACATTTGGTGGAGGTGTTGGAATTTCTCTACATAGTCCCTATACGATAGCCAGTGAGGATTTCGTTTTCGCAATGCCTGAGACAAGCATTGGTTTTTTTCCTGATATTGGTGCAAGTCACATGCTCACTCGATGCGGGACTTATGGGATTTATCTTGGTTTAACAGGCGCACGTCTTCATGCGAAAGAAGCACTGGCTTTGAAGCTGATTCGTGCAATCATTCCTCACACAGCTTTTGATGATTTGATTCATACTTTTTCGACATTGGATTTATCGCAAAACGCAGCGCAACAAATTGATGATTATATTAAAAAACATACAATCATTTCAGAGACCAAGCTTGAGCATGCTGATGAGATTGAAACTTGTTTTAATGCATCAAGCATTGAGCAAATAGAGCTTAAATTACAATCTAAAAATACACCCTGGGCCAATGAAGTTTTGGCCCAGCTAAAACAAAAATCACCAGTAAGCCTCGCTGTGACGCTAGAGCAACTCACTCGAGCAAAAACGTGCACGCTTGATGAATGCTTAATGATGGACTACACCTTGGCGTATCATTTTATGCAGCATCACGACTTTTTTGAGGGTGTTCGTGCTCTTTTGGTCGACAAAGACAAACAGCCGCGCTGGTCTGATTTACATGATACAGAGCATGTTCTGGCTTATTTTAATTCACCTGAACATGCTAAGTAAGTGGATTGCATCTCTTGTATAAGGAGGTCGTCCATTTCTTTTCTATCATTTTCTTTATCAGATCCACTGAAAAATGAGCATGTAATCTCATGAATAAACACTCGATTATTCACATGAGGTATGGTTTTACACATGCGTGAATACATGTAGCGAAAGGCGCCTAGCGCTTGTAAAAATTGTGTTAATGTAAGACTACCCTCTTTCAGATCCTTTTTTAAATCATCGATGTGTTTTTTCACACTTGAATAAAAAGACAAGCTTTGTTGCGCTCTTTTGGATGTTCTAGTTGTATCGCCCGTGTCATCTAATTGTTTCGTAATATAAATACACCAAAAAGGAAGCCCTTTTTTATCTGATTTAAAGCTATCTAATTGACTAGACCAATCATCTTTTTGCTGACGCAAATACATTAAATCTTGAGGAACATCTCTCAATGCATGAGCATTTTTCGCCATATAATTGCTAATTTCTCTGTCATATTGCTGAACTCTAATCTCACATAGTGTTTTTATTTGGGACTGAGAAGGAATGTGATCAGCAATGCAAGGCGATAGCGCATCTGAGATAGCGTGATCGCGTAGCTCACGCGATACCCCTACATCCCATAGTTTAGTCGGAAAAGAACTGCTTTGATTATTTGTAATGCGGCCGGTATTAGCCCATTTTTTTGAAACACGCGCTGGTCGATAAATTGTCATCCCTTGTGCAATAATTTCTTGATATGCGGTATTGTTTGCTATTTTTTCTAGCACATTTGAGATAAATTGATATAATCTTGTATCATTGTTGATCGATTTAAGCAAGATGTAATCGTTTGAAAATGGATACCATGCCTGTGATAAGCGAAGGTTCTTATCCAAAATCCCCACAGCGCGTAATTCTTGCCATATAGCCATCGCCCGAGCAGAATCGAAACAAACAAATGGCAATATTTCATTTGTAAAACGCTCTGCTGTGATAGAAACAGTCCCCGTTCTTTTCCCTGCATCCTTAAAGACTCTAAATTCCTTCCAGGTTAAACGCCAACTACGATTTTGCGTGATTGCTTCAGAAACAACAACCTCATAAAAAGGACGTCTATAATAAATTTGGTTTCCAAAATTGAGCCCCCAGTATATCTTTCCGTCTTTGATGGTCGCTTCAACATAGGGGTTTTCAATAATGATGATGTCGCAACCAGCTAATTTTCTCAGTAACTCAGGATGCCATTCCTCGGGATCAAATGTGTCGTTTAATAATTCGCTAAACTTTGTCATTCCCTCTGCCTCAAAATAATGTTGAATTGCAGTAGTGAGCGACGATTTCACTGCAACAATATCTTTCGTTGCCTGATATGCCGATTGTAATGGGACCAGCTTTGCTTTAAAGACCGAAGGAAAGACTAAATCAGCTAATGCCGCGTCAATCAGTTTTTGGCAAAGAAGATCTTGTTTTAACTGCCCCAATATACGTAGGCTATCTAATATATGCTGTTTATTTGCATCAGTCAGTGGGCGATTGATTTGTACTGTGGATGGTTGTGTTGGGGCTACCTGATGTGCACTCAATTTTTTAATTTCATCTTCTAAGAAAAGTGCTATCGCAAAATGATTATTTTCGCGAGCATAATCTAATGGTGTTTTTCCCGCTGCGCATTTAATTTGTAATTCATCGAGATTGCTAGCGCGCCACGAATAGATTTGAACAACATGAATATCAGCGCGCATGGCTGAATAATGAAACAAAGTAATACCATTTGTCATCTGAGACAATTCTATATTTCGGTTTATGATTTGAGTGAGATAAGCGTATTGCGTTTGACTTAAGACTGCGTAGTTATTTGAGTATGCAACTAAAGAAGTATTGAGAAGTAATACATCCTTCAAAGCATTAAAATTTTTCTCAGAAAATATAGGATATTGACTATAGGGTATACCGTCTACATAGCTTATAGCATCAGATGTCTGAGCATCAAGCCATTCTGGAGATAAAGGAGCGCTAAAGGTTTTTCGCGTCACGCCTTTGATTTTAAATTCCAATAACTTAAAGTCTTGATGCACAATGACTTCAATTTTAGTGACGGTATTATCTTTAAAGCCATCGAGTATTTCTTTTGTAAAAGTAATCATAACTGTTCCGTAAAGTAATCTTGGCAGAACTGATGTTCAAATTATGACTAATCTTATCAAAATTAATCGAGCAAGGCGATTTTTATCAATTTTTATTGGACTAACAGTGTTAAATAGACACTGTTAGTCCAATCGTTATATTCGTGTTTTCGGTAGTGCTACAAATAATGACCCGGCATGATTTAATGCGTTTGCCTCGATTCCCGCTTGAGTTCCCTCGCCTTTATAGCAGTCTACATGTGCCCCTACGATCGCACCTCCAGCATCTTGAGCGACACACCATGACGTGGATTTTTTAGAGACATAAATAAAATTCATACCGACAGGAATCACCTTGTGATCTGTCGCGCATGAACCATGTGGAGTTAGCGTAATATTTTCCGATCCATATGGGCCACCCTCTTCTTTAGCAAAAAAAACATAGCTTTGATCGCGATTTCTTAAATCATTTGCTTTTTCGTGGCTTAATGTACTCAAATATTGACGAATAAACGTTTCTGATGCGCCACTTCGTTTGATTTCTTTAGAGAGATTGCAGCGTAATTTTTCTTCATCATGGCAATGAGGATCATTTGCGCATCGCTCCATCGTCTTTAACTGGCCACCACATGTTGGATCTTGAGCACATTGAACTATTCGTCCTAACATGGTGCGTGGTCGACCATTTGCTCCGTCGTAATTGATATGAAATAATTTCCCATCCAATATTAAAGACCCTGAACCTTGGAGCATTAAAAATGCCGGATCATTCGGATCTTTGACATATCCAATGATATATTTTGGATCAAGTGCCCCGTGCTCAATTTCCTCCCTATCAGGAACCATTGCATAAGAGCCATCAGCATGCTTAAAACAAAATCCACGAGGCATTTTACTGACAGGGTCAATACCGCAAAGCGGCCTTACGGTGGTGTTCAATCTTTTAGACTCATAGACAACACTAACAACACCTGGGTTGCGATAGATAGGATATAAAAATTCACCGCCTCGTTTAGTACGCGCCTCAAGCGGTGCAGGAGCATAGTAGGCTGTAAATTGAATATCCCCTTTTTTATATCCAGCATGATTCTCAGGCCATCCTTCACTTTTATACCAGTCGAATTCCCTTTTAATCGCTGATAAATATTTTCGGAAATCTCCTTTGGCTGCTTTAGCCAGCGTCAACATTTTTGTATTCGTTTCTAAACACCATTGATGACGGGTAACTTTTTGATTCGCAATCATTATAGTTTGAAATTCGCCCTTACTTTTTTTGCAATTTTCAATCTGATGATTTAGGGTTTGAATGACTTCATCCATATTACCCACAGGATTATCAAGAGGTAACTCTGCTCCAGGGATTTTATGAAATTTAAAACGCAATATACCAGGTTCTTTAGCTGCAACCTTTTCACGGGTTGTAATATCAACGAGACGTCTAACATCTAGGCATCTTTGTATTGCATCACTCGGTAGCGTGGCCCCTGCAAAAAGGCTATATGTCATTAGAGCTACGATTAAAATTGATTTGATAATCATGCGGATTGATACTCGATTAAGAACCTGCTTATTCGCAATACTATAGCCCCGTCACACGGTCGAAACAAGGCTTATAAGCCATACTTTGGAAACTACTGTATATTTGTTTTGACAAATCAGATGGTCAGTGTAAATATTGAGCATATTCGTGCGACTACTCTCCAAAATTAGGAGAAAACTTTAATCGATTTTAGTTACGAGGCAAGAGTAGGTGCGTAAGGTAAGTTTTTAATATCAGCAGAGAAAAACATAATGAAAAAACATTCAATACAAGGCCAGTGACCCTATCCCTACTGATTTGCTTCATCCTACATTTCCAAAAAAACATTCAATAAACCATTCTGAAAACTCGTTTTTCGCATCATCACATCATGATTCACCAGAGGATGAAACTCCAAAATCAACTTTCAAATGATTGCTCTAAAAATTGTATAAAGCATTTTTACAAGTAAGCAGCACACTAAAAATATATTTTTCCTATTGTTTTTTTAAATTTAATTTTTTAGAATCACCTCGACGCGTCACGGAAGCTCTACAAAGTCAATTAACCAACAACAAGGAAGATCATCATGAATATTCTTGCTGCTGCTGCAATTCCTATTGCCGCAACTAACCCTGTACTAGGTATTATTGCTACTGCTGGCCTCATAGGCTTTACAGCGGCATGTACTGGTCGGAAAAAAGATAAAACTGGTGCAACTGAATCACCCCTTCAATCTCCTGCTTCTATTGTAGAAAAGACAACAAAGACAGTCCGAGAAGTCAGTAAGCGTGCTGAAGCAGCTCAAAAAATCGAAGCGAAACAGCGTCGTTCTCTTCAATCGGAAGTCAAAAAAGCAAAGCAAAACTCAAGAGGAACTGTCTCGTGTCAACGAATTTTGAGATCTGCATCAAGCAATATAGAGGCTCAAACAGAAATGACGCACGATCAGCTTCGTGCAATGGAAAGGCTTCAACAAGATCTGGCGTCTACACAACGCTCACTTCTCGATACACAGCATAGGCTCAGAGAGCGAGAGCAAGACATGTCTGACTTAACAGCAAGCCTCTCAGAAACAAGTATTAAACTTGATGAGGCAGTCAAGCAAAATACGAAAACATCTACCGAAATTATACGTCGAGCTTTGTCTATTCAAGAAACGCATGCAAAGACAATCGATCCCCTCTTGCAATCAAAAGATACCGAAATTAAACAATTAAGAGACGAGGTGTTAGGCTTAAGAAAAGCGCTTCGTAAAATTAATGATCAGTTAAGTCACGCTCAAAGTACCGACACCCCATTACATCGCATCGGCTCTGCGAACAGTAGTTTCTTACCCCCTCCTAAAGCTAAAGAAGCAACCAATCAAGTCACAGCCGTGAGTACGATAGGAGTTCGTGC
>CAYYEZ010000045.1:0-2181 GCA_964471225.1 uncultured Legionella sp. | reverse complement strand
CTTGGACTGGAGATACCCAAATTTTTATCTACCCAGGTTATGAGTTCAAAGTGGTGGATCGTCTTATCACCAACTTCCATCTGCCTGAATCGACCCTCTTGATGTTGGTTTCAGCGCTGTCAAATCGTGATAATATTTTGGCAGCTTATCAACATGCGGTAGCCAACCAGTATCGCTTCTTTAGTTATGGCGATGCCATGTTAGTTGACCAACTTCAACCCAAATAAGAACCTCACATGCCTATCGATACAATCAAACATTCCATTCATATTCGACGTAAAAAGAATAAAATTGTGTTTGATAATATCGACAGGCTTTGGGACATCGGCCGAGGGGCAGATTCCGTACAAGATATTCTTGACCGACTGCACCCTTGGAACGCCCCGATTACTTTGAAATTTGAAAATGTGCTGCCTATTCTACTTGGAATAGTCGGCATTTTTTTTATTGTGCCAGTGTTCTTTGCCGGAGAGCACATTTGGACCTTATTCAGCTTTTTATTCGGCTTAGGCTGTCTGCTTTGGGCCTATTTAAGTTATGAGCAAGATGATCCGCTTGAAGAGATCACCGACTATCTCGAAAAACAAATTATTCATAAAAAATACCAGCTCAACGAGTTTACCCCTCCACAGCATATTGGCGTGGTCCTACAACCTACATTTTTTATTGCCCATTTAAAGCAGCTGTTTCCAATTTTTAACCAAGGCACCATCAGCAACGATATTCCTTACTACGCCAGTACCACTTGGCAGGATGAAGCAGGACAACAACATCAGGTTTTGCTGTTTCAATATCATTTTGTTGATGAAATTCGCGTACGTGATAAAGATGGCAATGAGTTAAAAGTGAAAGAAGTGCATAAAGACTTATGGGGATGTTTTGTCTTTGAAGTACCCACGCAAGGACTCGCGATTACCGCATACAATAAAAAATTCTATTATCCTTATAGTTTTCCATGGCATAGCAGTGATATTCAGATTAACCAGAAACTCAAATTTTTTGGTACTGACCAGATGCAGATGGCCAAACTTCTCTCCCCTGCATTTGTGCTGCGTACTGCCGATTTTTTCCGTTCTCGTGAAGGCGATTTACTTTTTCATCCTGAAAAAAATATCTTGTGCTATATCAGCCCACAAAACCTGTTTGAAATATCCAGCAAAGCAAAAAAAATCAATGACATTTCTACATTACGTGGACACTTACGCACTTTTAAATTACCTTATCTAGAGCGCTTAGAATCTGATCTAAAGCAATTTTTAAAATAATGACATTTTGCCGTTTGAGGACTGTATGGGGCTATTGATTTTCTTCTTGATTATTATTGCAATCGTGTTTGGCATAATCGTCATTCGCAATAATATTGTCAGACACCACAATGCAACCATTCGCGCATGGTCGGATGTAGCAACCTATGAGCGCCAGAAAATAAAAATTCTAGATGGTTTAGAGCCTCTGGTCGAACAATACTCCAGCTTTGAAAAAGGCACCTTGGAAAAAGTTACTGAGCTCCGCCAAAACATTCTCAACCTGAACTTAAATAATACTGATGTCAACCAATTACAGCGCATTGAAGCATTAAACCAAGAGCTAATGCGTAGCCTCAATGTCGTGGTCGAAAACTACCCTGAACTCAAAGCCAATGATATTTATCTAAAAATGATGAATGAAATTGAAGAGCAAAACGAAAATGTCGGGGCTGCGATCAGCATCTTTAACCGCAATGTCGAACTGTTTAACAACCACATTCAAATTTTTCCGAACAACATTGTAAACACCATGACCGTCGGTAAAAAAGCTGTGCGTCCATTCCGTGACGCTGCTGCGCTACAAAATTTTGATTACCGCCCCAATTTCAACTAAAAAGATCGCTTTAACACAAATAACAAATCCAAGGCACTCAAAATGAGTGCCTTTTTAACTTCTACGTTCACAACCTCTTATACGCCATCAACTCTTTTCATCCTAATCACGACTCACTCGCCACCCTGACATAAATTCAAACCGGAACAGCCCTTATAGCACACCACCCTGCTCCGAAATGCTTTGCGTTAAAAGTGTTACAACACTGGTGTTTATTTGCATAATCAAGGAAAATAGCCTCCTTTTAGCGGCGAACTGTTTTTTCGCTCTTGCACTGCAAGCAGAGCAGTGCTTTGCTCTTGTTCAGGATATTTTATGAAG
>CAYYEZ010000044.1:0-28211 GCA_964471225.1 uncultured Legionella sp. | reverse complement strand
AATCCTGCGGCTTTCAATTGTGCGGGACTAAATCCTGCGGCTTTCAATTGTGCGGGACCGAATCCGGCCGCTTTTAAATCTGTGGGACTAAATCCTGCGGCTTTTAAATCTGCGGGACTAAATCCTGCCGCTTTCAATTGTGCTGCACTAAATCCTGGAGCCCTGAGCTCAGCGGCAGTGTATCCTGCAGCCTTCATTGCAGCAGCACTACACCCCAAGGTTTCCTTGATAGTTTTGGCAGAAACACCTGCAGCGCGAGCAGCTTTCAACGACTCCACACTACAATTTGCAGTTCTACCAGCCGCAATAACTCCCGAAGGAATCAGATTACCATTAATCAGATCTTGTGGCGTAAAACCTGCTGCTAGCAACTCAGCGGGCGAGAGCCCTGCATCTGCAAGTTCGCTAGTCCTGTATCCTGCTGCTTTAAGTTGTGCTGCAGAGCAACCATTTAATTCGTGAATTTGCTTTGCAGTAACACCTGATTCTCTCAATTTCTGCAATCTTTGAGGATCGCATCCAGCTGCTTTGATATCAGCTAAGCTTAACGGAGTTAATCCGAGTGCTTTAAGTTCATTAGGGTCAAAGCCTGCATCCAAAAGTTGATTGGCAGTAAAGCCTGCGGCTTTGAGTTGTGCTGCTGAGGCCCCATTAAGCGCGTGGATTTCTTTTGCCGTAACCCCAGCATCCCTTAATTTTTTCAGTTTTAAGACATCAACACCCGCTTTTTTAATATCATTCTCAGTACAAGCAGATAATTTTTTGACGAGCTCAGGAGAAATTCCAGCCTGTTGATCACGACTTAGTGTATCAGCACCACAACCACCTCTTTCCAGCTGCTGAGCTGTAACACCAGGAGGAAGATCCGCTAACCCAGCAGCAATCTGTTCTGGTGAAAAACCTACCTTCTTCAGTTTTTCCGCAGAAAAGCCTGCATTCAGCAAATCACGCGGAGAAAATCCTGCGGCTCGTAATTCATCTGCAGTAAAGCCAGCATTTTTTAATTCTGCAGCCGTAAATCCTGCGGCTTTAAGTTCATCAGCAGTAAATCCTGCCGCTTTCAACTGCTGTAATGAGCAACCATTAGTACGTACGATCGCTGCAGCAGAAACACCTTGTTTTCTCAGTTCAGCAAGAGCAGAAGGACTACAGCCTGCTTTTCTAATCTCATCTACACTCATTCCATCTGGAATCCCACTTGCCCTGTCAATATCCTGAGAGGAAAATCCAGCACCTTTTAGCTCACCATCAGAAAATCCGCCATCCTTCATTTCTTGGGGGCTGAAACCCGCACCTCGCTCTTCACATGCAGAGTAACCACAATCTCTCAATTTTCCTGCAGTGTACCCCAAAGCCTTTAATTCAGCAGCGCCAAAACCGGAGGTTTTTAAATCGGGGCATGCACACACCGTTACCAGTTCTTTTAAGACAAATCCATTTTCCTTCAAAAGAGCGCAAGAGCAAGGAGGATGAACATTTTTCAACATCGCACCCTCATTTAAAACACGTTTTAGAGTCACAATATTGCAGTGATCTTTCTCTAAATCTTGCGTCCATACGCTTTGCTGTGGGCCAATTTGCTCTTCCATTGCAAGCGTGACAAAACCGACAGCACCTGTGCCCACCTGCGCACCAATGATATCAACACCTTGTCCAAACTCTTGAGCACGTATGATTGTCGGTATCGCACTGCCTCCAGTTTTTTGCGCGATCTTGGCTTGCTCTAAATTTTGCTCTTGCTGTAAAGCTGCATACTGAGCAGTTTGATTAACGGAGCCTGGAATCGATTTAATATTACTTGGTGAATGTTTGAGATTCGCTTGAGTGGACACATCGACATTCACGCGAGATGCTGTCACAAACTTTATCACACCCAAAAAAATAACTGCAAACAAAACGAAACCAGTAAACAAAATGATTGTTCTCGTTCTTGAGTTTTTGAATAGCGCTTTAATGTTTTCTTTTTTGTTTGCCATAATTTTATAGCCCTTCAACCTTAAGCTGCATTACTTTACCATGCCATGAAACTAACAAAACTGGAGTTTTTTGCATTTCATACGCATGCATACCATCTGCACTCGTCATGCTACTTAACCATCCAGGAGATAGGATAGTCAAGTTCGTTCTGACAAACATATGATCTCTGAGCGCCCAAGCGCGAGCATCGCCACCGCTCACAGTTAAACGAGAGCTACCTGATGGAGGTACGCCGTCTAGCACATGAAGCAAAACATCATTTGCAGAAGGAGGCAGTCCTTCCTCTAAAGGTAAGTTTTTTGCATTGGGGCCATAACCTTGTACGCGCATATCAACACGATAGTCCACAGCTTTTTGTCCAGGAATCAGTGTAAGCATCACTGGGGTATTCAAATCTTTCAACCTTACAGCGAGATTCCCGTAGGTATACATACTTTTGGCTTGAATCATCAACGTATTACTCGTCTTGTCCCACTGTATATTAAATGAATCAGGATCTCCCAGGTCATAAGCACTAATAGGCCATGGTGAGCCAGTAGAATCCAAAAAGACAAGAGAAGACACAAACCCCTGGGACAATCTGATTACAGGCGGTGTTGAGCCAGGAGATAAGTTGACAAATTGTGATGTTGCCGTTGGCTTAGGTGGTGTGCCGACAGGTGACTCTTTTGCAAATTGCTGAGTTTTGTGGTCTCGCTTAAGTTGAGTAATTTGCTCCGGAGAAAGCGGAAACAACTGTTGTTCAACACCTTCAAATGCTGCGCGACTAATCAATTCTTCGCTGGAAGACTCTTGAGATAAAACAGCATCAGCACCAGACTTTGGTTGCAGTGAAGTGCTTGCCGAGGAAGGTCTGTCTATTTTTTTAGGAATTTTTTTCGTAGGAGGTATCGTTGTCTCCAACGCGGATGTAGAAGACTTTGAGCCATTATCCATTGCAGGGGTAGCTCCATTAAAATTAGAAGAGCCTCCTAAGCGTTTTTGCAAAATGCGCAGCTGATCAAGGGCTTGATCAGCTGAATTAGCCCCACTACCTGACGGCGTTGCAGCACCACAAACAACCGAAGCCCAAAAAAGCGCTGGAACCAATAAAACTTTCAGTAAAAATTGATTACTAATCATTCGTTGCTCCACTTGCAGCAGGTCCCACAACAAATTGAGCAATACCAATCCCTCTAGGTGAATTTAAAGTTGAAATACGTGTAATCAGCATTGTTACCACACTACTTTGTTGAGAAAATTCGCTCGCACTTTGATATGTGACTAATAAAGGCATCTGAACTCGCCAAGCATAAACACCATTAAGCATACCTTTTTGCAAAATAATTGGCGCTCTTGTTGCAACCGCAGACACGACAAGTTTTTTCGCCTTGACCGCATCTAAGTTATTGGAATCTTCCAATGCCGTCAGGAACTGTGTCCAACCATCTGGTGTAAAAAAACCTGATGCGGCTTGCAATTCGGAACGGTAGTTCACAAAATTGTAGGTAAAAGCGGCTATTGCTGCCTGATTTGCCCACTGTAATACCGCTGAATCAGATTGGTTAGGCTCGTTCAAAGGAAACAAAGGCGTAATACGACCATTGATACTCGTTGCGAAATATCTCGGAGCAGGTGGATGTCGAACTATAAACATCAGCATCGCAGCCAAAATTATATTAGCAAGTCCAGAAATCAAAACAATCAGCAACAATTTTCTCTGACCATCTCGGTAAAAATTATTTCTTAGTGTTACTGCTGCCAATCCATCATCAGCCATAAAATCCTCTCATTGCGGAATAACCTTATTTTCCCCTTCGTCAACAGGATCATCTGGCAAAAGAGGTACAGACGTCATATTTGCCTCATCCATTGCTGTTAACTCTTCAGGAGCACCTACTCCATTTGTTGCGTAAAAATGACGTTCTGGTTGATCAAAATAGACTTTTGTAACAGCCAAACCAAGAACGACGTTCAAAGCAACCAAGAAAACCAGGATACTTTCTAATTTTCGATATGTATTGATGTAGAAGCCTTTTTTTCTTTTGATGAGCTTCCATTTTTCACGACTCATATTGTCCCCAATATCATCACGCCTCTACTCTTCTGAAAGTAATTTCAACTCGTGCATTTTGATCTTTGTCAGTTGGCGGATTTTTCACAACAACAGGTTTTTGACTGCCCTGACCATGTGCCACAATCAAGCGACCATCAATGCCTTGCGACCATAAATAATTTGAAACCGCTTCAGATCTCGCAACAGATAGTGAAACCTGTCGTCTTTCAGACGCATATGGACTCACGTAGGTTGTCACCTGAACAGCTACCTTTCTATATTGTCTAAGGTAACATGCAATTTCATTCAAAACAGCATAAGATTTCCATTGTATCTTTGGAGACTGATCTGCAAAAATCAAACTAGCAGGAATACTAATTAAGTATTCATCTCCCATATTCACAATTTTAATATTTTTTTGGTGAAGGCGTTTTTGCAAAAAATCGATCTGAGCATCACTTGCGCCAGCCACACTCGTGGGTAAGCGAGAGTCATCTAACTCGGATAAAGAGCTCTGAGATCTTTGACAACCGCTTAAACAAAGGAAAGCTAATGCCAGGACACTCATCCATTGGTTTTTCATAAATCCTAATTTCAAATTGACCATCCCAACCGCACGCGCATGCTAAAATGGAACCATACAAACGCTCCAGATACAAGAGCTTGAAAACAAAAATTATTCTATTTCAGTTTGTGTGCCAGCCTGACGCTCTTCCCGAATACGCTCGCAAATTGTCTTTACCGCATCCAAGATAACGGTTGTATCTAAAAGTTCTCGATCATCTGGAGGATAGTGCGTTGCTGCTTGTAAATCTTTAATGACTTCATTAGCAATCGTTCCAGATAGTTTTTCTTTTTCTCCAGCGTATTGCTCGATTAGCATGAGATCATTTCGGGTTTCATTAATCTGCAAGAGTGGCTGAGAAAAACGTTGAATATCAGGCGACAAGAGCGGTGGTAAATTTGATGGATATTCTAGTTCACTAAAAATAGTAATGGTCCCTTGCACAACCTCTTGCACAATTTCTGAGACCTCTTCAGGCTGGTTTCGCTTATAAAAAGAAATTAGCGCCCCCACCGAACGCTCAATTGGATCGGCCACAGTCGACTCTTGCAACAAGGTCGAGATCACATCAATTTCCTCAGAGTATTCTTTGATTTGCATATGAAAATCACCAGCTTCAATCACATTTTGGAAGGAGTAAAGTTGTGTATTGAGCTTTTTAATATACGAATCCGGTGGAGGTTCTACTTTCAAAAATTGATTGATTTTTAGTCGTGCAACAGGAGACGGATTAGCATAAAACATGCGTGCACGCACAATCTTAGACTTGAAGAAAATATGTGCCTCACCTTCACTTTGATCTTTTAGATCTAATAAATCTACACGCGCGCGCTTTTCGAAAGAAGAGCTTTTCGTATCCATATAAGTATTCGCAATACTGGTTTCTTTCGTCTGAAAAGAATCTACTTTAGTCACATAAGCTTCACCAGCAGTTTTCGTGAAAAAATCCCAAGTTTCTGTTGGATCTTCAAGTTTCATACAAATTTTAATGTTTGTATTTGCACCAATAGACGCAGCCTCTTCTTTCGAAGACTTCTGAAACGCAGGTAAATCCTGTCCTGCAAAAATTGCCGAAAATCCAAGCGACCTTGCCTGAGCAGGCACTACAGCAAAGCCCTGAACGGCGTAGTATCCGTACTCATCTAAAATACAAAGATAAGGAGTCGGCGCAGTGGTTGGCTTTCTTTCAATCACATCGCGATAATCCCCTTCAACCTCATCGCCTAATCCAGCCGCCATCATTGCTTTTAGTGAAGCCACAATAATTTTGCCAAGGTTTGCTAATTCATCTGGAGACTTTTCCAATGCGGGAAGCAAAACTACTAAAATACGTCGATTTAACACCACATCTTTAAAATCAACTTCCGCGAGATTAGTTCGAATGATGTGTCCGTACGTATCAGCCAGTGATGAGAAACTTCTAACAAGCTGCATAGTGATAAAGCCATGCTGCTCAAGTACTTGTGAAACTTGCTTGCCTTTTTTCTCTTTATTATAACCAGGTAAAGTATTTAAGTAGTTACGTAATGGGTCGGTCACCAATTTCGGCACATTCTCGATACTCACACTCTCCTGATCATCTCGTGGAAAAATTTTATCCACAACTATCGACTCCAGCCGACCTAGGTCAAAATAGTTACGAATTGTGTTTGCATCTAATAAAATGGCGCCGTCATCGCGCATATAGACTAAAAGACGCATCAATGCTTCCACAAATGCGATTGCCCGTCCTTTCCACATATCTCCATCACCGCCTTGCTGCTGAGAGCCTCCCATCAAATTGACCACGAGCTGAGTCAACATGCTAGAAGAACCTTGGCAAAAGGGATTCATGGTATTAGATAGTCGTTTTTCTTGAGGACCAACAATGTCTCTAGCACCGGTCATGAAATTGATTAGCAAGAGATCGTCTTCGCGTCCCATGCTACGAACCATAGAGAATATTTTTGCATAGAGTGAGTTATCGCCTTTCCCATCTACGTAAATGAATCCACTTCCTTGTGCTAATGCATTAAAAGCAATCGAGACAAGCGCTTCTGTTTTACCGCTTCCCGTAGAGCCGAAAATTAAAACGTGAGTTCGCATGTCCTCATTAGCAAACCAAAGTTCTTCATTAGTTTTGATGTCATTACCAAAAAAGGCAATCCCGCGAGAAATATTGGGTGTTTTTATACCCGGCTTTAGGTCATTGTAATCTTTGGCGTGCGCGACTTTAGGGAGTCTGAAAGGTAGCTTCTGCTTTCTAGAGAAAGTGTAAGCAAACGAAATGGAGCCAATAACCAGCATAAGAAAAGCAACTTCAGGGACAACATAGGCGATGACCATGAGGGAAAAAATAACAACAGAAATGTTTGCAGGTTTTGAAAAAAAATCGCTGATGCGTTTACCGAGCGTCCGCGTATCTCGCAGAAGCTGGGTAGGGTCAATTTCGTGACGTTGTTCTATCCCTCGCATTATGGGGTCAATCCTTGTAGTTCTTTAGGTGAAAGCTTCACTTCTTTGACTGCAATTTCCAAAGCGCGGATGGCCTCATCAACCATTGGCACAAGAGAGCGCCGCCCCAAAGTTTGTTCAGCCCGCCAATGCGCAAACGGCCCTGCGACTTCCGCATACGGTGTTTGTCGCCCGATGCAATTTAACATATACCACAATCGTCTATCAAACAACTTCAACCATAAAAATTCAGCACTCGGAACGACACCATCTTGACGAGAAGCCTGTAAAAGGGAGGCCATGACTGTCAACAAATAAGCATGTTTTTGCAGTACCTCCTGCACGATTTCAACTTCTTGATGTTTTTTGAGGATGGCGTTTGCAATATCGTAGTTTGGCTTGCCTTGAACTGCTGTTTTGACAAGAGTATCTAAAATCATTGACGCACCCTGTCTGTCACGATTCATTCGTGCCATAAAAACAGCAGCCATAGCGCGCGCCTGAGGGGGGGCCTTATCGAAGCCCTCCCAAACAGGGCCAAGCTGCGCGGTAAAGATTCGCTTCGCATCAATCTTTCGAATGCCAGCTGTCCACTCCTCTCCCGGACTTTTCTTGGTTCCTGGTGCCATATCGAGCAACGGATCTTCTTTTTTCAGTAAATTATTTTTACGCGCGAACTCTAAAGGGTTCAAAGCCATCGCCCACGGGCCAGTATTAATATCGGTTTTCGCTAAATCCTCATTCACTACCGGCATAATACATGTCCAGTTTTTTTGCTCCTGTGCTCGTAGTGTTTTCATATTGTGAGCGCGTCGAAATTTTCGTGTGACATCAGACTGAAACAAAACGAGCGCCAGCACGCCAAGTAAAAAACAAAACGGATACCGTACATAAGATCCAATATGTACAGTCGAGGAGACAAGCTGCCCCCACTCCACAGAGCCGGGATCAACAGTGTTCATCCAATTAATGTCAATATCTAAGAAGCCAGGCCCTAAAACTAAAGCCACTAACTTGGCTTGAAGCAAATTAAAGAAAAAAATGAATCGAACAATCTGTGCACGAGCAAGCGACCAAACCAGAAAAATCGTAACAAACAGAAGCACAGCTATCCAAATTGGCCCCATACCACTGTCATTACCACCGCCTTGTTGTTGCTGCTGCGCCATACTTCATCAACGTTCAAAATCAATAGGTACAGTATAGCTGGATCTTACAAGGCGATGTCAATAGGTCATTAGCACGAGAGCATGCTTCTTTCTTGGCTTTGGGCCTAGACGAACGGATCAGCCTTTAATCTTCTTGTTTTATTAAACGGCCATGCTCAAGAAAATAGACACCAGAGGAGTGAACAAAACGATTAATATTAGCTAGAAGAACCGATCTATCTTTCAGTGTCATTAGCGCTTTACCTAATTTATCATAAGGTGTTTTATCGCCGAGAGAGAGAATGTCTGTTTGATTAATACACACTGAAACATATGCTTCATTTATTTTATTGTCTTTATGACGAATCATCTGGTTTATATCTTCTTCACTCGCATAGATTGGACGAGAAATCATATGCTTGGGAAGATTCAACACAATCCGCTCCCAAGATTGCATATTTCCGCCATCAGCAGAATAAAGCGAGATATAAACTTCTTGCTGCCCGCTCCTTAAAGCGACACGGTTAGCAAGATGTGAAGAAACATTCGTGTTCTGAAGATGATATACAGCCTCAGCCTTCGCTGCGAAATCATTTCGTAGCGCTATCAAACTCTTATTCATTACACGTAAAAACATTGAGGCATCCCAACCCGCCTCGGACACCAAGTCATCCAAAATCTTCAGAATCTCATCTACTTGCTCTTTGGTAAGTTCGCTTTTTTTCATCACAGGCCGAAGACATCACTATTGTGAATCATTATATACTCAAGAAACTTCAAAATGCTAACTCTGAAATAACATGAGTATACCCTTTTTGGATGAATTTCAGGATGAAGAGCCTAGAGAAACTGCATGTGAACTCTGCTCAACTTCTGTCGTATCGGCTTTATTTACACGCGGCTCAAGAGGAGGCAATAACATCATCCCTACAACCATTCTTAGTTTGTTACGAGCCTGATGAATCTGTTGCTCTTTGGGCTCATTCACCTCTCTATTTGGCATATGACTAAGATGCTGTTGCCTCTTACCAAGTTCTCGCTCTAAATCAATAGCAGCCTCAGTCGGCAAGGAGGTTTCGGTTTTCCCTTCAAAAAAACCAATATAAGCCGTACTACTTTTTCCCTCTGAATATGCCATACAACACCCTCTATACGTTCTAACACGACAAAATGATCAAAGCGATCATTAAAACAAGATGCGAAGATTAAACTCAATTTGCCTATAATCGTCAACAACTTCCTAATCTAAGATTAGCAAAAATAAACTTAAGATTAGCTTAACACTCAATATATTTACAATATATTTACAATATGACCACTAATCGTACATTAATTCATCTAAGGCGGTGTAATCTGAACTGACTCCACCTCGAATAATCTCATGAAGAATATCTGTCAAATAGAGCAATCGAAGTGAACGCGGTGTCACTTCATCAAAAATGACACGCATTCCCAGCAAAGCATTTTCAGCATCTTCAAATGAAACTCCAAGCCCGTAACCTAAGCAAAGAGAACAGAGTTGATCTGCTCTTCGTGCGAGTGCAGGCAGCAATCCAGTCAATGAGAAAACTTCTTCGTAACTGATAAATCTATCATTAAGATAAAACTTGGCATTCATTCCGCGAGCAATCAATGCCATATTCGTTGAAATATCTGTCGCCATCATATCCACCATGGTCTTGCTGATTTCACCCCGCCTGCGAAAAAATTACGCAACCAACGCAGAAAAACAGGCACAGTGAAACCGTAATGTTCAATAATACCAAAGAACACTGCTGAAACTAGAACAAGAACACCAGTCCAAATTCTAATATGCATAAGGAAAATAAACAGGGGAAACGCAGCCCGCGCATCCACCATAAAAAAACGTGCACTTCTTGCTGAATCTCGCCAATGCGCTGAGCTCGCAAAATTTTCAGCCATACTCACCTCCATTTTTATTTTTCAGGTCCGTTCGTATGCAACGTTGAGCGATTTTTAGATCAGGACTTCGCTAAAGTATAGCGAGCTTATAGCGGAATGCAATTGGATCTTTTAGACTAAAGAGATGAAAACAAAAGAAGACATTCGCAAGCACTATCTCTCAGAACGTAACGCACTGGATGCAACTGTTCAAATACAAGCATCTCAACGCGTTTGTGAGCGGATTTTATCCCTTCAGCTTTACAAAAATGCACAACATATCGCACTCTACCAAGCTATAGACAAAGAAATTGATACACACCAGATATTACTCAATGCCCTTAGACAACAGAAGCAAATCTATCTTCCGGTTATTCAACCCGGCGAAACATTAAATTTTGTAGAGTTCGAAAAGCACGATCGCTTAGCACTCAATCGTTTTAAAATTCCTGAACCAACACGTCAAGAACCTTTTCCAATTGAATCGTTAGATATTCTTTTCATGCCACTTGTCGCATTTGATATCAGGGGGGCTCGACTTGGCCGAGGGAAAGGCTACTACGATAAGGCATTAATGCATCAAAAACCTAAAAAAATTATCGGCGTTGCGTATGCTTTTCAGTACCACCCGGAGCAAATACCTTGTGACACTTGGGACATTCCTCTAGATGGCGTCATTACAGAGCAATCAGTTATATGGTTCAACTTAAAGCATCCTCACCCATCTCTCCCGTCCTCACTCTAACGACTTGCTCGATATCATAAACATAGATTTTACCATCTCCAACTTTGCCCGTATAAGCCGCTTTACAGATAGTATCGATCGCTGCCTCAACCATTTTATCAGGTAACAATAGCTCTATTTTTATCTTTGGTAAAAAATCAACGACATACTCCGCACCACGATAAAGCTCTGTATGACCTTTTTGGCGCCCAAAACCTCTGGTTTCTGAAATCGTGATCCCAGGGATACCTATTTCTAATAGAGCCTCATGCACATCATCTAATTTAAAAGGCTTAATGATAGCAGTAATCATTTTCATGGCTTAACCCCTTCAATTTTGTTAGACTTTGCTCTTTCCTTAAGATGTCGAGAGTGATGTGGATACCGAATCCTTAAGTCAAAAATTACTTCGTGCCTTACCGCCTCATTTAAAGGCTATTGAGCAAGATATTCAGCAACAATTTAAAACTATCTTGTCAAACGCTCTTGCACAGATGAACATTGTGACACGTGAAGAATTTGATGTCCAAGTGAATGTGCTCAGACGCACGCGCGAAAAAGTAGAGGAGCTGCAACGCACAGTAACGACACTACTAGAAGAGCAAAATAAATTTTAAATCTTAGAGTAAGTTATCAAAATAAACTCTGATAACAAATTCTTAATTTCCCTAGCATGGAGGCTATATGGGACTCGCTATCTGTAAAACCCGCACAACTTTTGGTATTCAAGCTCTTTCAGTCTCTGTAGAGGTGCATCTCTCTCATGGTCTGCCAGCCTTCAACATTGTTGGACTACCAGAAACAGCCGTGAAAGAAAGCAAAGACCGAGTTAGAAGCGCTCTAATTAACAGTGAATTTGAATTTCCAATGGGTCGAATTACCGTCAACTTAAGCCCCGCACATATTCCTAAAACAGGCAGTGGATTTGATTTAGCGATTGCTATTGGCATCCTTGCTGCATCAAATCAAATTCCAAAACTAGTACTTGAAACACATGAATTTGTTGCGGAGCTTGGCTTAAATGCAAAGCTTCACCGCGTCAATGCCTTGCTGCCCATTGCACTTGCAGCAAAAAAAGCGGGACAAACACTAATCATCGCGTTTTCAAATGCACAAGAAGCTCAAATTCTTCAATATGAACAACTTTTGCTCGCCAAAACATTAAGAGAAGTGTGTAGTTATATTTGTTTGGGAACATCACTCGCAACAAGTGAAAGTATGCCACCTCCTCTTCAGCATAAGTCTTTACTTGACTGGTCTGATATTAAAGGCCAGCAGCACGCTAAAAATGCAATGAAAATTGCCGCATGCGGAGGACACAGCATACTGCTTTCAGGACCACCCGGAAGCGGGAAAACGATGCTAGCAAAGCGTTTTCCCTCAATTTTACCAGAGATTACCGAAGAGCAATCTCTAGAAAATGCAGTTATTCACTCCATCTACGGTCAACATTTTAATGAGATCTACTCTCGAAGGCCTCCCTTTAGGGCACCTCATCACAGCGCCTCTCACGTCGCTTTAGTGGGAGGAGGCAATCCACCTAAACCAGGAGAGGTATCACTTGCACATCATGGCATCTTATTTTTAGATGAGTTTCCGGAATTTCAACGACGTACGATAGAAACATTAAGAGAACCACTGGAATCGGGAACTATTTGTATTTCACGTGCAGCTACACATATCGAATTTCCTGCAAAATTTCAATTAATTGCTGCGATGAATCCTTGTCCGTGCGGTTATCACGGTCATCAGGAAATCGAATGTAATTGCTCACCTGAGCAAATTCGACGCTATCAAAAGAAAATATCGGGACCGATTTTGGATAGAATTGACCTGCAAATTACTGTTTCAGCGTTGACCCAGCATGAATTGCTCACCTTCTCTTCGACTGGAGAGAATAGCGAGCAAATTAAAGCTTCCGTGATCTCAATACAACAGATACAACTCGAACGCCAAGGTTGTCTCAATGCACAACTTAGCGCGCAAGCCTGTGAAACACAATGCAACTTAGGTAAGGATGAGCACGCTTTTTTATCGCATGCATTACCTCGATTAAAACTTTCTGCACGAGGTTTTCATCGATGTCTCAAAGTTGCAAGAACAATCGCGGACAGCTATTTCGAGCAGCGCGTCACGTGCAACGAGTTAAAGCAAGCTTTATCCTATCGTCAGACATTGGGGAGCTAATCTCCTCAATGTCCTACTATCGTTAAAGTTTTGAGCGATGACGAACAACTAAAATAATTAACGCACCTAACAATGCGCATACAGGAATGATCACTAATGCGTGTTGAAAAGCACTTTTTGAATAAAGGTGCAAGCCATTTTCACCGACTTGTCCTTGCCAATAAGAATCCATCACCTTACCGATGACTGTATGGAAAAAAGAACCACCCAACATATTCACACAATTTAAAAATGCTACAGTGACACTCAGCTCTTGCAGTGAAACAAGTTTAGCACCTGCAGCAAAAATAATGACTTGGTAGCAACATAACAGTCCAATAATAAAAAGCAAAACAGAGAGCCACCCGATTGAAAGCATATGGCTCACAAGCAACACAAGAAATATCGCGGTCATACCTAATGCACATGCTAAAATGACCGTATACTCGCTCAGTTTTCGACTACAAAAAGCTAAAATTGGCCCACCAAAAAGCATGCCAAAGAAAATTAGAGACATCACACCAGCCGCACTGTCCTTGTTTAGCTGATAGGCTTCCATCAAGTAAGGCACACCCCAAACATCTGCAAATCCTTCTAACGACCCAACCATCAGCAAATTAGCACACGCGAGCCCCCATAATTTTGGTGAAGACAACGTCGCGCGAATATGTTTCCATTCAAATCCACTTAAAGTGGTCTGTTGATGCTTAGTATGTGAAGGAGAGCGAAGGAATACGGCAGTTAATAGACTGATTAGTACGGCAACAAAAGCTAAGCTCAAAGCGACATTTTGCCAATGATAAGTCTCAATCAACATACTAACAGGCCGACCGCCGTATATCGCTCCTAAAAGCCCAAAGGTGAATGAAAAGCCGACCATTCGAGCATAAGTTTCTTTAGGAAACCACTCTGAAATAACCTTAGATGTACCCAAGAAGCCTACAGCAGAACCTACACCAATAAGAAAACGACTAAACAGTGCTAAAGCAAAATGGCTGGTATAAGTAAATAACAAAGTTGCCACACCGCACAACAAAGCAAAAATAAATAAAACAAGACGAGGGCCATAGCGCTCTAGCAATATAGCCACAGGGATCTGCATACCTGCATAACCATAATAGTAACATGCAGCAAGCAATCCAAATTGGCTAGCGTCAATAGAAAACTGTGCCATAATAGGTTGCATCATCAACCCAGGCCAAAGACGTAAAATAAATTGATACGCAAAAAACAATGCGGGTAGTGACCACATTAACCACGGTAAAAATCGATGCTTCATACTTGCCTCATCCTAGAATATTAAACTTTATGTGAAAATCAATAAAAGAAGCGTCTATCGGCATCAGCCGATAATCGTGTGGATAATATAACTAGCGTGGATTTTATTTTTCATAACAGCTCAAGTATACTATTTTTAATCAGAGGGCGTCAATAAGTGCTCAATAATCGCCATGCGAATCCAAACACCATTTTGAACTTGTTGCCAAATACAGGATTGTGGACCATCAGCAACATCACTATCTATTTCAATACCACGATTAATCGGACCAGGGTGCATCACGATCGCATCAGGTTTTGCCAATCCAAGACTTTCCTTCGTAATGCGATAGTCGCGCTGGTAATCTGTTAAATCAAGCGCGTCTGCCGAAAGAAAACGCTCACGCTGCATTCTTAGAGTAATGACGACATCAGCATCTTCCACGCCCTCTTTTAAAGACGTTGTCAAATTGCCATAAATAGGTTGTGTGGGGCACCATATACTAGGCGCGACAAGCTTAAGGTTTTGAATTTCTAATAATTGACACATTTTCTGAAATGAATTTGCCACACGTGAATGCTTGAGATCACCTACAATCGCAATTTTCAATAACTGATAATCTGGCTTTCGCTCCAGAATCGTCATGAAGTCTAACATCGCCTGAGTAGGATGCGCGTGCACACCATCACCAGCATTGATGACGTGTAAATTCGCTGGAGCACATTCAGCCATAGTCTCAGGTAGTCGCTCATCTACATGACGAATCACTGCGATATCGACGCCCATCGATGCGAGGGTCTTGATTGTGTCTCGTATTTCTTCGCCTTTTGATTCAGACGATCGTGCAATATCAAGATTCACTACAATAAGCCCCATGCGCTTCGCTGCAAGCTCAAAACTCACTCGCGTTCGCGTACTATTTTCGTAAAATAAATTAGCTAAAACTCGATCTTCGAATCGAGGGCATTGATTATTTTTTTTCAGATCAAGCGCTCTTGCAATCAGACCCAAAGCATCCTTTGAGGTCAAATATTGAATGTTCAAAAAATGATTCACGCGTTCCCCTCATGCCCGATAAGCCACTGCTCAAGGATAATACACGCAGCCAGACTATCAATTTCGGATGTTTTGAGTTTACGATATCCACCCATTTCAAACAACTGAGATCTCGCCTCGACGGTAGATAAGCGCTCATCTACTAAATGCACAGGTAAATTAGTTTGTCGTCTTAATTCATCAGCAAATCTTTCGGCGAGCTCGGTTGTGTACAGTGCTCGACCATCTATAGTCGTGGGTAATCCTACAATCAATGCTTGAGGTTTCCATTCATCTAAAAGTTGATTCACTTTAAGCCAATCTGGGACTCCACGCGTTGCAGCCAATGTATTTAAAGGCCTCGCTCGCCCAGTCAACCGTTGCCCTACAGCAACACCAATGCGTTTTAAACCAAAATCGAAGCCCATAAAAACAGGTTCAAGCATGCCCACCACCTTCAACCAATTGTGTCAAATTGACACCGATTAAAGAAGCAGCATACTCCCAACGCTTTTCAAATGAAATCTCGTAAAGTAATTCAGGCTTATATGCACAGACTAACCAGCGATCTTCTATAATTTCTCTTTCCAACTTTCCACTTTCCCAGCCAACAAAACCTAACGCGATTAAGGCATCTTTTGGGCCTTGATCGTTTGCAAATGCACGAATGATATCATTTGACGTCGTTAACGTCACATCCTCTTCTAATATCAGACTTGAATTCCAATGGCCAGCGGGGCGATGAATCACAAAACCGCGCTCTGGTTGAAGCGGGCCACCATACAGCAAAGGACGATTTTTTTGAACGGGATGGTTAGATTCGATATTGAGTAAATCAAACATAAATCCCAATGGATAAATCAAAGGTTTATTAACGATTAATCCCACTCCACCTTGGGCTTGCTGCTCACAAACATAAATAACAGAATGCTCAAATCCTTCGTCATGCATAGAAGGCACTGCAATCAAAAGATGCCCTCTCAGCGATTTTATGACATCCATGATAGCCTCAGTCATAGCAAAATCCTATAACTTAAGTATATGTCAAGAATTCACACTCGTTGTATCGACAAGCTTTTCCGTGATAAGGTAACATAGGAGAAAACAAGGATATGTTAGGAGAATGATAGTGTCAGAGGAAATTTCTGCTTTCGCAAAACATCCCTACTTAACAGGCACGATTCTGATAGACCAACTTGTTATTCGAATATTATTTCTCTGCATTCTTGTCTTTCTCATCACAGTTTATATTGTAGATAAGCGTCAAAAAAAACATGCCGTTTTGCGTAATTATCCGATCATTGGACACTTTAGATATATTGGCGAATATCTCGGTGAGTTTTTTAGACAATATTTTTTTGCAAGCGATCGAGAAGAGCTTCCTTTTAACCGTGCTGAACGTAGCTGGGTGTATCGCGCATCAAAAAACATTGATACGACTATAGGCTTTGGCTCCACACGTCCACTAAACACGGCTGGAACAGTTTACTTCGTCAGTGCGCCTTTTCCGGTTCTAGCTGAAAATGACGTCGAAATTTGCCCGATTGAAATTGGCCCCTATGCAAAAGAGCCTTACATCACAAATCACTTTTTTCACATTTCAGCGATGAGTTATGGCTCCATTTCAAAACAAGCGATTCGGGCACTTGCAGGAGGAGCCAAAAAAGCCGGATGCTGGTTAAATACTGGCGAAGGTGGTGTGTCTTCTTATCATCTAGAAACAGGGTGTGATCTTGTCGTGCAAATTGGCACAGCAAAATATGGCGTACGTGATGAGCATGGACATCTAAGCGATACACGGCTGAGAGAACTAGCCGCACTAGCTAATGTCAAAATGTTTGAAATTAAACTCAGTCAAGGCGCAAAACCCGGTAAAGGGGGCATCCTACCTGCTGTCAAAGTCACTGAGGAAGTTGCTAAAATTCGTGGGATTCCTGCATATCAAGATTCAATTAGCCCGAATCGACATCCCGATATCAGTAATGTCGGCGAACTCTTAGATATGATTGAGCATATCCGTGAGGTCACAGGAAAACCTGTCGGCTGCAAATTTGTACTAGGGAGTTATGATTGGCTACACGACTTGTGCTTGGCGGTGCACCAACGTGGAATTAGACAAGCACCCGATTTTATTGCACTCGATAGTGCAGATGGCGGCACTGGTGCTTCACCACAAGGCCTGATGGACTACATGGGGATCCCTATTTCTGAATCTTTACCTAAACTAATTGATATTTTAGTCACTTATAATCTTAAAAATCGAATCAAAGTGATTGTGTCCGGGAAACTCATTACACCAGCGGAAGTCACATGGGCACTCTGTGCGGGAGCTGATTTTGTCACTTCAGCACGTGGCTTCTTATTCGCTTTAGGATGTATCCAAGCATTACGATGCCATAAAAATACTTGCCCAACTGGAATCACTACACATAATCCTAGATTGCAACGAGGGTTAGTCATTGAAGATAAAGAAGAGCGAGTTTATCATTACGCAACAAACATGGCTCACGAGGTTAGCATACTCTGTCATTCTTGCGGCGTAGATGAGCCACGGCAGCTTCAACGTAAACATGCGCGGATTGTACGAGAGGATGGTTTTTCTGTTTCTCTTTCGGAAATTTTTCCTGATCAGCAGCCCTTACCCGAATATGAGTAGGTTATCAATTATGACTTTTCGAAATACAATATTAATGCTTCTTTTACTATCACCACTTCACCAAACCTTTGCTGATAATATGCAGCAAAGCACGGATAAACTAATCAATCAGATTGACCCCGCAATCAATATGAGTGCACTGATTGTCGATTTAAATACCGATGAAACACTATTTAACCGTAATGCTTCAAGAGTGCTTATACCAGCCAGTAATATGAAACTTTTTTCAGATGCAGCAGCACTACTTGTACTCGGTCCTGAATATCGTTTTAAAACCGAACTTAGTACTGATGCCTCTCATCTTGAAAATGGCGTACTTCAAGGCTCGCTCTATCTTAATATGCCAGGAGATCCCTCTTTTACAACAGCACATCTCGATACATTGCTTTCAGAATTACCTAAGTGGGGAATAAAAAAAATTCAAGGAAATGTCATTTTAATTAGTAGCCACGCAGAGATAGATGCATACCCACCTGGTTGGGCCCAAAAAGATTTATTACAAAGTTATGGTGCCCCTTTAGCCCCTGTCATTCTTGATGAAAATCGCTTAACTGTCACAGTGAACCCGGGTGCGAAACCAAATCAACCAGCTTTCATTGAGCTTTATCATAAAGACAGCAGTATCAATATCAACAATCAAGTCAATACAACAGCAAGCGCCAAAGGTTGTGGTCTAAGCTATCTTATGGATGACAAAAATAATCTCAATGTACGCGGCTGTGTTGCCGTGGGACAATGGGCTGCGGTACAACGCATACCTATCAGAAACCCATTAGAGTATGCTCAAGGACAGATTCGATCTCATTTAAATACAATAGGCATCACGCTTGCAGGACAAGTGAAATTAGGCACAGCACCGCGTCACACTCTTTTGCTTGCCACGCATGAGTCAAAGCCGATCACACAACTCCTGGCAGACACCTTGAAGCCTTCAGACAATCTTTATGCAGACAGCCTTTACCTACACGCAGCCCATGTTCTCGCAGGGCATCCTGCCAACTGGAGCGAGGCGCAAACAACCGTCAAAACATTTCTACAAAAACAAACAGGTATCGCACTCGACACGGCTGTGCTCACAGATGGTTCGGGGCTATCACGCGAAGACAGGTTATCTGCCCAACAAACCGTGGCACTCTTGCAATACTTACATCGACACTTTCCGCTCGCCTACGAATACATAGCAGCACTGCCAATTGCAGGTCAAGACGGCACACTACAGAAGCGACTGAAGAAACCTTATCAGCAAGGTTTCATTCGTGCTAAAACCGGCACATTATCCGGTGTAGTCAGCTTATCTGGTTACTTGTATACAGCGAATGCACACACGCTCGCTTTTGCTCTTTATATCAACCGCTCGCCAAAAACAAACCCTAATGTTTCAGGACGATATCGTCCTCTTATTGATGCGATTTGTGACTATTTTTTACGTCAAAAACCAGAAAACAAACGAGTTGTAAGCTTACCTAATGCACATGAACGCGTTTCATTTCAACAACGCCCAACACGCGCTGAACTACAACATAATCAGACCAATCGATGGAGACGTCTTGAGTATGCAATTAAGCAATCATTAAAAGGTTTACCCGTGATAGTGTTATTCCACAACGATCATCTAGTACTACAAGATCAAGGTAGCGATCTCAAAAGTGTCTGGCAAACACTACAACAATTACAAAAAAAATATTCATTTGCAATTGCTGTAGAAGGTGTTTCTGCACCTGAGTCACATCAATTGTTGTGGATAAAAAATAAAGCAACCAATGCCACGCGAACATGGACGTTGCGTGATGCGGGTCGATTCTGACTGCCAAAACATGCTCTTAAATAGTACAATAAGTCATCTTCACATTTATTTTTGGCTTATTTTTGATGTTTAAGCAATCTTACAGTAGGAGCAGTTGCACCTATTCTTTCATGTATACGCATGGCATGCCTGCTTCCGAAATTGATCAACGACAAACATCGTTAAGAAGTCAAGCTCAACTGTTTTCCACAGCATTACAGCGCCTTCTTACTCCTAAGGCAGCAGATGAGCCTGATAACTGTATGCCTGATTATCGATGCCATGACCTTTATAGACATCAATTATTTCTCAAAAAGAGACTCCTTTAGCGAACACTCCCTTTTCATCTTATTCCACCCCATTTACCAGCTCTCGCATTCGAAGCAGGAGAGGCAAGGAATCTAGGCGCACTTTTTTTTATTAATTTATTCACCGAAACACCTTTTTCAGAGGCCTCTATACATCTAGCTCAAAGTTCAGTAACAAAAAAATATTACTTTACACAACTCACTTCGCCGAGCTGGTTAGGATTTTTTGATAGTAGTATTGTTCCTTTCTCTTTTGAGGACGCAGATATTCACAATAGATTGCGGGCAGTTATTCATTCTTTTTTAACAGCAAAACATCCTGAGTGGTGGATAAGGTCGGAGCTTTTAAAAAAAGAGCGATTCAGGCCTCTCCATCAACTATGAAGAGATTTTACTAGAAGAAGTTGTAATCACGATGTTTCGACTTTACCTAACACCAATGTCTGTTATCGACTACTTATTTATCGCAGGAGCAACACCTTTATCAAAGGCAGCATCTTGCTATGTCGCAATACCGCCCTCCTTATTTTTTCAAGAAGACCAACGCATATTTCAGCAACGACCAAGATCAAAAGCTTACAATGATTTAAGCGATTTTTGGTGCCCTACCTGATCATTGCCATGATGATGAAAAGCTAAGTTAATGCCGTTAGGCATGCGGAAATCAAGGCACCTGGGAAAATTCCTAGATACAACAGAGATAAGCTATTCAATGAGAAAATAAAATTCATACCTTTTGACACACGTATTCTCGAGTCTACACTTGGTGCATCAAAATACATCACTTTTATCACACGCAAATAATAATAAGCTCCGATTACTGCGAAAATTAAAGCTAACGCAGCGACCCACAGCATTTGACTATCTACTAATGCTTTTAAAACAAATAGCTTTGTGAAAAAACCTACCGTAGGTGGAACACCTGCCATAGAAAACAAAACAACCATCATGAGAAAAGCAAGCCAAGGATTACGGCGATTTAAGCCTTTCAAATCATCAATCTCTCCTGTATCTATACCTTGACGAGATAAAATTGTAATCAGCCCAAATCCAGCGACAGCCATCAAAGCATAAACAACAACATAATAAAGCGCAGCAGCAAATCCCGACGGCGTCCCTACTAAAACACCTAAGAGTGCATACCCCATATGTGAGATTGCAGAATAAGCAAATAAGCGCCTAAGATTGGTTTGAGCAATCGCTAACACGTTACCTAGCCCCGCAGAAAGCAAGGCTAAAATCAGCAGCATTGTTTGCCACGTGGCAGTAAAATCTACAAAGCTCGAGCCCAATAAGTGAATCAAAAGAGCGATCACAGCGATTTTAGGCGCAGAGCTTATTAACAACACAGCAGGAAGAGGCGCACCTTGATATACATCAGGGGCCCACATGTGGAAAGGAATAGCGGCCAGCTTAAATGCAATTCCCGCGATAATAAATACTAATGAGAAAGCTACCAAATACTGGTGCTCTGCACCATGTTGCTGAATCGCAGCATGAATTGCTGTAAATTCGATCTGCCCTGTTGCACCGTACAACAAAGAAAGACCATATAACAACATTCCAGAGGCGATTCCGCCCATCACAAAATACTTCAATGCTGCTTCAGAACTTTGCCCTTCTGTTCTTTGCATCGCAGTCAAGGCATAAAGGGGGAGCGACAAAAGCTCAATACTGAGATAAAGCATCAGCAAGGTGTGAGAAGAAGCTAAAGTCATCATGCCTGCGGTCACAAATAAAGTCAGCACATAAAAATCACCCGCAGGCATTTTGGTGAAGACAAGATAAGGTCTCGCATAAAAAAGGACAAGAAGTACCGTCAGATCCATAAAAATATTCATCAATGCAGAGACATCATCAACCAACAATGCTCCGTTTAGAATTAGATGCTGCGAGTACCCACTGTACAATACACTTGCGATCGCCGAAAAGATAAGACCTGCACAGGCCACAAAAAATGGCATCTGTGTTTTAGGCTGAAAAAACAAATCAGACAATAAAGCAAGAACTGCTGCGCCTAACACAATAATCTGAGGTAGAGCAAAATGTAATTCCGATAATACAGTCATAATTAAACCTTACAATTTGGTTTTGCTGAGTAATACTAAAGTATCACTGGTCGATTGATGAATATAATTCAAAAATGGCTGAGGATAAACGCCCATGCCAATCACCATGCATGCCAAAAGGACATAAGCACATACTTCCGTTACAGACAAATCTCGAAGCTGAGCGATTTGCTCCGATTTTGGCGCACCCAATATCACACGCTTCACCATCCATAGTGTATACACAGCACCAATGATTAAGGTTGTGGCAGCCCAGAAAGCGATCCAAAATCCGGCTTTCACACTACTTAAAATAATCATCCACTCGCCGACAAAGCCAGATGTTCCTGGTAATCCTGCATTGGCCATAGCAAACAAGATAAAGAAAGTTGCAAAAACAGGCATAGAATTGACAACTCCACCTAAATCTGAAATTTGACGCGTATGGAGCCTTTCATAAAGATACCCAACTCCGGCAAACATTGCACTTGAAACAAATGCGTGCGAAATCATGACAATAATTGCACCCTCAAGCAAAAGTCCGGCACTTTGTAAGCCAGTCCGATCAGCAATTGCATAGACAGCAAAACAACCCAATGTGACGAATCCCATATGAGAAATCGATGAGTATGCAATCAGCTTTTTCATATCCTTTTGTGCAATTGCGATTAAACCTACGTAAACAACAGCAATCAGCGAAAGTGCTATCATAATCCAAGCATACGCACGACAAGCATCTGGCACGATAGGCAATGCAAATCGGATGAAACCATAAGCACCAAGCTTTAGCAAAATGGCAGCTAGTACAATTGACCCTCCAGCAGGCGCTTCTGTATGAGCATCAGGCAACCAAGTATGCACAGGAACCATAGGGATTTTAATCGCAAAACCTAAGAAAAAAGCAATGAAGATCAGTGTTTGAGCAAGCATGCTCAATTTGGTTGCATACATTGTTTGGATATCAAACGATCCCGTCAAATGCCCCAAATACAAAAATGCTACCAGCATGAGTACTGAGCCCAAGAAAGTAAATAAGAAAAACTTTATGGCTGCATATACACGATTATCCGAGCCCCAGATACCAATGATAAGATACATTGGAATAAGCGTCGCTTCCCAAAAAACATAAAACACAATCGCATCGAGCGCACTAAAGACACCAACTAATAATCCTTGCATAATCAGAAATGAAGCCATGTACTGTCCAACGCGTTTTTGGATACTCGTCCACGTTGCAAAAATGACCACTAAATTGGTAAAAATACTCAGCACAATCAAGAGTAGAGATAGCCCATCCACACCTAAACGGTAATGAATTCCTAAAGACGACATCCATGAGAGGTCTTCGACATATTGCATGCCTGAAGCCGAGATATCAAAGTCCTTTAAAAGAGGGTAACACAAACCCAACGACAGAAAAATTGTAAACAATGTGAGATAACGCGCAACATTAGGATTCTTATCGTCTGCCGTAAGCAAGACAAAAGCTGCACCTAAAATTGGTAACCAAATTAAACCACTAAGCAAATGATGCATATTTCACCTTCACTATGGACGCAGGTCAAAGATTCTAACCCAGCACAATCCAACATAACAATCCAAACAAACCCAAAACCATAACAGCGACATACTGATACAAATAGCCACTTTGAATACCGCGTGAAGTTTTCGCAAGCCAGCGAATTAACTTCCCTGTACCGTTAACAAAAAAGCCATCGATTAAAGCTTTATCAGTAACAGCGTAAAAAAACTCTCCTAAACCACGACCGCCGCGAACAAACAGGCGATCGTTCAATGCATCAAAACCATATTTATTCAGAAGCACACGATACAGCAAATTAAATCGCGAAGCTAAGCGTTCTGGTAACGTTGGCTTTAATACATAACCTACAAAAGCAAGGAAGATACCCAGCAATGTCACCCAAAAAATCGGCGATTCAAAGGCATGAAGCGCACTATCAAGGGGAGAGGTTACTTCATGAGCAATATGCTTTAGAACATCGTACTTCGCCATCACAAAAATAGAGGGAGAAATCAAAGAAGGAGCATCAAACAACATCGGCTGATAAAGTACATAACCAATAAACACAGAGGGGATAGCGAGTAGCACTAACGGCAGCCAAACAACCCAAGGTGATTCATGCAGATGTGACCAGGTGTGTTCATCCGAGCGAAACTTACCGTGAAAGGTCATGAAAAACGCACGGAACGTGTATAACGCAGTAAACAAAGCGCCCAACGCGACACAAACATAAGCGTACTGACTTCCTGGAATAGTTGATAGCTTTGCAGCCTCGATGATAGTTTCTTTTGAG
The DNA here is from genome assembly GCA_964471225.1 of uncultured Legionella sp. GTDB lineage: Bacteria > Pseudomonadota > Gammaproteobacteria > Legionellales > Legionellaceae > JAGVJT01. Next base: position 3,858 of record CAYYEZ010000044.1, on the reverse strand, counting down.
TAGAATCCGGCAAAAGGAGGTAAAGCACATAATGCGAGACTACCGATTAAAAACGTCACATAAGTAATAGGCATTTTTCTCCACAAACCACCCATTTTACGCATATCTTGCTCGTGATGCATACCTATTATCACCGAACCGGCCCCTAAGAAAAGCAGCGCTTTAAAGCAAGCATGAGTTAAAAGATGAAAAATCCCCGCACTAAATGCAGAAGTTCCCATTGCGACCATCATATAGCCAAGCTGTGAAAGAGTTGAGTAGGCGACGACGCGCTTGATATCGTTCATCACTAAGGCAAGAATTCCAGTAAATAAAGCACCGGTAGCACCAATCACTAACACCACGCTTAACGCAGTCTCAGAATACTCGATCAATGGCGAGATTCTTGCAATCATAAAAACACCGGCAGTGACCATGGTCGCGGCATGGATAAGAGCAGAAATAGGTGTCGGACCTTCCATGGACTCAGGCAACCATACATGTAACGGAACTTGAGCTGATTTACCCATGGCTCCGACAAACAAAAGGATACAAATTAGTGTCATCAAAGACCAGCTGTTTCCAGAGAAAAGAGAGATGCTTTCATGCGATAAAGCAGATGCTTGCTTAAATACAGCAACATAGTCTAAAGAGCCTGTATACGCGAAAATTAAGCCGATACCCAAGATAAAACCAAAATCACCCACACGGTTAACAACAAACGCCTTTAGACTTCCCGCAATAGCAGATTCTTTTTGGTACCAAAAGCCAATCAATAGATAAGACACTAAACCAACACCTTCCCAACCAAAGAAAAGCTGTAAAAAATTATTTCCTGTCACAAGCATCAACATCATGAAAGTAAAAAGAGAGATGTAGCTAAAAAATCGTTGATAACCATCATCATCAGCCATATAACCAATGCTATAAATATGCACCAATAAAGAAACAAACGTGACAACAATCATCATAAGCGAGGTCAGAGGATCAATAAGAAAACCGATCTGAAACATATAATGAAAAAGAGAACCACCATCACCCCAAGTATACAAAGTTGTATTCAAACTCTGGCCTTTGAGAAAAACTGCATCGGCGACGTACAGCGAAAACACAAATGAAGTCAGCACCCCTGCAATCGTGACCGTGTGCGCACCTGAACGACCTAGAACTTTTCGACCAAACCCCGCGAGCATACTGGCCAAAAGTGGCAAAAAAACAATGATGAAGCAAGAATGTAATATACTCACGAGATTACCCTTTTAATTGTGCCATTTGTTTCACATCAATCGAGCCGCGATTACGATAAAGTAAAAGCACGATTGCAAGACCAATTGCTGCCTCTGCTGCTGCAACAGTTAAAATAAAAAAGACAAAAATTTCTCCCACATTTCCACCGTAATAGTGTGAAAACGCGATGAAATTTGTATTGACAGCTAAAAGCATGAGCTCAATACACACCAACAATAAGATCACATTTTGACGGTTTAAGATGATACCTGCCATACTTAAACCGAACAACATCGCACTGAGGACGAGATAGTAACTCACTGGAATCATGGCTTATCCCCTTATTTTTCTACTTTCATAGTCTGGATGCTAACGCGGTCTTCACGACGCGTCATTAGCTGCTTTCTTAAATTTTGACGTTTCGAACGGATAGGCGCCCGATGAGCCAGTGTAATGGAGGCGACAATCGCAACCAATAGGAGCACAGCAGCAAGCTCAAAAGGAACTAAATAATCTGTATACAGCACCAAACCTAAAGCCTCTGTATTAGATGATGCTGTCGTCAAAATAGCATTACTAGATTTTTCAACCGCAAACTCTTTCCAGGGCAGCACTTTGAAAACAAGAGCCGTCAATACACCTGCAATCAAAACCACTAAGGGGAAGTAACGTATTTTTTTAGAAGCTGATGCCTCTCTATCGATATTAAGCATCATGACAACAAACAAAAACAAGGTCATGACGGCACCTACGTAAACGAGCACCAAAATCAATGCTAAAAACTCTGCATTAGTCATCAGCCAAAGCACTGCACTGCCTAAGAAAGACACGACTAAGAAAAGCACCGCACGTACCGGGTTGTTCTGCATAATAACCATCAATGCAGAAATCAAAACCAAGCCTGCGAATACGAAAAATAATACTTGTTGTAATGTTATTGGCATATCACCCTCTTAACGATACTTGGCATCTGCGAGTCTATCTGCAGCAAGGCGTGACTCAAATTTATCGCCTAAAGCAAGCAACTTATCCTTTGTCATAATATTTTGACCACGTTCACGAACATGATAGTGCTGCACAGGAGTGACTACAATCGAATCAACAGGACAGGATTCTTCGCATAATCCACAGTTGATGCATTTGAAAATGTCGATATCATAGCGCGTTGTACGACGAGAGCCGTCATCTCGAGGCTCGGACTCGATCGTAATCGCCAATGCAGGACAAACAGCTTCGCATAATTTACAGGCAATGCATCGCTCTTCACCATTTGGATAGCGTCTCAACGCCAAAAGACCTCGAAAACGCGGCGAAATTGGCGTTTGCTCTTCCGGGAACTGGACAGTAATTTTCTTTTTGAAAAAATACTTGCCTGTCAGTTTTAATCCAGAAAGCAATTCTAGCAATAAAAAGCTGCGTACGTAATGCTGTATGTATCGATAAAATTTTGTCATGTCTTACTCATTCAACTCATGAAAACCACGGTTTTACGTGCGTGACCACCATAGCAGCTGTCACAACAATCCATACAATCGTTACAGGAATAAGTACTTTCCAACCCAAACGCATCAATTGATCATATCGATAGCGCGGGAAAGTGGCTCTTATCCAAAGGTAAACGAATAAAAAGAATGCCATTTTTGCAAAAAACCAAACCAATCCAGGCACAAAATAGAAAAAATCACTTAATACAGGAATGCCTTCGAAGGGTGATAACCATCCTCCTAGAAACAGGAGCGACAACAACGCTGAAATCAAAATCATACTGGCATATTCAGCAAGAAAGAAGAGTGCGAAACCAATCCCGGAGTATTCAACATGAAACCCAGCAACAATTTCAGACTCGCCCTCAGCAAGGTCAAATGGTGCTCGATTTGTTTCTGCAATACCGGCAATCCAAAAAACCATGAAAAGTGGTAATAACGGTACGCACCACCAGTGTAAGATACCACCTTGTTGTGAGTGAACGATATCTGTAATGTTCATACTTCCAGCAGCGAGCAGTACACCTACTAACGCAAAGCCCATTGCAATTTCATAAGAGATAGTCTGTGCCGCGCTCCGAAGCGAGCCCATGATTGCGTACTTTGAGTTTGACGCCCAACCGGCAATCAGCACACCGTAAACACCGATAGAACTCATTGCAAAAAGATACAACACTCCTGCATTTATGTTTGCAAGCACCATGCCATCCGAAAATGGAATCGCAGCCCAACCTGCTAACGCAGGTGTTAATGCAAATAACGGTGCAACAACAAAAAGATACACATTTGAGCGTGTAGGAAGAATGATTTCTTTGGTAATCAACTTAATCAAGTCAGCAATAGGCTGTAACAAGCCTCTAAAGCCAACACGATTTGGTCCAATACGCACTTGAATATAACCAATCACTTTACGCTCAGCATAAATTAAGTAAGCTACAGTCAGTAACAATGGAAGAACGATCACAAGAATTTTAATGACCATCCAAAGTAATAGGCTAATGTCATGAAGCATAGCGATACCTATTTAGCATTTAATCGAAATTTCGGCGAATGCATGACCTAAATCCATCGTCTCAGGCCAAGCATTAGCTACCCAAACTGCACCTTCTGCGATACATTCATCGCGCTCAAGCGGCAATGTTATCTCAATATCTCCTTGAGATACAGT
>CAYYEZ010000043.1:0-17884 GCA_964471225.1 uncultured Legionella sp. | reverse complement strand
TGATAGCAAATAGCTCAAGTCCTGACGTAGGTAAAGCGTTTGAGCTATTTGAAGAGGCTAAAAATCAAAGGCCAAGCCTTGCTAATACGATTATCTATCACAGCATGCTTGATGTGATAGCAAATAGCTCAGAGCCTGATATCTGTAAAGGATTAGATTTATTTAGAGAGGCTATTGAGCGTGGACTTGCCGATGGAGTTATCTATAACAGTATGCTTGCCGTGATAGCCAAAATTTGCGATATTAATTCAGTTAATGAAAACCTGTATGTGCTTGCTAATTCAATATTGCAACAAAAACAGAAAAATTTTAATTGTCCAGATTTAAGAGATGGCGATGTTCTTGATTTACACGAAATGTCTTATGGCGAGGTTTATTTTGGTTTAAAAAATCGATTGGAAAATGAATTGCAAAACAAAAGTCAGACATCTGGCGAACTTCTAATTATTTATGGAAAAGGTATTCATAGTCGAAATAAATATAAGTTGACAGATCATCCTCTCAAAAAAGCGGTTAAGCGAGTGATAAGTGAGCTAGCAAATCCTACAATTTTCATAAAAGAAAATGCTCGAAATCTAGGTCAAATAGTTTTAGTTATTAGCCCCAAGATTTCATTAACAACACATAGTGTTTTTAAACCTAAAATTTTGTTCTCAAATTCAGGAGCCAATGCAGATGAGACTCAAAGCCCGGGTAAAAATTCCATGTTATGAACACTAATAGGATAGTTGCTCACAAGCTTATGACATCAACTCAAGTATATTAGCTCGAGCAAAAAGTGGATTTTTACAGCAAAGCAGGACTTTTATTTTGGTCAATTGGAAAAATGCCTGTTTTGGGTAGACGAGACTCGAGAGATTTAGATGAAATATCGACGCCGTAGATTTTTTTGTATACAATTTTTCACCCTCTTAATGAGAATATATGATGCTAAGTTTTCTAAAATTTTTCAACAAAACGCCGCTCATTTCAACGTGGCATTTCACGAAAAATACAATGTTTGTTGGCGCTAAAGATATAAATGTCGTATGCTATTTAAACAAAAATCATCTTTTGTTTTCTTGCAAAGGAGGGTGTCATGTCGTCACCCCTGAACTGATCCAAACAGACGTTTGGAATAAGCTTTTAAATGCCTTTGATGATAAAACATCTGCGATGCAAACCCATTTGGTCGTTGTGACAGAGCTAAATGAAACCTGTGAAAAAGTATTAGGGGAACTGACGCTTGAAGCTGAAACAGCTGGCTTACATGGTGTAATGGATTAATAGTTAGCCTCTTATTCACCTAAACATCATGACAAATTGTAATGTATACTCAAGAGATTGGTTGACCCGCTACCAATTGTACAAAATGCCGTATATGATACTGAATTTTACGTCAGCTGCAGTTTGAAGTATGTTGCACCCGCATTACTTGGTTGAGGCGCATAGTTATAGCGGAATGTCCGTAGCTAATGGCAATGATGCTCAAAGGGCATTTGAAGAACTGAATGCCCTTGATATTTCTATTGAAAGAAAAGATCATCTTAGAAACGCTATGCTATAATATTGCAAAAAAGATACGTTTGTTATGGTTGAGTTGGTTAGATGGCTATATGCAACTGCTAATAATTAAATATTCGCATTGATTGTATGGATTATTCAGGTTTGCTAAAAAAATGATTTAAAAACATTTTGGCTTCATCCAACATAATCCACAAATTGGCTTTATTATTTACATATTTCTCTGAAAAAGCTTGTTTTAAAGAGTTAGTGAGAGCACTGACTTCAGTATTATAGTTGTCGGTTAGCTTCTGAAAATCAGTATTGCTCATGGTTATACTACCCGTTATTATTCCTAGTAGCGTTAGATAGCGCCCAATAATTATTTTACGGTACTCAAAAATTGAGTTTCGTAGTGCCTGCGCTCGCTCTAAGAGAAGCCCAGATAAATAGCATTTGTCACCGCGATTATACGGTATTTAATACAACGCTCATGTTAGCCATTTACGATGATCGACTTGACCAAATTTCACAAAACCTGTGAGCGTAAGCTTTGGATTTTCAATATTTTCTCGTATAAATTTAACCTGAAATCTGCATTTTTTGTAAAAATCAGGTGCTTGAAATGCACAAGATACGGTATTGATGTTGTTAAATCCCTTGCCTTGAAAATGCTGCTCAAGCATGTTGATTAACTGTTTGCCGTATCCTTTACCATGATAGGCTTTGTCAATATCTCATATTCCGAACAAACGTTGAGAATGGTTAACGTTTGCATTTGAGTCTAGTAGTTGCTCGTTAGCGGAGTGATTGAGTTTCAATTGCAGCGAAGGAAAAATGTATTGATAAATTAGTTCATCATAATATTCATCATCAATATGTGCTGCAGCCCGTATACAACCGACCTTTTCAAAATTAAATTTTTCATATAATTTAATTGCACGATTATTAAAAGATTTAACTTGAAGTTCGAGTACCAGATTACCTGATTGTTCGGCAGCATCAATTGCTCTTGTCAACAAGGCTGAGCCAAGCCCAATGCCTTCGTATTGTTTTAATAATCCCATAACCAACTTGGCACGGTGGTTGGCTCGTTCAAAGCCATAATTATCAATAATGATATGACCAATAATTGATATGCCAGCATATGCCAAAAGTACGAAGGAGCGTTCTGAGGCATTAAATGACTCTATAAATTTTTCTTGAAAGTCTTTTGTTTGTTGGTCATAAAATTGACTGGAAAATTTCATGAACTGTGAAGACTCGTGAAACAAAGCTCTGAAATAGGAAAGTAATGCTTCACCTTCATGAACCTCTGGTGTTCGGATAATTATTGTATTAGGATCATTCCTGAACATGGATGGGGTAAGTCTCATAGTGTGTCCTTACTGGCGTATCCTAATGGTATATCAATTTTAATGGAGAGAAAAATGATTGACAATATCAAATTAGAAATTACTCATAAAGAAATGACCGACGTTCCTTGCATATTAGAGGAAGATAATGCAGTTGCTTTGGAAGTGATTGACCAAATTATTGCAGAAAGTCCGCATGTGACTTGTGGTGGTTATAATCTGTAAATGATAAAATTGTCCAATTCTATTGGAGCCGGTTTAAACCCGGCTTTTTTGGATTATTCACTACCTTTGCCAGAAATCAATCTGATTGAGTTTGGAATAAGTGATTTACAGTCAGTGACCGAAATATTTGGTGATACGATAAAAAAGTCATTAGACCTCTTTCGAAACTCTCATTATGCCAACTCCATGTTGTAAATTGCTGAGATTAAATTAAACCTTAGGCCAAATCGCTTTCGTCTGTTTCTATATCGATCTGCAATGATTTTAAATCTTTTGAGCATGCCGATCACATTTTCATTGAGTACACGTTCGCTGGATAACAACTGGTTTTTACGCTTGTCTTCTTTTGTTAAGGGATTTTTCTTTGTTTTTTTCTTTGGTAACTCAGCATTGGCATGCAATTTGTTTATACCCTGATAACCAGTATCCGTAAGTGTTTTAATTTCAGGCAATAGTCGCACTCCTGATTCCTTGAATAATCTAAAGTCATGACGCTTGCCATTGGTGAACGTTGTACAAATAACTGCTTTGCTTTTTTTATCCACAATCAGCTGAGTTTTTAATGTATGTCTTTCTTTTTTCCTGAATAGAACCTTTTTTGTCTTTTTTGGGGCGTTCTATCGGGCTTTCTGTGGCATCAATCAGAACCAACTCATATTCCATATCACTTTTTAGAAGCGCCTTACGACCAGGCAAAGAAAAATCAGGGTGTTTTATCAGCGTATCCTCTATCCATTTAATCGTTTTATAAGCACTGCTTTCACTCACTCAATAACTTTGGCTCGTATGAAAATAAGTACGGTATTCACGGATATACTCGAGAGCCATTAATAGTTGATCCTCGATACATAGTTTATTCTTGCGACCCCCTTGGGATTTTTTCTGAATATCCGCTTCTTTTAAAATGATTATCATTTTTTCAAACGTACTGCGCTTTACTCCAGTAAGTCGACGGAATTTTTCGTCTTCCAATCCTTGTATTTGTGGGTATTTCATTACAGCTCCTTATGCTGGAGCTCTTTTAACAGAAAATCGACTAACTTGCTAGTTTCGAAAAAGGTCTAATGATCGACGAAGCGATCATATAGCCATTCTTTTTTACTGAGTAATTCTTTACGTGTAAATCCTAAGCGTTGGGGAATGGCTTGGCTTTTTTTATTATCTACATTGCAGCTAATTTTAATTTCCGATAGATTTAACTCATGAAAACCATATTCTATAAGAGACTCGCAAGCCTGCGTAATCATTCCTTGACCTTGATGCTCTCTATCAATCCAATACCCAATTCCAGCGCTATTTGCGTTCGTGTCGAACGGGTGGAAGCTAATCACCCCTACAATTTGATTATCCTTGCGAATACACAGTGTCAACGCTTTTTTTTCTTTATTCTCAGCGGTAATCTTGCTTATAAATTCACAGCTGTTTTCAAAAGAATTGCAGTAATCCAACCATGGCAAAAATTCTTTTAAATAAGCTCTATTTTTTTCAATCAATTGATAAAGTGCAGGAGCATCTTCCTGGATAAAAAAATCAATCCTCAGGCTCCTAGTTAACTGACACGGAAACACTTTTTTCTCCTTTCGCTAAACAAGCTCTTAAATGCTCAATAGAGGGTCCTAATGTTTATCTCTATCTTTTAAAAAAGTGACACTTTGATAGCCAATGCAAAATAATAAATGAGCAATCAGAAATGAGTAAGTCATGAGGTAAAAAATATCAATATCTCCAAGAAATGATATGGGTATATAGCGTGGGAAAAAATTTCCAAAAGAAACCAGTATAAATATCAAGAGCGAAGAAACGAGCGTATATTTCTTATGATTTTTTATTATTCGCGCTGATATTGAAAATATCATGGCGAATATGAAACCATATACAGTCATTAGGTAGATGCTCAATGACCACCAACCGCGTACGTCACTATTATTATATGCAAATATTAATGAGATAAGGCAACCCAGTAAAAAGCTAAAGCTCAATGCAAATAAATCTCGTTTAAATAACTCTGTTTTTTTTAAGTGACTATCAGATTGTGCGATAAGGGATGCATATTTTTCACACCCGTACACTGTTATTGCAATGAGTGGAAGTGATTGAATAACGTCTTGTAAGGAAATTTGGGCTATGTGATATTGCATTGCGAGTGTGACACAAATAAACGCGATGATGATGGACCAAGAGTATCGGTTTAATCTTTTAAATCCTAGTTTATGCGGCTTTCTCATCAGCTAATCCTTTATTGAGATGTTGCCATTTGTTATTCTAGATTTTTAATGGTATTGAGATTTTCATGGCTCGAGAGATTTCTTATTATTATCTTTTCTGCCACACGGTGCAATAACAAAGGTGAGTGCGCTGTCGTAGATGAAATAAATTAATCAGGACTTATAGGTCAGCATATGCCAAAAGTACGAAGGAGCGTTCTGAGGCATTAAAAGAAGTAATTCAGAATTCACCTCTAGCGAAGAGAACTCTGCTTCGCCGAGGCCTCCAATTAAATACGTCATGTCGAGTATTGCGAGACATCTCGTGATAGGCATAGTGCCCCATTTCGGGAGATCCCTCACTGCATTCGGGATGACGAGAACTCTAACTAATAAATAAAATGCGACATCAATGCAATACGTCCTCAGCCAATGCAGGATAGGTAAAAAACAAAAAATGAATTAGATTGAGTGAGAAATGCGTAAGAATAGACGCCTCAATTCGCTGAGTGCGCCAGTAAATCCAACCATAACCAATACCTGCGATGGTCGCTAGAATGATATATCGCGTACCACCCATAAAATGTGACAAACCGAAAAGGATGGCCGAGAGGATAATGGCGATTGCATTTCCATAGCTGACACGCCGCAAAGTTAGGCATAAATATTTTTGAATAAATCCACGAAAAAAACCTTCTTCCGCGAGACAGACGAAAAGTAAGTTTGTCACAGCCCATATTGGCAAAGACGGAGATAATTTAGGGTCAAACCAAACAAATTTAAATGCAAAAGACAACATCGCCACAATGGAAATAACAAGTAAGGCTCTCGGGGCCATCACTTTAAACATTTCGCACCATTCTGCTTTTGTCGTTATTCTTTGATGAAGAATTCCTAAAATAAATAGTCCGACGACTGTTTTATCAAAATTAAGATACAAACTAAAAGGAATGCCGTTGCTACTTATATGAACGCCATCTAATACCCGCAAATTCTGAAAGCCTGGCAGCAAATGTACTCCAGCAAGACCGAGCCCCAAATCCAAAGCAAATAAGGTAATTACAGACAATACACGCAATGTAGTAGGAATTTTTTTATTATTGAAACAAAGAGTTACGCAGGCGAGTATTAAAATAAAAACGAGCCCAATTAAATCAATCCGTTGACTTACCAACCCAAACACAACAGAAATAAATAACGCGATGCTCCACAATGGGATTTTTTTAAATGATGGCGTCCATAAAAAAACCACAGACAAATAAAGAAACGTATGACGTGGGTTCCGTTCTATCAAGCAGGCGCTCTTCTTGATGGATGATATGCTCTTTATTTTTCATAAGCTTGCAATTACCCCAAATTTTGAGAGTTCATTATATTTACCCATAGATGCTTGATGCAACTTTTCTATTCTTTCGGGAAATCTATGATGTTTGTGTCGGAGATAACTTTTTCTATTTCAAGAATATCCGGTGTCCAGAAGAGGTCAACATATTCTTTCTTTTTACGAGATTTTTGACGTTTTATTTTGTTTTTCTCAGGATAAATACTCAACTCATCCAGCCAACATTGATGTTCAATCCAGTTTGATGAATACTTCCAGCTTGGGAGCCAATGTCCCAAACTCTCCTGTATTTGATAATGTGTGACCTGCTTTTGTAGTGCAGACATGATTGAATTAATTAGTTCTTCATTTGGGTTTAAAGCTTAAAATGCCTTCCATCCTAATAATTTGTTTCGCTTCAGTGGATATATCGACCAAAATTTTTCAAATTGTTCCTCTAAATACATAATAATATTTACTGAGTTATGAGGTGTGTCGGCCTGAAGATTTTGAGTTTGTCGGCTTTTATCATCTATGTCTTCGTGATGCATCGAAATATATGAGTTTAAGGATGTCGGGTTTGTGGTGGGTTTTGATGTTGGCCTCGTGTCGGCCTTGTTTTGGTCGGAAAAATGCATTTCGGCTAAAATACATTTTAGAACAAGGTGCTTTTGTGTCGAGTGAATAGAAATCAAGCCTGCCCGCTCGAGTGATTTTACTGAACGCCGTACTTGCTGTATAGACGGAGCACCTGTTTTTACACCAGCAATAGGACCAACGTATAGAGTTTCTCGTATCGATTGGTAGCTGATTCGTCGCTTGATGCCAACAATCAGTGTTTTTCTATCCATATAAGGGCGAATCGCCATCAAGTATGCAACACGCTGGATATGAGGAAGCTCCATCAGGGCAGATAACTCCTCTGAATTTACAAATAAAAAATTGCTCATCGTTTGCTTATTTGTTGTGGTTAAGTTGTTGATGGCACCAAGTTTCAATGCTAACGACATCCCAGGCCAATGTGATGCCATTAAGTTTAATCGGTTCTGGAAATTTACCTGAGGTCCACCAACGACGTATAGTTAATCGGCTTCGACCAATTATTTTTTCAAGATCTTTGATAAAATAAAATTTTCTAGCAGGTATAGCTGAATTTAGCAGGTTTTGACTCATGACCGTATTCCCTTCAGTTGAGTAAGGTTATTTGGTCCACTCCATTGTCCCATGTATTTTCAACCTCAAGAAGCATCATGCGACATAATCCAAAATGGGTCAACTGGTTTTTTAAAGATGATACGCTTTGAACCTTATTGAGCATGATAGAGTATAAATGGACGATTCAAAAGTTCAGATTAAGAAGAAAAGAACACCTAGAAGTACACCTAAATATTTTTCTTGAGAATATCTTGTTTCAGGAAGCTCGGATTTCATTGGTCGGGACGGAAGGATTTGAACCTTCGACCACTAGCACCCCATGCTAGTACGCTACCAGGCTGCGCTACGCCCCGAACTGCGCACATCATACTCGCTCTTGCTTAAAACAACAAGAGCGAGTGATTGTTTGTTTTAAGATTATGAAGTTGTACAGCTTGCACTAATTGTCTTTTCTCCAAGATTTTCCATTCGAACAACGCCGCCAGCTTCAGCGACGATATCAACTTTTTGATTTGGGTAAAAAATTAACGTCATCGACGGATCGCCCGCAGCCATACTTACGTTGTTGACCGATCCTTTTTTACGTATTACTGTAAACTTGATGGGAACTTCATTTTCCTGTGTAATTATTTTGCATGTCGCTTTTACTTTCCACATAAATACATTGGAAAACTCTTGTGGCGCATGTGGCTCAAGAGAATACTCCACAGGAGGGCCTGATTGAAATTGATAAGTGGAGGCAAAGACTGGTGTAAAAACTGTGGATGCTATAATTAGTGCTCCAAATAATATTCGTTTCATAACTTCTCCAAAAAAAGTAACGCTTTATTTTATCATCAATCTATCAAAATGTTAATTATATTTTCGATATGGTTATTTTATCTCCTTGATTAAGTTCTAAAAGATTTGCCACTATCTCTGAGACAGAGCAAATTTGATTGTTCAAGTCCAAGGAGGCATGTTCGAATGTTGCTTTGAAGATGACGGATGCGTTGCTTAGTAAAGTACGTTGAGTGGGTTCCTTATTTAATGACCTAACGATATTCAGTGTGAATTGATCTGCTTCTTGAATAATACGAATTTTTTCTCTTTTTGCTTCTAATGTTGGACCTGCATCAAAGATATCGACAGTTTCATTAAATGCGAATCCTTGGCGCATCAACAAATTCATCGCTGGCTGAGAGGCTATGTCTGCGACCCCCACAGCTTTTTGAGCGGCATCAGGCAGAACGTTAACATAAATCGGATGTCTAGGGATTAAGTCGGCAATAAAATTCTTATTTGTTGAGATCGTGCGCTCATCTGCGTCAGCAAATGGCATATCAAAAAAATGCTGCCCAACGGCGCTCCAAAAAGGCGAGGTTCCTGCTAAACAAACGCCACGGAGTTCCGCAATGACACTGTCTCTGAATCGTTCTGGAAAATGATACATGAATAAAAATCGTGCTAAAGAAAGCAACAAACCATTACCGCTATGTCGATAACGAGGGTCTAAATAAAGTGTACAAACTTCGCTTTTACCCTGATTATCGAAGCTCAAGCTCAGATACTCGTGTGTCACAGAAATGCCGAAAGCATCATGAGATTTGACCTCTTTCGTGCGACGATACGAGTAAAAAGGTGTCTCTCGTCCAGTAAATGATTCAATCGCTGCAGTACCCACAACTTGTTTTTTTTTCACGTCTTCTAAAACAAATAAATAATACTCATCGTGAGGGTGGGTCACTTTTTTTGAAAAAGATTGAATCGCCTTCGTGAGGCGACGCTCTAAAATATTTTTGTTTTTGGGGAGTGTTGTGATTCCAATCCCACTTTCTAAAGCGAGTGTGTAGATACCGTCCAAATCAGCTTCTCGAGCTGTACGAAACAGAATGCTCATTTCTATCCTCGATGTGTTGAAATTTCTTCGAGACCACCTTTGGCTAGCTCTAAATATAACAGCGTATTCAGCAGTGTTCGCTCAACCAAACTGTCTAATAAAATAAATTCATGTTCGCTATGAATTAAGCCGCCTCTGACGCCTAATGTGTCAATCACTGCAAGACCGTGCGCAGATAAATTATTCCCATCACAGCAGCCGCCACTGTCTTTCCATTGTAAGTTGAGATTGATTGTTTTGCCGATGAGTTGGATACGTTTAAATAATTGTTTCGTCGCTCGATTCACGCGTTTAAGCGGGCGATGAAATTGTCCTATGCATTCGACGTGATAACCTTCCTCTTGATGTCGATGAATAACCTTATCTATTTGATGACGTACCCACATCTCATCTGTATCACGAGAAATACGTACATCGAGTTTTGCAACAGCGCGCTCCGGCACAATATTCAATGCTTCACCACCACAAATTTTTCCAATATTAATCGTCACACTTTTGCGCTTTTGGTTAAGCGCATGAATATCGACGAGTATTTTTGCAAGCTTCACGATAGCATTCCGTCCGGAATCAAAGTCACGTCCTGCGTGGGCAGCTTTTCCAGAGGCAACAATCGTTAATTTACCACTGCCGCGACGATTTTTAGCAAAAGCACCTTCTGTTGTCATCGCTGGCTCATAGACGAGGCCAACTTGATATTGTGGAGCAATTTGGTCTAAAAAAATACGTGAGCTCGGTGAGCCCAGTTCTTCATCTGAGTTGATGAGTATATCCCAGCCCAGCGTTTCAGCTTCGCTAAGCTGCTCAAAAGCTGCTAATGCATGTAATAAAACAACGATGCCGCCTTTCATATCTGTAACCCCAGGGCCATTCAATGTATTCGCATCTATTTTTTTTAAATATTGAAATGGGTGAGTTTCAGAAAAAACAGTGTCCATATGAGCGCAAAGTAAAATCCTTCTCTTTAACTCTGGACGTTTTCTGATAAATAAAAAATCGCCGCATGATTCTACATGTGCATTACCATCAAGACCAATCGTGTGAATCGGTGGTGATGCACAAATCTCGATGGTGTCTGCAAGGGGAGTGAAGGCTTGATGGAGCTTATCGAGCATCTCTTTTAAGCCGCTAAGATTTGTTGACCCAGAGTTAATTGTGCACCACTCATGGAGTAGATTCACCATTGCATGATGTTGTGATCCAATATAGTCTCGGAGTGTCGTTAGCATGCATGTCCCTATATTTCTGATGCGCTATGAGACATTATCTTAAAATTGGCTCCTCGACAATAAGTCGTGTAAACATTACAATTGCAGCGTGTTTTTTAGAGATTTGATATGCTCAGTGTGATAATTATTGCTAAAAATGAAGCACGTAATATTCGGCGTTGTCTTGAGTCTGTTGCTTGGGCTGATGAAATCATTGTCCTCGATTCGGGTAGTAGCGATGAAACTCCCTCAATTGCAAAAGAATATACGTCTCTTGTGTATTCAACAGATTGGCAAGGTTATGGTGTACAAAAGCAGCGCGCGTTGAATTATGCTACCCAGGATTGGGTATTAAATTTAGATGCAGATGAGTCTGTGAGTGAGCCACTGAAAAAAGACATACAGCGAGTGATGCGAGAGGGGATAGTAGATGCTTGTCGTATTCCTATCCAAATGCATTTCGAAGGAAAGCCGCTTCATCATTCTTCCAGCCCATCAAGGCATGCTCGTTTATTTAGAAGAAAAGATGCTCGTTTTAGCGAGGATCTTGTTCATGAAAAAATAATTTTGCCAGATGACGCCAAAATTATTCAATTGCATACGCCTATTTTTCATCATTCTTTTCGTGATGTGAGCCATGCCATCGAAAAAATGAATCGTTACTCTTCTTATTCAGCAAAAATGAGACGAGAGGCGCTTAAAAAACCGAGTTTAACGCGGACATTATTGAGTAGTACGTGGATGTTTGTCCGCTGTTATTTTATTCAGCGTGGCTTTATGGATGGGAAGGTTGGGTTATTATTTGCTTGCCTAAACGCCCAAGGTGCTTTTTTTAGAGGCATTAAACAACTTTACCCTGATAAGGATTTTCTGTGATCTTCCAGCGAACCATACCGAATCACTGGGCCGCTTATGCTGTGATTGCGAGTGTTTTTTTTGCGCCATTAAGCGCTAGCCTTCAGAGTATTTCCGTTGTTCTCACTTTGCTTTTAGTTTTAGCCTCACCTGTGTTGCGTCAAGAAACCCAAGCTTTATGCTCGAAGCCTTGGTTTATCACGGCTGCGGCTTTATTTTTAATGAGCATGATAGCAAGCATCTGGAGTCCAGCGCCTTTTCTAGATATTTGGATCATTATTGGTAAATATAGCAAACTTCTATACTTGCCTTGTTTTGTGGTTGCTTTTCAAGCACCAAAAACTCGTTTTTGGGCTGTACACGCATTTATTGCTGCGATGATGCTCACTTGCATCATCTCTTTTTTAAAAAAAGCAGGTCTTTGTCATTACCACGGCGAAGATCCTGCGTTTGTTTTTAGAAAACACATTATGACAGGTTACATGATGGCATTTGCGGTCTATTTATCGCTACTGTATTGGTTTAAATCTCAGTCTTTTAAAGCTCGCATTATCTATGGCATATTGATTGTCATGATGAGCTATCAAGTCCTATTTATCGGTATGGGGCGCTCTAGCTATCTGACATTTTTCTTATTGATGATGTTGGCTGTTGCTTTGACTTTTTCTTGGCGAAAATGTGTAATCGCACTTTCTAGTGTTGTGGTTTTAATTATAACAATTTACACACAAAGTAATATTATGCAGCAGCGTTTGCATGAGGCTGTTTATGATTGGAAGGCTTTTCATAACCAAACCAATTTAAATACACCGGTCGGATTTCGTTTACAATTTCACCGTTTTGCGCATCGTCAGTTTAATCAGCATCCGTGGATAGGAAATGGGACAAGTGGATTAGGTGAGGCGTTTAAGATTGAGCAACCTATCCCCGCATGGGGAGAGCGATTGTTTGAGCCACATAGTCAATATTGGTTAGTGGCTGCGGACTGGGGTCTTGTCGGGTTGTTTTTATTTTTTTCTTTTTTCTTGAGTTTACTCAAAGCTGTCTGGTCACTAAAAGAAACGCGAGCAATTGCTTTGGGTATGCTCAGCTCATTTCTTTTAGGTTGCTTTTTTGACTCCCTTTTACTTTATGCCGGTACAGGTTATTTCTTTTTGCTTTTTATGGCGTTAAGCCTTGGGGCATCGGAAAATTTTTCCAGCAAGACATGTAATCTTGTTGATAACTCGAATCCAGAAGTGCTGCCTGTGTGACAAGCCAAGGTGAGCATGATTCGAGCATAAATGCCATGGTGTTTTCGTAACGTTTGGGTACTAGGGTTTCTTTTGTACATACTTTGTATGAATCACTGTCTGGACCGTGTCCAACCATGCAGTTATGAAAACTGCTTCCACCAGGTGAAAACCCGTCTTTTTTAGCATCGTACTCGCCTAAGATGAGCCCCATCCACTCACTCATAATGTTTCGATGAAAGTAGGGGAGGCGAAAAGTGTGTTCTGCAACCATCCAACGTGGTGGAAAAATTACAAAGTCTAAATGAGATACGCCAGGTATTTCGCTCGGTGAAGTTAAGACAGTAAAAATAGAGGGATCGGGATGATCAAAACTCACTGTATTGATGGTATTAAATAGCGCCAGATCGTAACTATAGGGGGCGTAATTTCCATGCCACGCGACGACATTTAGTGGTGTTGTGTTATTTTTTGAAATCCACAATTCATTTTGATATTTGCAAACAATATTTTTATCCGTTGTACTTGTTTCGTATGCTGCGGTTGGGTACATAAAATGTCTTGGATGTGCTAACCCATTTGCACCAATCGGACCTAGCTCTGGAAGTGTTAAAGGAATGCCGCCATTTTCACAGACATATCCTGCGGCAATATGATCAAGAACATCCACTGCAAAATGAATGCCTCGTGGGATAACTGCAATCATGCCTGGCTTTATTATAAGATGACCCATTTCAGTTCTTAAGCGAATGCTGCCCTCGTAAGGAATGAACAACCACTCACCATCTCGACTTTGAAAATACGTATCGCACATAGATTTTTGACAGCGATAAACATACCCGTTTAATCGGTGATTTCCTGTGAGATGAAATAGGCCCTCAAGAAAAGTATGTTCTGCTGCTTTGGATAATGGTGACCATCGCATTGGATTAGGCGGTTGTTTTTGCTCTAGTGGTTGTTGAAATGAAGGTGAGTAAGGCGTGTAAGGATGTATTGTCGCCGACGGTTGTTGTCGATAAAGCCAGCTACGTAGATTTTGAGATCTTGAGCGTGTGAAAGCGGTCCCGTTAAGTTGTTCGGCGTACAAACCAAATGCACATTCTTGAGGAGAATTTTGGTCTTTGGGTAGCGTGTTTTCAATTGCTTCTGTTGAGTGATAATTACCAAATCCATATAAATACACGTCGTCTCTCCTTGTTTCTACATCCATAAAAAGTATAATACTACAACATTTTTATCAATGAAGAGAGTGGGTGTGGCTGGTCATAGTAAGTGGGCGAATATTCGTCACCGTAAGGGTGCGCAAGATGCTAAGCGCGGTAAAATTTTTACAAAACTTATTCGTGAAATTACCGTTGCAGCGCGTACGGGCGGAGAGGAGGAAAGTTCTAATCCGAGATTACGCGACGCTGTAATTAAAGCACTCAAAGCAAATATGAAGAGAGATACCATTGACAATGCAATTAAGCGCGGTGTTGGCGGGCTTGATGGTGCCGATATGGTGGAAATGCGCTATGAGGGATATGGTCCAGCTGGTGTAGCTATCTTGGTAGATTGCTTGTCGGATAATAAAAATCGTACTGTTTCTGAAGTTCGCCATGCGTTCACAAAATTTGGAGGAAATTTGGGCACAGAAAACTCCGTTTCTTATCTTTTTACGAAACAAGGTGAGTTTTTACTGGCCCCTGTGGCTGATGAAGAAAAAGTGATGGAGTTGGCTATTGAGGCAGGCGCGAATGATGTGAGTGTTGTCGATGGTCAAATTGAAATAATCACTTCCGCAGAGGATTATCACTCGATGTTAGTGACATTGCAAAGTCAGCATATTGAGATTGAGCATGCTCAATTGAATATGTCTCCACAAACAACAGTGACGCTTGAAGATGCAGCACTAGAAACGTTAGAAAAACTGGTTGATATGTTAGAAGATCTCGACGATGTTCAAGAAGTTTATACCAATATCGCTTGATTGAATGACGCGTGGACATTGCGCGTAGAGGCCGATTGGTTTCTTTGTTTGCCTCACCTTTTGATTGGATTTAGATGAAAAAATAGTCTATAAGTTAATAAAATAACTTCATTGATTTTTTTATGTCTGCATCTAAAAGCGAAAGTGCGCGAAGAAAGCAGGATATTTCTCAGCTACAGAAAAAAATAAAAACTATTAAAGAAAATGTAGCGACCACACGTCGCACCCTTCGAAAAGCACGTGCGGACTTGGGCGAGCTGCTTGAGCTTGAAAAAGCCGCAATTGTTGACGAGAAAGAACGAATCGATGCAGCCTACGGTGATATTAGCACAGCACTTGGAAGAGACAAGTATGATAGGCCAATTCTCCCGGGGTCATTCTGGAGCGATGTGTATATTACAAGGCGAAATCGTGAGATTTTGGCTCCTGGTTTAAGAAATACGATAAAACGATGTGAAAAACATTTAGCAAAATACGAACAAGAGATCATTGATACTCGAAAAGCATTGCGTCGATTACAATTTGGTGATTTGACTGCAGTATTCTTTGATTTTTCAACAAGAGCACCAGAAGCTGAGGTTTCTGAGCCTGAAGTTTTTTCTGATCATGTCGATGAAGCAGAAGCCGATAATCAGGAGGAGTTCGAGGCAGAGATTACCACGCCATTTAATACTATTACCGAAAAATCGGTGATGCTAGATAGATTGGAAAAAATTTCTGATGACTTAAAGCAATATGACGAGCTTCTTTCTAAAAAAGAAATTGAAAAAGCGCGGATATTGGCTGAACTCCGTCCCATGCATGAGCGCTTATCGGCTTTAAAACAGAGCATGGCTAATTTTACCTCGATTGAAAATAATTTCTTATATCGGTTGATTACAATCCTTTTGGGTTTTTTGGGTTTTAAAATCGGTTTGCGACAAAAATATGAAAATGATCAAAATGAAGCAAAGACTTTGGAAGAAAAAATATCCTCGAAGGAGACTTTGTTAAATGAGGTCAATACAACGTTAAATGAGGTAAGCCGAAAAAAAAGAGAGCTTTTAGAAGAGCAATCCTTTTTGAAAAAATCAATAGGCGGTATAACAAAAGAAAGAGTTCATCAGTTAATGTTGCAGATAATTTTTCGAGATAAGGTTCCTGAGATTGAGAAGTTAATTAAAAAATGTGAGCAATTTCGGTTGGATTATGTTGGACGCCATCTTATTTCTGTGACTGCGGCTGCCACACAAATTAAAGCGGCTTTGAGAAAGTTTTTAGAAGAGCCAACAAAGATGAATTTGGATCAACTTAATCAAATTCTCCACGATAACCCGTTGTATTCAAAAAGTTTTAGTTTGTTTAGACTGGTTAGAGATAGTAGTATTTTTTATCCAGGTATTAGAATGACGACTGAGCCGCTGATACCAATCAAATCGATTACTTTGGATGAGCCTGTCTCTCAGCAGATTGGTAGAAATAAAAGTGAGCTAATTGATTTACAGCGTCAATTAAGCGAAATTGATTCTCATTTTAAAATGGACATATCTCTCATATCTAAGGCCCTACAAAACAAAGAAGCATTAGAAAATGCATATATTGCACAAGCTGTGCTGCGTAAACATAGAGATCTTTTTATAAAAAACAATCCACTGAGTGCTTTAGAAAAAAAACTAACAGCGGCCTCCAATTCCGTCATTGCAAAAAAAATTCAAAGTCAAATAGAAGAACACCAAATGGTGTTGAAATTATATGAGGAAAAAATTCGCGATGTAAGCGTCATGATAAGTCATATTAAAGCAAACTTATCCAACAAAAATATTCGTGAAATTAATAAAAAATTTATTGAAAAAACAAAGCGTTATGAGGAGAGGAAAGTCATTGATCCATTTGTTGAGGGGAAAAGTCAGAGTGAGCGTTTAGAGTTGCTTCAGTTGTTGAATCAGGTTGCTATTGTATCTATTCAAGTTGAGGATGCAGAGGCATCGATGGATATTGATATCCCTTATATTGCCGATTCAGCATTGAAAGAGGTTGTTTTAGAAGAAGGTGTTTCAGAAAAAATTGATCAACGGTTTGCTCTTCAAGAAAAAGTGAATTTTTTAGAAGATGAGAACAGGAGATTAGAGGAGGACGCTCTGAGTGTAGGTCAATCATTACAAATAACACAACTCAATGCCTTAATTGAGCGTTGTCGACAAAAAACTTTGCTTAATTATCCCATCACTAAGGCTTTAGGGCGTTTTTTAATGATCCCCACAACTCAAAACTTAGATGTACTAATCGATAAAATGAAACGCGACCATTCTTATACTAATAATCATAAACTATTATCGATACTGCGGGAGGCTACGGAGCTTTATCCTGTTTTAATAAAATATACTCAAGCTAACTCTCAAGACAGCTCTGCGATCTTAGGTGGTGTCTTTAAGGGTGCTAAAGAAGGCTTAAGGTCGTTAATGTCCACACCATCAAGTGAAATAAAGCCTGTAGATAAACCGAATCGTGGTCATTAAGATTGGATTGATTAAATATATGCTATATTTGATAATAAATAGACTGATGATGCTATGATGGATATTGCAAAGTTAAAAGCCCAAGTGAATAAACTGAATGAGGAAACGCAAATAAGATCGATGGGACTTAAAGGAGAGCTCATTGCTTCTTGGCGCGGATATGTCCTTTCAAACCTTTCAAGAAGGTTTGATGAATATCTAGACGAAGGGGCGCTTAGAGCTAGTCTAAAAAACTTTCTTAGTGATTGTTTCGAAATGAGTTTAGGTGCTGTTGTTAGCTATACTGCATCTCCGACAAGTGACATCACACTTCTTTTGGTTTCCGTTGCTCGTGAAGTAGCACCTGAAAACCCTTTAAAGGCTCTGTGACGTGGTCTAATAGATTTGGACACACCAGTTAAGAGATAATTAACTTAACTGGAGAGAAGAATGGCCACTAGAAAAAAATACTCACAAGAGTTCAAGCTGGATGCGATCAGTTTGGTTTTTGAGCAGGGTTACACCAGG
>CAYYEZ010000042.1:0-91717 GCA_964471225.1 uncultured Legionella sp. | reverse complement strand
CACATCACTCAAAATGGAAAGTTCGCAGGCCAATCCGTAGCCTTTAGGTTAGCTTATACAACAGAAGGTCAAGGAATACTATCTGCCAACAATGGCCAATTAGCCCAACTAATTCATCCTGACTCATTAAACCACATCATTCAAAAGGGAAAGTTCGCAGGCCAATCCGTAGCCTTTAGGTTAGCTAGTACCACAGAAGGTCGACGTATACTATCTGCCAACAATGACCAATTAGCTAAATCAATTACTCCTACTTGCTTAAATAGCGTGGTTACAGCAGGAGATTATAAGGGAAAGTCTGCTGCATCTTACTTAATTCCTCCTTGTTTCACAACGAGAAGCACAAATAATGATAGCGAAAACAGCATGTTTTTCAGTAACCAGAGGGCCAAGAGAAAAACAACAGATTTCGAAAGTCCGGATAGTAAAAGGATGAAAAAATGAAACATATACCCATTGCCATTGAAGGCACGGGAAATTGTTTTGGATAGTTGAATGAGCAAGCGAGGATTTAATGATGTTTTTTTTCATAAAGTCGGGCTATAACCAGATAAGTTAATGGAGCTTTTTAATATGCCGGGAATTGCTAATCTTTTAGTAGTGTAGGTGCAGTAGTCAGCCACCCTGCGTCGTTGGGCGCCAGCAAATAATCAGATATGGTTTATAGCGCCGCTAATAGTGGCTAAACCTGGCTTTTCTCAACAAGATCCTTCATCATTTTCTGTTAACCTCCATTTTCATTGAGAATTTATTAAATGCCATTATTTATCACTGAAACCACTCGGATAGAGTATTTCCTTTACCTCCGAATCAAGCTCTTTATCATGCCTTACTTAAATTGTGAAGACAGGCTCTTAAATATTGCTTTCACAAAAAGGATGATCCATATTAAACGCTTGGAGTATTTTTAGGCCGTCATTTTAGGCATACTAAAGACAAGGAATAACGTTGAGAAAGATAACAAGGACACCACGTTTTTTTAGCCGAACAAATGAAATGCCGCAACAATTTTGCCAGCTAACTTCAGATGTTGTCCATTTTAATCATAACTCACTTCTTGCTTTTAGTGTTCTTATCATCGATCAGTTTATGACAGCACCTGCTCGAAAACTTAATGCATCGGCAGAACGACTTCTTGCAAATTTAGACTTGCTAAAAGTCTATCCTCGCTACCCTTTCCCGCAAGCGACTGCAACAAGTTTTTTGACCTCGACCAACTATCTGCATCAATTATGTTTAGCAGCAACCACGCCCACATTACTTTTATGGCTAACGCGATCCATCTCGCTTGCTCTGAAGAAGTTGTGTCTTGAAGAACTCTCTCAAAACACGCATTACTATAATTTTGTTTATAGAAAAAAAATCGATATCAATCAGTTGAAGTCTGACAATCCAAATCAACTTAATCCTTATGTAGCCTCAACATTACAGCGTGCTTTGGGATTCGAATTTACGCAAAGAGAAACTCAAAAAAATAAAGAACTACCTCGTGTTTTTCATCCATCAAAACCCAAAAAATCGTCTGTAGGACTGGTCGTTCATTGGGAAAAAGATGAATGCATGTGTGGCGCTATCATCGAGCATACTAGGTTATTCAAGCCTCTAATGAGTGATGAGCACTCGCATTTTTTATTTCATGAGCTGCAAAACTACCAGCCCACATTACCTATAGCAGAGACTATAGATAATAATTTTTATTTAGATCGCTACATATCCGCTAAAGAAGCCTTTTCTCAGTTACAACTCTCTTTAACTGAGCTAAAAACTCTGTACCTTGACACTCTCGACACCATGTTTGAGGCAAAACACCAACACCATATTCGAATTTTTGTGGAGCATCTTCACCACCCCAATAAAAATTACTCGGACTCATCGGACAGAAATCAAAATCACACTCAACCGCTAAACTCGCGCATATACCATGGGCTCGAAGAATTACTATGTCGGCTCATCGCACTGAAAGTGATTCCAGATAACATACTAAACAATGACACTCGCCTCACTGAACAACATATACCCTCTCTGACTTTTTGAGCCACCCATTTTGGGACATGACAGCCAAACCTTACAGCAATACAAGAGATGTCTTACAAAAGAATCAGACAATTGCATCATGACATTCACTTAAAAATGCTTATACTAAGCATTAAGGGATGACAAGGATTGTCTGACAGGATGTCGCCCTACACATCAAGGTTTTCAACATTCAGCGCATTTGCTTCGATGAATTCTCGTCTTGGTTCCACTTGGTCACCCATCAGCGTTGAAAACATTTCGTCAGCGCCGACTGCATCTTCTATAGAGACTTGCATCATTCTTCTGACATCAGGATTCATCGTTGTTTCCCAAAGTTGCTCCGGATTCATTTCTCCAAGACCCTTGTAACGCTGGATGGTTTGTCCTCGCTTAGCTTCTTCAAACAACCAATTCAAGCCCTCTTCAAAAGATTGAATTGCAAAGACTTTTTCGCCACGCTGAACTCTTGCACCCTCCTCAACAATAGAGGATATTTCTTGAGCAAATTGAACGAGCTCCTTGTAGTCTTTTGACAAAAACCATTCCATACCTAAAGTCACAGTCGAACTCACTGCATGCTTGATGACACGCACACGAACAGCGCCATGCTGATTGTCTTGAAGGAAAGAGTCGACATAAAATGTATATGTCGTATTTGACAAACGGTCGAGGCTTTTTTGCAAGCTCATAACCCAATGATCAATCTGCGATTTCTCTGCAAAGTCACTTTGTGTTAATACAGGCAAATACATCATCGCTTTCAATACTTCAGCATGATATCGTCGCTGATATCTCATAATAATTTTTTCAATTTTACGATAATGAGTAACCAGTTGCTCAAGTGACTCACCAGTAATTGCAGGCCCAGTTGCTGAAGGATAAAAATAAGCACCTGTTAGTGCTGTTTGAATCAAAAGCGCATATAAAGCATCATCATCTTTTACATATTGCTCTTGTTTACCCTGTTTAACGCGATATAAAGGAGGCTGTGCAATATAAATATACCCTCGCTCAATAAGCTCCGGCATTTGTCGGTAAAAAAATGTCAACAGCAAGGTTCGAATATGCGAGCCGTCAACATCAGCATCCGTCATAATCACAATGCGATGATAACGAACTTTATCTGGATTATATTCATCAGCGCCAATACCGCACCCAAGCGCTGTAATCAATGTCGCGACCTCTTGCGAAGAAAGCATCTTGTCAAAACGCGCACGCTCCACGTTCAAAATTTTACCTTTCAAAGGAAGAATCGCCTGAAACTTACGATCTCGCCCTTGTTTCGCAGACCCTCCCGCAGAGTCTCCCTCAACGATGTAAAGCTCTGATAGTGCTGGGTCTTTTTCTTGACAGTCAGCAAGCTTGCCAGGTAAGCCGGCAATATCTAATGCACCTTTTCTTCGCGTCATATCTCGCGCACGCCTTGCTGCCTCACGCGCTCGGGCAGCATCTATCGTTTTACCAACGATAATTTTTGATATTGACGGATTTTCAAGCAAAAAGTCATTAAATTTTTCAGAAACAAGAGATTCGACAACCGCTTTCACTTCAGAAGAAACTAATTTATCTTTCGTTTGAGATGAAAATTTGGGGTCGTGAACTTTAACTGAAAGAACAGCGGTTAAACCTTCGCGCGCATCATCACCAATCACATCTACTTTAGCTTTTTTAGCAAACCCTTCGCTCTCAATATAATTATTTAAAGTTCGTGTTAATCCTGAGCGAAACCCAGCTAAGTGTGTACCGCCATCTCGCTGTGGAATGTTGTTTGTAAAGCAAAACAAATTTTCTTGATAAGTTTCGTTCCACTGCATAGATAATTCGACGGTAATATTATCCTTTTCACCTGACATCGAAAAAATATCAGACATAATTGGATTTTTATTGCGATTGATGTGCTCAACAAAAGCTTTAATTCCTCCTTCGTAACAAAAGGTGTCTTTTTTGTCTGCGCGCTCATCGACCAAGTGAATACATACGCCTGAGTTCAAAAAAGCAAGTTCTCGTAGACGCCTTGCTAAGACGTCATAGCTAAATTCAATATTTGTAAACGTTGCCGAGCTTGGTTTAAACCATACCGTCGTCCCTGTATGTGAGGACTCTCCTGTAATGGCTAGAGGTGCGTCTGGCACACCGTGCTGATAGTGTTGTTCGTAACGCTTTTCATTACGAAAAATGGTGAGATGTAGTGCCTCAGAAAGCGCGTTTACGACAGAAACCCCCACACCATGTAGCCCGCCAGATACTTTATATGAGTTATCATCAAATTTTCCACCTGCGTGTAAAATCGTCATGATCACTTCGGCAGCAGAGCGTCCTTCTTCTTTATGAATATCTACAGGAATACCTCGTCCATCATCTGAGACTGTAATTGACTCATCGGGATGTATTGTCACTTGAATTTGCTTACAGTGACCAGCCAAGGCTTCATCAATAGCATTATCGACAACCTCAAAGACCATATGATGCAAGCCAGTGCCATCATCTGTATCTCCGATATACATGCCTGGGCGCTTTCTTACGGCATCAAGTCCTTTGAGTACTTTGATATTAGACGAATCATAGGTGTTCGTATTGACGGACATGGGAAATCCTCATTCTCAATTTGATTCATTGTATCATCTTTTCTATGACTCTTGCACAAGCTGACCGCATTTCATTGAAAAAAAACAAGCTTGCTTCGAATTTAAATATTTATAAAATACATCAGGTTGCGTGCATGTAAAAAAGAATTGTCCACTCAAAGCATCCATATAAGAGAGTAGTCGTTGACTGTGCTCAAAATCCAGTTCGGAGAAAATATCATCGAACAAATATATGCATTTTTTTGACACTAGCTGTGCCTGAGACAACTTGAGTGCTAATAAAATCATTTTTTGCTGACCACGAGATAATGATTGCTTTACTTTCAATGTCGAGGTGCTCAATATTAAGTCAGCCTGATGTGCACCAGAATGTGTATACTGCTGAGCACTATCCATCGCCCACTGCTCTTCCAAAATATCAAGCAATCGCTTTCCTGTGTTTTTTTTATCCCAGCCTTTTTCATAAGTCATCACGCAAGATTGTGTTGTCAGATGCGATAGTGTCACGCCAAAGATATCAAACCATTCAAGACAAAACGCCTGACGTTGTTGGTGTAATGCTTCGCTCAATTCTTCGAGCAACACATCCCATGGCTTGAAATGCGACCGAGGCGCATGCTGTCGCAAGAGACTATTACGTTGTTTTAATACACGCGCATACTCTCTCCAAAGCAACACCTCTTCATGTTTCACGTGAAACAATCCCCAATCCAATACGGTTCTCCGTATTGAGGGGCCTGCATCGATAATGGAAAAGATATCTTGATAAAATAATTGGCAAGGGAGTAGTTGCGCTAACTCACTTCGTTTGGAACAAGGTTTTTGATCAATCCAAACCTGCATGTCAGCTTTGCTTTTTTTGACACTGATTGTTTGATCAGCAAACGTCCTAGCAAAAAGCATGAGCGCCTCTTCACCATAAGTTACCAAAGCATGAATATCTCGGGTACGGAAAGATCGCCCGGTACTTATCATGCTCAGTGCTTCTAATAAAGATGTTTTCCCGCTTCCATTTTCGCCAAAAATAATATTCCAGCGAGCATGAGGGTACAAGCGAAGTGTTGCAATATTTCTAAAGGTATGAATATCAAGTTGAGAAATACTCATAACTTCATTGGCATAATAATATACTTGTAGTGTTCATCTGTCGGAGAAGTGACAAGGATACTACTATCTGAGTCAGCAAAAGAAAGATGTATCGTCGCACCAGTCAAACAATTTAAGACATCTAGTAAATAATGCGCATTCAAGCCAATCTTAAGTTCTCCACCCTCTGTTTTGCCCTCAATCGACTCTATTGCTTCTTCTTTTTCTTGATTATTTGCGACCAAAGTTACAAGACCATCTTGTACATGCATCAACACAGCACGCGACTTTTCATGCGCCAAGATAACAATCCGATTGAGCGCGCGCTTCAGTTGCTCAATATCTAGTACGACATGAATGGCGTGCTGAAGAGGAATCGCTTTCGTATAAACAGGAAATCTCGACTCGACTAATTTTGAAATAAAAGTAAATTGCTTTGTGACTAAGCGAAAATAGTTTTTTCCTGTCGACAAAACCAGATGATCCTCCTCTAGCGGGGCAACCAAACGCAACATCTCAGCAATAGCTCGTCGAGGAATTAACATACGGTGCTGTTGATGCTCTAAAGATAAAGGTAATTTGGAAATCGCCATACGGTGACCATCAGTGCCCACAGCAGTAACACCCGTGTTATCAATGTCTAACAATAAACAATTTAAAAAAACACGTACATCTTGCTGAGAAACCGAAAAATAAGTGGTCTGTAATAATTTTGTAAAACAAGAGGTAGGGAGCGATAACTCAAACTCACTTTGCTCATCTTGTGTTCGAGGAAATCCATTAGCAGGAAGCGTTGCTACTTTGAATAAACTTCGGCCTTCACGAATCAACATACCTGCTTCATCAACCTTAATAGTTGGATTCGTTTGATCATCCAGAGATCGAATAATATCTACAAATTTTTTAGCCGGTACAGCGACCTCACCCTCCGCTCGAACACCAGTACAAGGGACTCTTGCAGAAATTTCAAGCTCAAGATCAGTCGCAGTCAGGGTTAAAACATCACCTTTGAGGGAAAGCAGTACGTGCGATAGCAACGGATTTGCTGCTTTTTTTCCGACTGCACCGAATACAATCAAGAGAGGAGCAAGGATATCTTGCTTAAGTACGGATAATTCAAACATGATATAAACCTCTTTAAAGCGCCTCAATCTATTCTAAGACAAAGATTAAAGGCCAACCGCGCATCTCTAGGATGAAAGTATGCGCATTAAATTTTTATAGTCTTCTGCAAACTCATTGTCTTCCAAAATCAGCTCTTTAACTTTTCGGCAAGCATGGATCACAGTCGTGTGATCTCGCCCTCCAAAATGATCACCAATCTCAGGTAAACTATGATTTGTTAATTCTTTTGCAAGCGCCATCGCCATTTGTCTTGGTCGTGCAATCGAACGACTACGTCGTTTAGATACAATATCAGCGACTTTGACTTTATAATACTCAGCCGTCGTTCTCAAAATATTATCCAGTGTGACTAATTTATCCTGAAGTGCCAATAAATCACGCAATGCGTCATTAACAAACTCGATTGTAATCAATTTGCCTGTAAAATGAGCATTCGCAATCACGCGACGCAAAGCCCCCTCAAGCTCTCTCACATTTGAGCGAATTCTTTTAGCAATAAAAAAAGCAACTTCATAAGGAAGCTCGATATTAGATGCTTGGGCTTTACTCATTAAAATCGCAACACGCGTTTCAAGCTCCGGTGGCTCAACAGCAACAGTCAATCCCCAACCAAAGCGAGATTTTAAGCGCTCTTCAACACCATCGATTTCTTTAGGATAACGATCACTCGTTAAAATAATCTGTTGCTGACCTTCCAATAATGCATTAAATGTATGAAAAAACTCTTCTTGCGAGCGATCTTTTCCTGCAAAAAACTGAATATCATCAATTAATAAAGCATTAAGCGAGCGATAAAAACGCTTAAACTCATTGATTGTATTCGTTTGTAACGCCTTAACCATGTCAGCGACAAATCTCTCCGAGTGCAAATATAAAACCTTAGCACCAGGATTGTTTTTGATAATCATATTTCCAACAGCATGCATCAAATGCGTCTTTCCTAAGCCCACACCACCATAAATGAAAAGAGGATTGTAGGCTTCTCCTGGTTTTTCAGCGACTTGTAATGCTGCTGCACGAGAAAGCTGGTTCGATTTTCCTTCAACAAATGTATCAAAATCAAACTTAGCATTCAGAAAAGTGTTTTTGTAAGGATCAGCCATTTTGGGTTCTTCAGTAGCACCTTGCTGCGGTGGTGCTACTTGAGGCTTTTGAGTCTCTGTGACTTGTACAGTTGTTCCCTTGCTTCCAATTTCTATCTGAACCACATCAATATTACCATCAGCAAACTGAGTGACTAACTCATTGATACGATTAAAAAAATTCTTCTTAACCCAATCCACTACAAAACGATTAGGCGCTAATAAAACCAGTGCGCGAGATCCATCTTGAGCCTCAACTTGTAAAGGGCGCAGCCATGTATTGAATTGTTGAGGGGAGAATTCCGATTCGAGGACACTCAAACATTTTTGCCAAATACTCAACACCAAAAAATCCTCCGGGGACTATCAAAATAGGGGTTACACTCCAAAGCATCGAGCAAGCTTTTAGCACGGAAGCTCAATTACATCGAGTTTATCATTAGAGCTCTTACTTACCTGCATTTTATATGATTTCTGCTTATAAACATTTCAGTCGTGCTTATCTGCTGATATAAACGCTGCATCTTGAGACGCTAATCCTTGCTCACAAGAAAAATTCACTGGCTCGAAAAAATCTCTATTAAATTCATTTATTGCTTGGCAAAAGCTCTGCGAGGCTGCATAGCAAAATAAATTTGAAGAACATTTTTTTCACGTAAGCCCTTGGTACACAACAAAAATAACATGCTTAAAATACGTCATCCCCGCGTAGGCAAGGAGTCATACATGTAGTGACACTATAGCACATCAACAATAGATTCTCGCCTAAGCGGGAAAGACAATCTTATTTTTGTCATGCACAAAGGCATCGGGCATAAAAATAATCTTCAGTCACAATTCTAATAAAAATGATGGGGGCTGTGAATAACTTATTTAAAAATAAGTTATTCACATGCTTGATGGTATGTTTGAGCACCCATATCCCACAGCTAAATCTTGATACAAATGAACAACACTGAGCAGCTGATCGAGTTTATGCTGATTCAATTTCATTTTAAGGGTGTATAGCTTAATTTTTTCCTGCAATAGTGTAGCATAACTAATCACACCTTTTTGATATAAGGATTGATTTAACCGATAAGCATCATAAAGATGAGCTTCTGCTTTTTGAGTATGAGAAAAACGCTCGCTAAAATAATCATGTGCGCTCAAATCATCATCTACCTCTCGCAACGCTTGTCGCAATGTATTTTGATAGTGAAAATAAGATGCTTTATTTAAACCTTTTGCTTTATCTATTTCACCAAAAGTAGACAGAGTAACTAATGGTGTTTGTAAAAGTGCTTGATTAAAATACACTGGTTGCCCAAGTTTTCTACCATTCGGTACGGTTGCAATATCACCTCTTGCCATACTGAGTTGAATTGTCGGTAAAAAACCACTCACAGCAATATTGACACCAGCGTTAGAGGCACGCAATGCGTCATTTGCTTGTTTCACATCGGGTCGATTTTCAATCACATTTAAAGGCAATGCACCCACAACTAAATGCTGATTGTTCAATTGACTATACTCGCCCTTATTCACAAGTGGACCTGGATTATCATTCAATAAAAAACGTATTGCATTTTGATGTATGACGAGCGAATGACGCAGTACTTTTTCTTCAGATCGCATCAGCTCCAATTTGCTTTTTAGCTTTTCTACATCCACATTATTGAATAACCCATTATGAAAAGCAGCCTCATAAATAGCTATGATTTCTTGCTCATCAGATTCTATTTGCCTAAGCAACGATAACTTATCTCGCTGAGCCAGATAACTAAAATAATTTGCTGACAGCTCCGCAATCACAGCCAATTTGACGCTATCGCGTACACTTTCTGTCATAGATAACTCATATTTTGCTCTTTTTTGCTCATAAAATTGACTGATAAGATTGATAGTGTAAGTTGGAACAACAGCAGCCAACACACCGGGGTAACCAAGATAAGGAAAAGATGAGTAACCTAACATTGTCCCAGCACCAGGGATCCAGTTTAACTCAACGCGCTTTAACTCACCTTGTGCCGCCTCAATATTTGCCATGGCAATCTGAAGATCATTATTCGATACTAAACTTTGGGTAATCAGCGCCTCAAAAACAGGGTCATTAAATTGCCTCCACCATGCAAAACACACTGTATTTTCTTTTTTTGTGGGGACGAAATGTGAGTCTTTATGATGCCAATTCTGAGGAATATGTATTGGCTGTTTAGGTGTATAATTTGTCGATGTACAAGAGACCATCATCATACAACTCACCATTAGCGTAATAATCTTAAGCATAATGCTCCAAACTTAGTTCGTCTAAACGTTTAAGAATGTGTGCTGTTTTTTCTTTTAATTGCTCATCCTGGTGAGCTTCAAGCACAAAAAGTTGGCGTATATTTTGATAAGCACTTTCCATCAGCACACAAAAATCCTCAAAGTCCTCAAAATGCCTCTCGTCAACATGATAATCATGCCTTATAGTGCTAAAAAATGTATTGAATATCACAATACTCGAATTTAATTGAGTACATGTTTTGAGATATTGACTCTCCCGAAGAGGGCGATGCGCTACAATGTGAAACAATTTTTTTAACTCTCGAATCACGTCTCGCTGTAGATCAAAGTAAAATTGATGTGTCAAACGCTCTTTCTTAAAAACAAAAAATTCAAAAAAAACACAAATCATCAAAGCTATCAAAGTAGCACGACCATAATCGAAGAAAAACTGACTGACATGATAATTAGTCGGCATGTAGTAAATTGTTCCTAACGCGGTCAATGTCACAGTAAAAATAGTGGGAGAGACATAGTATTTTCCCATCACAAAAAAAGCCATAAACAAGATAATAGGCACAATAAAAAAAATCATCTCATCATGTATGCGTATGAAAAACCAAAGTAAATAAGACAACAACAAACCTAATATCGCTCCCCAAAAACGGTGCTGAGTCCGATGTAAACTGGTCCCAGAATCAAAGCCTGCATTGATCATCATCACGGAAAAACCAATCCATGCAGCATGCGAGAACTCTAACCAACGCTGTAAGGCGAGCGTTGCAACAAAAACAGCGCAAATCTGAAACGCACGTACAGTTCGGTAATCTTGTGTTATATTTTTAGACATAGATAATTCCAAGTTTTTACCAGTTTGAGCAACATAGGATGACTTGTCTCGCTCAACATATAAGGTCTTTCCGCACTCACCGCCTGAATAAATTTTTTCAATTGTTGTATCAAAAGATTAAGTTCGTGTTTTTCTAATAAAACAATCGAACTTTTCTCTACACAACTTTCAAGATGTAATCGATTAACCAATAAATTTACTTTTAAGATGGCCTGCGTCGGTAGTTTTCGAGGAAGCATCATAGAAAAAATCATCAGATGCCTTGTGTGCCCCTGAACAACGATTGATTTTTTTGTATTTTTTTCATCGAGGAAGATTAAATTATTTAAAATTTCTTGAAGTAGTAAAATAAATGCTCTTAACCACAATCGATAATAATAGCTTTGAGGGAATAAAATCAGTGCGCATAAAGCAATGGCTAACGCAAACAGCGTCGATACGGCGTTATTCATTGCCATATGAAAATTCATATTTAAATCGGCGTAAAGAAAAGAATACGCAGCAAGACCCAGTATGATAGGCACAAGCGGAATAAAAAAACGCCCCCAGCGAAGCGCAATCAAGTAAAGTAAAGAAGAGCAAACAAATACAGAAAACAAAAAAAACAGGGGATAAGGACTAACCATATTAAACAAGAGAACCATCAAACAAGATCCCAGCATCGTTGTGATAAATGCCTTGTACTTATCTTCCACTCGTTCCGCAACAACCTCAGCACTCATCGAAGTAATTGGAATGTAGAAATAGTAAAAATATACATTTGGAATATTAAAAAATACATTACCTAAAGAAAGAGCAAAAAAAAGATAAACGACTTTCATCCCATTTAAGCGATGCATGCCATAGGGATCGTAATGTTCAACCGTGCGTATGAGCCTTGAGATAAACATAAGCACTAGCGCCTGGTTGTAGGGGATAATTAGGGTCAGGATCAAGAATCTCGATTTGAAGAGGAAGTCTCTGCGGAATTAAGAGCCATTCATTTTCGCTTCTTACCTTTTGCTGTTGGGTTCGTTGACTTGTTTCTTGTCTATTTGAAGCCCAAACTGTATTCACAATTCGACCATGGAAAACCTTACGAAAATAATACATCCTCAAAACAATAATGGCCTCATCGCCAGGACGAATGCGTCTTAGGTCGGTCTCATTAAAATTAGCTTGAACCCACCAATGAGTTGTATCAATAAATGAAAATAACGGTGTACGTATTTTGACTGGCGTACCCGGTGAAATATACAAATTATCTACAATTCCATCCAAAGGTGCTTTGACGGTCGTAAGATTTAAATTCACAAGCGCATTATCCATCGCCGCTTTGAGTGCTTTGATTTCTTTACGCTGCGCTACAATTTGTTGATCTTCTATCTCAATCTGCCTTTTCAAGGCATCTTTCTTTTTTTCAAAAGATTGCCATCGATAACGCAATAATTTGACCTCAAGCGAAGGTACAGCTTGGCGTAAACTGGGTGCATTTTTTAGCTCATATTCTAATTTAGCCTTTTCATCATCGAAAGTTGCCGCTTTAAGTAAATCTCTCGTTTTTTTCGTTTTTTTATCAATAACATAAAGCTGCTCTATCGCTTTTTCGTAGGTTGACTTTGCATATTCGTAAGCTAAACGATAGGGCTCTTGATAAACTTCAATCAAGGGATCATTTTTCTTAACGGCTTCGCCATTTTTTACATACACTTTGGTGATATATCCAGAAACATCCGCAGCAATTGGTGTGACATTTGTCACCACAAATGCATTATTTGTCAAAGGGATCATGTACGAGAAGAGATGATATAGCGCGATACAAAAGCCGATAATAATAACCAGCACAGGCAGGTTGATTTCATTTTTAGATACTTTGAAAATTTTAGACATACGATCATGTTAAGCATTCTACTTTCTTAAACATAACTGACCTTCTTTGCGCATGCAATTTATATCTTCTGAATATGTATAGTATAAAATGTGATCTTATGGGGAGTAACATCTCTATATTTTGGGAAAAACAAACTGTCCCCATTTTACTCCTGATTAAATTCACGCTTTTGTAACACGATAAAAATTAATTAACGTTATGTTTTTTATTGTTTTTTATAAATTACTAACAGAAAAATGATACATAATAGTAAATATTAATTTAAATATATTATTTATTTTATAATTAATAAGCTCACTTCTAATTTCGCACATTTTCGTTTTTAAACCCTATCTGTTTTTTTTAAGTCGCTATTCAATCAAAAATCAACGTGACTCTGTTTTTTAAAATCTATTTGCCATCTTTTATCTGGATATCCTCCGTATAAAATGTGATCTCAAGCGTGGATAAAGTGAATATAACCGTTGCTCTTGTTTTTATTCATCAGATACATCTCAGAAAATTCACGAGATGATCACATCATTAGTTCTTTCATAACATGATATTTTATAAAGGTTTTTTGTTACTATCCACATAAAATCAAAAGCTAATAACAAATATAAGAAATTAAGTATTAACTTATTTTTTATTAAATAAAGATTAAACCAAATGTAGCTTGGCTCTATCTTGTTTGACATTAATCGCAAAATTCTCTATGATCGCGTGCTCTGAAAAATGTAGACAGGTCTATTATGAAACGTACTTTTCAACCAAGTAATTTAAAGCGTAAACGCGATCATGGGTTTCGTGCTCGAATGGCAACAAAAGGCGGACGTTTAGTGTTAAAAAGACGTCGTGCTAAGGGACGTAAGCGTCTATCTGCGTAAGTGTATTGCTTCACGAAAGCTCGTCGCTTGCTAAAAAAATCTGATTTTGATCATGTTTTTAATCAAGCTAAAAAAGTAACCGTGTCTGACTTTACATTGCTGTATCGTCAGAATGAGCTTGGGCATTCAAGATTAGGTCTGGTTGTACCTAAAAAAATAATCGCAAAGGCGCATGAAAGAAATCGTATCAAACGCCTTGCAAGGGAAACCTTCCGATTACAGAAAAATTTGCCCGCTTTTGATGTTATTCTTTTAGTCAGAAAAGGCACAAAGCTTGAAAATAAAGCAAGTATGGGCACACAACTGGAAGATGCATGGCTAAAATTGGTCAAATTAAATATGGGTTAACACTCGTATTCTGCTGGGGTATACGTGCTTACCAGTGGTTTATTCGACCGATTCTAGCACCATCTTGCCGCTTTTATCCTAGTTGTTCTGCTTATGCACATGAAGCTGTAATAACCTTTGGTCCTTTACGAGGACTCAAACTTACTATCAAACGACTACTAAAGTGTCATCCTTGGCATCCTGGTGGTTATGATCCAATTATTCACCCTATTCAAGAGAAAATGTAATGGATATTCGACGCATTGTTTTATTTTCTGCTCTATTCTTCGTGGGCTATACTTTGATGAATACCTGGCGTGCAGAACACCCGGGTGTCGTTGCGCCTGCCTTAGTGAAGGGACAATTGGACACAATTTTGCCACCATCTTCTTCGAATGATGCGGCTCCTGTTGATCCTGTCGCGAATGACATAACAGATAATGCTCAAAATATAGCAACAATAGATGTAAAAACAGATGTATTGGGTGTAAAAATCGCTCTTAATGATGGAAGTATTGTTGAGGCAAGCTTGCTTGATTATCCTGCTAACTCAAAAGAAGAAAACACACCTTTTATGTTGCTTAACCAGTATGCGGCGGCACGATATATTGCGAGCAGTCAGTTGTATACGATGGATAAACAGCAAGTTCACGGTATGAATTTTCATTTCACTAGCCAGAAAAGTCACTATGAGATGTCTCCATCTCAGAATAAATTAGTTGTTGAGCTGACAGGTCGGGATGATTCTGGTGTGGTGGTTAAGAAAATATTCACCTTCGACAAGGGATCTTATCTTATCGACATCGATCATGTTTTGCAAAATGAGAGTGAAGGGGTGTGGGCAGGCTATTTGAATACGCAGCTCTCCAGAGCAGATACTTCTGAAAAATCTAGTCCTTTTCAAGTAGGCTCATATACGGGAGCTTCTTATTCAAGTCCTGGCATTCATCGTTATCAGAAGGTGACATTCAAGGACATGTCCAAATCCAATTTAGATGCGACGGCAACTGGTGGATGGATTGCGATGCAGCAGCGCTACTTCTTAACGGCATGGGTTCCATATCCTGAAGCTAAAAATCGATTTTATACACGCGTAACACCCCGTGGAGACTATACGATTGGCGCTGTAAGTGAATCGATGACACTCAATCCTCAAGAGTCGAAAACGATTCGAACACGACTTTATGCAGGGCCAGAAGTTGCTGACACGCTATCACAAGTTGCTCCTGGATTAAATTTAACCATCGACTATGGTTGGTTGTGGTTCATCTCATCTTTACTTTTTTCTCTGATGAAATTTATTCATCAATATGTTGGAAATTGGGGATGGTCGATTGTTATTGTAACTATTTTAGTCAAGCTTGCTTTTTATCGGTTATCAGCGACAAGCTATCGTTCCATGGCTGCAATGAGAAAGCTTCAACCCAAAATGCAGGCGTTACGTGAGCGTTATGGTGATGATAAAGCCAAAATGAGTCAGGCAACAATGGAGTTATATCGAAAGGAAAAAGTAAATCCTTTGGCTGGCTGCCTGCCGTTGATTGTACAAATACCTGTAATGATTGGTTTATATTGGGTGTTGGCAGAAGGGATAGAGTTTCGTTTATCACCTTTTGTATTTTGGATTACCGATCTTGCTTCTCCGGATCCTTGGCATGTCTTGCCTATTTTAATGGGTATTACCATGCTGATTCAGCAAAAACTAAACCCAGCACCTCCAGATCCGATGCAAGCAAAAATGATGATGTTTTTACCTGTACTACTTACAGGTCTTTTTTGGAATTTCCCTTCTGGATTGGTATTGTATTGGACCGTAAATAACACGCTGACTATTCTTCAACAATGGTATATTACGCGAAAGTATAGTAGTGAAAAGCCGAAAAAAGCTTGGGCTAATACCTAAGCAGGGTATCATGAGCTCGTCTGAAACAATTGTCGCAATTGCAACACCGCATGGTTCCGGCGGTGTTGGGATTGTTCGTGTGTCGGGATGTGATGCTTATCGTATTGCATTATCCATAACGCATACCAAAGCGATCAAGCCACGTCTGGTTACATTTAAATCTTTTTACCAAAATGATGATTTGATTGATCAGGGTGTGGTTCTTTATTTTAAAGCGCCACATTCATTTACTGGCGAAGATGTTATCGAATTCCAAGCACATGGCTCTGTGTTTATTTTAAATCGTTTGCTCGATGCTTGCGTTTCGCATGGCGCACGTCTTGCTAAACCGGGAGAGTTTTCTTTACGTGCTTTTCTTAATGATAAAATTGATCTTGCTCAAGCAGAGGCGATAGCTGATTTAATCTCGGCTGCGTCCTATTCTTCCTCCAAACTTGCACTGCGTTCGCTACAAGGAGATTTTTCTAAGGCAGTTCATCAAATCAATCAATCTATTGTGCATCTTCGTATGTATGTTGAGGCGGCGATTGATTTTCCTGAAGAAGAAATCGACTTTTTAAGTGATGGTAAAGTCGAAAAAATGTTGCAAGATGTGACCAATAATCTCATCATTTTGCGCGATGGCGCACATCAAGGTGCGTTACTTCGTGAAGGTGGTATTGTTGTGATTGCAGGACCACCGAATGCTGGAAAATCAACATTGATTAATGCCTTATCAGGAAATGATATTGCAATTGTAACAGCGGTCCCTGGTACAACTCGTGATGTGATGCGTGAGCATATCCTGATTGACGATTTACCGATTCAAATCATTGATACTGCTGGATTGCGTGACACAGACGACATAGTTGAGTTAGAGGGGATAAAACGCGCTTGGCATGCCCTTGGGCAAGCTGATTGTGTTTTATTGGTTTCACCTGTAGGGGAAGTTGACGCCTCTTTGAGCGATAAATTAACTCAACATTTACCGCCACATATTCCAATACTTCGTGTGATAAACAAAATAGATGAAACAACTCAATCAGCGAGACGAGAGGAAGATCATATTTATCTTTCAGCTAAAGAAAAAATAGGATTGTCCTTGCTGAAAGAGGCTATCAAAGAAACACTCGGTTATCGACCGACAGAAGGGGTCTTTATGGCAAGACAACGCCATCTTGATGCTTTAAATGAAGCTTACCAATTTCTTCAGTCAGGCGCTTTAGCACTTCATGTTCATCGTGCGGGGGAGTTACTGGCAGAAGATTTACAGCATGCTCATCTTGCTCTATGTGCTATCACCGGTGAGTTTACTTCAGATGACTTACTCGGCGAGATTTTTTCAAGTTTTTGTATTGGTAAGTAATGAGCAAAGGTAGTAGTGATGATGCAGTTATTTTTTATAAATAACTGCATCTATTCCTTAACTCGCTTCTAAGGCGAATGAGATGTGCCTGAGTTATCAAGATCTGCTAGTTTTTTCTCAAAGGCTTGCATGGCTCGAGTTAAATCAGTTTCCCTATTGGATTTAGTAAAGAAATGATTTCGACCTACCAGTCTTTGAGCGCCAGGCGTGAAAGTGTCAGCCATCATTGAAGAAGAAAACAAACTAACCAAATGATCGAGTATATTGAAGAACACTCGAAGCACTTCTTTAATGTGCTCGAAAATCGTCAAGCTACGTCTAGCCGCTTTGGATAATTGAGGTTTAAATTGATCAAGAGCATCTTTACATTGCGATTTATATAGATCTAATGTCAATTCATTTCTCAAATATTGAGCGCTGAATTCATTTAACCTCCTGACTAATGGCTCAAATTTTTTACCCTTAATATTGCTGATATGTGAAACAAACGCTCTCACCGCATGTTCTATTTCTGTATTAACCACCGGAGCGGGTGGAGGGAGATGATTTTCCATACCTCCTTCGCCATAAGATCTATCAACAGGTGATGGCGCAAGTGGAGGTTTAGGTCGAGGTCGATGAGTCGGACTATCGATATCTTCCACAAACTTATCAACAGCAACAGGTGATACAGGGCATATTGGTGGTGCTGAGGGCGTTGGTTGCGTACGAAAATAATCTGGCCATTTTCTTTTCATTGCTTCTTGGATCATAGAAGACGGGTTCGGGATGCACTGACTTATCACATCAGGGCGTTGCGCTTGTTGAATAAGGCGGTATCGCCATGCATCAGTTTGATTTTTGTGTGCCAAAAGAGGCAAATATCTATTTTCATTATGCAAAGAAACTTTCCTTAGCAAGGCTTCTAAGAGACCATCCTCTAAATCATCACGCGTATATGATAAAAGTAGCGTAAATAATTCATCTGAAAACGAGGCTTGTAATCCATCAATAATCTTCAATAATCCTTGGGGTCGACGAGCTAAGTAAGGAAGCATTTCTCTTACTAGAGAATGGTCCAGATTTCGATAAGAGCGTCTGCTGATAAGTTCATTCTTATCTGTCTCAGATAATCGGCTTCTATCTAAAAGATCAAGATAGTCTGCTTCGTCTTTAGGTTTTATTGCGGCAATCACTAGAGTGACGTGATCAGGATTTGTGAGCGTTTGTAATAAGTGCATCCATAGGATGTGTTGAGGCGCATTAAAGGTTTGCAATTTTTGAATGAAAGGTTGAAGTTGCTGCAAACGCATGAGCTCACCACTGGAAATCAACCATGACAACACAGGGCTCTCAATCGAATCGATTTTGGCTAAAAGCGGAAGTACGATCTCAATGGTGAGTTTACCATTGAGATCAGGTCCGCTGAAAAGCGTTGCGATAAGGCCTGGTTGACATTCTCTAATGACCTTAAGCAAGGCTTTTGAGCTGTACTTCAAAGAAATGAGTTGCTCTTGAAGAGAAGATAAACTTTGGCCTGAAAAAGAGCGCTGTAGTATCCAATTTTCTTTTACAGCAGGATGGAGTTTTGGTGAGGCGAGTAGTAAAGAACCTAATCCTACTTTTTCTGCTTGTTGGATTACGCTTGTATGCCACACTTCAGAATTCTTTTTCTCTAACAATCGCGGTAAAAATTTCTGTCCATTTTCTTTTGTTATGCGATTCAATAAAGCTGTGAGCACCGTATCATCATTCGACGCTAAGCATTGGCTCCATGCTGTGTCGGTTAACTCGCCTTGATATACTCGAAGTGTTTCTCTCAGCACACTAGGATTTCTACACTCTCTAAGTATTTTCAGCTGGATACTAGTTCGACCAAGTATACGCGTGGCTACATCAGGCTCCAGATTTTGATAAGAGCGAGTGTTGATAAGTTGGCTCTTATCTTCGTCAGATAATCTGCTTCTATCTAAAATAGCGAGATAGTCTTCTTCATCTTTGGGTTTTATTGCGGCAATCACTAGAGTGACGTGATCAGGTTTTTTGAGCG
Source organism: uncultured Legionella sp. (assembly GCA_964471225.1). Taxonomy (GTDB): domain Bacteria; phylum Pseudomonadota; class Gammaproteobacteria; order Legionellales; family Legionellaceae; genus JAGVJT01. Next base: position 72,386 of record CAYYEZ010000042.1, on the reverse strand, counting down.
TTTGTAATAATCTTATCCATAAGAAATCTTGAGGTGCATTAAATGTTTGCAATTTATAAACGAATGGATGCAGTTGTTGCAGACGCATCAACTCACCACTGGAAATTAACCATGACAATATAGGGTTTTCGATCGAATTGATTTTAGCTAAAAGTGATCGTACAACTTCAATGGTGAGTTTACCATTGAGATCAGTTCCGCTGAAAAGGCTTAACAATGTCTCTAATTCACGTTCTCGTATTATCTTAAGTAAAGACGCTGAGCTGTAGTCATTTTCACTCATCCAATGTCGTAATTCATCGACTGAAAGCTCAGAAAAAACAGGCTCTGGCGCGACGACTGCTACCGATGGTATGTGGATAGAAGGAGGTGCTGTAACGAAATGCGTTGGCCACTTATGCTGCATTGCCTCAAAAACGGATGCTGAAGGGGCTGGAATACATTGACGTATTACATCCGGATTCGTCGCTTTTTCAATTAACTTTAATGTCCAATCAGTTGTTTTATTTTTTTCTGCTAAAATCGGTAGGCGTATTGCTTCATTTTCAGCCGTGATGTGATCCAATAATGCGTCAGTCAAATCATCTTGTAAGTCATCACCTGAATGCGATAGAGATGTAAATAATTCATCTGTGAGCTTTTCTTTGGGGAAAAACGTTTTGAGTAGATTTGCTATAGTCGACGGGCTACATTCTCTTTGTATTTTGAGTAAGACATCGGGACTATAGGCTACAGATTCCAGATGAGTCTGTAGCTCTATCTGAGTTAACTGTCTAAAAGAAAAAGAAGGCAAAAGCAGTAAAGTCTTTTTCACGGAAGCTTCAAGCTGGGGATAAGATATGACTGATGGAAGCAGACCAATCTGCTGAGCGCGTTGGGCGATACTTGAATGCCACGCCTTTGTTTGCCTTTTTTCTAACAAACGCGGTAATAACGTCGTTCCATTCTCTCCTGTCACGTGACTCAACAAAGCGGTGAGTAACGCATCATCATTCGAAGCTAAGCATTGGTTCCACGCTTCATTCGTTAGTACGCCCTGATAGGATTGAAGTGCTCTTGTCAGTACAGACGAGTTTTTACATTCTCTCAGTATTTTCAATTGAACTTGAGATTGTGTAAGCATAGGTACTGCGATATCAAGTGTAAGATTTTGATAAGAACGAGTGTTGATAAGCGCTTCCTTATCTTGTAAAGATAAGCTGCTTTTATTCAATAGAGCCAGATAAATTGCTTCATTCTGAGCGGGAAGCCACGTAGTTAGCGCTTCAAAGTCAACTCGTCGAGTCACTCGACTGAGTAACTTTTCTTGAATTTCACTAGCTTGAGGTTGAGTAGTATTCAAACTTTTGAGTTTCTCAATCACTTGAGATTCAAAACCACGAGAAATATAAACCAAGAATGGTAAAAAAGAGCTAGATAATTCTGTTATCTTGACACACAACGCATTAAATACATTTTGAGACAATTGATAATCCGGTTTTTCTTTAAAAAACTCCTCCGAAAACACTTGCGCTGAACACAGAAGAGTACTTTCATTTAAAACTCTCAGTAATGTTTGATCACTAAACTTTGAAAAAGTCACGATTTTTTTGATGGAAGGAGTATTTAATACTGAAAAATTATAGTTAAGTAAGAGTGTGTTTTTGTCTTCTACTGCCAATATTTGATTGGCGATAGCCGCTTCCACAACAGCGTTTTGGTTGAGCTCGGGACTCAACATCAAGCATTGTTGAAACAGTTCGAGGGAAGCGATTTTGGAAAGTAATTTTTTTCGAACATCATCACCTGCTACAGCATTTGTCCATATTGTTTTAGCCAGGAGCTCATCGAAAGGTTTGACATCAACTAGTTTATCTAGCAAGTCACGACTCGTTACTTGAGACGCTAATTGCACTAACTCAGTCATAGAAAGTTTTGATAAGCATTGATCAACTAGTTTATCTAGCAAGTCACGACTCGTTACTCGAGACGCTAATTGCACTAACCCAGTCATAGAAAGTTTTGATAAGCATTGATCAAATAAAATGGATAAGTTATCAGTAGCTAAGCGAGAAGCCAACATATCCATCTCTTTGTTAGTCAGTAAAGGATGACTCAACATCGATGTGATTAAACTCGGATTTCTTATGGTTAATAAGCGCTCCAACCACAAAGATGGCCATGAAGAATCATTCACCTCGAGTTTTAACAGTTGCAAAATCAACTCCTTAGGCCATACCTCGATTGTCGATAAGTCATGAATGAACTCAGTAGCAAGATCTCCTTCTGTCACTTTAAACTGAGTCAACGCCAAGGCTTTCATTCGTATTCTCATCAAAGGTTCAAGAGGCATTCTATCGAGAGCACTAAACACTAACGCCAGATCAAGAGCACTTAAATTAGCTAATAAAGAAGAAAATCGCTCATAACTCAATGAAAGAGACGAAATAAGCGGATGTTTAAAAATAATTTCTGAGCTTTTTTTGCTTTGCGGATAGTCCAATATTTGATCTAGAGCAGACAAAGACAGATCTTCTTTTTGTAAAAAACTCACCAATAAATCGCTCTCAGAGAAAGAAGATTTCAAATCCAATTTTTTAATGAGTGGATTTTCTGTAATACAAGGTTTGTACAAAACATTTCGGTTAAATAACGGCGATGAAATAGAAGACATGAGAATCCGAAATTGCAGGAGATCTGAATCATCTGCGCACGCAAGATTCAATGCGTTATAGTCGATAGATAATACTTTTTGAGCTAAAGGTGAGAGTATTTGGCTTGGCGCTCCTTCATTCATTTTTGTAAGCATCTGTATCATGCGATGGAGATTAATATGTTGCTCGACATAAGCTAATGCCGTCATTGGCAGAGTGGGATGCCCAGCAAGATAAGTATCTTCGGCATTGTCAGGCATCGGATTTGGTGGGTTTTCATTCAAATCATGAAAAATCTCTGACAGCGTTTTTAAAGATCGAATGGCTCTATCGCTTAGCTCAGGATACCGCTCTTTCCAATTCATGACCGTTAAATCGTCAAATGCATTTAATTTGATGTATTCATAGCCTTTGTTAGCTGTTGAAAATAACGCTTTAATATCAATCAAATCTTGAGGAGTTGTCCTTCGATATGCCATCAAGTTCTTTTCAAAAAAAGCTAACTTCTGATCGGGAGATTGTGTTATCCACGTCAATGGCACTTCTCGTCCACTTAAAATTCTCATCTCTCCTGCAAAAAAGCAGGCCTGCTCCATGAGCTCATGATATTGCTCGTAAATTGGAAGAGTTATTGGAAGAGTTTCAGGGCTCAATGATTCTTTAGGTTGTAGTAAAAAGTCAGGCAGACGACCAGATAAAGCTGTAGATTTTAAATTTACAATCCATGTGTTGTCAGAGGGATCTTTTTCTTGGCATTCGGTAATTTCCTTAAGCTCTTGATTTGTAATGAGACATGCTGAGAGTTTACCTTTATGAAGCCTAAACAAAATCGCGTGTACTGGTTTTAAATAATAACTTAAGACACGTGTTTGGTTCTCATAAACATCGCGATAATTTTGGCTAATCAGGAGCGATTCAGAGATATCGATTCCAGGTAAATGACGAGCCAACGGCTCTAGTGATAACGAGCTTGTCGACGAATAATAACGTCCTTGCGAATCAAAAGAATTCTTGCCAGAGCAAAAGCTTTTATACCCCCCTCTCGTCCAGGCAAGTTTTTCTTTTTCTCTTAATTCAGGATCAAAAAACTCCTCATCTCTTTGCTCTTCTTTTTGTTGTTGCTGTTCTTTTTGATTTTCTCTTTCATTTTGATATTCTTGGCCTTCTTGATTATTTTCATGCCATTCAATGTACGCTGAGCAATGAGGCAGGGTCTCTGTAACGATTGCATTGGCACGTTGAAGCAAGTGCTCTCCTTCTGTGGCAACAATCTCAATTTCTGCTTCTCGAATCAAACGCTCCCAGCGACGAAACGCATCCGCTGCATAGTCGTTGAGGACATCTTCTGTCCTCATGTTTTGAGATACGGAGCCATATTGTTTGAACAAATCAAGCTGCTGAGTTTGCAGGAAAAAGTCTTTGAACTTCTCCGCAAGAAAAGCTTGTTGCATAGGTTCTTTACAAGAGGAAATATGAAGGATCAGACTGTTGTGGTATAAATTATCAATTTTTTCTAAGGCTGAAAGAAAAATATCATCTTTTAATTGGAGCGCTTCGTTTTCTTGCATATGAGCAAGGTAGCCATCAAGACCTGTGAGAGAATGTTGCGCAACCACAGCAATAGTTTGCCCGGTTTCCAAGCCTCGCATGCGCATCACACCTTGTAAAAAGGCTTGTAGTTGTGTTCGCTCATCAATTAATGCTAACCCGCACGCATTAGGCGCTTGTTTAATATCAACCCCGACCGTGTGTAATTGATCATAATAAGTAAAACGCTTTTCTAAAGGACAGCCCCCCAATCGTTGCGTAATCTCATCAGGGTCGCTCGTACCTAAGACAATAGGTGATGCATCGGGGTTTTTTGAAGACACTGCACACAGGCGATCGGCGCTATCAAAATATAAAATATACTCAAAACGATCAGAATAGCTTTCGGCTAAAATATGAGCCACATCATATGCAGGATATCCTGTAAAAGTGGCACAGATATCCATTATTGCTGTAATGGATGGATTAGACTCCAGTGCTTTTCTTAAAAAGTCTCTTAGATGAGTAAAGGGCTCAACTGAAACAGACACAGGGGGATGTTGATTAATGAGTAAATTCTGAATGAATCCATCGGTTCCTAGCGAGGTTTTTGGGTTAAATTTCAGGCTTTGATGAAAAGTTCGATAGTTCGATGGTGTGCCTGATATCCCTTGTCGAGATCGATAAATATCAGCGTGATTAAGCGGATTGCTTGACAGAATATGCTGCTCTTGATTGATTTGAGGTAAAATTTGGTTTTCAAGGATGTCATAAATTAACCTATCATCTTGATGTAAGGCGTCATAGAGTCTTTCCATCAACGCTTCATCATGAATATCAAGATCTTCGAAACGCAAACCAATCCTTTGCAAATAATGGGCCGTAACGGCTTGAGCTATTTTTGTCTCAACAAGTGAAACACCTTTCGTCTGAAGCATTTCATAGCGAGCCTGTGTCAGCCACTGTTGCACTGTTTCATTGAGCATCGTCCAACTGATACCTGTCAGGCGAAGAGACTGAATTGTGTAATTCATGGTTTCAAGCTGACTGCTAAATTGGCTGCGCTCTTTTGATTTATTGTTTCCAGCATAAGGAATAGCAAGACTTCGCTTTATTTCACTGAGCTTTACAATCTTCGAGGGCCCGTAGTTTTCTTTATATTGCTTATGTAGGGTGACATCGAGAATTTTTTGCTGTGCTTTAAAGAAAGCAAACGCATCTAAGATAGCTTTATTTCCACAGCTGACGAGAAAATCACATGTTTCTTCTTCTTGTAAGTAGCGAATGAGGGCTTCTTTTTTTCTGTCATCGGTTTGACATAATGCTATTACATGTGATTTCAAAGGACTTTCAGGTGAATAAATCAACATTCTAGGGAAGTCTGCTTTGATACTGCGCCAATGTGATTTTAAGGCTTTTTCATTATTTTTAATGCGCTCTTGCTCATCTTGTTCTTCGAGTGCTTGCGGGAACTGAAGTTTCGACTGCAGAAAAACAAACAACGAAATATTAAGCTGAATCACTTCGGGTGAAATAGGAAGTGGCTCGCCAAAAGCATAATTAAGCTTACGTTTTAAAAGCAAGCCATCGTGCACTTCGTCAATAATTACATCTGAGCGCTCTTTGAATAGGCGAACAATTTTAGCAGCGGAGCGTACTTGTTCGGACCACTCATCAAACGCGACTCCGTTATTTTCTTGTGGTTTAGAGTACAACAACTCGAGATATTTTAATCGGAAAGATTGTACAGACTCTCCTGTTGTAATCAGGTAGTCTTTAGATGTCATGATATTTAATAGCTGTTGATAAATTTCCTCTAATCGTCCTGATGAGCAATCGCTATCTCTATCAAATTGAAAGATATGAGCGGCTTGGTTGAACAATTTTTGTGATGTGGCATTCAAATCGGCGTGGTTAGTTTTTAATAAAGGATGAGGAACCTCAACCACAACTAAGTTTAAACCAGTGGCTTTCTTTTGAGCCATAAGAGGCAATAATACTTTAGATTTTCCTCCTCCCATGATGATCTTTTCAATTCTCTCATCAAATTGATGAGGGCTGTTTACTGTGGGTGACAATAAAGATCGAAGTGCTTCAATTTGTCGAGGTCGAAGCAGCATATTTTCTTCTAGTTGAAAACGCATGATGGCCGGGTCTTCTTGGCCAGACACTTGATTTTTACTCATTAAAGTCGAAGCCAAAACTAAAAATTGCTCTTCTGTGGGTGTAATTTCTGTTTGAGCTAGTGCTTTTTGAATACGTACGAGATGCTGTAAATGAAGTTTTTCCCGAGCATACTCATGAATTTTTTGATGTAATTGCTGAATTTTTTCTTCGGATAAACCCATCGAATCTCGATAAGCAGACGGAAGTGCTCTGTAGTACAAATTAAGCAAGTCTTTTTCTGTTGGGATAGATTGCTTTAACGTTGCACGAGCAATCTGAATTCTTTGCCGCTCTTTTTGAGAATCTGGCCATTCGGCACCTAAATGGAGAAGTGATTCCAATGAGCTTGACACTTTGTTTTGCCAGTTCAGCTTCATCTCGGCGACTTTCTCTTGAAGCGACCGTCGAAGTGCTATACTAGAAAGCATCTGCGCAAGTTGTTTCTTTTGATCAAAATGACGATGTTGAAGCTCTCCGGCTTTTTTTTCAGCATCCTCTAGTTGCTCAAAAGTTGGATTTTCGCTCAATTCATCTAATTGATGTCCTAGTTGAGTTTCAAACTCAGCCTCATTTCTCCGATATTGTTGATGAAATTGTGTGAATTGGAGGTTTTGTAATACATCAACCAAGGTTTCTGAAATCAGACTTGTCGGGACATGCTCTGTGATATGATGAACCGCATCAAAATCTTCTGAAGAAAGAGCTGTAATGCTGTCATTAAAATGTAAACTAAGACTTTGAAGTGAGCTCTCTTTTTCGGTAACAACTTCTATCTTTTTTAGTAAAGGATAATAGTAAAGAAATGCTGTGGACATGAGAATATAAGTCGGATCCTTCAATCCTCGTAGTGTCTCTTCAGATGGCATTTCTTCACATCGAATTAAACCGCACTGACTCGGTAGCGGCATGGGTGCTTCAAGTGTAAGTATTTTTTCTGATAAACTCTCAAAAATTGATTGAACCTCTGCCAAAGGCGCTTTGAACACATCTCGTGCTTGATAAATTTCAATTTTAGGTAATTGACGCTCTTGTTTTCTTAATTCACTAGCAATACTGCCAATTGATGAGTAAAACATCCTACCTGTATAATGCGCACGTCGATAAAGTAAATTGACGAGCAGAGGTATATTTTCGCATCGCTCTATCAACGGTGTGTGGCGATGCCCAATCAGATAATCTCTACAAAAATCAATCAGTTTTCGATGATCTTTGTGAGCAGGATCCGCTGAAATCTTATAATAATCGGGATAAAATTTAAAAAACTCTTCCTCTGAAATATCCGGTGATAAGGCTCCCATTGCTAGATGAGGCGCATCAGATGAGACACTTCCGAGACTTATATACCATCGATTAGGGTTAGAGCCATCGTGAAAAAACTTTTTTGCTGCAGCGCTGAGTGTGGCGGTATTAACGTCGATATTTTGTTTAGGTAATGCAAGATCAATGCTTATTTTTTCTAACACGGTTGAACGCTTCATCACTCTTTTTTGCAGCGCTACTTCCTCTTCTATTTCATCTAATCTTTTTCGAGTAGCCTCAAGGTCTAGTGGAATAAATACCGTTTTGGAAGGATTGTCTTGAAGTAATTTAAAATTATCTTCTAACAACCTTTTTTCACGTACCAGTGTGGATAGAGTAGATTCGCGCTGCTTATAACCTAAAGCACCATTCATGTCATTTGCTTGCCGAGTGTAATAAGCCAACAAACTTCTCATCATCGGTTCATTCAAGTAAAAAGGTTGAACTAAATGGCGCTCAACATTTAAGTAATGGTTCAATTTTTCTGAAACTAAAGAGGGAAGACTCTTATAAAAAGATTTGATCTGTTTAAGACAGACCAGTTCATATTCACCATTGGCTGTTGTTTCATCTATTGTATTTGTTGCAGGCCATTCAACACGATTGCCTGTCATGATAAAGGTGGTCAGCAATGAAAGAGCGTTCAACTGACAAGCTTGGTAAGCGGGCGTGTCGCGAACAGACTCAGCATCTGCTTTATCTAAGATCACGGGTAGCGCTTTGACTATCCATTCTAAATAAGTCAGTTCGTCATAACTGCCATCCAAGGAAAATCGTTGTTGAATTTTTTGCAAAGTGTTCCAGGCATTTTCAGGCTGGCCCGCAGCTAAGTAAAGATAACTAAGATATAACGCATCTGCAGCTTTTTCTGGTTTAGGTTCTCCATTGATAATAGGAAAAACAATGGCGTGGCAAGTATTTTCATAATGCCATAGAGGATAATCTTCTTCTTTTAAATTGCGGCTTTTCCATATCTTAGTTAATTGTGCTGTTGCAATCACTGCCGAAGCGTCATGTTTAAAGAGGAAAAACTCCCCGTTATCTACAGTGCCAGATCGATAAAAACGTTGCACGGGAACAACAAAATAATCTCGCTCAATGGTTTGAGCGCCTTTTTGATACGCCTCTTTAAATCCCATATTTGCAACACCGGGTATCGGAAATTTGGCGTTAGGTTGATAAACAAAAGTAGGTTTATCCTTAAGAACATAACTCTGATTCGGTGCTTGAGTTAGACTTAGACCGTATCGTTTAAAAAATATATGGTCTCCTGTGCAAATCATAAATTTGGGATCATCAAAGCGGTTTCTAATAGGGTCGTTACACAGAGCTTGTCCTGTTTCATAAGAACTAAAAGGGGTATATTGAGTTCGAGCAAAAAATACAGGCCTATGATTTTGAGTTAAAATAAATTGAGGCGCCGATACACTGGGTGCGAAGTCAGAGCAAAGAGACCAGGCATTCATGTCTCCATCAGTGATTGCCTCGCTTAAATCTTGCCTTCTCCCATCTTTAAAGCAAGATTGAGCTAAGTTTAGCTGTTTTTTCTGTTGCGGGTTTATAGGATAAAGCTCGTACCAAAATCTTTTTCCATCTCCAAATGAAAATTCTTTTTGCACACGAAAAGACTCGCTCGAATTCCTCGAAAATCGCAAGGTTCCTTCAGGATTAAAAAATTCAAAAATAGAATCGCCTGGATACATCAAACAAGAAGACTCATGTTCCAATTTAAAATGCTTAAACAAAGGAGAATGATTCATATACAGTGGAACTGCGCTGAATTTTTTATTTCCTTGATACAATGCACCGTTTTCGATATCTATGTCATATTGATCCTCAAGAGAAAAAAGGTACTCACCTTTTCTTGAGAGCCTAAGTGTCGCGAGTTGCTGTTTAAAATGGCCTTTCAAGTGATGTAGAACTCTTTGAATCAAGTCTTCATTAATTTCGGGTAAACGACGTTTGATAGACTCTTGAAACTCTCGTTTGCTGAATATTAATTCCGCACTTGTTTCTTCATCTAAAGGAACATGTAGATTCGTATTGGTTTGAATATAGAAATATGAAATAAACAGCTCTTCAAAAAGCTTCATAGGAGGGCGCTGAGTCTTCTGATAAAAAGCCATTCCTAAGATAAATCGATATTGATGAAGACTGGCTAAAATATGCTGATCTGTATTGGAGAGGATCAAATCAGAGATTCGATCATAGTCACTTTCTAACCGATTCGTTAAGCCAGGTATTTTTTCTGCAGCAAACCGATTGACGTAGGCACTTAAGCGAATAAAAAATAATGCCTCATGTGTCATTTCTTTATTGACTGCCACAAAAGCTCTGAGTCCACTGTCAACGAACTCATCAAATCGCATCAAAAAAGTCTCATCTTTTTCTAGCGTGATTAATAAAACGCAAGGCTCAAAAATATTACCCTCAACATATCGTTGTATTTCTGGATCTTTCAGGTAATCTCGCACCTCATGAAAATAATCGAGCGTTAATGAGGCCTGATGTCTTTGAGATGTTCGTAAGTGCAGCAAATCTCTGAAGAAAAAATCATCTTTGTTGATCACTCGAGTTGTGGGGTGATCGTAAGGTGAAAGTTGAATGTCATTGCTTGTTTTTTTGCGCTTTGTGTCAGAGATAAAGTCTGGATTTTCATGATGACAGACAGTCTTCATTTCAGGTCGTTTTACTTCATATTGGTGCTGAGTGATTGCTAGTGGAAATCCAGTATATGAAATGCTGTTAGCTGAGTTCAAAAAAGTGTCTTTGAAATTAAGGGTTTTCGAATATGGATTAAGCTCCATTACCAAAATGAATTTCAAAGAAAAGGATCTGTCTGGAAATAAAGGGTTGATTCCGCGCAAAATTGAGCATCCATACTCCCATTGCTTTCGTATTTCTCTACAGAATGGTGCATACGCCGGGGCATTCAGAAAGCTCTCTGGCGTGAGCGTCATCTCGGGCATATTTTGAATAAATTGGTTGCAAAGTACGTACAGTGCTTCGGCTTTTGCTCTGACAATAGCGCTATGAAAATCAACATCTTTTGGCGCTTGATCTTGGTACCTGCTCTCAAGATCGTGATAAACTTCAGGAAATGTTTTGATGAGTTGATTATAATAATCAAGATAAGCCGAAGACATATCATCTGATTTTTCCTCGTTCGTATAGAGGCCTCTCAAAGCTTGAAAGCGTTCGTCAAGCATGACGTGGTGGCTCGCCAAGTAAGGGCTATAGGCATAGCCCTTAAAGTATCCGTTAATAAAATATGCAAAAAATGGAGAAAAATCTGGTTTGCCATTAATTTTTGCATATTTTCGATGGCAGTCGTCATTGATGGCTATGATGCTCATTTGCAAAGTAGCTTGTGCAACAAATTGGTTCTGACCAAAAGCAGTTTTTCGGCAGCGATCAAACAGTACCTGAAAATCATATAATTTTTGTATAAACGGCTCGAATAACTCTTCTTGGGTAAAAAGATCATAAAAAGAAGCCCCTGCAAAAGACATAGGGGCAGGCAAATCTAGAAAAACTTGCTCAATTTGTTTCATGACCCAAATCACATCACCCGAAGCGTGTGCTTCTTGGCAAGTATTATAGATTTTACTCAATTCTTGAAGGAGGGAAGGGCGAGGTGAGGGCTCAATTCGATGTAACTCTCGGGAGGGCTGTGTTTGATGAGAAAGTGCGCTCAACTCAAACGTCGGGCTAGAAATATCAAAACTGTATCGTTGAAAAGTAAAGTTGTTCAAAAAAGACGGTATCGCTGTTACTCTTTCTTGCAATGCAAATTGTGCTAATTGGGATTGTAATTTGTACAACTGTATTAGTTTTTCCTCTTTTTCATCTAAAGTATATAATTCGGGAGTATCACAAATTTTAATGGTGTTAATAATGGCATAACTCACCAGCTCTTGAATGGGTTGGCTACACCTTGAGTGCTTTTTCAAATAGTCATCAATCGCATAAATTTTAAAATCAACGATAAAACGACGATAATCTTCAAGCGATTTAAAATAGTGCTTAAGCATTTGATGAATGGAGCGTTGAGTACACGTGCCACTGATTTGCCCTGTTGTGGTCAAGACCTCTTCGAATAGATCTTGAGCAAGCAAGGGCTCATCTTTCGTTAAATCATTGATGAAAGGAATAATTTCATCAATATTGTGAACATATAACGCCTTCGAGTCGAAATCAGGGTGTAAATGATTCAAATGTGCCACGACCAAGCGGCGGATGAGATACATAAGCTGAAGGTGGGCCGCCTCTTTAAACTCATAAACTTTAGTTGAGAAATATCGTTCACTTGATGTGCTTGACATTTTTTCGTGATATTCCACTCCTGCCCCTGCATTATAGATATAAAAGCGCAAGACATCGCCTTCTTTTCTAAAATGATAAATCATCGCATGACCAGGGCTTCCCGGATTAACCCATCCGCCAGGTAGTATCACCTCTTCTCCTGAACGTAGTGCGGTAATTCGGTGTGCTATTTCCCCAGAAAACTCGGTTGCTTCTTTTATGGATGCTCTTCTTTGGGCCATATTTTGTATGTATCTGGCATAGACATGTAATTTTTCGACAGATTCAGTCAGTTTTTTTAAACTGAGATGTGCCTCAGGAAGCGTGGCTAAGTAAGATTTAAAATATCCAATCGTATTTGCAAAAACACACCCTTGAACACCGTACCGACCTTGCAACTCTGAGTCTGCTGCAATATGAGCTAGTAAGCTGATATTCATTTGAATTTCTGTTGGGGTACTTAAATTCGAACTTTCAAAAGACGAAGAAAACATGGATGCGCTCGTTAGATATCTGTTTGACTCATTATCGCACATTATGGGTCTCTTTTATATCTTGTCTTGATTGCTCATGAATTTTTTGGTTATTTTTAGTTCAAAAAATGAATTGTTAAAGATTTTTAAAACCAAGCCGACAAATTGATAGACAGTTGCATTACTCAAAAAATAAAAATAAGGAGAGCCGTAATGTCTCAACAACAAAATTTGGAAAACAGTTTTTTACAGTTGCTATGTGATAAAAAAATACAAGTCTCTATCTTTTTAAAAAGTGGGATCAAATTGCATGGCATGATTGAAAAGGTAGATGATGATGTTATCTTTTTAAAAGATGCCATTACACAGATGGTTTATAAGCACGCTGTGTCGACTGTGGTGCCTGTGCAAAATCCTTTTTAAGCTTTAAAAAATAGTGATTGAGATCTGCGAGTGTTTGTTCGCCATACTGTTTATCTTGAAGTTGTCCGTTGGGATTAAAGATAAACATCGCAGGCAAATGAGGAATATCGCCTAAATTCAGAGCTTTTGCCGGATCTTCGATTAAGCTCGGATACTTGAGCTTATGGGTTTTGGCTAGAGCAACTTGTTCTTTGGGCGATAGACCATCATAATTTACGGCAAAGAGCATCACATCTTCTTGTTGATGCGATTGGTGAAATTGATTCAGCACATCGATTTCGTCTAGACAAGGAGGACACCACGTCGCCCAATAACTGATGAATATCCACTTGCCCTGTAGTGTTTCAAGGGGAATGTCGCGCGTTGATGTTTTAAGAAAAGCATGTTCTGCATGGGCATGAAAACCAAGTAAAATGAGCAAAATAACAGCAAATTGACGCATGATTTTTTCTTTGAGTGAATTTTGATCTAGTTTATCACAAAATTCACTCAAATGAATCGCTTCTAATGATGATACATATGTTGATTTACGCGAGAAAGCAAAGCGTTATCGTTCGTCCAAAGCAAACTCTTTGGAACTTCATGATGAACTAAGCGCTCCACATTCTTTGAGATGTGTTTTTTCATTCGCCCCATCATATGTGGTTCTGCAACGAGAATTAGCTTGTCATAATGCTGGCGAGACCTCTCTTTTTCCAGATAATGTCCAATTTCATTTGCGAAATGTTGGATACTATTGGCTTTATGATTACTTTTTGGGGTGTAAGCGCCCCTTGCATTCGATGCTTTATAGTGCCCGGGTCTGTCTAAAGCAAAATCGCTATCTTTCCCTCTATTTTCTATGTGCTTTATTTCTTTTAGCAAATCAAGATGATGCTTGTCGTAATGGTATATATGGCAGGTTGTAGTATCAAAAACGACCATCCATGTGTCGTGATTTCTCATGGTTTTTACCTCTTAAACAAAAAAAAGAAAATCATGCGTCTCCAAAAAACAGAGAAGCTCCTTAGATATACTCCTCAAAATAAACCTCCTATAATTATGTTAGCACAAAAATTAAACAAAAATGGTGTTTTCAATGTTATTAGGTATAATACGCGCATGAATGAGATAAAAAGCAAAACACAAAAGAAGAAAGACGCTCAAGCGCTGAACGCGCTGGGCGAGGCTTTGGTGCATCTAAGTCCTGAGAGACTGGATCAACTTCCTTTATCGATAACGCTTCGACAAGCCATTAATGACGCGAAACTCTTGAAGAGCTTTGGTGCCATTAAGCGTCATGCTTTGTGGATAGGTAAGCTCATTCGAAAAGAGGGCGGGGATGCGCTCACCGAGGCTTATGCCAAGTTGCAAGAGGAAGATGCAACACAAGGGGCTGTGTTTCACGCACTGGAGCAGTGGCGTGAGCGTTTAGTTCTTGATGAGCCTGGCGCATTGACTTTGTTTATTGAGACTTATCCTGAGACGGATATTCAACGATTGCGACAGCTTATTAAAAAAGCACAAGATGAATCAACGAAGGGAAAGCGTACTGGTGCTGGTCTTTCATTATTTCGCTATATAAGGCAGTTTATTCAATGATGTTTCCTGTTTTTATAAGTTGCCCTAAGGGCCTTGAAGGGCTGCTTTCCGAAGAGCTAAAAACACTTCATATTTCCTCAGATAAGACAAGCCCTCAAGGCGTATACACTACGCTATCGTTGGAAAACTTATACCGTGTGTGCTTATGGTCAAGGCTTGCTGGTCGCGTACAAGTGATTTTATTTGAAGACGAAGTAGAAACCCCCGAAGACTTATATGCGGCGTGTCGAGCGTTTTCTTGGGAGAGTGTTTTTCTGCCTGAAAAAACATTCGCGATCACCTTTCACGGTAGCTCTTCTTTTTTTCGTAATACTTTATTCGGTGCTCAAGTTGTTAAAGATGCTGTCGCTGATTATTTCAAAGAAAAAACAGGTGTTCGTCCTCATATTGATAGAGAAAATCCTAATATTTTACTCCATGCCTATTTAAAAAATGGCCGGGTTACTTTGAGTCTTGATGTTGTCGGCTACAGCTTACATCAACGAGGTTACCGCCAAGATGCCGGTGAGGCGCCACTTAAAGAGCATCTTGCCGCAGCGATGCTTATGCGTGCCGGATGGCCAAAGCTAATGAAAGAAGGGTATGCATTACAAGATCTTTGTTGTGGTTCTGGCACATTAGTTATTGAAGCTTTGATGATGGCCGCGAATATGGCTCCTGGATTGTTAAGACAGGATAAAGCTTTTTACCATTGGCTGTCACATGATGAGTCTATTTGGCAAAAAGTTCGAGCAACAGCTGAAAATGCTGTAATTAAGCCTACTGTTTTGGCTGAAGGTAGCGATAAAGACCCACGAGCGATTACGCACGCCAAAGAAAATGCCAGACGTGCGGGTGTGTCTGAGTGGGCTTCTTGGAAAATTAGCTCGCTAGAAAAGGCCATCCCTATCGCTGAAAAAGGACTGATGATTACCAATCCACCTTATGGCGTACGTTTAGGTGATTCATTAGGATTACAAGCTTTTTATAAGACCTTGGGTCGCACATTAAATGCTCAATTTCAACAATGGACAGCTGCAATTTTAACGCCAGAAGTCGAGCTTGCAAAAGCAACCGGACTGCGTGCACATAAACAATATACGCTATATAACGGCGCATTGTTATGTAAGTTGTACTGTTTTAAATTAGATGAGACAAATGTATTTTTAGAGGAAAAACGCCCGCTTGCAGTTTCTGATGGCGCGGTAATGTTTGCTAATCGACTTAAAAAAAACGTGCAGCATTTACAAAAATGGGCCAAGCGCAACCATATTGATTGTTACAGACTATATGATGCTGATTTGCCAGAATATGCTTTTGCTGTGGATCGTTATCAAGATTTTGTCGTACTACAAGAATATGCTCCCCCTGTGACGATTGATCCACAAAAAGCACAACGACGCCGCTTAGAAGTGCAGCAAATGATTCCTCAGGTACTGGATATTGATCATCGAAATCTTGTCGTAAAAACAAGACAACAGCAAAAAGGATTGATTCAATATGAAAAATTGAATGATGCAAGACAGCGTATGATTGTGAAAGAGGGTGACGCAAGTTTTTATGTGAACCTATGGGATTATTTGGACACAGGATTATTTTTAGACCATCGGCCATTAAGAATGCATTTTCGTGAGACATTAAAACCAGGAATGCGTTTTCTCAATTGTTTTTCTTATACCGGTTCTGCGAGTGTGCATGCGGCACTTGCCGGTGCGATGACGGTGAGTGTAGATCTATCTAAAACTTACCTCGCATGGTCGGAAGATAATTTTAGGTTAAATGATCTTGATACTTCGAGACATCAATTTGTGCATTACGATTGTATGAGCTGGCTTAAGATAACAGAAGATCGTTTTGATGTGATTTTCTTAGATCCGCCAAGTTTCTCAAACTCCAAGCGTATGACGAATACCCTAGATATCCAACGAGATCATGAGCAGCTTATTGCTGATTGCAGAAAATTGCTCACGCCTACCGGTGTGTTGTATTTTTCTACGAATTTAAAAACGTTTAAATTAGCAAAAGCGTTATTAGAAGACGAGGCCGTTCAAGAGATTACAGACACGACAATAGATATCGATTTTAAGCGCCATACGCATATTCATCGATGTTATAAAATTAGAGCGTGATTCCGTCAAAACGAAAACTTTGCAAAGCAGAAGAGTACGTTTCCGGCACCTGCGGCACCGGGAATGTACGTTGCAAAAATAGACAGTCGCAAGATACTAAACGAAACAAGAGGAAGAACGCCAGGGAAAGGTCGACCTTTGTAGATATCTGGTCTTGCAGTAATGAAAGCAGTATAACCAAGACCGCCGCGAACATGCTTTGAAAAATGAGCAGTTTTAATAAAGGCATATCCACCCAATGGCTCTACATTTTTGTGTGAATCTAAAAACGCAATCATATATAAACTGTTCCAATCACCGTCCTTGTCAATGAAGCCCTTACCTAGACCGCCACCCCATGCGGCTTCGTTGTAAGTTTTTAAGCGTTTTTGGGTATATGTGTAGCGGTTGTGCCAAGCATATCCTGTCAGATAGAGCTCCGGACGTCCTTGAGTCCAAGTATCGCGAAGTGTGGTGCAGACTGGCTTAAACCAAGTAGGCCATTTGACACAGCTATCAGTTTCTTCGGCGAACGCAATCGATGTGCTGAGTGCAAAAAATACGATTTGCAGTAGCTTCAAAGCATTTCGCAAATTAAATTTTATAGCTGGCTGTTGTGAGTAGTTTCGAGGTTGCATACATGAGTTTTTTTATCAAAGAAGGGAGCTCCTTGCCGCCGGCGGCGACAGCAGCGTTCGCATGTGCTATTTCATCTGTTTTCATTTGTTCTAAAATGACTTTGGTTTTTAGATCGTGCTGAGGTAGCCTATCTAAGTGTTGATTTAAATGGGCGGTAACTTGGCGCTCTGTTTCGGCCACAAATCCTAAACTCAACGCATCGCCAATAAAGCCGGCTAAAGCGCCAATAAAAAAAGAGCCAACATACCAAACAGGATTAAGTACGCTGGTTGTACTTTCGAGCTCTTTAAGCCTTTCTTCACACCAGGCTAAATGATCGATTTCTTCACTGGCTGCCAAGACCATTTGTGTTCGTACTTGCTCAAGTTTTGCTGTTAATGCTTGTCCTTGATAGAGTGCTTGTGCGCAAACTTCTCCTGCGTGATTGACTCGCATGAGTCCTGCAACATGCTTTTTTTCTGCAAGCGTGAGTGTGGTGTCGGGAATATTCTTTGCAGGATTTTCTCGCTGGTGCGGGCGTTGTTGTGGCACAAAAAGAACGCGCAAGAAGGTATCCGCGTGCAAAATAATTTGATCAACAAAGCTCTGCTCTCGCATGAATTTTCGACCCCAACAAAAAGGAATAGATTAACAATTTTGAGGTATCTTTGGTATAGTGTAAAAAAATATCTTTTAAGGTCATAGACAGAGATGCCTTATCGAATTCGTCGTCAACAATTAGCAAAAGCGTTGCCTTCTAACGCTATCGCAATTATTCCTGGTGCACAGGAGGTGATTCGTAATGGGGATGCACATTATCGATTCCGTCAGGATAGTGATTTTTATTATCTGACCGGCTTTGATGAGCCGGATGCATTGCTTGTCCTTACGTCAGGAGAGCTTGGCGAAAGTATTTTATTCAATCGTATACGTGTACCCAGTGAGGAATTATGGACAGGACCGAGATTGGGGCAGGAAAGAGCAATATCGTCATTAAATGTCGATAAGGCTTATTCTATTGATGCATTTTCTACCATGCTACCCGAGCTTTTACTTGAGAAAGAGGCGATTTATTTCCCATTTACTCGAGCGCCTGCGTATGAAAAGATGATTCTGGAAGCTTGGGGGAAGGTAAAAGGAAAGGTCCGCCAAGGCAAGATGGTTCCTGAAATATTAAGAGATATTGCGCCACTGATCGGTGAGATGCGTGTTTTCAAAGATTCAGATGAGCTTTTGTTGATGCGTGAGGCTGCACGTATTTCAACAGCGGGGCATTTGCGTATGATGCAGCGTTGCCGTGCATTAGAGACAGAGTACGAGCTAGAAGCCGAGTTTCTATATGAAGTGATGCGACACGGTTGTCGTGCGGTGGCCTACGATTCGATTGTAGCGTCTGGGGAAAATGCATGTGTTTTGCATTATACTGCTAATAATCAACCTCTTCTTCGAGATCAACTTGTGTTGATTGACGCCGGTGGAGAGTATCAGCATTATGCATCGGATATTACCCGAACTATTCCTGCGAATGGACGATTTTTGGGTGAGCAGCGCGCTATTTATGAACTAGTATTGAAAGCGCAACAGGCGGGTATTGCGATGATAAAGCCAGGTCTATTATGGCCTGAGATTCAAGAAATAATGGTTCGTGTTTTGACGGAGGGTTTGATTGATTTAAATCTTTTACAAGGCAGTCGAGATACGCTCATTGAGCAGCAGGCTTACAAATCTTTTTATATGCACTCATCTGGGCATTGGCTAGGACTGGATGTACATGATGCGGGTACTTATAAACATCAAGGCACATGGCGCGCTTTACAACCCGGTATGGTCTTGACTGTTGAACCCGGTCTTTATTTATCGTCTCTTGTTGTTCCTGAGGATTCTCCTTGGCGTGGAATTGGTGTGCGTATTGAGGATGATATTTTAGTGACCGAGCATGGTTATGAAAATTTGACAGCTAAACTTCCGGTTGAGATGGACGAAATAGAAGGTGTGATGCGTGATTGAAGATGTTGATGTATTGATCATTGGTGGGGGCGTTGTTGGTAATGTATTGATGCGCGCATTGCCAACGTCCTTGCGTGTCTTATTGGTTGATGATAAACCTATCTCGTTGATGAAAGATGCGTTTGACGCTAGGAGTATTGCTCTTTCTCAGTCGAGCATACAGATCCTAAAGATGCTGGAGATTTGGCCCTTATTAGAAAAAAAATACGCCCCAATCGAGGGTGTTCATGTGTCCGAAAAAGGCCGATTTGGGCATGCGCGATTATCTCGTGCGGGGGAGGCTTTGGGTGCTGTCGTCGAGATGTCGGTATTGAGTGTGTATTGTGCTGGCGAACCGGCCTCAGTGTTGGGGCCTGCGAACTTAGTTCATTATGATAGCGAGACACGTTGTGCTACAGTCAAAACGCCAACACAAGAGCGAGTGATTCGAGCAAACATTATCGTCGGGGCTGATGGTGCGCATTCTTTCTTAAGAACCTGCTGTCAACTTCCTTTAGTCGAAAAAGATTATCATCAGCAGGCTTTGGTCGCAAATATTGGCTTACAACGCCCCCACCAGCAATGGGCTTATGAGCGCTTCACCGAACATGGTCCTTTGGCGATGTTGCCGATGACGGATTCACGTGCCGCCTTGATTTGGGTGAACTCTCCTGAGCGCACCGCTTTACTCAATCAGTTATCAGATGAGGCCTTTTTGAAGTCTTTACAAGCAGCTTTCGGTTATCGATTGGGTCGTTTTCTGAAAGTTGGAAAACGTAGTCTTTATCCTTTATTTCAAAAAGTGATGCCGAACAAGGTCCAAGGCACAGCTGTATTTATTGGTAATGCTGCACATACGTTGCATCCGATTGCAGGGCAGGGTTTGAATTTAGGATTGCGAGACGCGGCTATGCTTGCGCAATGTATTAAGCAATATGGTCCAACGAAAGAGGCTTTGGTTAACTATGAGGACTCGCGAAAGGCGGATGAGCAAGTGATTACGATTTCTACGGATAACTTAATTCGGCTATTCGGTGCCAAAATTCCAGGATTATCTATGGCACGAGGATTGGGCCTACTCATGCTAGATAACAGCTCTTTGTTAAAACAAATTGTTTCCCGCTATGCGAGTGGTTATGGCGGGGTTGTGCCTGATTTGGTGTGTGGAATCGTGCCGCAGGCATAGTCCATCATTAAGCGTTTGAGCGGTGTAATTTTATTGATTACATTCATCCCTAATCCGCGTAACCACGGCAGTGGTCCTGTGGATTGAGTGAAGGTGACTTTAAGAAGCTCCATCAAACCAATCGCAGCCCAGGTTTCCGATTTTCTTTTGCGCTGATAAGCGCCAAGTATAGAGGGGCTTAGTGAAGCTTTTTCAGTGAGCTCAAGCCAGGTATTTAAATCGGCCAATCCCAAGTTTAGCCCAAGCCCTGCGAGTGGGTGAATCGTATGTGCAGCATCCCCCATTAATATCCAACGCTTTCCATGGTATTGCTCCACATGGCGCATATGTAGTGGAAATTGCCGACGACTGCTAACAAGTTGACATGCTCCTAATTTTTGTTCAAACGTAGCCGCAAGTGCTTCATTAAAGGCATCAATAGATAGAGTGCTTAGATGTTTGGCAAAAGCCGGGGATGCTGACCACACAATGGAGCAAAGATGTGGATCGGCTAAAGGTAAAAAAGCAAGCGGACCCTCATGGGTAAAAATTTGGTAAGCTGTTTTTTGGTGCGATTTTTCAGTACGTATCGTTGCGACAGTCGCGTGGTGATGATATGGCCAGTGAGTCAGAGGCACTTTGAGCGTTTGTCTTAGAGATGAGCTCGCGCCATCTGTGATAAATACCATACCTGCTCGTAATAGATGCTCATTTCCTTGGTCATCATATGCTTTAAGAATAATATGATCGTCATGCTCTATTAATGTTTCGGCTTCTAATGGTGGCAGTGGGTTAATTGCATACTCTTCATAAAGGGCTTGCTTTAAAAGATGTTCTTCAACAATAAATCCTAACGTTGAAGTTCCTCTCTCTCGGCAATCAAAACTAATTTCCGCTTGCCCTTTGGGATCCCAAACAAACATTTTTTCATAAGGAGATAGTTTTTCTTTTGGGAGACGCGACCAAACATTAAGAGAGGTAAGAAGATGTTGCGATAACTGATTTATCGCGTAGGCGCGTCCGGGATTAATTGGTTCGACATCAAGAGAATGCTTGTCGACAACAGCGACGGAAAATCCACGCTGTTTGATTGCGATAGCTGCACTGAGGCCGACGGGGCCTCCGCCGATAATTAAATAATCAAAAGAAATCATGATGCACAGCGGTTAATCAGATCATGTAATGCTGAAAAAACAGCTTGTTTACGGATCGTTTGACGGTTTCCCGCAAAAAGATAATGTTTTGCTTCTGTTTTTTGGTTCTCAGAGGCACATGCTATCCAGACTGTGCCTACCGGTTTTT
Source organism: uncultured Legionella sp. (assembly GCA_964471225.1). Classification (GTDB taxonomy): domain Bacteria; phylum Pseudomonadota; class Gammaproteobacteria; order Legionellales; family Legionellaceae; genus JAGVJT01. The sequence continues at coordinate 50,821 of CAYYEZ010000042.1, read as the reverse complement.
CACGACTTCCACCTGTAGGGCCTGCAACACCTGTGATAGCCACACTAATATTCGCATTGCTGACGAGCAGCGCACCATTAGCCATTGCAATCGCTGACTCTTCACTGACTGCGCCATAGGTTAAAAGTGTTGCTCGAGGGACATTGAGCATCATTTCTTTGGCATGATTCGAATATGTCACAAATCCTCTATCGAACCACACAGAGCTGCCAGGGATGTCGGTAATGGCAGCGCACAAATTTCCGCCAGTGCATGATTCTGCTACGACCAAAGACCACGCACGTGTCTTTAACTGTTGACCAAGAGCTTCTGCTAAAGCATGTATGGATGATAGAGCTTGTTTCATAGTGTTTGAAAAACTGAGCACGAACTTAGAGCATAAGTTAGTTTGCTACTCGATGCAAGAAAACCCGAACCATTGATCCAGTTGTTGTATGAGCTCTTCTAATCCTTGACGCTTGAGCGAAGAGAATGTTTGAATGCTGATGCCATTCCCTATCCAAGAGGCGTAATGTTGTTTTACCGTTGAAAGTGCTTGATTAGCTTGGCTTTTGCTTAGTTTATCGGCTTTTGTCAGCAAAATGTGAACAGGTAGTTGGCGAGAAAGACTCCATGAGACCATCATTTGGTCGAGCTCTTTTAAAGGGTGTCGAATATCCATTAAAAGTATAAGGCCTTTTAAGCTTTGGCGTACCTCAAGATAGTGGGCTAAGTGTGTTTGCCATTCTTGTTTCACTTTCGCTGCGACTTTTGCATAACCATATCCTGGTAAATCCACAAGGCGATGTGCTTCGTCGTTCATGTAAAATAAATTAATGAGCTGAGTCCGACCGGGTGTTTTGCTCGTGCGAGCAAGATTTTTAATCCCAGTCAGCGTGTTCAAAGCACTCGATTTACCCGCATTAGAACGCCCTGCAAATGCGACTTCAAATCCTGTATCCTCTGGAAGTTGAGAAACTTTAGCGGCACTTTTTAAAAATACAGTTTGATTATAAACGCTCATTTTTGGATAATATTGAATTGGTTTAAGACAAGATTATATATGACCTATGAAAATATGTAACGCTTTATTCCGCTATTACGAGTGGATCACAATGATTTTTATTGCATTTTGTGTTTGTTCGGGTGCAAATGCTTTAGCGTCTTCGCTTGAAATTGGCAAGGAAAAGTCTGCTGTTTGTATGGCTTGTCATGGTGCACAGGGAGTGAGCGCAAATCCAATATGGCCAAATCTTGCAGGACAACATCAAGCTTATCTAATGAAACAATTACACGATTTTAAAAAAGGAGAGTTACGCCACTCTCCAGTGATGTCACCTTTTGTCGCCGCACTGACAGATGAGGAGATCGAGGCAATTGCTTATTTTTATTCGAAGCAAACGCGAGCCGAACCAAGTCCTTCTAAAAAAAATGAGTTAGGAGAAAAGCTTTATCGCGTAGGTGATGCGCAAAAACATATTCCCGCGTGTATCGCCTGTCATGGTCCCCAGGCGTTGGGTAACCCCTTGGGGGGCTTCCCTGTTTTGGCGAGTCAAAAAGAAGAATATGCTTTTTTACAACTTCAGGCTTTTAAAGACAAAACACGGAAAAACGATTTAAATAAAATCATGCAGACGATTACGTCGTACATGAGTGAAGAAGAGATGCGAGCGGTCTCGGCTTACTTATCAACGTATTGAATTCGCGCTTAGAATGTGTAATCGTAAGCTCCTCCAGAATGATGGCATAGAAGCCAAAATATATTATGAACTTCGAAAAAAAAGGTATTAGTTCCGTCGACAAGTATGCTTATGCTTATCTGATTTTTGCAATTTGTATCGCAGCTTATGTCGGCTCAAGAATGCCGAGCCTTTGGAGTATCAATTACTATATCCCAAGCTTTTTTGAGGGTTTTTATCGCCGAGGTCTTCTTGGCACATTGCTTTATCCTTTAGGAAGTCTGAGATTTAGCTATACACTGATTAGTAGCATTCAAATTGGTGTATTATTTGCCATATTACTTTGTGTTCTAAAATATACTTATCAAGCAAAAATTCAGCAAAAAATAATGCTGATTTTATTTTTTTTAGCACCAACAGGTGGATATTTATTTCATATCATTGGTTATAGTGACCAACTCCTTTATCTTTTATTAATCATTTCTTTAGTTTTTATCAGATTTCAGTGGGTCGGCCTTTGCCTGATGGTGGCCTCTTTGTTCATTCATGAGGCTGCTTTATTTACTATTATTCCGATTTATTGTGTCTCGTTGCTTTTGAATAAAATGAGCGTGAAACGTATGGTTATCGACGTAGGCGTGATCATGCTAGTTTTTTTATACTTAACTTTATTTTTACAAACCGTTCCGGTGCCTAAGATCGAGAGTTTTATTAATAAAATGGTGCAAATGATAGGGCCTGGGACGCGTTCAGAGTATTTTTTTACATTTCATAATCAATATACAAACCAGGCTATAAGTAATACTTTTTATAATTTACAGAATGAGATTGCCCCACCGCCACATGGTAATTTTATTTACCTTTATTTTGAAATTGTGTTAGTAGTTATTTATGCGACATGGGTTGCGCGATTATTTGTAGATCCTCGTTCAGGGAGAGCTTATCGCTGGTTTTGCTATATGGCTGCTTGGTGTGCTTGTCTTACGCCTTTGTTATTGGTATTTTTTGGTATCGATGCAGATAGATGGGTTTTTTTAGCTTATGTTTCTGCTGTATTTATGTTTTGTATGAGCCCTAATACACCTTCTAATCCTGCTTTTTTATCGATGGTGTTTGTTTTTTCTCTTTTTCTTGCACACGGTCATTTTTGGTATTTTGATGGATTTTCCCCTCGCGGCTTGGAGTTGCTTCAATTAAAATCAACATGGCAAGCTTGGATGTTAAAATAATATCGATTAAACTCTGCCAGATATTTGAATAGGAAACTTTTTTGAAAAAAGAAAAAGCCGTAATTATTATTCCGACTTATAATGAAAGTTTGGTTATACAAGAAACAATACATCAAGTGATGCATGTTATTGAGCAGCAAGATCATTATGATGTGAGTGTTTTAGTTTTTGATAGTGCTTCGACGGATGATACACAAAACAAGGTCCGTTCATTACAAGCGGAGTATCATCTACGACTTTTCCTACAAACAGAGCCTAAAAAAACAGGCTTGGGTTCGGCTTATTTGCAAGCTATGCGTTTTGCTTTTAATACGCTACATGCTGATATCATTATTGAGTTTGATGCAGATTTATCGCACCAACCTAAATATTTACTCCCTATGCTTGAGGCGCTCAAAGAAAACGACGTGGCTATTGGTAGTCGATATGTTTCCGGTGGAAGTATTCCAAGTAATTGGGGCCTACATCGCAAGTTTCTTTCTGTGCTAGGTAATTATGTTGCAAGACTGGTCTTAAGCTTTAAATATAAGGACTTTACTAGCGGATTTCGTGCGACACATCGGCGCGTGCTCGTTGATGTGTTGCCGAAGCATTTTTTGTCCAATCATTATGCATATAAGCTTCATCTTTTATGGATTTTACATCAGAATAAAGCGCGTATTTGTGAAATTCCAATTGATTTTATCGACAGAGAAAAAGGCTTAAGTAAGCTTCCTGCTAACAGTATAATCGACTCATTGCGCGTGGTTTTTACGCTTCGTCTTCTAGAGATCAAGCGATGTTTCGCTCGGTATTTTACGAGTAGGGTTTAGTTTTATATAGCTTTGCGCACTAATGCCGCAATCATTGGCCGCATCGCTTGCCTCATGTCACTTAATGAGCTCTCAAAGATTTCACGACGAATTTCCATGCCAACAACGAGAAAGAAAAAAGTCATCAGCGCATCATGAATCTAAAAATGTAAAGACCTGGAAAACTCAAAGTATCATATTCATAATTTCTTTAAACTTTTTAACCATACTCGAATACTCAATGACATTAAAGAGCCTAATAAGCCTGTAATGAAGGATCAATCTCTTGAATCCAACTTAGAATACCACCCTCAACATTGGTTACATCCGTGTATCCTGCTTCAATCAATTGACGACAGGCATATAGACTCCGGCCACCTGAGCGACAGTAAATAATCACGGGTTGTTGTGTATCGATATGCTGGAGATTTTCTTGTAGCGCACCTAAAGGGATATGCACGCCACCAATATGGCAAATGTCACGCTCATGGGCTTCGCGTACATCAATAAGTTGTATCGCAGTGGAGTTATCTTTTAATAATTCAGATAAGGAAGAAACACTGATGACGGGCACAGTTAAATGATTCATAAGATACGCTTATAGTGAATTGATGATATGTGAAGTGTATCAATAATACACTAAAATTCAAAAAAAATGGGCTCGAGTCCAAATCTCCTCATTAAAAATAAAATCCGCCTCGATCTCGACGTTTTTCGTAAGTCAGTCTTAAGGGGAGTGAGCTCAACATGGCTTTTTTCTATCATTAAGTCGCTTCATCAAAATTTAACTTGAATCAGGCGAATAGGCAGCCTTTAACGAGTTCAAGCTGAAATTTGAGCGAATGAGCTTGGCTTTTTGTCGTGTCAGCTGCTCTCTTTAGCTTGGACTCGAAGTGCCGTGACTTGCTGAAAGCCCCTAGGTAGATTATGACCGCGTTGACTTCGTTTACCCAAGTAGGTCTCTCTGTCTTGTTCGCCGAGTGATAGGTGTCGTTTTCCGGCATGCACTATCAGTGTGTCTTTAGGATCGAATGCAATTACTTCTACGATAAGCTCTTGTCGCGTTACGGCGGTGCGTGTCGGGATATTCATCAGTTTATTGCCTTTCCCTCGACTCAGCACAGGAAGCTCATTTGCTGGGAAAATTAGGAGCTTTCCAGTATTGGACACGCAAGCAATTAAATCTGTTTCACGTGAAGCAATTGCTCGAATAGGCATTATTTTGGCGTGTTCAGGTAATTTTAAGCAAGCCTTACCATTACGATTTTTAACGTGTAGCTCTCCTAATTGTGTGATAAATCCATAGCTGACATCAGTTGAAATCAGAACCCAGTCATTGGGGTCTCCGCTGATTAGAGCATCAAACGACGCGCCGTCTGCCGGGTTTAGTTTACCTGTGAGAGGCTCTCCTTGTCCTCGAGCAGAGGGGAGTGTGTGACCGGGCAAAGAGTAGACTTTACCTTCACTGTCAAAAAAAACGATTTGCTGATTACTCCGAGCCGTCGTTTGTATTTTGAAAGCATCGCCTGTCTTATAACTGAGTGTTGTGCCGTCGATATCCCAACCTTTTGCCGCTCTAATCCATCCTTTTTCAGAAAGAACAACGGTGATTGGCTCATTTGGCAGAATGTCTTCCTCTTTTAGAGCTTGTGCGTCGTTACGTGTGACGATAGGTGATTTTCTTGTATCACCATATTGATCACGATCGCGAGTGAGTTCTTTTTTTACGAGAGCTTTGAGTTTTGTTTTACTTGCTAAAATTTGCTGTAAGGCATCACGTTCTTGAGTCAATTCATCTCGCTCTGTACGTAATTTAATTTCTTCAAGTTTGGCCAAATGTCTTAATTTAAGATCTAAAATAGCATCAGCTTGAACTGCTGAGAGCTCAAAACGTGCCATGAGAACTTGTTTCGGGTTTTCTTCTTGACGAATAATCGCAATGACCTCATCAATATTGAGATAAGCTATCCAGAGACCATCTAGAATATGTAATCGTTCTAATACCTGCTCCAGGCGATGTGTTAGGCGTTTTTTGACGGTGTCTAAGCGATAAATAAGCCATTCGTTGAGAATCGTTAAGAGATTTTTCACGGAAGGCTTACCGTTAAGCCCAATCATATTAAAGTTGGCGCGATAGCTTTTTTCTAAATCGGTCGTGGCAAATAAGTGCGACATCATGCTGTCGATGTCAATCCGATTGGAGCGTGGCACAATGACTAAACGAGTAGGGTGTTCATGATCTGATTCGTCACGTAAGTCCTCTATCATTGGTAATTTTTTTTGCTGCATTTGAAGCGCGATTTGCTCGATGATTTTCGCGCCTGAGACTTGATAAGGTAGCGCTGTGATTACGACATGGTTTTTCTCGATCTCGTAAATCGCTCTCATCCTGATAGAGCCATTTCCTTCCGCATATAATGCACGTATGGCTTCTTTAGATGTGATGATTTCAGCACGCGTTGGAAAATCGGGGCCTGGGATGAAACTCATCAATGTTTCAAGTGTTGCCTCTGGGTAATCTAAAAGATGAATACATGCATTAGCTACTTCGGTTAAATTATGTGGCAGAATATCACAAGACATACCAACTGCGATTCCTGTTGCACCATTTAAAAGCACGTTGGGGAGTCTCGCAGGTAATAAAGCAGGTTCGTGCAATGTCGCATCAAAATTATCAACCCACTCTACTGTGCCCTGTTGCAGCTCAGAAAGTAGAATTTCAGCATAAGGCGAAAGACGTGCTTCGGTATAACGCATGGCTGCAAATGATTTTGGATCATCTGCAGAGCCCCAGTTTCCTTGACCATCAATAAAAGGATAACGGTAGGAAAAGGGTTGAGCCATTAATACCATGGCTTCGTAGCACGCACTATCTCCATGTGGATGAAATTTACCTAAGACATCCCCTACAGTTCGTGCCGATTTTTTATGTTTGGCGGAGGCTTTTAGCCCCAGCTCTGACATGGCATAGATGATGCGGCGCTGCACAGGCTTGAAGCCATCCGCGAGATGAGGCAGAGCACGATCCAAAATGACGTACATGGAGTAATCCAAATACGCTTTTTCAGTAAAGACCGTAAGCGGTTGGCGCTCGGTAAGGATTGCGTTCATGAAAACTCCTCATTCAAATCGGTCAGCGAGATAACGATAGTCGGTAGTGTAGACAAAGGTTTAATATTACACCGTAAAGAGGTATAAATGCTAATAAGCTAATTGTTTTTACCCCAAAATCGACCCATGCGATTTCATACCAATGTATCTTAAGAAAAGGATGATGACATTGATAAAATGCTAATGTAAAAAACGTAAAAGTATCAATAATATTGCCAGTTGTTGTTGCAAGTACGGGGGCAAACCACCAAGATGTACTTTGCCGGACACGCTGAAAGACAAAAACATCGAGCAGTTGGCCTATGACGTAGGCAGAAAAACAAGCCAGTGCAATACGCAAAGGTAATTCGTAAAAAATACCAATTTTATAGGTATCTTGATTAAATACTGATGCCAACAAAAAAGACACAACTAATCCGGGAATCATGCTTTTGAAGATAACTTTCCGTGCCGATGCGGCGCCGAGTAGACGCGTGGTCAAATCTGTTGTGATAAAAATCAGTGGATAAGAAAAAGCGCCCCACGTGGTATGAAGCCCAAAAAGCTCAAAAGGAAATTGCACCAGAATATTGCTTAACACAATCAAACTGATGTGAATGCAAGAAATCCCGCGTAAAACTTTAGTATGACTCATAATAGGTCAGAGTATACCATGTTCTAATCGATGATGTAGATTAATTTTTCTTCAAGAAGCTTCTCAAGTAGCGCGGTTGTGTCATTAAAGCACTCATTGGCTTCTACATCAAAATGCTCAAGAAGATACGCGCTGAGCATCTGAAGCGTCATGGGTTGTGTGCTTAATTGCTGCCAAATTTCTGTCGCAACGGCGTTAACACCATAAAGCGTATTATCTTGGCCACGCATTAACACAGCCTCATCATCAATCATCGTGTACAAGACATCTGGTTGAACACTAAAATAAGTTGTCTCAGTGAATTTTTCCATGTGTTCCTCACAATTTAGGGGTGCCATCGGCATTCAGGTAGCCGAATCTTTCCATCATTTCACGATGGTTTTCGATGATACGAAAGATCTGTGTTTCTGTTAAGAGATTTTGCCAATCCCCAACGATCCCTTTTCGAAAAAATCGCTTCATTTGGAAGGGTTTCTCTCGAAATCCGTCTTGTTCCTCTTGTGCTTGTAATTTATCGATACGTGCATTTTCCAGTGCGATTGTTAAAGCGTCAGGGGACGGATTTAGGCCTAAAAATTGAAAAGCCTGCGTAAATGTTTCAAGAGATGCGTTTTTCATATCCTCGTAACGCAGTGTGTGAACTGGGATGTCTTGATTATCAATCCAGCTTTTCGCGTGTGCTGACCAAGAAAGCAAGTGCTGACGTATTTGTGGATTGTATCGAAATTTATTTTTGCAAAACGCGGCGTCTGGCTGTGACATTTCAACAATAATTTCATCAAAGGATTTTGAAGCGTGATGTGCATAGGAAATAGCCACATCTAAGGGGTTGCGAATGAAGTATAACGCACCTAAGCACCCTGCTTTGGGTAAAAGAGGTGTATCATTGACGAAAGTATAAGCGTCATGAATTTTATGATAAGCGGGTTCTGAAAGTGTTTCTCCTAACCACGTATAAATGCCCGGCCTGAGTTGATCAAGCTCATCGTGAGTTAGGTAAGCACTGTCGAAACCAAGAGCTTCTTCAATCCAAGGACGGCTACTCGCAATTTTTCCTGTTGAAAATTGATTAATATCGATAGGGCCTTGTTTGAGTAGATTGGCTAAAACGATACGAAACCATGTGTTTCCGGATTTGGGGTACGAGGCAAGCCAATAAATACCAGATGTATTATGCGTGCTCATGAGAGAGTCCTTTTAAATCAAGAGAGATATGTTCAACAAGTGCTTTGACCGTATTTCCATGATCAGGACGAGCAATTTTTGTGATATGAATCTGATTCGCAAGCGAAGTCCCTCGCAATTGATATTGACGAAAATCAACTAAATGCTCTATCAGGGACTGGTGTGCTGTATAGCTTCTGAGTTGATTAAATTTTGCAAAGCCTTTTACGGGTGTAAATGATACGTCAGGTTTGTTATGTGTATGTAATAAATAAATCGAGCGCAGCGGTTGAGCCTTGTTGCAAAAATGATGATCAGCAGTAACGTACCATTTTTCTAGCAATGGACGAATGCGTTGCTCAGGTTTTTCAAGCGATAAAAGTCTGATCGCATCTGTCCAGAGTTGAATTCGTGGATAACCAGACTGTACTTGCCCGGTTGAGTTGATCACACATAAGCCGCTAGAAAGTAGAGAGAGATCTTGATTCAATAGAGCTTGAGTTAATACTGATTTTCCAACACCACTATGCCCTATAATAGCGCAAGCATGTTGCTGATTAACTGAAAATACATCGCCATTTAATATGTAGTATCCTTGTTGTAACAACAGTGCGTTTAAGCAGGGTCCTAAAATAAATAAACGTAAGCTTGCTTTATCTACGAGGGCATCCGGCTCAATGGTAATAGTTCGCCCATTTTTAACCTCAAAACGTCCGATATCAGGAATAGATAGCCAAAATTGATTCCGTGCAACTTGATAAAAGGGTGTCTTATGTGTTGGTGTCTCAAGTCCGGTCGAGCTAACATGACCGATACGAATGGAGCAATCAACTTCAGCTAGAGGATAGCCTGCTTGAAGCTCAGGAAATGCGAGCTCTGAAGCGATGTTGAGTTGAAAGGCGTAGTAATATTCCATCGTTTATTAAGTGGATTAGGAAATCGGTTTTGAGTGTATCTGTCGATTGGGTTGGCGTCAACGCGCTTAAGGGTTGATTTTAGGTAAAAAGCGAGAAGAGTAATTTTTTTGAGATTTTTTCCGATAAGTTTTCACGCAATGCCAAAGTGTGTCACCCTTCCATATCGTAGATAATTGTTTGCTGTATAAGGCTTCAGACAGATTAGAAATAGCTTGCTTGAAGTCGTCATTCTCGACTTGTTTTTTTAGATCATCAAGATTTAAGAGAGGATGTTTGGGCCAGATTGATTGAGCCCAGGCAATTAATGCGGTGCGTGTAGCCGAGGGATCGTTGTGCTCACACGCGTGGCGTAATTTTTCCAACGTTTGATTTTTTTGTTTTTTGATTCGTGGATGCTTTTTATAGTAGACAAAAACGATCAGTGTTAAAAGCCATGCGATACCCAAGCTTAAAGCAATGAACCAAGGTGTTTTATCAGCAGGTTTACTGGAACTGAAGGATGATGGCTTGGTTTTTTCGGATTTTGGTGTTTCTTTTCTAGAGACGGGCTTTTCTTTTATCGCGCCACCGCTGATATGTAGTGTTTTTTCAGGTAGCTGGGTGATTTCCTCTTTGCCTGTGCTCGTGTTAAACCAGGTGAGTGAATAGCGAGGTAGAGTGACTTCTCCGGGTTGATTTAAAAGATAAGTAATGCGCAATGTTTTAATCCCAGCGACATCTTGCTTATGGATGCTATTTTTAGTGATGGGTTTTTCAGGGTAAACGCCAAAATGATCATTAGGCTCTGCTTTTAAGGTAGGAAGTAATTCTGAAGGCAATGCACGAGCTTCGATTTTAATCGTTCTAGTCAGTGTTGCTCCGACGTCAAAATTATTATTTTCTGAGCTGTATTCTTCAGAGAGTAAAACAGATTTTGCAGGTAGCCATTGTTTAGCTTGTGTGTTTTTCGGAATGGATTTTACGTTGAGCAGGGTTGGTTTTCCTTTGACTTGAACACGTTGTGGTAATCCACGGTAAACTAAAGCCTGAAAATTTGCACCGGTGATCATTTGTGTACCGGATTTTTGTGGAAATAAAGCATAGTGTTGCTCTTCTACAGTAAAAATCTGATTTTTTTCAACAAGTTGATATTGTTCGCCGTCTCCGAGAGGTAAAAGTAACGCATCTTTCAGTGTGGGCGGTTGATAATTTGCGTCAAGTAATTGATCTTGGTGAATTAATTTCACTGTAACGAGAATCTGTTGATTAATATATGGCTCTTTGACACTCACTTTCGTTTGAATTTGTAATCTCTTGTCGGTCGAGATATTGACTGGTGAGTGTTTCGGCGAAGATTGTGAGGTCACTTGTCCTTGAGAAGAAACCTCAATGGTTAATGCGTTACTTTCCTCATTGCCAATATGTATCGGGGGAATATTGAGTTTCCCTGCGCGTTTCGGAGTCAGAACGAATCCCCATTGATTCACGGTTTCCATCTGCCCATTGATAATGGTTGTTGAGACTCGATGTTGTGTCCCGCTGATTTCGAAATCACGTTGTAACCCTAATAGATCTGGAGTGTGATGCGAGCTGACGCCATCCATCGTCAATGTGAGCTCAAATGAGTCACCCAAGTTAACCTGGTTGGGCTCGATTTCTGCGGTGATAGTTGAAAATGCTGTTGAAGCAGTAATCATGAGAAAAATATAAATAAAAAGATACGTCATGCTTTGTAAAAAATGAAAATTTTTTTTCATGAGTTTGTTTCTCCATTCGCTCGGCGTCGATGGTCACGTAGAAATTTTTGTCTTAAGAGCCCGCCCGGATCATCCGGGATCATATTTAGCCATTGATCAGTGGACTGATAGTTTTCAGCGCTTGAGGGCGTGGGTTGGGGCTCTTGTGAGTCCGATTGCTCTTGATTTTTGTTTTCTTGATCTGGTGTGTCTTGATTTTCTTGTGGTTTTTGATCAGGTTGTTCTGTGCGAGCGTCTTCGTGAGGCTTTGTTTTCTCATCTTGTTGGCTTGACTGAGGATTTTGTTTATTTTGATCTTGCTGATTGCCTTTAGTTTGTCTCTCATTTTCTTGAGAGGATTTTTCCTCTGCCTTATCGTTTTGATCCTCTTGCGTTTGATGATCATTTTTTTCTGCAGACTGATCTTGATTTTTTTGGTCTTGCTGTTGCTTATTTTGTTCGTTATTTTTTTCTTTTTCGAGCAATGCTTCAATGATTTTTTTATTGTGGAGCGTGTCTTTATCTTGAGGGCGTAACTTCAGGCTTTTTTGATACGATTCGAGTGCGGCCTGGTATTGTCCAAGTTGAGCTTGTGCATTTCCTTGATTATAGTAACCATCAGCTGTATCAAGTTGACCAAAAGCCGTACTTGCCGCTTCAAAATCTTGCGCACGATAAGCTGCAGTTGCTCGCCAATCAGGTTGCTCAAAAGTTTCTTCTGCTTTTTTATAAGCTTGCTCTTTTAAGTACCTTGCTCCTTGCTGATCTCTTGTGGCCCACAAATCCTGCCAATTCCAAGCAAAGGCTTGAATCGTAGTGCAAGATAGCAGCAGTAAGTAAAGCAATCTCATTGGTAACCCCCTGTAAAAAAATTTTTTCTACATAAAGGGATCATAAAAAGAAGGGCTGGGATTAAAAACCAACGACCATCATCACGCCAGCGTGGAAATTGATCTGTATCGATTGTTTGATAAGAGGAGGCTTTTGTATCTTTTTCCCATGACAATATGTCACTCGAGGTTTCTTGAAACGAATAAACTTTACCATGTCCCTTGGAAGCGAATGCTTCAAAAGATGGATTCAATTTTTGTTCGGGTAAAAGTGGTAGGATAGAGACAGAAATATTTTTCTTGGCGAGTTGTCCCGCTGTTTCAATTGCCAAAGGAGAGGGGGTTTCCGCGGTGATGACTAAAATACTTCCCTCTGAAAAACCCGCTTGTTTGATACTTTTTTGTGCCTCTAATAAACCACTTTCGAGATGGTTGCCACTGACGGGCATGATATCGGGTGTGAGCGAGTCTAACAATGTATCGATGGTGTGTGTGTCATCAGTGAGTGGTGCTGCGATGAAAGCCTCACCGGAGTAGACAACAAGGCCAAATTGCCCACTGTGATCTTCTTCTTGAAATAAATCATGAAGTTTAAATTTAGCGCGTTGTAGGCGATTCGGTACAATGTCTTCTGCGAGCATCGTGCTTGAAAAATCGGCGACGACCACATGTGCTCGCTCAGATTTAAAAATGGGAACAGGGAGCTTGACAAACGCAGGGCCTGACAAGCTGACAAGAATGAACGATAAACTTATTACTGGAAAAACCCAGATCTTTCTACTTTGTGTTGCTGTCGTTTGAATTAAATGAGGAAGAAGATGCGTATCGCAAATATGTTGTAGTGTTCTTAATGAGGCTGGTTTTTTTAACCAGTACAAAACCAGAGTAAAAAGTAGCAAAAAACCGAATAACCAGTAGGGTCTTAGGAAATGAAGTGTCATCATGTGTGTCTAACCCTTGAAAAAGTTATCCCGACAATAAATAAGAAACAAGCAATGGCCAATGGCCAAGGATAGTATTCTTGTTGTGGACGAATTTGGGCTTCATTTTGTTTCACCGTTTCAATTTGGTTAATAAGTGCGTAGATATGTTGTAAGGAGTGAAGATCTGTCGCACGAAAATATTTGCCGTGAGTTGTTTGAGCAATTTTTTTAAGTGTTTCTTCATCCAAATCAATTTGGGGTCTCATCATGCCAAAAGGTCCAAATGTCTCTGATTCAGCGCCTAATCCAATGGTATAAATTTTAATTTTTTCCTGTTGAGCAAGCTCTGCGGCTTTGTCTGGTGAAAGTATACCCGCGTTGTTGACGCCGTCGGTTAGTAGAATCAACACACGCCCTTCCTGTGGTGTTTTTTTAAGATGCTTGATGCTAAGGCCGATCGCATCGCCTATTGCAGTTGCTTGGCCTGCAAGTCCCACAGAAGCGTCTTCAAGTCTTGATAAAATATGCTTTTTATCGTACGTTAACGGCGTAAGCAAATACGCTTTCGAGCCAAAGAGAACTAAGCCAATCTTATCGTTTGGGCGTTGTTTGACAAAAGATTTCGCTGCATATTCGACCACCTCGAGTCGTTGATAGCGTCGGTTTTGAACAATCATATCATCAAGTGCCATGCTTCCTGAGATATCGAGTGCTAACATGATGTGATGCCCTTCTCGGGTCAATGCGGTTGGCTCTCCAACAAAGCGTGGTCCTGAGCATGCAAATACGACAAGACACCACGTGCCCCAGAGCCAGATCGGCAATTTTGTGTGACGAGAGTTCATTTGATAAATCTTTTTTAAACCCTCAAAGAAAGGCACAATAAGTGCTTGCCCTGGTTGAGTCATTATAGCGGGCAAAAAGCGCCAAACAAGATAAGGCATAGGAAGTAGCAGTAATACCCAAGGCGTGGCTAATTCAAACATCTGTTGCTCCGTTGTTTGATCCAACACCGCGTGAGTCTGAAAAGCTCGGATAATTCATCTTTTGTTTCGCTTTTTTGATGATATGCAAGATGAAGTAGTGCGTGACGAGCGGCACTAAAATCAAGCTTTTTACTGGTTTTTTCTAGAAATAAAAGCCACGCCTCTCCTTTGAGTGCAGCAACCTCTTCGCGAGGGTAAAATAAGAGTGCGACTTGTTTTAAGAGCATTGAAATTTGAGCCGCTGTTTGAGCGGCTGTGTCACCGGCATGGTAAGCTGACTCGAGTGTTGATAATTGTCGTAATGCGATTTTTTTCAGTTGTCTTGCTTTTTTACTGTATAGATAGAGAGCAAGCCATAAAGTTGTAAAAATAGCAAGCACACCTAGCCCGATTATCCCTGGCGCAGGTGGCCACCAAGGATTAATAGGTGAGGGCATGTGAATATCATGCAACGCTTTTAACGCCTCAACCATAAGATTTCCTCGGAAAGGTTTGTTGAACTAAAAGAGGGAGTGCGCTTGATGTCATGACCTGGATGTAAGGTGTTGCAAGTTTTTTAAAAGTCTCTTTAATATGCTGAAGTCGTTGAGCGCAGGCCTGGCTATAAGCATCCGCAAGATTTTTGTCTTGTGTGTTGATATTCAATACGGTACGGCTATCTGTCATGGGGTAGACACCTGGAAGAGGTGCTTCGACTTCTAGCGAATCGGTAATGTGGTAAGCTAAAAACTCGTTATGTTGACGTAAGCGATTGAGTTGTTGTATGGCTGGAGTATTCAGCGTATAAAAATCACTAATTAAAACAATAAGACTTCCAGGTTTAATCACGTGTCTTAGGCGAATGATCGCTTGCTCCATCGTTTCTTTTCTGTCTTTTTCGCGCTGTTTTTGATAATCATGCGTATATTCATGAAGTAGTGCGAGCAACGGTAAAACACCCGCTTCACGACTTTTTGGGGTAATTTCATGATGTGATTCACTTGTATAAACTAATGCCCCGACTCTGTCTCCGGCCGCATTGGCACGCCAGGCAATAAGCGCGGCAAGTTCTGCTGCTACATAAGATTTAAAGGCGGTTCTCGTGCCAAAATACATCGAGGGATTAAAATCGACCATGAGTATCACAGGTCTTTCCCGCTCCTCTTCATACAACTTAATATGTGGCTTTCCTGTTTTGGCTGTGACACGCCATTCCATATGTCTAATCTCATCACCTGCCTGGTAATGCCTAACTTCGGCAAAGTCCATACCACGGCCTTTTCTTCGTGCCTGATAGCCTCCAGAGGCTGTTGCTGTACTTGAAGTATGAGGCTTTTGTTTATGAGCATAACGCTTCAAAGCGATGAGTTCAGGTAATGACCAGCACAGACCTGTCGTCGTCGTGGTCGCTTGAACGGGTGTCTTTGATGTTGAAAAGAGCCTGCTCAACATGGTTTATGCTCCTTTATGGAACGGCAACTAGACGCAAGAGTTCATGTAAAAAATTGTCTTTGTCGATGCCTTCGGCTTCCGCTTCGAAAGACAGCAAGATACGATGCCGTAACACATCCTGTGCGATATGATGGATATCTTCTGGTGTTACATAATCTCGCTGCTCAAGCCATGCATGAGCTTTTGCACAACGATCGAGTGCGATTGTCGCACGTGGGCTCGCACCAAATCGAATCCATTTGGCAAGTTGCTCACTATAGCGTGCCGGTTGGCGTGTTGCTACTACCAAATCAACAATATACTGCGACAAAGCGTCACTGGTGTGAATATTTAGCACTTCGCGACGTGCTGCAAAAAGAATATCTTGTGTCAAAATGTGTTTTGTAGTTTCAACTTGTAGCGGATTAGCCTCTTGAAGAGAGACTTGATACGCTTCTTTTCTTGCAAGTGTTAAGATATCTTTTTCAACAGATGCGTCTGGATAGCCTATTTTAACGTACATCAAAAATCGATCTAATTGCGCTTCAGGCAGGGGATATGTGCCTTCTTGCTCGATCGGATTTTGAGTGGCCATCACTAAAAATAGTGGTGGTAGTGGGTAGGTTTTTCCACCGATAGTGACTTGGCGTTCAGCCATTGCCTCAAGAAGTGCTGATTGGACTTTTGCTGGAGCTCGGTTGATTTCATCTGCGAGTAAAATTTCATGAAAAATTGGCCCGGGCTGGAAGTTAAATGTACCGTCTTCAGGATGATAGACATCTGTTCCTGTCAGATCTCCTGGGAGGAGATCTGGTGTGAACTGAATGCGATGAAAATTGCCTTCAACACCTTGCGCTAAGGCTTTAACTGCACGTGTTTTTGCAAGTCCAGGTGCTCCTTCAACGAGTAAATGTCCATCTGCAAGTAGTGCAATCAACAATCGAGAAACAAGAGTAGACTGCCCTAAAACTTGGGTTCCCAGATAGTCGCTTAATTGTAGCACGTGTTTTCTTACATTCTCCTTGGTAGACATCTTAAAGCTCCGAGCTCTGTGGTTATACTAACTCTATTTTATCGGCCTGAGGTCCTTTTTTACCTTGTATAATGATAAAGCTTACATTAGCGCCGTCGCGAAGCCCTCGGAAATCACGTGATTTGACCGAAGTGGCATGAAAAAACAATTCTTGTTTTTCAGAAACAATAAAACCAAATCGTTTCTTTCTGTCGTAAAATTTGATAGTTCCTTGGTGTTTGGTTTGATTCGACGAAAATAAGCGTCGAAATATGTTAGCAATAGATGTAAATAGATTCATGTATAGTTTTCCTAAAAGATATTGAATGTCGCTTTGTTATTATAAAATGGACATAGATTAAATGGGTGTGCAAAAAAGCACGCTCGAATTCTAGCACGAGTCAGTAGCGATTAAAAGTCTCAAGATTGATAAACTAACTGTTCGAGTTAAGGGCAATTTGAGGCGAATAGTTCGGATTTTTGATAAAGCCCGTAGATAACTTGTCCTGCTTGCTGTTGCTTCAAGCAAGACCAATGATTTAAGTTAAGCGAAACTTGCATTGGGGCTTCAAGATAGAGAAGTCCGTGAGGTTTTAAAACGCGAAAGATTTCATCCTGTAGCGGCGACTCGTATAAGCTAAGATGCGTGAACGGAGGGTCGTAAAAAATGATATCAAAAAACGCATGACTGATCTGTTTTAGGAAAGTTTGGAGCGTACCTTTATACACTTGAAGCTCGGGCGCTGAAAATGAGGCGATTTGTTGCTTTAGATGGGTATAAATTTGAGACGAGCTTTCCACAAAATAAACCCGCTTAGCACCGCGTGAATAAGCCTCTAATCCTAATGAGCCGCTTCCTGCAAAAGCATCAAGGCAAACACTGTCACGGATGTCGTGCATCAGCCAGTTAAAAAGCGTTTCTTTGATGCGGTCTGTCGTCGGGCGCAAACCGGTTACGTCTGGAAATGAGAGTTTTTTTCCTCGAAAGCGTCCTCCAATAATTCGCACTTGTTGTTTCATGCGTTACCTACTTGAACATTCAGTAATTTTTGAGGTTGCAGATGACGTTTAAACGCGGCTTGAATGTCGGATGTACTCACTGCTTCGACATGTTGTATGTAAGTGTCCAAATAATCATCTGGTAATTTTAATAAGGCCATTTTTAATAAGAGTTGGATCATATTTTGGTTGCTTGCAATAGAAAGGGGAAAGCTACCCACCAAATACTGTTTTGCACTTTCTAATTCTTTGGCTGTGGGGCCTTTTTCAATGAAGCTGTTGAGTGTTTGGCGGGTGAGTTTTTCAGCCATGTCTGCTTGTGTTTTTTGCGTTGCAAAGCTAATGACAAACGGGCCTTCTGCAAGAAGTGGTACAAATTGGCTATAAATACCATAGGTGAGCCCTCGTTGTTCTCGTAGTGTGATTGCTAATTGGGAGACGAGACTGCCACCACCTAAGATGTAGTTGCCGACAAGCAATGGGAAGTAGTCTTTATCTTCTGCATTAATGCCGAGCTGTCCTAGTCTGAGTACTGTTTGCGTCGTAGCTAAAGGAACTTCGATATTGATTTCTTCCGATAGTGCTTTGGGTTTGGGTAATGTCTTGGCATGTCGTCCTTTAGGTAGACTTTGCGAAAGTTTTTCTGCAATCACATGTGCTCGAGGAAGATCTATCGCGCCAACAAGCACGATAACAGCGTTTTGTGCTACGAAAAATTCGCGATAAAATTGTTGGATTTCTTTGACTGAAAGTGCGCTTATCGTTTCAGTTGTGCCATCGATGGGATGGGCGTAAGGATGTTCACCATATAAGGCTTGATAGAAGGTGCGGTCGGCAATGTTGTCTCCGGACTCGTCATTTTGACGAATACGTAACAGTTGCTGATTCTTTTTTTGTTTGAAAGCACCCTCTGGAAAGTCTGGTTTTCCGATAACCTCCGTGAGTGTTTGCGTGGTTTGAGTGAGTGCTTGCTCGTGATTCAGTGTACGAACATGTAATGCAATATAGTCACGTTCGCTTTGTGTGGAAAATTGTGCACCCACTTCGGCAAATTGATTGGCAATTTTATCAGCTGTTTTTCCCGCGTTTCCTTGATCAATTAATTCCGCAATCAATGCACTGAGTCCAAAGTGAGCGCCTTCATAAGCTGAGCCTGCATAGAAAGCCATACTGATATCTACGATGGGAACCTCCATCGCTTGATAAAATACGACAGGTGTTCCTTGTGTTGTTGTAAAGTGAGTCAGTGGTAATGCTGCATGAGCAGACGTACAAAGCATTAAAAGCGCGTATAATATTTTCATGACGTGATCTCTTTCGGATTTAAATGTGCATCGGTTTGATTTTCAGCTTGAAAATATAAGGATGCTGTACGTTTGATCATTTCTGGTGTGACCCGTTGAATATTATTTTCATAATCGTTACTAATTTTCCAAGGCAGCCCGATGGACTCTAAAATCCCGAGCTCCATTGCCTGACTAAAAATTGAGTCACGTTCGAAAGTTTTTTCCGCAATCAGCTGGGTTTTGACGCGTTGTAACTCATCATTTTGCACAAGCTCTTTTTGTAGTCGAGTGATTTCTTCCTGAATTGCTACTTTAAGTTGCGCCATGGTGCATTGCTGAGACGGTGCTGCATATAACATGAACTGAGTATCATAGCGTGTGTAAAGATTGTATTGCACGCCTGTAGCGCTGGCGCATTGTTTTTTGCGAACTAAATGCTGCTGAAAACGACTACTTTCACCTGCATCTAATAATGCTGCAATGACTTCAAGTGTATAGGGTGCGAGCGCGTTTTCTGTTGAGGTGCTTTTTACCGAGGGTACGGTATAACCTCTTAGTAAAAAAGGAACCTGTGCACGAGTGTGTACTTCGACAGTTTTTTGACCCAAGGCCGGAGGTTCATGCTGAGGCTTGAATTTGGCCGTCGGGCGTTTCTCTAAGTGTCCGAAATACTGTTGAGCGTAAGCTTGAATTTCTTTGGCGCGGACATCTCCAATCACAATGAGTGTGGCATGATTGGGTGCATAATGACGACGATACCAATCCCGCACGTCGTCAATGCTAAGGTTTTTCAAATCATTCATCCAACCAATGACGGGTTGATGATAAGGGGTTGTGAGATGTGCTGCAGCTAAAAAGCGCTCAAAAGTTAAGGCTTGGGGATTGTCCTCGGTACGCATCCGTCGCTCTTCTTGGATGACTTTCATCTCTTTTGAGAACTCGGTGGCGTCGAGTACCAGGTGTTGCATCCGATCGGCTTCAAGCTTTAACGCTAAGGGCACGTGAGTTGCCGCAATTTTTTCAAAATAAGCAGTGTAGTCCGTGCTAGTAAAGGCATTTTCTTGGCCTCCAATCGAGGCAATCGTTTTTGAGAAAACGCCCATTGGGTAAGCTTTCGTCCCTTTGAACATTAAGTGTTCTAGTACATGTGAAATACCTGTTTTTCCAGAAGGGTCATCCGCTGAGCCGACTTGATACCATATCATAACTACGGCGATAGGTGCGCGTCTGTCTTCTTTGACAAGGATTTTTAAGCCATTGCTAAGTGTAAATTGTTGTGTGGTATTCGCAAAGGTAGCGAGGCTCGTAAGAATATACAGCAAGAAAAATATAAAGCGCATAGGCGACCTCAAAGAAAAAGTGTTAGAATGTCCCTTTCGTTGTTTACTCGCAATAACTTACATTATGATGAAATGGCTCAAGCGAAAAACTGAAACAGTATCTCACTCTTTATCCGAACATCCAACATCAAACACGGAAGTTAATGCGCAACGCGGATTTTTCACGCGTCTCAAGCATAGTTTAAGCAAAACACGAACGCAAGTTGGACGAGGCTTACGACAATTATTTGTCGGAAAAACCACAATAGATAGTGAATTACTTGAAGATTTAGAAACACAATTATTGATGGCCGATTTTGGTGTAGAGACGACGGCTCTTTTACTCAAGCAACTGCAAGAAGATGTGGTTGCACATCATCTCACGGAAGGCGAGACGATACTTCATGCCTTACAAGAGCGAATGATTGGTTTATTTAAACCGGCTCCCACTCTTGATGCGACTAAACCACGTGTAATCTTGATGGTTGGTGTTAATGGTGCAGGGAAAACAACCACGATAGGCAAACTTGCGCATCGTTATCAACAAGAAGGGTTGCGCGTGATGCTTGCCGCTGGGGATACATTTCGTGCTGCCGCCGTTGAGCAGCTACAGGCATGGGGGGATCGTAATGATGTTGCGGTGATTGCTCAGCATACGGGCGCTGATAGTGCATCGGTACTTTATGACGCTTTTCAGGCAGCTAAAGCGCGAAATATGGATGTTTTAATTGCGGATACAGCAGGACGTTTACACACCCAAAGTCATTTGATGGAAGAGTTGAAAAAAGTAAAGCGAGTGATACAAAAAATAGATGCCGCCGCACCGCATGAAATTCTACTTGTTTTAGATGCAAGTATTGGACAAAATGCACTTAACCAGGCCAGACAATTTCACGAAGCTATTGGTTTAACGGGTATTGTCATGACAAAATTGGATGGTACTGCAAAAGGTGGTATTGTATTCTCAATTGCACATACAATGGGTGTCCCATTAGTTTACCTTGGGATGGGGGAAGGCATAGAAGATCTTCGTCCGTTTAATGCGGAGGAGTTCGTTCAGGCAATATTTCAAGATGATTGAATTTAAACAAGTCACAAAGCGGTATCCAGGAGGATTTGAGGCGTTAAGTCAGGTTGATTTTGCGCTGCAGGCAAACGAAATGGCTTTTTTGACGGGTCATTCTGGGGCAGGTAAAAGCACTTTACTCAAGCTTATCGCATTACTTGATCGCCCAACCTCCGGTCAAATTATGTTTAGAGGGCAATCGATCCTGGCTTTTAGAAAGAGAGAGATTGCGCATTACCGTAGAGACATTGGAATTACTTTTCAGTCTCCTTATCTACTGAGCGATCGTTCGGTATTTGAAAATGTGGCTATTCCGCTCAGATTACAGGGCGTTGATCGCTCCGCAATCACCAAGCGAGTACACGCTTCTCTCGAAATGGTTGGTCTTTTATCCAAAGAAAAAATGCAACCGCATCATTTATCTGTCGGAGAACAGCAACGTATTGGTATCGCACGGGCAATCGTACACAAACCTGCACTTCTGATTGCAGATGAACCTACTGGTAATCTTGATCCCGCACTGTCTGCCGACATCATGAGGCTTTTTGAGCAATTTAATCAGGTTGGCGTGGCTGTGTTAATAGCGACACACGATTTGGCATTGATTGCACGAATGAAGCATCGAATGTTGGTGTTGAAAGGAGGGCATCTATCTTGAGTATACGGAGTTTTTTAGCACAGCATCGACAAGCCTTGATGGGTAGTGTTGCGATGTGGAAAGATGCGCCCTTAGCAACGATAATGACTTTTATGGTGATTGCTGTAGCATTGACTTTGCCGGCATTATTTTGGTTGCTTAGTCTAAATATAAAGAATCTTACTGTGAATTGGCAACAAGGTCAGCACGTTGAGTTATATCTGAAACCAGGGATGAGTCAGCTCTTGCAAAATGAGACACTAAGGCGTGTTCGCGAAACCGAGGGTGTGGAAAGTGCTACGTTGATTTCTCCTCAGGAAGGGTTGGCTGCGTTGGAGCAGCAGGAGGGATTGAATGATGTCGGAATGTATTTAGATACGAATCCTCTCCCTGCTGTGATAGAGGTTTTACCTGATGAAACCCTCGATGCGCCTGAAAAAATTCAAATGTTGATTCAAGTACTAAAAACCTATCAAGATATCGAACAAGTTAAACTGGATATGCAGTGGATTAGCCGACTTTATGCTATTTTGGGTTTTTTATCAGCACTTGCCAAATCGCTCATGATATTATTAGGATTTGCTGTCATTATGATCATCGGTAGTACGCTGAGATTAGCTATAGAGCGACGCCATGAAGAAATTCAAGTTTTGAAATTGATTGGCGCTACCGATGCTTATATTGCTCGCCCTTTTCTGTATTCAGGCTTATGGTATGGGTTAGGTGGTGCTTTGATAGCATTACTTTTAGTGACTTTGTTTGTATCGAGCCTGATGAGTGTCTTGGATGAGTTAATGACGCTTTACCATATACATTATAGCTCTTTGACTTGCTCTGGTTTTGAGGTAGCTATCTTTGTGCTTGCTGCCATTTTCTTAGGCCTGTTCGGTGCACTGCTTTCTGTAAAACGACAGCTGTCTTTAATAGAGCCATAGGATTGGTTTACAATGAATAACACGGCTAAAAACCAATCTAATTTGCACTAAACTTTCTTGATTTTCGAAGTGCGCCCTTAATTGTCAACAAACCCTAGTTTATGTTAGAATTCACGCGTGCTTGGAGAAAAATTGGTTTTTATCTGGGCAAAACGCGTAAGTTTTTTATTGAGGTAGAATCATGAATTTGTTGATGCAACAGGCGATGAGTGTACCGATTGGCAGTTTAGAAGCTTACATTCATCGAGTAAATCAGATTCCAATGTTGTCTGCAGAAGAAGAGCTTCTGCATGCTAAACGTCTTCGCAAAGAAGAAGACTTGGAGAGTGCCCGTCATCTAGTTTTACCCCATTTACGTTACGTAGTACGTGTCGCTCGCGGTTATTTAGGGTATGGGTTGGCTCTGGGTGATCTTATTCAAGAGGGCAATGTTGGTTTAATGAAGGCTGTGAAGCGATTTGATCCAAGCATTGGTGTTCGCCTTGCTTCATTTGCAGTGCATTGGATTAAAGCCGAGATCAATGAATTTGTTTTGAAAAATTGGCGTATTGTAAAAGTCGCAACAACCAAAGCGCAACGAAAGTTATTTTTTAACTTGCGTCAAATGAAAACACGTCTAGGTTGGTTTAACTCAGAAGAAATTGAAGCGGTGGCCGCGGATTTAGGTGTTTCTGTGAAAGACGTCATGGTCATGGAGCAGCGCTTAAATGCCATGGATGCCTCTTTTGATATTGATGAAGATGACAGTGTCGAAACTTCTGTTGCTCCCGCGCGCTATTTAGATGATCCTAAAAGTGATCCTGCATATATTTTAGCTGAAGCGCAGCACGACGAATACGCAGGTGATAAGCTACATACAGCATTAGCAAAGCTTGACGAGCGTAGTCGAGAGATTCTAAAGCAGCGCTGGCTGTTAGATAATAAAGCGGAGACGCTACATTCGTTGGCAGACAAATATCAGATTTCTGCTGAACGTGTTCGACAGTTGGAAAAGAATGCGATGAAAAAAATGAAGCAATATCTTCAGGGAGAGTAATAGATTTAAATAAAAAGCTTTGGGGATTGCGTTTTTAGCGGGGCGAAATAATGACAATCGAAGAGCTACAGCAGTATGTGACAACACTTGTTGACGATAGAATTTTGCGCCTCAGCCCCGGTGGGCGAGAAGCTGTTTATCTTCTATATGAGCATGACTTGATTAAGTTTAACAAAGACGACACTTTAACAGCACAGTCAATTGCTTATATTCATTTGGTTTGTCAGCACGCCAGTCCTATCGGGGCAGAGCATTTGTTGGGTACGCTTGAATGTTTTGGCTTGCTTGAAGAAAATTATGAGTATACTGATTCAAACCTTCTCGCCGTAGCTAAGACGGCGTATCCTGAAGAGATCGCTAGTGTTTTAGATACAATTTACACTGCTAATTTCGATATTAAGAAATCTCAAAATTATTTAGAACAACTGCAGTCTCTAGCGGCAGAAGAAAGCAAGATTACTGAAAAAAATCTTGTGTTACTTCAAGTCCATGTCTCAGTGCGTAGGTCTACACCGACATGGTCGATTGGCGCATTTGAGGATGAACTTCGGATTGCATTGAGTTCGATGAGTGCTAGTCGTGAAAATTTGACTGCCCTAGCATATGACAGAGAGTCGGCAATACAACCACTAACACGCCAAGAAAAACAACGCTTAAAAAAAGCAATCGAATATTATGGACCACATATCGAAAAAAACGGTGGCGTCAATGCTTGCTATGCCTCGTTATTAAACGCACTCAAAGTTCGTTATGATGAAAATCCAATCTTCCTCAATTTTTCAAGAGTAACAAGCGATACAGCACCTCGTTTATTTTCTATGTTTGCGCCACATAGCGGCCTAAGTACTTCCGAACTGTCCTTTCGACTACCGTTAGAGTGGGATGATTTTAAGAAGCTGCCTTTGACAGAGGCTAATCGTGAGCGAGCACGGAAGCTATATTATAACAATCCTGTGCATACTGCTTATCGTTTTTTTAAGGACATTGAGCATCCCGGGCCCTGGCTTGCTGATGAGAAGTATTGGGAATCACTTGTACAATATAAAGACACACTTGCCATGCTTTGGATTGCTGTGAGTGATGAAAATATGCCTGCTACGGATGATGCTACGATTGAAGAGCGTATTGATCATTTTATTTGGTCGTTTGCTGAATTTAGAAGAGATAAAAATAATGAGAAGAGACGTGAGCGGATTGGTGCACCAGGTAAATATGAGTACTACGATGATGGGGAACTTGATAAACCCGGATGTCTATTGGGCTTTCGCGATAGAGCCTATGACTCAGTTAAATGGCACCCTTTATTTGGTTTGACGTGGGAAGTCATCTTTAATGAGGTACGGCGCTTCATGTTCGAGCATTTCAAAGAAATTATCGTGAGTGAATTTAAAGATGAATCATTATTGGTCGGATTGCACACTGCATGGTCTAAAGTAGTCGCAGCCGAGGGTGACACGCATGAGCAACGTCAGCATGAATTAATCCTCGCACGGTTAAATGTCCCTAAAAAATTGCAAGAAAAATGGTTAGAGTTACTCCAAAATAAGTATGTTGATTTGGTAGAGGATCAAGCGCTTATTACTAAATACTGGGAGCTTATGTCTCTTAATAGGCTTTTTCCAACACATGCTCATCGATTCGGTGGAGAGTTTCTTGAGCCATTTTTAGCAGAAAAAATTTTGGAACAAGAAAACAAGAAAGTTTTTCATGAGGAGTCGTCTTTGATGGGCTTATTAAGTAGTTGATGTCTCATTTGGAGGACACTGGTGCTCTGCTATAACATTTCCATTGATGTCTATAGTTTTTAAAATCACAGGAAATTTCCAAAGTGTGTGGAGATGCTTCAAAACCTCTTCCGTTGTTGAGCCAAGTGGAACGCGGTTTTGTTGAGTGTAATGTAGTGATAGTGAGCGGTCGCCCTCCAAATCTACGGCGAAAACTTGGATGTCTGGTTCGAGATAGCCCAGGTTATATTGCTTGGATAACGCATCTCGAATAAGTGCATATCCTCTATCATCGTGAATCGCGTGTACAAGATATTCTGGTTTTTGATCATCATCAATAATATGAAAAAACTTCATTTCGCGCATTAATTTAGGTGAAAGGTATTGTGAAATAAAGCTCTCGTCTTTGTAGTTTCTCATTGCACCGTCTAGTGTTGTAAGCCAGTCTGTATTTGCCAAATGAGGAAACCATTGCTTGTCTTCCGATGTTGGTGACTCACAAATGCGTTTAATATCTTGCATCATGCCATAACCGAGTGCATACGGATTAATCCCATTATAATAGGGATGGTGGTAAGGCAGTTGCATAATCACGTTAGAGTGGCTTGCTAGTATCTCTAGCATAAACTCATCAGTGACCAAACCTTCGTCATAAAGGGCGTGCAGGAGAGTGTAATGCCAGAAACAGGCCCAGCCCTCATTCATGACCTTTGTCTGACCTTGGGGATAAAAATATTGCGCTATTTTTCGAACAATTCGCACAATTTCTCTCTGCCAAGGCTTGAGAAGAGGAGCGTTTTTTTCAATAAAATAAAGGATGTTCTCTTGTGGCTCGCTTGGATAACGTGCTTTTTGAGGTTCGTTCGAGCGATTTTTGGGTGTCGGGATCGTTCGCCATAATTCGTTAACTTGCGATTCGAGATAAGCCTCTCGATTTTGCTGACGAATTTTTTCTTCCTGTAAGGATAATCCTGCTGGATGCTTGTATCGGTCCACACCATAGTTCATTAACGCATGGCATGCGTCTAAAATAGACTCTACTTCGTCAATACCATACTTCTCTTCGCATTCGCTTATATAATGGCGGGCGAAGACAAGATAATCGATAATTGCATCCGCTGAGGTCCACATTTTAAATAAATAATTGTTTTTAAAAAATGAATTATGACCATAACAGGCATGCGCGATGACTAATGCCTGCATAGGCATGGTATTTTCTTCCATAAGATAAGCAATGCAGGGATTGGAATTGATAACTAATTCATACGCCAAACCCATTTCGCCTCGCTGATAGCTTTTCTCGACACCCACAAAATGTTTTCCGAAAGACCAGTGATGGTAGCCGATAGGCATTCCGACGGAAGCATAAGAGTCTATCATTTGCTCTGCTGAGATGACTTCAATTTGATTAGGATAGGTATCTAATCTAAAATCTTTAGCGATGCGGGAAATTTCTTGGTCATACGCATGAATCAGCTCGAAGGTCCACTCTCCACCGACTGAAAGCGGCTTATTTTTTGTCATACAGTTTTCCTTTTAAAGAGCGCTCTAAAAACAGGATAGATGTCTGCAACGGTATCAATGTTTTCCATGGCGAACTGAGGGAATTGTTTCGCTAATTGTTGATACATTTCCCAAAGACTTTGATGATGTCTGGGCATGATTTCGATATAAGCGAAGTACTGTAGCATTGGAATCAGTTTATTTTGCAGAATTTCCAGGCAATAAGGTGAGTCTGCATTCCAGTTGTCTCCGTCGGACGCTTGTGCTGCGTAAATATTCCAAGCGGCTGGCGGATAGCGTTTAGAGATAATCTGATGCATTAACTCCAGTGCGCTTGAAACAACTGTGCCCCCGGTTTCTCTGGAGTAGAAAAAATCTTCCTCATTGACCTCTTTAGCGGAGGTATGGTGTCGAATAAAAACTAATTCAATTTTGTTGTAATTTTTTGTCAAAAATAAATAAAGCAAAATGAAAAATCGCTTCGCAATTTCTTTTTTTGTTTCATCCATAGAGCCTGACACGTCCATGATGCAAAACATCACTGCTTGTGTCGAGGGTGCTGGTATTCGTGTGCGGTTGTTGTAACGTAAATCGATCGTATCGATAAACGGCGCTGCATTAATTTTTTTCATAAGCGTTGCAATGAGTGCCTGTAAACGCAAGCGCTCTATTTCATCAGGAACAGGTGTGGCGTTGAGCTCTTCGAGTGCTTGCGTTGCTTTTTTTAGATCTCGTTTATATGGTGATGTCACCGCAATGCGTCGACTGACGGCTTGTCGCATTGAGCGGATGATGTTTAGATTTGTAGGCATGCCGCTAGTCGTTACACCAGCACGAACAGTTTTAAACGTATTGATTTGAGCGAGCTCTTTTTTAACTAAATCGGGAAGCTCGAGTTCGTCAAAATAAATCTCCAAGAACTCCTCACGAGAGAGATCAAAAGAAAACTCATCTGAACCCTCACCACTGTTACTTGCTTTTCCGCCGCTGCCAGAGCCTTGGCCTTCGCCATCATTGCGTTTGATTTTATCTCCCGCCAAATATTCGTTATTTCCTGGGAGGACACGCTCAGTATGTCCTCCTTGGCCACGAGTAAAGCGAGGCTCACTGAGATCTTTTGAGGGAATTGTGACTTTCTCTCCTTTGTCGATTTCAGTGATGCTTCGCTTCCCAATGGCATTGGAAACAGCTTCTTTGATTTGATTTTTATATCGACGTAAAAAGCGTTGTCGATTTACGGTACTTTTTTTGCCCGCATTAAGGCGTCTATCAATCACCTGGCTCATAGGGAACCTTTATTTTTATTGCGATTTTCGAACGCGTAAGTACCACTCGCAAAGCAGTCGAACTTGTTTTGCGGTGTAACCCTTTTCCATCATGCGTGCAATGAATTCAGCATGTTTTTTCTTATCCTCTTCTGAAGATTTTGCATTAAATGAGATGACAGGCAGTAAGTCTTCCGTGTTGGTAAACATTTTCTTCTCGATGACTGTTTTGAGTTTTTCGTAACTATTCCAACGCGGATTTTTACCATTATTATTCGCACGCGCACGTAATACAAAATTTACGACTTCATTTCGGAAGTCTTTGGGATTAGATATGCCGGCGGGTTTTTCTATTTTTTCTAGATCAGCATTGAGTGCTGCGCGATCGAAGATTTCTCCTGTATCTGGATCACGATAATCTTGATCTTGAATCCAGAAGTCTGCGTAAGTAATATATCTATCGAAAATATTTTGACCATATTCTGAGTAAGACTCAAGATAGGCTGTTTGAATTTCTTTGCCAATAAACTCAACATATTTGGGCGAGAGAAATTCTTTGATAAAATTTAAATATTTATCGTGTACTTCTTGCGGTAGTTGCTCTTGTTCAATTTGTCGCTCGAGCACGTAAAGCAAATGCACAGGGTTCGCAGCGACCTCACCCAAATCAAAGTTGAAGACTTTAGAGAGAATTTTGAAAGCAAAGCGTGTTGAAATACCATTCATCCCTTCATCAACGCCTGCTGTATCTCGATATTCTTGATACGACTTTGCTTTAGGATCCGTGTCTTTAAGGCTTTCTCCGTTATATACACGTAGTTTCGAGTAAATGCTCGAATTTTGTGGCTCTTTAAGACGAGTGAGCACGGCAAATTGTGCCAGCATATCTAATGTGCCAGGTGCACAAGGCGCTTTGTTCAATGAGCTATTGTCGATGAGTTTTTGATAGATTTTTAACTCTTCACTGACGCGCAAGCAGTAGGGTACTTTAACGATATTAATTCTATCGATAAAAGCTTCATTGTTTTTGTTGTTACGGAAAGCTTGCCATTCAGACTCGTTCGAGTGAGCAAGAATAATTCCTTCGAAAGGAATCGAAGAGAGTCCTTCGGTTGCGTTGTAGTTTCCTTCCTGTGTCGCAGTAAGCAGCGGATGCAGTACCTTAATAGGTGCTTTAAACATTTCCACAAACTCTAATAAACCTCGGTTTGCACGACATAGTCCACCAGAGTAGCTATAGGCATCGGGATCATCTTGAGAAAATTCTTCTAATTTTCTGATATCAATTTTACCGACCAATGACGAGATATCTTGGTTGTTTTCGTCGCCAGGCTCTGTTTTTGCCAGCGCAATTTGCTTTAGTTTTGAGGGTTTAACTTTGACAACGCGAAACTGGTTAATATCTCCGTTATATTCTTCTAGACGTTTTGCGGCCCAAGGAGAAAGGATGTATCTAAGGTAGCGCGGGGCAATGCCATACTCTTCAAAAAGTAAAGATGCGTCTTCTTCGTAATTAAACAAAGACAACGGAGAATCAAAAACAGGTGACCCTTTAATGGCATAAAAAGGAACTTTTTGCATGAGTTCTTTGAGTTTCTCTGCAAGAGAGGATTTACCACCGCCAACAGGACCAAGCAGATAAAGTACTTGCTTAGTTTCCTCTAAACCTTGAGCCGAGTGTTTTAAAAATCCAACAATTTGCTCGATTGCTTCTTCCATGCCATAAAATTCTTTGAATACTTCATAACGCGGAATAATTTTATTTGAGAAAATACGTGACAAAATTGGGTCATGGCGAGTGTCAAGCATTTCTGGCTCACCAATAGCCATAAGTAGTCGTTCCGCCGGATTTGCATAAGCGGATGGATCTGTTTTACAAAGGTCTAAGTATTCAGTGAGACTAAGCTCTTCTGCTTTATTATCTGCGTATCGACGGGTGTATTCTTCCAAAAACTCTTGAGTAGCCATTCCCTATTCTCCGTTTTTCCCTTGCCTTCAGTATAAAGAGAAAAATATGAAAATACAGTAACTTTATTGATTTTGATGTGATTTTTAAACTGCCCATCTTTTGTGTTTTTAAACTACACTGGATGGGCAAATATTTTTAAGCGGGCATGCAGACGAGCGATGACGGTTGAGGATGGTTTGATGATTCTTGTTTCAAGGCCATTTTATCTTCTGCTGATGTTTTTTCTCTTACTGTGAATAGTGTTTGTGCTTTATAAGCTGCATCTGTCTTTTTGTACTTAGAGGCATATTCATGCGTAACAAAAAGTACTAATAAGACCAGTGCGGCCTGCCAGCTAAACGCCAAAGTACCCATAATCAAAAGTGGTACAACAGTATTTTTGATCATTGATGTTGCAAAGTTGTTCCAAGCTAATGCGGTGTCTTGTTTGGCTTCTGTCAGTCCTTTTGTCTGACCATTCAAAATGATACGCTCTTGTCTTAGTGATTTTTCACGATATTCGCTGTACTGGTCAGCCGAGATATAAAGTGCTGTACCAATCACAATCAGAAGATAACAGGCACCGACTGCGGCAGGTGCTGCGACAAGCATTGAAAGTGTAAATCCAGACACAATCAAGGTTGCAGCGGCTAAGTTTGCATAAAAATTATTTTGTAAAACATAAAACTTAAGTCGCTGTTCATCTATTTGTGCGTCGATACAAGCTAATCGTTGTTGCAAGATCAAGAGTTCTTTTTTAGTTGCGGTTTTGCTCTTGAGTAATTGGTGCAAGCGAGATTGTATGAGTTGTTTTTCTTGCATATACTGTGAAAGTTTATTTCGGTGATCTCTTTCAGCATCCTTCAATCGATAGACCAAAAGTGCAAAGTCAAAGCTTAAACCTGTGATCAGTAATCCAGTGGCGATAGGGGCTGGAATTTTAAAAAAATCCGCATAATTTGTCAGTGCATTAATCGTTGCCCAAACCAAATCATTGAGAAGTTGCGGATAACGTTTTTTGATCTCTTGATAAAATCGTGCTGATGCCGGAATAGTGCTCTCACCGTCAGTTGGAAACAACGTATGTTTAATGACAAGACTTAGATTTATCAAAAAACGAGAGGCAAAGAGACCGACACTGAGCGCTCGAAAGGTTGCCGTTGGCGCATTAATCTTTCGATTCATTTCGTCAAGATCAAAAGGAATATGTAAGTTGTTATTCAAAAAATTCGCATATTTGTTCAGTGTCAGAAAAAATTCTTGATCAGTGAGACGTGAAAATGTAAACGCGATACGATAAGCGTTAGAAAATCCAAGCCAACCTCTCAGTTTTGACAGGTGAAATGGGGTAGAAAGCAAATCATCGATATCAGCTTTTAAATGCTCTTTCCACGTGCGTAACTTTTCTTTAGGGAAGGCGCCTGTTGTGTAATAGTGCTCGATAGTTTCCGCAGTTTTTAAGTACTCAGCATATTTTTCGGGACTGTTGTATTGATGCGCTTTATAATACTCAGACAGCATAATGCAGCAGTAGTAGCAATACAGCCAAGTGTCCTTTTCTTGCGTCCTTTCTTCGTCATTGAGGACGCGATATAAATGACGGAACTCTTCTTCTATTGGGAAACGTTGTGTCGATAAAAATCCATAGTCGTGCGAACGAGCACGTTGTGCGATCTCTTTAAGGTTT
This sequence comes from uncultured Legionella sp., assembly GCA_964471225.1. Lineage (GTDB taxonomy): Bacteria > Pseudomonadota > Gammaproteobacteria > Legionellales > Legionellaceae > JAGVJT01. The sequence continues at coordinate 19,036 of CAYYEZ010000042.1, read as the reverse complement.
TTTTTAGCTAATGCCGACGTTTTCTGATAGCTAAAAAACTGCTGTTTATCCTCCGCGAATGTTTTTGCAAACATCGTAGATGGGAATGCTTGCTGTGTGCTGCCCATATAATTATACCTTATAAACAAAGTGAACAAAAAATCTACTTTATCAGTTGTGTTATGAATAAACAAGAGAGAGTGATTATTTTTATTACTTAATTTGGACAGATGCATTGTCTATATTTTATTCCTCCTGTAGCATAAAATTCTTGTGCAGTAATAGAGGGACCTTCCTCGTGAAGAAATATATTTTAGTTTTGATATTCACGTCATTTTGGTCATGTTCGTGGGCGAATTTTATGATTAGGAAAGGACTCGGTGCTTCTGGTGATTTTGTGTTTATCACAGATCCAACCGGCTCGGACTGTACGGTGAGCCCTTCTTCTCTTTTGCACGATGCTTTGACGGGACAGACCGAGTGCAATCCTGGTCCTTGTAATAGTCCTTCGGCAACAGGGATGCTGGTACTTCGGCCTGGGCATACATACCACATTACTAGTACATCAATGTTCAATTTTTATAGTAATGTTTGCGGCTGTTCGATGACCTTGCCATTGAATCTATCCCCTACAATTGGTGAAATCAATTGCAATGGCACATTGGTATCCTCTAACGCCTCTTGGTCAAATACAACGTGTGATAATAATAACGCGACTTGCAGCACAACCAGTGTTCCTATTGCGATTACTTTGCCTAATTAGTACATTATGAGCACTGATATTGATAATATGAATACTTAGTAGGAATTTTCATGCCAGATAAACTATCCATAGAACCAACGGTCCAGGTCGAGTTGACGGATAAACGCCGAAAATATCAGCAACCTATCCTTTATCGTTTGCCTAATACCCTTAATATTGAAGGAGCGGTTACCTCAAAGTTGAACGAGGGTAGTCATGGAATGGTGGCTACAGGGAGTTAGGTTAATTTAAAATCAATTTATCTATGTCAAGATAATTTTAAGAACCTATGGACAATCTAAAAAGACCAGGTCATACTGGTAGGAGATCCAATCAGATTGATCCGGCTGGTGTTGATTAATTTACAAAAGGCAATCATATATTGGACTGATATGGTTGAATAATAATAATAATAATGGAGACATCTATGCGGAATAAAGTATTACTGTCTAGCATGCTTTTAGCGTGTGCAGCTTCTTATGCGGGCGATATGGGGCCTGTTGAGTCTTACAATTTAAAGCCGTTTATACTTGGTGAAGCTGCCTATTCGTGGCCTCAAGTAGAAGGCATGAGTATGAGGCTAACTAATGCAACAATTACTTCAGATATTCAAAATCAAGGCTGGGGTGGTCGTTTGGCTGCAGGATTGATGCGTCAGATCTCTGAAAAGTTTGCATTAAGTTTTGAGGGTGGATTGATTTATAACGATCACATTGCGGTAAATCCGATTATTCATTACAACGGTGCACAAATAAAATTGGATCAACCCATATTTAGTGGCAGCTTTGATCAGTATGGTTTGGATTTGTTAGGCGGAATTAGTTATGTTAGACCTAAATATGATCTCTTTTTCAAAGCAGGTGCGTTACTTGAAAATATGCGCTCAAGAATCAGTGTAAGTTCAAATGCGGTGTTGACAGGAAACAATCGTCAACAAAATTTTGTAAAAGGGGCTACTCAGACAATCAATACCAATGTTGGTCAGGTGATGCCTGAAATCAAATTGGGTGGAGCTTATCATTATAGTGAAGATTGGTCTGTTACCGCTTCATGGATGCATGCTTTTGGCGGAACACTCTCATCAGGTGGTAATATGGACCTCACTTCTGGAGCGGTTCGGATTGGTGGTGTGAATTTAAGCTTGAATAACCCAACGATTAACTCTGTATTGTTTGGTGTTCAGTATAATTTTTCTTAAGTCCTGAAATAAATTTGAAAAGCAACGCTTGTCGTTGCTTTTTTTTTGTAAGAGACTCTCACATGACTTCAACAGAGCGGTTAAAGATAAAAGTTGCGCATGCAGCACTTGAACATATTGAGGATGACTCAATTGTTGGGATTGGCACGGGCTCTACTGTTCAGTGTTTGATAGAAATCTTGTCTCAAGTAAAGCATAAACTTCAAGGGTGTGTGGCAAGCTCTTTGAGAACAGCGAACGCGTTACGAGAGCACGGGATTCCTCTTTACGATTTGCTGGCTGTGGGTACAGTCGATCTTTATATTGATGGTGCGGATGAAGTCACCGCGTCGCGTATGATGATTAAAGGTGGCGGCGGAGCATTAACGCGTGAGAAGATACTTGCGGTTGCGGCCAATCGTTTTATTTGTATTGTTGATGACGCGAAGTATGTCGAAAGACTGGGTGTTTTTCCTGTCGCGGTAGAGGTTTTACCTATGGCGAGAAGTCTTGTCGGACGTGAACTGGTCAAATTGGGAGGCACGCCGATGTATCGTGAAGGATATGTGACTGATAATGATAACATTATTTTAGATGTGTACGATCTGGATTTAACTTCTCCACTCGAGATGGAGGAAAATCTGAAGCAAATCACAGGTGTGGTTGACAGTGGATTATTTATCAAACGTCGAGCAGATGTGGTCCTTGTGGCAGGAGAGCAGGGTGTCACGTCTTTTTAGAAGACAAATAACGCGTCTACGTTTTGTTGTCAGAGGCCTATTTTCAAAAGGTATCCAAGACCATTTGGGTATGTTGCATTTTAATTGAAGAAACAATTCATTTAAATGCTGAATTAAACGTGTTTTATCATGAGGCTCGGGCGTCATTTGAATACTAAAATGGTTTAACTCTTCCTGACAAATGACATAATCATCAAAATCAATACCACTGCTTGACATACGTTGACAAAGAATATCCGAAAAAATCGGTACTCTTTTATTTTCATGTATACCATAACAAATATCACCTAAACGACCTTCAATGGCAGATAATACCGTGTAGAGATGATTTCCTGATTTCATGACTAGAATATCATCTAGCCGATAACGAATGATGGGTTGTGTGTGTCGTTGTAGATCAGTGATTATAGGAATAAAACGGCGCTCATCTATCCATTCTTTTTCAATAATGAGGTTGTCTTCATTTAAAGTGATCTCGTTTGTACGCTTATCGCTTGCGCCCAAAAATCCTTCTGTGCATTGATAGATTTGTGATACAGGACAACCAAAAGCTGCTGAGAGTTTTTTTTCTTCGATTTTATCTAGAACTTCAGCGACAGAAATAATTTTTTTTAAAGAAAGATGCAGTTTCGATTTTTCTGTTAAGAGCTGCATCAGTACACTAGCGGGAGCAGAAATAATACTGGGTTGTAGTCTATTGAGTGTTTGAAGATGTGTGTTGAAATTTTCGCACAGGTCAAAAAAATGAAATTGGATCGTTTTACTTCTATTCAGCGTTGTATAAAGCGGATTGTTTGCTCTTAAGAAAAATGCAATTTTTTCTTTAGAAAAGAGACCACTCGGCATGACTTTGGCCAATATTGCACCGACCCATGCATCACGCTCTTTCGGGCTGGTTAAAAATAATCCTCGATTTCCAGACGTTCCGGAAGATAGGCCGACGCTAATATCGCCTATCATGGGTGAGAAATCTCGAGTTCGCTCAGCTTCGAGCGCTAAATTCATCGCATCTTGGGCTTTGATATTTTTTGTATTAATGTCGTCAAAATGTCTCATCATTATTTTTTTATCAATGATGGGCCATTTTTCGAGAGGCTGATTGAGATACGGTGTATAAAATGGTGAGTACTTTAGCGTTGTGTTGATCAGTCGTTGAAATTGTTTTTTCTGATGTCGCTCGAGTTGCGCTTTATTTTGAATGCGCTTTTGAAAATAACATGTTTTAAAGTAATGATATAAGATACGTATTAACATGATGTGAAAATCTTTTGTCGTGCTTGCTGACAATGTGAGGGAATGATGTCTAGCATGGGGTCATGCTGATGAAGTTGGTGTAATTTTTTAATGGTTTCATAATAGGCTTTTTTATCATCCAGAATAAGATGTGTGAGTTTGCTGGGTAAAATAAGAGACTGAAAAGTTTCTTGATGCCAACAACTGTCTGCAATAAAAAATACAGGCTGCTTTGCTTCAACATAAAGACCAATCTGTCCTTTGGCATGTCCTGGTAAAGGAACGGCGAAAAGTGTTTGATCTCCAAAAATGTCAAAACCTTTCGTAAACGGCATAAGTTTTTTCGGGAGTGTGGTGTGTTGATAAAGAGCACGAGTACGTTTTTTGAAGTTGTCAGGGAGTAACGCAGGTAAAAAACCGGCGAGTAGTGCTTTCAATCCTTTTTTTTGCTCGATATCTTCAAGCGCTTGTGTGTGGACGATAAATGTTGCACGAGGAAAGTCATGCGAACCACCAATATGGTCGGCATGAAAATGTGAAACAATAATATAATTAATTTGCTCTGGTTTAATATTGATATTAAGTAACTGCGCTCGAAGTGGCTGATGGACAGTGACGGGGGTCAAAAAACGGTAAAGTGATTCAGGAAAATGTTGGGTTGCCTCTTGAAATCGCTCACTGTATCCGGTGTCAAATAAGATATAACCATATTTTGGATGATGAATGAGTGCACACAAAGCAGGATATTGCACGAGTTTCAATTTTCCGGTCTGAAGTGTCATGCGTTCGCAATGCAGGCAATGCCCAACTTCAAAAAGTTGATAAGTAATCATTGGAGTACCAATCGATAAAATGTTGTAATCCTTTTTCAATAGCGCAGATCGGACGATAGCCGAGTTCGTTTTTCGCCGCATCAATATTAAGTGTTTGCCCAAGCGCGCACACACCAACAGAATATTTTGTGAGTTTAGGTGCACGTTTAAGATGGAAAAATCGGTATGCTATTTCGATTAAGCGTGCTGTATGAAGCGCCGTTTTATAAGAGTAATGCTTACATTCGAGAGGCTTATCCATGAGTCGATATAACATGGCGATAATATTTAAAAATGTCATGGGTTCGTCGTTTGTAATGTTATATTTTTTGCCGTAGCAATCTGTACTCGCTTGGCTTGCTAATATTAATGCTTCAACGACATTATCTACGTAGGTAATATCTACTACTTGCTGCCCTGAACCAATGATAGGGAGTGTGCCATTTTTTTCGAGCGATAATATTTTTGGAAATATACTTTTGTCATAAGGTCCAAAAATACCTCTAGGGCGTAATGTAATGACGGGAAGATTTTTTTCTTGCCAAGCATGATCAATGAGTTTTTCTGCTAGAAATTTTGTTGTGGCATAGTCATTGACCATGTGCCTGGGCAGGATGCTATTTTCTTTAATTTGATGTTTTTCGGTAAAATCAAAGTAGATGCTTGGCGTTGAAACATAAATAAGTTTTGCGCCAGAGGGTGTTGCCTCAATGACATGTTGTGTTCCAATGACATTGGCTTGATAAAAATCATTCTTTTTTCCCCAAGTACTTGAAAGTGCTGCGCAGTGAAAGATAAGTTTGGCTGGTTGACAGATAGTTTTAAGAGGCTCTTGAGAGGTAATATCGCAAGCAATAAAAGTGGCTCCAAATTGTTCTAGTTTTGCGCCGTGCTCAAGATTTCGTCCCAAGGCGATGACTTCATGACCTTCTTGAAGTAGTCTTTGGGTCAAGCTCATGCCGAGACAACCTGTTGCTCCGGTAATAACAGTAGTCACGCTCAATACTCCAAGATCATTCCTGCTGCCGAGATACCAGCTCCTGTGCCCAGCAAATAGATACGTTGACCTTGCTTGAGGCCTTGATGATGAATCAAGTAATGCAATACAGTGGGGATAGAGGCTGCCATTTGGTTACCATGAGTTTTGAAAATATCAACAAATTTCTCCGGAGCAATCCCCAATCGTTTTCGAATATGGTTCATAGCGAGTTGGCTTGCTTGATGTGGGACAACCCAATCAATTTCATCAAGTCCAATGTTAGCTTTGCGTAGTAACGTTTGCTGCATATCCCCAATCATTTGACTGGCTAGTCTGAATACCTTTTTGCCATCCATCTTAAAAAGACCCAGCGTTTTATCGTAGTCACTTGCTGGGGCATGGCTTGTTCCTCCTGCTTCGACACGGCAATAATCTGCTCCTATGCTGTAAGTCTCCATGTGGAAAGCTAGAATTCGCCCATGATCTTTACTGTTTTCAACGATACAGGCTGCAGCACCGTCTCCAAAAATTGTAGATGATTCTAGGTCGTTCCAGTTTAAACCAACAGAAGGACGCTCGCTGGAGACAATCAGCGCGCGATTAAAGCGTTGATGTGTGAGCAAGTGTGCTGCAATATCCAAGGCCGTGATAAAACTTAAGCAAGTGCTATTCACATCAAAGCAAGCAATCCCAGAATGCTCAAGTCCAAGCTGTCGTTGCACCAACGCGGCTGTACAAGGGAGTAATTGCTCTCCGACGCCACATGCAGCGATAATGAGGTCAATACTTGAAAGAGAGACATTCGCGTGTTCAATAGCAGCTAGGGCTGCACGACTCGCCATATAAGAGGTCGTCTCATCATGTGCTGAAAAATATCTGGAAAATAGCCCCGATTTTTTTTCAACACTTCCTTCAGGCAGCCCGAGATCGTCATCTAGTTTTGTTGAGAGTACTTGAGTTCGAGGTAGGTATCGGCCAATGCCGAGAATTTTAATGGGTAATTCAGGCGTCATCATGCGGCGATCATAGCAGTAGATCTTTTTAGGATCAACAAGACTTATTAATAATTTCAATGATTCATTGATGATCAAAGTGATTTTTGCTATCTTGTCTCGTTATGAAAATTTTAATCGTACTTGATAGCTACCCACCGGATCTAAATGGGGGTGCTTACTTTACACATCGTTTGGCGCTATCACTTCAAAAGCGTGGTCACGATGTTTTGGTGGTTTGTCCTTCTAAAAGCCTAAAACAAGGCTACGGATATTATGAAGGAGTGAAACTCTACGAGGTTCGCTCCTGGCCGGCGCCTGGTTATGCGCATTTTAGGGTGAGTTGGCCATTGGGTATCACAAAATCAGTTGTCGGTGCGATTGTGTCGTTTAATCCGGATATTATTCATCTACAAGGCAAATTCTTTTTGGGTAAAATTTGCTATCAAGTGGGCTTGAAGCTCGGTATTCGTATGATAGCGACAAATCATTTTATGCCGGAAAATTTCTTTCATTATACACGCCTACCTCAATGGTGTGCGCCAAAATTTGCTGAATATTGTTGGCGATGGGTCTTAGAAATGTTACGAGAAGTTGATGTGGTCACGACACCCACCGCCACAGCAAAAAAACTTTTAAGAGCGGTCGGTTTTGAAAAATCAGTCGAAGTTATTTCTTGTGGCGTAGATTTAGATATATTTAGACCAAACCAAGACGCAAGTAGATTAAAAAAGCGTTTTAATCTACCAGAAAAGCCCGTTTTGCTTTATACAGGACGATTAGACAAGGAAAAAAATCTACCGATAGCTTTAGAGGCGTTTCGGCAGCTTCGAGAAACACATGACGTCCATTTTGTGCTTACAGGGCGCGGAGCAGAGGGGTTTTTATTACGAAAATGGGTGCGAGATCATCGTTTGGTTGAGCATGTCACTTTCACTGGATACTTAGAAGATAATGAGTATCCATTGATTTATGGCTTGGCAGATTGTTTTGTACATACGGGGCTTGCCGAATTACAAAGTATTGTGGGGCTTGAGGCGCTTGCTTCAGGTTTACCGATGGTTGTTGCTCGCGCGATGGCGCTTCCTGAGCTTGTGTCGGTTGGTGTGAATGGTTATCTATTTGAACCTCACTCTGTTTCCGAGCTTACTCAGGCTCTGTGCGAGATTTTCAGTAATGAGGCTAAGCGTTTAAGTATGGGGCAAATGAGTCGCACGCTCGCTCTTCGCCATGCATTAGAAGAAACGGCGAAATGTTATGAACGGCTGTATGCTTTTGACGAATAAAGTCTGCTTATCGCTAATGCGCCTCATCCCAATTACTACCGACGCCGACGGATGCTTTGATGGGCACAGTGAGCATCACAGTTTTTTCCATTAACGAAGGGATCATTTGTTTCGCAATATCAACGACAGTTTCATGCACTTCAAAGACGAGTTCATCGTGGACTTGCATAATCATTTGAATACGAGGCTCGGTATCAAGCCAAGTGTTTACATCTATCATCGCTTTTTTAATAATATCTGCAGCGGTGCCTTGAAGTGGCGCGTTAATAGCGATGCGTTCAGCTGCCTTTTGTCTGATTTTATTGTGAGAAAGAATATCTGGAATGTAGAGCTTTCTGCCCAGTAACGTCTCAACAAAACCATGAAGGCGAGCATTTTCTCGCGAGGTTTGCATAAACTTTAAAACACCAGGATATCTCTCAAAATAAAGATTGATATATTTTTGAGCCGTTTGGCGATCAACTCCGAGTTGTTTTGATAAACCAAAAGAAGACATCCCATAAATTAGCCCGAAATTAACAGCTTTTGCACGCCGACGTTGCTCAGCTGTGACTTCATTTAGCGGGACATGAAAAATTTCACTAGCCGTTGCGGTGTGAACATCTAGATCTTTTAAAAATGCTTGTCGTAAAGTGTGATCGTCAGACAAATGCGCCATAATCCTGAGTTCAATCTGTGAGTAGTCGGCGCTTAAAATGACGTGTTCTGGCGGGGCAACAAAAGCCTTGCGTATTAAGCGTCCTTCGGAATGTCGTACAGGGATATTTTGTAAGTTAGGATCAGTCGATGAAAGTCGACCGGTCGCTGTCACGGCTTGATTATAAGAGGTATGAATGCGCTGTGTTTTCGGATTAATCCGCTTAGGTAAAGCGTCGATATAGGTCGAGACTAATTTATTTAAGCTTCGATACTCTAAAATGACAGCGGGTAAGCGATAAAGATAAGCGAGCTCTTGTAGAACAGGCTCGCTTGTGGAAGCTTGTCCTGTCGGTGTTTTTGCAAGGATAGGCAGATTTTGCTCTTGATATAAAATTTCTAATAATTGTTTTGGAGAGTTTAAATTAAAAGAATGACCGGCGAGAGCGTAAGCTTCGTCTTCTAGTATGCGAATACTTTGAGTTAATCGAACACCTTGTGCATCTAATTGCTTGAGATCAAGGCATACACCGTGTTGTTCCATTTCAGCTAGAATACAAAGCAACGGATATTCGATCGTCGTCAAGATAGCCTTTGCTGCTGGATCAAGTTTTGATTGCAGTTGTTGATGTAAGGCAAGCAACTCACGAGGTGTGTCTTCGGGTTGAATATCCTCTCGCGATAGATAAGTTTTAAATAGTACCGAAAGTTCGGTATTTTTCAGTGTACTGTTAATGACGTAAGCCTCTAGCATCACATCTTCAAAGTGTGTGTCTAGTTTAATTTCATGTTGATGTAGCAAATGATTTGTTTTCTTCAGATTAAACCCTAATTTTTTAATATTTGGGTTTTCAAAAATGGATTTAAAATGAACGAATGATTCTGGTGTGAGTGTGATACCGAATGTTTGATCTTGGTTGGCACAAAAAAAGAGATCGGTTTGATCGTCTCTTGTCACGAAGTAAAAACAAAACAAGGTATGTTGTTCATTGAACCATGGTGCTAAGACAACAGGTAGTGTTTCAATTTTTTCAATAATATGAGTTAGGACTTGAGGTAGTGAACTTTGTGTTGATTCGCCTTGGGACCACTCTTTTAGCCAAGTTTTAAATTCTAACTCTTTTGCCATCTCAACCAATGTGATGTAATTCATTGGTTGTAATTGTAATTTTTCTAATTTAATAGGTAGTGTTAAGTCAGTGCGAATAGTGACAAGTCGTTTGGAAAGCTCAAGTGCGGGGATGGTATGACGCAACGACTCTCCTACTTTCCCTGTGATAGCATCAGCATGCTTAATGAGGTTATCTAGTGTTTGATATTCTGTAAGCCACTTGACTGCTGTCTTAGGCCCGCATTTTGGGACACCAGGAATATTGTCTGAGGTATCACCCACTAGGGTTAAGTAATCGATCATTTGTTGAGGTTGGACACCAAATTTTTCATAAACACCGGCACTGTCATAATGTTGATCGGTCATTGTGTTGACGAGACTAACCCGCGTATTGACTAATTGTGCCATGTCTTTATCACTTGTAGAAATAAGTACCGGCAAGTCTTGTCTTAGTGCCTCATACGCAAGTGTACCAATCACATCGTCGGCTTCAACGCCTTCAATACTTAAAACAGGAATCCCCATGGCTTTTAAAACTGTGACGAGTGGATCAAATTGAGAACTAAGATCTGGCGGGGTCGGTGGTCGATGTGCTTTATATTCAGGATACCATTCGTCTCGAAATGTTTTTCCCGGTGCATCAAAAATAACAATAAGTTGCGTTGGTTGATAGGTTTTGATAAGGCGTTTTATCATATTTATGACGCCGTAAATTGCACCTGTGGGCTGACCTTTAGTATTCGTGAGTGGAGGAAGGGCGTGAAACGCACGAAAAAAATAAGAAGAACCATCCACTAAAACCAACGGACAAGATCCGCTGCCTTGAGAAATGTACGACATAAATTCATTCCTCTTTGGCAGTCTCAAGACGTGCGAATAATTGGTTCACTTTATCATTTAGCTGTTTTATGTTTTTGCGCATCATAGGAATACGGGTTGTGGCTAGCTCTTGCTCGATCGCTTTATCACGAGGTCTTGCTGGATTCCCTAAGTAAATATTACCTTGTCGCAAATGTTTTTTAGGAGGGACTCCTGCACGAGCACCTAGAATGACACCATCATCGATAGTGACGTGATCACTCACACCCACATTTGCTGCAAAAATGACGTGATCTCCACTGGTTGCGCTGCCCGCAATGCCCGTAAATGCGCATAAAATGTTATGTTTCCCTAGTTTTACGGAGTGTGCGATTTGAACCAGGTTATCTATTTTAGTGCCTTCACCAATGATTGTTGCGCCAATTGTCGCACGATCGATGACAGTGTTTGCTCCAATTTCAACGTGATCTGCGATGATAACGTGCCCCACATGAGGGACTTTCATATGTTGTCCATCGGCGAGTGTGTAGCCAAAACCATCCGAGCCGATGACTGTCGAGGCATGAATAGTGACATGATCGCCGATTTGGCAATTGTCGTAGACACAGACGTGTGGATGAATCATTGTATTTTTACCAATGCTGACGTTGTGTCCGATATGCACGTGTCCTTTGATGACGCTATGATCGCCGATTTCGCTCTGGCTGTTAATGATGACATAAGGGCCAATAGAGACGTCTTTCCCAAGTACGACATCTGACGCAATGACTGCAGTTGGATGAACGCCGATTTCAGGCATTTTGGGTGGATAAAAGTGACTGAGTAACTGGATAAAAGCGTGAAAAGGGTTGGGTACTTGAATGATAGGCTTAGTCAACCCAGGGTGTGGTTTGCTGACAATGACTGCTGCTGCAGGAGAGTTCTCAGCACGTAAAATATTATCATCACCCTCTGCAAAAATGAGCGCGTTAACGGCGATGTCATCAATAGGCGAAAGTGCGAAAATTTTTGTCTTCCCATCACCTATAACTTGGCCGTGGATAAGTTTTGCGATTTCATCGAGGGACGTATTCATGGGGGAATCTCATTAAAATTTTCTTAAAACAATTGCGGCATTTGCGCCACCGAAAGCAAAGTGATTAGACAAAGCAATGTCTACGGCGACAGGTCGTGCATGATTCGGGACATAGTCAAGGTCGCACTGTTCGTCGGGTGTTTCCAGATTGATGGTAGGTAGTAATATTTCATGTTGCATACTGAGTACCGTCGCAATAATTTCCATGGCTCCTGCAGCACCAATCGGATGGCCTGTCATGGATTTTTGTGCTGTGATCGGAATATCATAAGCGCGTTGCCCAAAGACTTGCTTGATCGTTTCTGTTTCTGTTAGATCATTCAACAGAGTTCCTGTTCCGTGGGCACTGATATATTGGATATCATTGACTGAAACACGTGCGTCATCTAAAGCTGATGCGATCGCTCGTGCTTGTCCTGCGCTGTGCGGGGCTGTCACATGATAAGCATCACAGCTTGCACCAAAACCTAAAATTTCCGCATAAATTTTAGCTCCACGTGCTTTTGCATGCTCATAGTCTTCTAGAATAAGCAGCCCAGCCCCATCTGCCATAACCATTCCGTCTCGTGTTTTATCGAATGGACGACAGGCTTGTTGAGGTGTTTCATTGCGTGTTGACATCACGCGTAATTTACACCAAGCTGCCATAATAGTTTCCCAAACGAGAGACTCTGTGCCACCGCATAAAGCGACGCTTAATCTACCAGAAGCGATTTGTTGATAAGCATTGCCAATTGCTTCAGCAGAAGAAACACAAGCGTTAGAAATGGTGGAATTTGGCCCGCCGAGTCCAAAAGCAATCGCGACATGATTGGCTACAGAATTAGGCATACCGCGAATCACTGTCAGAGCAGGTATTTTTCTCCAGCCTTCTGCATAAAAAGTTTTGTAAGCGCCTTCAAGCTCAGGTGCGCCACCTAAACTTGTACCGATATAAGTGGCTGCATTTGATAACTCATCTTTACTCAGGCCGGATTGTGTAATGGCTGCGTGCGCGCAGTACAAAGCATATTGGGCTACACGAGGATAGCGCTTTGGTTTGTCGAATTCGGGCAGATGATCAAGTGGTAAATTACGAATTTCAGCGGCAATCTGAGTTGTATAGCAAGACGGGTCATAGGATTGGATTTTCTGAATACCACACTCACCTTGGGAGGCTGCTTGCCAGAAGTCTGATAAGCCGTTACCGATAGATGAGGTTATCCCCATGCCTGTAATTACAACACGATTTTTCATGCACTATCCTCTCTCACCCCGGTATCGCGTCTGCGTTCGTAGTCCATACTATAAATTAGTGTCAATTTCTGTCAAGTTAAATTTGGTAGCAAATCGTTGCGTCTTTGGTGCGATTCCTCTATAATCCGCGCCGAAGATTAAGGTGACTTTGTGAAAAACGTACAAGGCCTGAGCGGTGTAAAACGACTTGTCGTTGCCCAGTTAATAATAACTTTAGTGATGGCCCGTTTCGCAGACGTTGCTTATGGCTTAAACGGCGTGCTCTCAGTCGTATTAGGTGGCCTAGTTTATGTCATTCCTAATGCGTGTTTTGGGTGGATGATGTTCAAGCAGTTTAAAACAATCCACATAAAACAGTATTTAAAGCGCGTTTATCGTGGCGAAGCGTTGAAGGTTGTGTTAACTTTCATGCTTTTTGCCTTTGTTTTTTGTTTTTTTAAGTGTGTTGTGGCCTGGGTGTTTTTGGCGAGCTTTATAATTGTGCAATGCACAGTTTGGATAACGCCGTGGATTTTTGTGACGAGAGAGTGTGACAAATGATATCGAGTACTGAATATATCAAGCACCATTTGACCTATTTGACGTTGAATTTAAAGACGATGGAGCTAGGTTCAAAAGGTGGTTTCTGGACGCTTAATTTAGATACAGTATTTTTCTCTCTACTGTTGGGCATGACTGTGTTGGGCTTTATGTATGTCTGTGCTCGTAAAGTGACAACAGGTGTTCCTGGTAAAATGCAAAATATTGCGGAAACAATGCTGGATTTTGCGAATGCACAGGTTAATGATTGCTTCCACGGACACAGTAAACTAATTGGGCCTTTGGCGCTGACGATTTTTTTATGGGTCTTTTTCATGAACTTTATGGATATTTTGCCCGTTGATGTATTGCCTATCGTTGCGAATGCGTTAGGGTTTCATCATCTGAAAGTTGTTCCAACTACTGACTTAAATCTAACTTTCGGAATGTCTATTTCTGTCTTTTTGTTGATTTTGTTTTACAGTATTAAAATCAAAGGGGTGAAAGGCTTTACAAAAGAGCTTACACTGAATCCATTCAATCATCCTTTGGCTATTCCTTTTAATTTTCTGTTAGAATCTGTCACATTGCTATCAAGACCGATTTCTTTAGCGCTGCGGCTTTTCGGAAACTTGTACGCAGGTGAGTTGATTTTTATATTGATTGCTCTTTTTACGCTAAACGCTAGCCCAAGTCTTTCTGCTTCTGGTGCCGCGTTGACTTTTGCACAGTTTTTATTGGCCTTGGGTTGGTCTATTTTCCATATCTTGGTCATTACCTTACAAGCTTTTATCTTTATGGTCTTAACGATTGTATATTTGAGCTTGGCACATGAGGACCACGAAACGCATTAGTATGATATGGTCAGTTTAATCGTTTTTAATTAACAAATAGGGGAATGGTATGCAAGCAGTTAATTTAATAGCACAAGTTCAGAGTATGACGGTCATTGCCGTAGCATTGCTGATTGGCTTAGGTGCCTTGGGAACTGCGATCGGGTTTGGTCTTTTAGGTGGTAAATTTTTGGAAGGTGCTGCAAGACAGCCTGAGATGGTGCCTATGCTTCAGGTTAAAATGTTTATCGTCGCAGGTTTGCTTGATGCGGTAACCATGATTGGTGTTGGTATTGCATTGTTCTTTACGTTTGCTAACCCATTCATCAGTGGTTTATAAGATTACAGGAAGTACGTTCCTAGTCGTCGTTATGGGAGAAATAAACGGTGGACATTAATATCACACTGATTGTTCAAATGCTTGTTTTTGCCGCATTTGTCTGGTTTACAATGACTTTTGTTTGGCCTCCACTAACGAAAGCGTTAGAAGAGCGGCAAAATAAAATCGCAGACGGACTCGCTGCTGCTGAGCGCGGTCGCCGTGAGCTTGAGCTTGCACAACAGCGCGCAAAAGATGAGCTGAAAAAAGCAAAAGTAGACGCTGCCGATATCATTGAAAAAGCACATCACAGAGCCTCTCTTTTGATTGAAGAAGCAAAAGAGGAAGCCCGAGTAGAGGTGCAGCGTACGGCGAGAGTTGCCTCTGAGCAGCTGGCCCAAGAGATTGGCCAGGCGCGTGAGTCTTTACGCAAGCAGGTTGCTGAGTTGGCTGTTCTGTGTGCTGAGAAAATTTTAAAGCGCGAAATCAACGACAAAGAAAATCAGGCGTTGATGGATAGCTTGATTGAAGAGATTTAATATGTCGAACCAAACAAGTATTGCAAGACCTTATGCAAAAGCAATTTTTGAACATGCTGAAGCGGCAGGTGAACTCTCTTTGTGGTCGACGTGCTTAGCCAGTTTTGCTCAGCTAATGTCTGATGCAACACTGGTTGCACTACTTAAAAACCCTACACTACAAGTTGAGGCGCAAGCCGATATTCTGATCGCTCTTGGCAAAAAAATAATGCAGTCGACACCGAAGCATATGCCGGAGTTTATCAACTTGTTACTTGCGAATAAGCGTCTTTTTGCATTGCCCGAGATTGCAGAAATCTATGAGAAATTGAAGGCAGATCGTGAGCGAACACTCGTGGTGGAAGTGTGTTCATTTACAGCATTGACGTCGCAACAAAAACAGCGCTTAACAGACGCATTGAGTCAAAAGCTCAATCGAAGCGTCACCTTGACTGAGAAGCTTGACGCCTCTCTTTTAGGGGGAGCTGTCATTCGTGCACATCATTTAGTTATTGATGCCTCAGTGAAGGGTCAACTGTTAAAACTGGCAGCGACTTTAGCTGCTTAATTGAGAGGATGGTTTCCATGTCACAATCCATAGCATTAAATCCTTCTGAGATTAGCGAACTTATCAGACAAAAGATCGAGCAATTTAAGATCGTTTCAGATTCGCGTAATGAAGGTACGATTGTTAGTTTAAAAGATGGTATTGCAACACTAGAAGGCCTTGATGATGTCATGCAAGGCGAAATGATTGAATTTAATAATCAAGTTTACGGTCTTGCACTGAACTTAGAGAGAGACTGTGTTGCTGTGGTTATTTTGGGCGATGCTTCTGGTTTGTCTGAAGGGCAAAAAGGTCGCTGTACAGGTCGTATTTTAGAGGTGCCTGTTGGTCGTGCACTTTTGGGTCGAGTGGTTGATGCTTTAGGTAATCCTTTAGACGGCAAAGGTCCGATTGATGCAGAGCGTTTGTCTCCTATAGAAAAAGTAGCGCCTGGTGTGATTGAGCGTCAATCAGTAAGCCAGCCTGTTCAAACAGGATTGAAAGCTGTTGATGCGATGATTCCTGTAGGTCGAGGTCAGCGTGAGTTGATTATCGGTGACAGACAGACTGGGAAAACTGCGATTGCCATCGATGCTATCATCAACCAAAAAGGCACTGGTGTGATTTGCGTGTATGTTGCAATTGGTCAGAAAGCTTCTTCGATTGCGGCAATTGTACGCAAGCTCGAAGAGCATGATGCACTAAAACACACAATTGTTGTCGTAGCAAGTGCTGCAGATTCAGCTGCTTTGCAATTCATTGCACCTTACTCTGGTTGTTCTATGGGTGAATACTTCATGGAGCGTGGTGAAGATGCATTGATCGTTTATGATGATTTAACAAAACAAGCCTGGGCTTATCGACAAATTTCATTATTGCTGCGTCGTCCACCGGGTCGTGAAGCCTATCCTGGGGATATTTTCTATTTACACTCTCGTCTTTTGGAGCGTGCTGCGCGGATTAGTGCTGAATATGTTGAGCTATTGACTAAAGGTGAAGTCAAAGGCAAAACAGGATCATTGACGGCTCTTCCAATTATTGAGACGCAAGCAGGTGACGTTTCTGCATTCGTACCTACAAACGTGATTTCGATTACCGACGGACAAATATTCTTGGATGTTGATTTATTCAACTCGGGTGTCCGACCTGCGATTAATACAGGCTTGTCTGTATCGCGTGTGGGTGGTGCTGCTCAAACAAAAATCATGAAAAAATTGGGTGGTGGTACGCGTTTAGCGCTCGCACAATTTAGAGAGCTAGAAGCGTTTTCTCAATTTGCTTCTGATTTAGATGACGCAACACGTAAGCAGCTAGAGCGTGGTCAACGTATTACTGAGCTCATGAAGCAAAAGCAGTACAATCCATTCTCAGTGGCAGATATGGCTGTATCGTTATTTATTGCTGAAAAAGGCTATTTAGATGATATCCCTGTTGCCGAAGTCGGTGCATTCGAAACGACACTACGTAGTGTAATGCATACTCAACATGCTGATTTATTGAAGACAATCAATGAAACAGGTAATTATGATGAGTCTATTGAGAAGGCGTTAAAGGCTGCTGTGGATGAGTTTAAACGCACGGGCAGCTGGTAAGCACAACTTGAGGTAGAGCAGCTATGGCTGGAGCAAAAGAGATTCGCTCAAAGATTGCGAGCATTAAAAATACGCAGAAAATCACGCGAGCGATGGAAATGGTTGCGGCAAGTAAGATGCGCAAAACACAAGAGCGTATGCGCGCATCTAAGCCTTATGCCACAAAGATTTATGATGTTGTGAAGCATTTGGCTCGTGCGCATGCAGAGTATCGCCATCCTTTTATGGTAGAGCGACCGATTAAAAGCGTCGGTGTGATTGTGGTGACAACCGATCGTGGTTTGTGTGGTGGATTAAACGTCAACTTGTTTCGAGACACTCTGAATCAAATCCGTGCTTGGCGCGCAGAAGGACATGAGATCAAGCTATGTGTGATTGGTCGAAAAGGACAAGCTTTTTTTAAGCGTGTTGGCGGCAAAATCTTAGCCTCAGTCGAGCAAATAGGCGATACACCGGGTGTCCAAGATCTTGTTGGCTCTGTCAGAGTGATGCTTGATGCGTTTGAATCAGGCGAGCTTGATGCTTTACATATTGTGTATAACGAATTTGTCAACACAATGACGCAAAAGCCTCGAGTGAAGCAACTATTACCGTTGCCTCGCGATGAGCACGACAGTAAGGCGATGGGGCATCACTGGGATTATATTTATGAGCCAGAGCCGAGAGATCTTATTTCGAGCTTGTTGACACGTTACATGGAGCTTCAAGTCTATCAAGCTGTGGTCGAAAACATTGCATGCGAACAAGCTGCAAAAATGATCGCGATGAAGAGTGCTACGGATAATGCAGGCGAGTTAATTAAAACATTTCAATTGGCGTATAACAAAGCGCGACAAGCGGCCATTACACAAGAATTGGCAGAGATTGTCGGTGGTGCGGACGCAATATAAAGAGGGTATACGATGAGCGTAGAATCAACGATGCGAGTAATAGGTGAGGTTGTTCAAGTAATTGGTGCGGTTGTGGACGTCGAGTTTCCTCGTCACGACGTACCTAAAGTGTATGATGCACTACATGAAATTGATGGACATCTTGTGTTTGAAGTTCAGCAACAGCTCGGTGATGGTGTTGTGCGTACAATTGCGATGGGTACGACTGACGGTTTAAAAAGAGGAATTAAAGTCGAAAATACAGGAAATCCCATTCAAGTGCCTGTGGGTAAGAAAACACTGGGTCGTATCATGAACGTGTTAGGTCATCCTGTCGATAACGCGGGTGACATCGGTTCTGATGAGTACTGGTCTATTCATAGAAAAGCACCTAGTTATGAAGAGCAAGCAGGCAGTCAAGAATTGCTTGAAACTGGAATTAAAGTGATTGACTTACTTTGCCCATTTGCTAAAGGTGGTAAAGTCGGTCTTTTCGGTGGTGCTGGCGTAGGTAAAACAGTCAACATGATGGAGTTGATTCGAAATATTGCGATTGAGCACAGTGGTTACTCTGTATTTGCCGGTGTGGGTGAGCGTACACGGGAAGGTAACGACTTCTATCATGAAATGAAAGACTCGAATGTCTTGGATAAAGTATCTCTTGTTTATGGTCAGATGAATGAGCCACCAGGTAACCGTTTGCGTGTTGCGTTGACTGGTTTAACCATGGCTGAGAAATTCCGTGACGAAGGCCGTGATGTGTTATTCTTCGTTGACAATATTTATCGTTATACCTTAGCTGGGGTGGAAGTATCCGCACTCTTAGGCCGTATGCCTTCTGCAGTAGGTTATCAGCCAACATTAGCTGAAGAGATGGGTACGTTACAAGAGCGAATCACTTCTACAAAAACAGGTTCGATTACATCGATTCAAGCAGTATATGTCCCTGCAGATGACTTGACTGACCCGTCACCTGCAACAACGTTTGCTCACTTGGATGCAACAGTCGTTTTATCGCGACA
>CAYYEZ010000041.1:0-25684 GCA_964471225.1 uncultured Legionella sp. | reverse complement strand
GTGTTTTCGGTGTTGCAATCGCTACTGTTGTTTTGCCTCATCTTTCAAGGCGCCATGCCGAGCAGCATTTAGAGCATTTTTCGAATGCTTTGGATTGGGGGCTACGTCTTTTACTGCTCATCGGTGTGCCAGCTGCGATTGGACTTTCAGTGTATTCGATGCCGATGATTGTGAGTTGTTTTGCTTACGGTAAGTTTGATGCACTCGATGTTTTACAAACACAAAAAAGCTTGATTACTTTAAGTTTAGGTGTCCCGGCATTTATGATGGTTAAAGTCTTGGCCTCAGGTTTTTACTCACGTCAGGATATTAGAACGCCGGTGAAGGTTGGTGCTTGGGCAATGATTGCGAATTCAATCCTATGTGCCGTGTTGATTTTTCCTCTGGCACATGCAGGGTTAACCTTAGCCTCGACGTTAGCCGGATATTTAAACTGCGGTATTTTGATGTTTAAATTACGCCGTCAAGGTCATTATCGTCCCTCAAAAGGCTGGACTAGGTTTCTTTTGCAATTACTATTTGCAAATCTTTCTCTTGCAATATATTTATATGTTGTGATCCATGATTTAGCCTATTGGATGGATCAGTCGATGGGGCCACGTTTGCTTTTGTTATTGGGGCATGTGTTAAGTGCTTTATTGGTTTATGTGGTAAGTTTAGGGATAGTTGGTGTTAGGCCTTCACAGTTTCGTGGCCAAAGGAGTCGAGATGAACGTACGTGATTTTTATGAATTAGAAGCAGAAAAGCCAATCCTTTTAGTATTTTTGAAAAAAGAAAAAATATCTAAATTATCTGTGGCAGTCCGAGATGCGTTAGCTATACAAAATTTCACAGGTAAGCTTGGTGACGTTGCATTCGTAGGTAAAAAAGGCAAGTTGAGCACTGTTTATGTGGCAGAAGAAAAATCAGACAGTGAGGCAGTTGCTTATGCGATGCCTCGTTTACCTGAGGGTGTATATCAGCCACCAAAGGGGATGTCTCTTCAAGCTTTGGTCATGTGGTCGCTTGCTCAATATCACTTTGATTCTTATAAAAAGAGTGAAAAATTTTATAGACGACTGTGTGTCACTTCAGTGCAATTAACACAGCTGTTACCTGAAGCTTCAGCTCGTTTTTTAACTCGAAATCTGATTAATGCACCTGCAAATGAAATGCATCCTGATGCGTTAACTCAGGCGCTGAAGCGGGTTGCGGAAGTGCATCATGCTTCGTTTACACAGTGGGTTGGTCGAGATTTACTGGAGCAAAACTTTCCAGCGGTGCATGCAGTAGGGAGGGGCGCTTCTGTAGAGCCTCGAATCGGATTTTTAACGCACGGTGAAAAATCGCATCCTCATGTGGTGATTGTCGGCAAGGGCGTGTGTTTTGATTCAGGTGGTTTAGATATTAAATCAGCCTCTTCGATGCGTTTAATGAAAAAAGATATGGGCGGGGCGGCCATAGCAATAGGTCTTGCTGAATGGCTACTGAGCGCGAAACTTCCGATCCGTTTGACAGTGATTATTCCTGCTGTTGAAAATGCAATCAGTGCCGAGTCTTATCGCCCTGGAGACATTTTAACCATGAGGAATGGTTTAAGTGTTGAAATTGATAATACTGATGCAGAGGGGCGATTGATTTTAGCAGATGCATTGGCTTACGCTTGTGAGCTCGATCCGGATTTAATCATTGACTTTGCAACACTCACAGGTGCTGCACGTGTTGCAGTAGGTACGCAGATTTCCGCGCTATTTACGAATCATGACAAACTTGCACATCAACTCATGCAAGCTTCAGAAAAAGTGGATGACCCTGTTTGGCGCATGCCTTTATTTAAAGGGTATGCACGGATGAACGAGTCTCTTGTCGCGGATCTTTCAAACTCGACCTCATCCGCATATGCGGGTGCGATTACTGCGGCTTTATTTTTAGAGCGATTTATTGAGAATAAGATAACTTGGGCTCATTTTGATACCATGGCGTGGAATGAGCGTTCAAGACCTGGTCGACCCGAGGGTGGAGAAGCGATGGCAATGATGGCGGTGGCTTCTTATTTAATGGAACATTATCAACGGAAGTAAGTGAGTCATGAAGATTCAATTCTTAGGTGCAACGGAGACAGTGACGGGTTCGAGGTATCTTATCGAAACCAATCAGAGTAAGCTTTTAGTAGATTGTGGTCTTTTTCAAGGATATAAAGAATTACGATTGAGAAATTGGGCGCCGTTGGCCGTCAATCCAGCGACGCTCGATTATGTCTTGCTTACGCATGCACATATTGATCATAGCGGCTATATCCCAGCACTCGTGAAAAATGGATTTCGAGGTAAAATTTTTTGCACTGACGCTACCCTAGATTTATGTCGCATCTTGTTACCTGATAGCGGACATCTCTTTGAAGAAGAAGCTCGCTATGCAAATCGTCACGATTACTCTAAGCACCATCCAGCTTTACCTCTCTACACGAGAAAGGAGGCGGAAGAGGCTTTGGATTATTTTCATGTCGTACCTGAAGAAAAAGAAATTCAGATTGACGAAGACTTGAGTGCCACTTTTTATTATGCAGGACATATTTTGGGGGCATCTTTTATCCGTCTAGAAGATAAAAAGACCAGTGTTCTTTTTTCGGGTGATTTAGGTCGACAATCTGATCCCATTATGTTTCCGCCTAAAGCACCGCCCAAGGCTGATTTTTTAGTCATTGAATCGACGTATGGCAATCGCTTACATGATAGTACAGATCCAATGATAAAACTAAAAGATACGATTAATCGCACCATTAAACGAGGGGGCTCTGTGGTGATCCCATCTTTTGCAGTTGGGCGCACACAATCGATGTTGTATTACATTCATCAGTTAAAGACCCAAAAGCAAATACCAGATATTCCTGTGTATGTAGATAGCCCAATGGCGACGAATGCAACAAAAATCTTTTCCAAGCATGCAACGCTAAATCGATTGAGCCCGCAAGAAGTTAAGGCAATCTGCGCTATTGCGCATTATGTTAATTCTGTTGAGGAATCGATAGAGTTAGATCACCAAAAAATGCCAGTGATTTTAATTTCTGCAAGTGGTATGGCGACTGGAGGTCGTGTGGTACACCACATTCGACATTTTGCACCTGATCATCGTAATACGATTTTATTTAGCGGATACCAGGTTCCAGGGACACGTGGTGATCGGATGATTCGCGGAGAAAAAGAAGTCAAAATGTTTGGACAAATGGTTCAAATTTGCGCTGAGGTAAGTGCGATGGAGAATATCTCAGCGCATGCAGACTACAACGAAATGTTGCAATGGCTATCTTATTTGAACGCGCCACCACAAAAAGTATTTTTGACACATGGTAACCTTGAATCAGCGCAAGCACTTAAGGCAAAAATAGAGCAACGCTTTCATTGGGACTGTCAGATTCCGACCTACCTATCAGAGGTTCAATTGTAAACAGATCCTAGGTTGAAGAGCGCGGTCGTTCCATTAAAAAAGTAACGTCTTTATCACTGAGTTCTTTCGCGAACCCTAAGGATGACGGTGTTTTTGAGACAACCGAGCTTTCATATTGAATGCGTTTTGATGTTGTAACCCGCTTCACGGTAAGCACGATAGTGTGTACGACTTTGTTCCTTTTCGATTTCTGTGGGCGGCACTATTTCAAGAATCCGTTCAAGATTTGGCTGCGGTTGAACTATTTTTGAAGATAAATTGAGTAAAAGTGGCGCCGTGCAGTGAGAGGGATAATCTGTTGCAATTGTAATAGGGGTATGCTCAGAAAGTACCTCATCATAACGAGCATGAGGCACGAAACTTTCTTCTTTAAATGTCCATAGTCTTGAGTCCAGCGCTGCTGCGTCCGTGTCGTTATGACACCACACCCACGCATCTAGCTTCTGGTGATACGCTTTTTCTAGTAGTCGACAGGCTAAGACTAATAAAGCATCTGGGTTATCTTCTGACAGAAGATAAAAATCAACTTGAATGGACGGCATGACGTAAAATCTCAATAAGAAGAGGAACAGGTCTGCCTGTCGCTTGATTTTTTCGGCCGCTGATCCAGGCTGTTCCTGCGATATCGATATGCGCCCAAGGATATTTTTTAGTGAATCGCGAGAGAAAACATGCCGCAGTCACACTACCGGCTGCGCGATCGAAGGTACTGTTAACCATGTCTGCAAGCTGACTATCAATCGCTTCTTGATAACCTTCTTGTAAGGGTAATCGCCAAACTGTATCGCGCGATTTTTGAGAAGCGGTTTCAATCAGCTTAGCCAGCTTTTCGTCTTCTGTCATAAAGCCCGAGTTTTCATGACCTAATGCAATAATTACAGCCCCTGTGAGTGTCGCAATATCAATTACAAAGCGCGGATGAAATTGTTCTGCATAAGTTAACGCATCCGCCAATACCAGACGTCCTTCTGCGTCAGTATTGACAATTTCTACGGTTTGGCCAGAAAAAGTTTTTATGATGTCACCCGGCTTGGTTGCTCCTCCACCAGGCATATTTTCAGCACACGCCATCAGTCCTATGACATTTAGCGGCAGTTTAAGCTCAGCACACGCTTGTAGTGTACCCAATACGCTTGCAGCTCCCGTCATATCATACTTCATTTCTTCCATTCCGCTTGGCGGTTTGAGTGAAATTCCACCAGAGTCAAAAGTAATACCTTTTCCAACTAACACAATCGGCGCCGCTTTTTGCGCGCCGTGGTAATGTATTTCAATGAGTTTAGGTTTCTCGTGACTTCCTTTCGCAACGGCAAGTAAAGCACCCATACCGAGTGTTTTCAGGTCATCTTCATGCAAAATGGTTGTTTTAAGTGACTCATGCTTTTCTGCAAGCGCTATAGCACACTCAGCAAGGTAAGTTGGGGTGCATTCATTTGCAGGGAGATTGGCAAGTGTACGTGTTTGAGAGATAGCTTTGGCGATAGCTTGGGCGGTTTTTAGACTATTTTTTTGTGACTCAGGTAAGAAAAATCCGGCAGACTTGAGTGGATATATCTTTTTTTTCTCACTTTTATAGGTTAATAACTGATAATATGCATGATCTATTTTGAGAAGCATCTGCTCTAACTGCTCATCGGCTGTTTGGTCTTCAGTGCGAGGTAGATAAAATTCAACAGATTTGACTTGATGCTTAATAAGTTGTGCTGCGATCTCATTCATTACCTTATGTAGGCGTATCTGATTAAAGTTAGATCGCTTTCCACATTGTATAAGGAGCAAGCTTGTGCTCTCAAAAGCTGTTTGCCATGCTGTATCAAGCTCATTATCTAGGTGCTGTGTGAGTGTCGGAATTAACGCGGATTGAGCGCTTGTATTCAAAAAATGAATAGGGTCTTTTGCGTCGTGTTGGTCAAAAATACCCACAACAATGCATTGACTACGGGTAAGACTAAAGTCATCAAGTAGCTCGTATTTCATGATTCATTTCCTTTGAACGACAAAAACTGCTATTTTACTTGTGGTTTTTTGTATTTGCCAGAGAGTATCGTGCTGATTTTTCGTTATCTTGCTAAAGAGGTCTTTTTAACACTGTTTGCGCTCACTGCAATTTTGTTGCTTATCTTCTTAAGTAATCAATTTGTTCAATATCTGACTCGAGCGGCAAATGGACAAATTCCTGCGATGTTTATTTTAAAATTGCTTATGTTGGAATTACCTAACTTGTTAGGATTATTATTACCCTTAGGATTTTATGTTTCTATTTTACTCGCCTATGGACGTTTATATGCAGAAAGCGAGATGACTGTGCTGCATGCGTGTGGTTATGGTATGAAATCCTTACTTAGAGACACGTTATGCATGGCAACTGTTGTTGCGTTTATTGTTTCAGTTGTCGTGCTTTATTTAAGTCCCGATATTGCCAAAGAGCGTGCGCGCCTTTTACGAACAACAGGGGCTCAAATGTTAATCAAAACAATTATGCCAGAACGATTTCAAATGATCCCAGGGACACATGATGTTTTTTATGTAGAGGCGATGAATCGTGCACATACAACAGCAAAGGGGATTTTTTTAGCCCGTCATCAAGAAACAGAGGGTCAAGAGATGTGGCAGATTCTTTGGGCAGATAAAGGCGAGACTTTTATTGATAAAAAACAGCATGAGGATTATGTGGCGCTGACTTCCGGACACTCTTATCAAGGCGCGCCTGGTTCAGCGAATTACGAAGTCGCCTCGTTTAAAAGATTAGAAGCACGCTTACCGCATCCGGAGTTTACCTATAAAGCAACTGATCTTAGAGGTATGAGCACGCGAGATTTATGGCCTTTAAACAATCCCTCTAGTTTAAAGGAGGCCGAGTTGCAGTGGCGTATTTCAGTTCCTCTCATGGTTTTTGTTTTGACATTGTTGGCAGTTCCTTTGAGTCGAGTGAATCCTCGCTCAGGAAAATACGCAAGCTTATTACCGGCTATCGTTATTTTTTTCTTATATGCCAATTTTATGTTCATTGTAAGAGGCTGGCTTGTGGCTGAACGTATTCCAAGTTGGCTAGGTATGTGGTGGTTGCACCTTTTATTTGCAGCTTTAGGTGGTTACTTAATCTTTCGACAAGAACGTCTTTCATGAAATTATTGCATAGTTATATCGCTCGCACTATTTTAAGCGCAACATTGTTAATTACGCTGATTTTGGTGGCCTTGTATGCTTTCATTTTATTTGTAGATCAGCTGAGTGATTTGGGGAAAGGGGATTATGATACTTGGCATGCCATGCTTTATGTCCTGATGAGTCTTCCTTATCAAATTTATCTATTTTTCCCTGTTGCGTGCTTACTCGGTGCATTGGTTGGACTGGGTTCGATGGCAAATTCACGCGAGCTTGTTGTAATGCGAGCGTCTGGCGTGTCTATGCTTGAGATGACGGGAGTTGTGTTTAAGGCCGCAATTTTTTTCATCATTTTAATGACGCTTTTAGGTGAGACATGTGTTCCCGAGCTTTCAAAAATGGCGCGCGATTTTAAATTGGACGCGATGACATATGGCAAAGCGATTCGAACATCCACGGGTGTTTGGGTGCGTGATAAAGAGGATTTTATTTTATTGGGTGAAGTTCATGCAAACCAGCAAGTTGATCATGTTCTACAGTTTCATTTTGATGAGCATCATCGCATGCGTTGGGCGCGTCGTATTGAGCATGCTCGTTTTTATGATGATGCTTGGCATGCAACCGGTGTGAGTGAGACCATTTTTAAAAATCACCATGTGGAAGTCAGGCATCAAGAAACGTTATTGTGGACTGTGCATATTAATCCTTTGCTTTTATCGCAGCAAAATCAGTCTGATGAGATGAGTATTATTGAGTTACATCGTTATTTGAAAATGAATCGTTCCTCTAAACAGTCAGTGATGATGTATCGTTATGCTTATGCAGAGCGTTTAGTCCAACCACTGACAACATTAGTGATGATGTTACTTTCTATTCCTTTTATTTTTGGACCTTTGCGATCTTCAACGATGGGTGCTAAGTTATTGGTTGGCGTGAGTGTTGGTTTTGGATTTCATTTGATTAATCGTTTTTTTGGTCCAGTCAGTCAAGTGTTACAGTGGCCTCCAGAGCTTTCTGCCGTTGGACCGACTGTGATTTTTGCCCTTTTTGGATTTTTACTTATGAAACGGACCCAATGATGCTTCATTTAGTGACGCCTGAGCAAGCAAGTTTATTTCGACGTATTTTTGAAAATGTGTGTCATCCTGTTTTTATTTTTTTTCTTTGTACAATCTTTTTGGCAGTGTATGTCTGTCTAAAAAATCCATCCTGGTACGCTCGATTTTTGGCTTTGTTTACAGCGTGTTTGCTATTTTTGCTTGCGACCCCTTGGGTCCCAGAGTATTTAATCAATCGATTACAAGATCAGTATCAATCCGTTGAGCAAACGGACTCAAAAGTGCGCTGGATTGTGGTGCTTGGCGGAGGCGTGAATGAAATTGAAAATTTATCGATTGGAGAATCCTTGTCGGCGAGCTCAATGAAACGTGTTTTAGAGGGGATACGATTAAGACAAATGCTTCCTCATGCAACTTTATTATTTTCTGGTGGGACAATTAAAGGTGATACGCGTTATGCTGTTGGGCAGCGAATGCATGAGTTTGCGCTTTTGATACTCGGTTCAAAAATAGAGGATAAAGTCGAGACTGACTCAATTAATACAGCGGACGAGGTGAGTAAAGTTAAAGAAATGGTTGGTCAAGAGCCATTCTATCTTGTCACATCAGCACTACATATGCGAAGAAGTATGGCGTTCTTTGTTCACGCGGGAATGCACCCGATTGCGGCACCATGTGACTATATTTATTTTTGGAAGAAAGAGCAGTTGCTACCATTGTACATTCCTGGCGCCTACAATTTAGCCTACTTTAACAAAGTATGGCATGAAATCTTGGGATTGCTCTGGGGGAAAATACGAGGCATGAGTTAGTTTTTGACTGGAGTGTGTGATAATTTACTGGTGACATAGCTCTAACGCTAGGCCCCGAAGTTTATCCTCAGGGCCATAAGAATCTATCTTTAATTCCATGTAATCACATGACGAAGAGGGCTGTTTAGTTAATCAACGGGTTTATCAAGCCATTCAGTCAATGTGGAAATAATTTTACGCGCTTGTTCTTCGCTAGAAATGTTAAATTTCGATTTTTGCCAGTATTGGTCATTCCGCTTTTGATAGCGGCGAATAGAGTATTTTACCGGACCATAGTCTTCTTTAGAAGGAACCCATTCTTGATAACGGTACATGATTGTGGCCCACGCCCCCTTAGACAATACAACTTTATCAAGTTCCCGTACTCTATCAACTCCTTCTTCTGAAAAAGCGACACTTAACTCATCAAGACTCATACTTTGTTCCGTATTTTAATCATTTATTGGGTGATGGATTGTAGGATGCCGTTAAGAAATGTCAAGCGAAAAGACTGGCTATATTGGTCAACATTATATACCCATGTTTCTGGTTTTGCATTATCGCTCGTTCTTACTGGTTGTTTGATATAAGTCTGATTAACCATGGAAGGATTTCCACATGCAGAGTAAACACTGTCTGCCGAATCACCGATTTGAATCGGTGTGCCGCCACAAACACTCATGGCATTTTCACTCTGACCATTTACTTCGATGCTACTCACTTGATTATTGATGATGTTCACTTGCATACTGACTTGGGTTGTACCACTACTGATAGACCACATTTGATAAGTGACATCGAGTCCTGAGTAAGGGGCGCCTTGATTTAAGTTGGTATAGATGAGCTCTGTCACAGGAATTTGCTGTATTAAAGACTGATTGGATTTTTCAATACTTGAGGGCCGACCACAAGCTGAAAGTACTTCGCTCGTACTCATACCGAGATTGATGTAGCCATGACCTGTAGGACAATAAAAGCTCGTTACCTGGGCTTCTACAGAAACTGACAGAAAACCTAAGATTAGTGGAAGCCAAACTTTCATCGTGTTTTCCTCAAAATTTTTATTGCTTTTTGTCAGTATAACACATGGTTTATATACACGCACAACGCTATACTGAGTGACTTTTATTTCTTGGGATGGACGATGAGAATAACGAAAATTGCAGTTTTAGGCGCTGGGGTGATGGGTGCTCAAATCGCGGCGCATTGTGCTAACGCTGGATTTGATGTTTATCTGTATGATTTACCCAGTGAAGGCAAGGATAGAAACGCTCTCATTAATAAGGCAATTCACACGCTGGCAACACTTATGCCGACCCCGCTTGCCACATCGGATACAAAGTCGCTCATTCATGCTAAAAATTATGCAGATGATCTCGAACTTTTGGGTACTTGTGAACTAGTAATTGAAGCCATCGCCGAGCGGCTTGATTTAAAGCAATCATTATTTCATCAAATTACGCCTTATTTAAATGATCAATGTATTGTGGTAACCAATAGTTCTGGCCTGAGTATGGAAAAACTGAGTGCGTCTTTTCCAGAGCGTTATCGTGAGCGTTTTTGTGGCGTACATTTTTTTAATCCTCCACGCTATATGCATTTGGCTGAATTGATTCCCGCACCATCCACTTCACCCGAGTTATTAAATGAACTAGAAACTTGGTTGACTCGATTTTTAGGTAAAGGGGTGATTCGTGCAAAAGATACGCCGAATTTTATTGCGAACCGGATTGGCGTATTTTCGTTGTTGGCAACCATCTATCATGCAGAGCGTTTTGGATTAAGCATCGACGAAGTGGATGCAATTACTGGTGTGATGTTAAACCGACCGAAGTCTGCAACTTATCGTACACTTGATGTGGTGGGCTTAGATACAATGAAGCATGTCGTGCGCACAATGAAAGACGCTTTACCAGATGATCCTTGGAATAAATTTTTTGCTCTTCCTGAATGGATGGAAGCATTAATTAGCCAAGGGCATTTAGGTCAAAAGACAGGTGTTGGACTGTATAGAAAAGTGGGTAAAACGATTGAAGTCTACGACGTGAAAACAGCTGCTTATGGTGTATCAGAAGCGGTAGCCGCTGATGAATTAAAGACAATTTTTAAAGCACCTGAAGGAACACGCATGCAGTTGTTGTTTGAGTCTGAGCATCCACAAGCCCGATTTTTAAGTGCGTATTTTACCGATCTATTGCATTACAGCGCTTATCATTTACATGATATTGCACATGCACCACGTGATGTCGATGAAGCAATGCAGTGGGGATTTGGCTGGAAAAAAGGTCCTTTTGAGATCTGGCAAATCGCAGGTGTACAGGCTTTACTAGAAAAAATACAAGGAAAAATTAGTGCGCATGAGTCTTTGAGTCAAGTTGCTATGCCAACTTGGATTACAGATATAGATACGTTTTATTCTACTACAACGAAACAACATACACTCCCCGTTTACGCCCGTCAGATCTCACAAACAGGACCAGTTGTGTATGAAAATTCAGGTGTTGTATTAACGACTATCGAAGATGTTGCGGTGGTTTCTTTTAAGACAAAAGCGAATGCCGTGACTGAGGCGGTATTAGAGGGGATGCAAGAAGCACTGCATTTAGCTGAATCACGTTATCAAGGATTGATTATTCATCAATCTAATCCAGCACTTTTTAGTGCGGGGGCTGATTTAAAAATGGTTTCCGAGTGTGTCTCTCGTGGTGAAACAGCTCGTTTACGAGAGATTATTGCTCAGTTTCAGCGCACAGTTTATGCACTTCGCTATAGCTCTATTCCTGTGGTTGCTGCGTTGAGAGGACAAGCGTTAGGCGGTGGATGCGAGCTTTTAATGCATTGTGATAGGGTGGTTGCCGCTTTTGAATCTTATCCTGGGTTAGTCGAGGTTGGGGTTGGTTTAATTCCAGCCGGAGGTGGGTGCAAAGAATGGGCAAGACGAGCTGCGAATAGTGATACGCAAGACGAGCATCTGCGACTTCTACAACAGTATTTTGAGCAAACGGCAATGGCTACCGTTGCGAGTAGTGCGAAAGATGCGATGCGGCGTGGTTATTTACAGTCGCAAGATATCATTTTAATGCATACTGATGAGGTGCTTTATGCTGCGCTAGAATGTGTCCGTTCACTCAATACATTGAATTATGTACCACCAGTACCTAGCTTATTTAAAGCAGGAGGGGTAGATTTACAAGCAAAATGTCAGGCGAAACTTGTTAATCTTCTTGAAGGTGAATTTATGAGTCCGCACGATTATTTTCTATCAACACAATTACTACATGTGATTGGATCAGGAGATCTAAATTATGGTGAGCTTGTTAGTGAGGCTTATCTCATGCAGCTTGAGCTTGATGCGTTTATGACGCTTGTAGAAACACCACAAACACAAGCGCGAATTCATCATCTACTTGAAACAGGCAAGCCGTTGCGTAATTAGGAGCAAATCATGACGAATGTATATATTGTTGATGCTGTAAGAACACCAGTAGGCAAAGCACCTCGAGGTGTTTTTAAAAACACCCTCCCTGATGATTTGCTTGTACACACCCTAAAGTGTCTAAAAGATAGATACCCTCAGGTAGACATGAGTGCACTGGGAGATGTCGTGGTGGGCTGTGCTATGCCTGAGGCAGAGCAAGGGATGAATATTGCACGTATTGCAACTTTGCTTGCGGACTTACCTCAAAGCTTACCTGCAATGACGATTAATCGCTTTTGCTCGTCAGGAGTCCAAAGCATTGCAATTGCTGCAAATGCAATTTCCGAAGGCGAGTACTCACTTGCGTTTGCAGGTGGAGTAGAAAGCATGTCGAAAGTGCCATTGGGTGGAAATCGTTACTCGGTGAATCCTGCCATTTTCAAAAACGACCATATTGCAATCGCTTATGGTATGGGTATTACTGCTGAAATTGTTGCGAAAAAATGGAAGATTTCACGCGAACAGCAAGATATGTTTGCTGTGGAAAGTCATCGTCGTGCGCTTGAGGCGCAAGAAAAAGGGTATTTTGATGCTGAAATTTCACCGTTTACGATGATGCAAAAATATTTTGATGCGGCATCGTTGAAAGCCTCTTGCCAAGAAAAAATAATTACAGAAGACGAAGGCCCCAGAAAAGACACATCTTATGAAGCATTATCAAAATTAAGGCCTGTATTTTCACGAACAGGGACTGTGACCGCAGGAAATAGTTCTCAGACAAGTGATGGTGCTGGAATGACATTTTTGGCTAGCGAAGAGAAAGTTCATGAGTATCAACTCAAGCCTTTAGCTCGCATGAGAAGTTTTGCTGTAGCCGGTGTTCCTCCGGAAGTGATGGGAATTGGTCCTGTGCACGCAATTCCATTGGCACTCAAAAAAGCAGGATTAAAATTAGAGGATATCGATTGGATTGAGCTTAACGAGGCTTTTGCGGCACAAGCACTTGCTGTGATTCAAACTTTAGAGTTAGATCCGACGAAAGTGAACCCATTAGGTAGCGCGATTGCGCTCGGACATCCTCTTGGTGCAACGGGGGCAATTCGAACTGCGACCCTATTGCACGGATTAAGACGGATAAAGAAACGTTATGGGATGGTTACGATGTGTATTGGTACGGGAATGGGTGCTGCAGCAATTTTCGAGGCTTTGTAGAAAAGAGAAAGTGTTTCGGACTATCCTTGTGACAAGGATGGGCCGAAACACTTTCAATATTTATTCGTCAGTAAGACGGAAGTACTTTGTACCGAAATAGCGCGACAGTTTTTTACGAATTGTGCCACGGCTGATACCGAGCATTTTTGCTGCTTGCAGTTGATTTCCACGGCGCTTTTCCATTACTGCTTGTAGCAACGGTGGTTCAACTTCTGAGAGGATCATATCGTAAAGATCACTCACAGGTTTGTTTTTATTTTCAGATAAAAAGCGATTGACGATACTGTAAACTAAGTCTTGAAGACCTTGCTCTTGGTGAGCGACAGCATTTTGGGTATCCACTGTATCTGTGACATTCATCATAACTTCCTTATTTTAGTTGAATCAACTCAATACATGAACGCTTAATACAGACCTAAGCGCGATAAACATTTTACATGAAGCGCAATAAACAAGCTAGATAATTTTTTTTGTAATTTAAGTGTGCGATTTTTTACCAGAAAGCAACCGATGTCTAGCTAGAAAAATACATTGTTTTACTGTATTATGTGCAATTAGATTAATTAATGTAAAAGCGAATATTAATATGCGTTATTTTTTTTATCTTGTTTTATTTGTATTATGTTTCATCATTCATCGTCCTTGGATGAGTCCTATAAAAAAAACTGAAGTTCGACCAGAGCAAATAGTTGAACTAAAAGCAGTGCCTTTTTCTGAATTACCGGGGTGGGATAAAGCAAATCCACTTGTTTCACTAAAAGCATTTCGCTCCTCTTGTCAATCTTTCTTAAGACAAAATCCAGATGCAAAAGTTGGGAATGATCTGATTCAAATGTCAGCAAAAGACTGGCATCCAGTGTGTAAAAAAGCCTTGGCGTTAAAGACAAACTCAGCTAAAGAAGCACGTGCATTTTTTGAGGCGTGGTTTACGCCTATGACTTATTATAATGGTCAACCTATGAAGGGGCTATTTACTGGATACTATTTCCCAACGCTAGAAGGGAGTCTTCAGGCCACTGAAGCTTATAAAATCCCTATCTATGGGTTGCCTCGTGATAGAGTGTCTGTTCGTTTGCGAGATTTCGATGAAAATTTGCCGAATCGTACATTAGTTGGCCGCATCAAACAAAAGCAATTTGTCCCATATTATACTCGCGCAGAAATCGATGCAGGTGCTGTATTAGGCAAATCCCCAATTGTGGCTTGGGTAAAAAGCCCTATTGATAGATTGTTTATAGAGATTCAAGGCTCAGGAATACTTCGATTGCCAGAGGGTGGGGAGCTTGTATTAGGTTATGCAGGAGGTAATGGCGCGCCTTATACTGCCATAGGACGGGTACTCATTGATAAAGGTGTGATGACAAAAGATAACGCTTCGATGCAACGTATTCGAGCCTATCTTGA
Source organism: uncultured Legionella sp. (assembly GCA_964471225.1). GTDB lineage: Bacteria > Pseudomonadota > Gammaproteobacteria > Legionellales > Legionellaceae > JAGVJT01. The sequence continues at coordinate 11,272 of CAYYEZ010000041.1, read as the reverse complement.
ATCACATCCTGAAGAAATGGAGTCTGTGATTCATCAAAATCAATCTTTTGTATTTTTTAGAGTGCTTGAGCAAAAAGGGGCGTTAGGCTCTCAAGGACTGTTACTGACACCGGGTTATTCTCTAGCTGTGGATCAAAATTATGTTCCGTTAGGCTTACCTGTATGGTTAAACACGACTCGTCCTGATCAACACACGAACGCAACCCATCCTTTTCACCGATTAATGATCGCACAAGATACGGGAGGTGCGATTCGTGGTGCTGTTCGAGGTGATATTTATTGGGGTGCTGGTCAACATGCAACCGAAATTGCAGGAAAAATGAAAGATGAAGGGCAATATTGGTTGCTGTTGCCTAAGAAACAATCCATAAGTTGATTTTGCGTCAGGTTCGAGCATTTGAGTCTGACCTTGTTGATATTTGATTGTTATTACCGACAATTGTCAACATCTTCTAGTCTTGCTACAGTGGATAAAAATGCCTATAAGGAGCGTGGGCAGATATGCATCATATTTTAGTCGCAGGATCGGGTAAAATTGGCAGTTTAATTGCTTGTCTTCTGGCAAATGAGGGGGATTTTAAAGTTCACTTGTTAGATGTGAACTTTAAATCGACAGATGTGTCTCGCCTAATCTCCCATACCCCTCAATTAACAACGGTGTCATTAGATGTAAAAGATGAGGTCGAGGTCGCACGCTATGTGCGTACTCATGGGATTGAGGCAGTCATCTCAAGCTTGCCTTATTTTTTAAATATTCATATTGCGAATGTTGCAGTTCTTACACAAATTCACTACTTTGATTTAACGGAAGATACTTCCGTTAGTGAAAAAATTAGACAGCTAGCTTTAAATTCAAAAGCGGCCATCGTCCCACAATGTGGGCTTGCACCTGGTTTTGTGAGTATTGTTGCAAATCATTTGATGACACAGTTTGATGATTGTTTTCAAGCAAAATTACGTGTGGGTGCATTACCACAATGTACGAGTAATGAATTACATTATTCGCTCACCTGGTCTACTGACGGACTAATTAATGAATATGGTAATCCTTGTTATGGATTATACGATGGTGAGCTACGTCTATTTAATCCACTTGAAGGCCTGGAGACCATTGAAATTCAAGGTGTTTCTTATGAGGCTTTTCATACCTCGGGTGGACTTGGAAATTTAGCTCAGCTTTATCATGGAAAAATTCAACGCTTATCTTACAAAACAATACGCTATCCTGGTCATTGCGAAAAAATGCGCTTTTTGATGGATACACTGAAGTTGAATGAAGATAGAGAAACGCTAAAGCGTATTTTGGAGCGTGCAATGCCAAAAACTTACCAAGATATGGTCATGATTTATGTCTCAGTTGAAGGGCATTTGGCAGGCGAGTTTATCGAGAAAAGTTACGTTAAAAAAATGATGCCGGCCACAATCAATGGGTTGAGTTGGTCTGCAATACAGCTTTGTACGGCCGCAAGTGTCTGTGCTGTTATGGATTTAGTGATTGAAAATCCGACTCATTATCAAGGTCTTGTGTTTCAAGAGGTCTTTCCCTTGGATGATTTTCTTAATAATCGATTTGGAAAGTATTATCAAGCAGGTGTGACATGACCCAATTAATTCTCGAGAAATGTGCGATTAAGCCAAGCAATTCTTCTGCTTATTTAGGTGCAACGTGGCAAAATAGTGCGACTCAAAACGCGTTTTATTCCTATAATCCAACGACCGAGCAACCTATTGCCGCTGTTTCGCATTGCTCAAAAGAAGATTATACGAAACTTATTCAAGGCGCTTTAATTGCTTATGAAGCGTGGCAGGGCACGCCGGCCCCGGTCAGAGGTGAGTTGATTCGCCAAATCGGTCTGCGATTACGAGAGAAAAAGAAAGATATTGCGGCATTAATTTCACTTGAAATGGGTAAAATATATCAAGAGGCGCTAGGTGAGGTCCAAGAGATGATTGATATGGCTGATTTTTGTGTGGGCCAATCTCGAATGCTTTACGGTAAAACGATGCACTCTGAAAGGTCGATGCACCGCATGTATGAGCAGTGGCATCCACTTGGTCTTGTTGGCGTGATTACGGCATTTAATTTTCCTGTGGCTGTTTGGGCTTGGAATGCTTTTTTAAGTGCGATTTGTGGTAATGTGACCTTATGGAAGCCTTCTTCGAAAACGCCTTTATCTGCAATTGCAGTTTATCAATGTTGTGTGAGTGTGTTAAAAGAAAATAATGCACCGGACATTTTTAGTTTACTGATTACAGAAGATCATACACTCTCAGAAATGCTTCTAGATGATGTGCGCGTTCCTTTAATATCTTTTACTGGTTCAACTTCTTTCGGCCAAGAGGTTGGGGCGCGTGTCGCTCGTCGATTGGGGCAAACCATATTGGAGTTAGGCGGGAATAATGCCATTATTATCGATGACACTGCGGATTTGAGTTTGGCTATTCCTGCAGTGCTTTTTTCAGCGATTGGTACTGCCGGTCAGCGCTGCACGACAACTCGTCGCTTAATTGTCCAAAAAGATAGATTTAACGCTGTTGTGGTCACACTTAAAAAGGCGTACGAACAACTTCGTATTGGTAATCCTTTAGACGAATCTTATCATATGGGGCCGCTGGTTGATGAAAAAGCTGTGCGACAGTTTGAGTGCGCAATCGAGCAAAGTCTGATATTGGGTGGAAATCTGGTGACTGGTGGGGTGTCTTTAAACGAAACTGGCTACTTTGTTTCTCCAGCTATAGTAACGAATGTGCCTCATGATGCGTCTTTAATTTTTGAGGAAACCTTTGCTCCAATTTTGTTTGTTTTGAGTTATGATGCATTCGATGAGGCGATTCATATCCATAATGAAGTTCCACAAGGATTGTCGTCTTCGTTGTTTACAAGAAATCTCCAACATGCTGAACAGTTTTTATCTTGTAAAGGAAGTGATTGCGGGATAGCAAATGTGAATCTTGGGACGACTGGGGCTGAAATTGGTGGTGCATTTGGTGGTGAAAAAGCAACGGGACGAGGGCGTGAGTCTGGATCAGATGCATGGAAGGCTTATATGCGCCGACAGACAGTAACGATTAATTGGGACAACAAATTATCATTCGCGCAGGGAATACTTTTTGACACTCATTAGCGCCAACACTCAAGGTTCATCTAATTGCTTCGAAAAGTACAATTAAGAGCTAGCTTACGCAGCAATCATTGATTGAGGATGTTAAACGTTATTATCTCGTTCATAAAGTACAGTCCTTTATCTCAATTTTTAGTGTACTTTATCTTAAGCCATTAGATGACGCATTCGATACAATGCAACAACGTATCGTTCCATACGGTCGTTGGTGCTCGCGGTGGGGAGGTCGTCACAAAGTTGGCAATATCAAAAATTATTAGAGTGGTTTTTACAAGTTTGTCGAGATTTTAAGGTGGTAAAAATTGCAATCCCCCTTCATCAAGAATCTAATGCCCCAACCCTAATTGACTTGCAGGCCGGCTCAGATTTTCACGCGACTGCGTAAGATCGGCGATTCTCACTTCATCAAGACGGCGGACCGCTGCCAAATTAAGGACGCCCCGCTGACATACGATCTCAATGTATGCTGACTTTCCGGCAAAGGGACCGAACCTGAACGAGTGCCGCGCCAACGCAAAATCGAAACCGAGGCCAGAGGAAGATGAAGAAAGAGGGAACCAAGAGTTAATATTTGCACAGTAATTACAAAAAGTAAGAACTCTTGGCAGAGCTTCCTCAGTAAAAGAAGGTAATGGGTCAAACGACCGGTCTGGCCGACAATACTCGTGAGCGACGTGAGCTGGAACATCGCGCTGGGCTTGACCTACCTTCATCCAAGCTTCTTCTTGCTGGTGATAATTCCAGTTATTAAAATTAGTCACATAACTATCCAATGCTGTAATCAATGAATGGAAATCAAACTGTAGTTTTTTACCGAGGTTTGTTGTAGGTGACGAAAAAAAGAAAGAAGAAGCATTTTGGGGAGGAGCTCGGTCTAATATTTTTTTAAGCGCTTCATATTCTGTTGCGGTAAACGATATATTTTTATAGTTAGCGATGGTTGCTTGTCGTATTTTTGCACTGCCCTGCCCAACTATCGTTTGTAATTGACGAAATTCATCTGCGTTTAAATTTTTTAAAATAAAACTCATATCATAGTGTGCGTTTTGATAAGTGATACCGTGTTGTTGATAAGAAAGTCCTACCTGTTCTATTGCATCAATTTTTTCTAACATGAATGCTTTGGTTTCATCATCCATATGACGTTCTAACATACGCATCATATGCTTATCTTTAGCCCAATAAGCATATTCATAGGCAGTACTTTGAAACGTTCGTCCTGAGTAATCGGTGAATTTACTCGGTGTTCTAAGGAGCGTTTGTTTGTCTTTTGATGACTCTAAAATCGCCTGTGCTTCATCTTGTTTTCCTTTTGCCACATCATCCAAAAGTTCTCGAACTTTAAATGCGGGCAAAGCACGATAGGCTTCAACAACATTGACGGGAAGCCTTTCCCATTGTACCTCGCTCAGTTTATCCATGAGTGCGTCAAGCTCGATATCAATCGTAATAACGGGCTCATCTTGAGGTGTGACGATGCCGCGATGCAGGCGTGCTTCGTGACGAACATCGGCAAAATAACCTTGATTTTGGGGTGTTGTCGGAATGATATTCGAGGCATCTGTACAAATTAAACCATTGTGGGTGATAAAAATATCATATTCACCCTGTGCTTCGGTATCTAAGAACATGAAGTCATCCATGTGAGGATTTTCTTCTGTCGCTGTCACAGTGCGATAAGTGGCTTCAAATTTTTGAATGATAGCTCGCTTATCTTCTGAATTTAATTTTCGGGATAAATTAAATTCATGTTGATGGCGATTAAAAAAGGCAAAAATCAAAGTCTCCACCTTTTGACCACGACGCAGAGCTGTTGCTACAATCTCAATGAGCTCTTGACTTAAAGAAGACGAACCATCCAAAATCGCACCAAAATTTCTATCACCAACACCTTTCGACCGACAGTAGACGTTTAAAACGCCTAAGTAAAACTGTGTCATTATAGAGAGGCTTTCGGTTTGATGCGCTGCATCATCATAGATTCCAAGATAAAATGGCGAGCCAGCAATCATCCTCCACAAATTCGGTGCACAAATGCCTAAAAGTGAATCGATATAGTCTTTTGAGGATGCATTATTGCTAAACCCCATAATCGCATCAATATGTGCTTTATCAACAGGTTCTTTGATTCCTTTTTTATCTGGAACTGGCCTAAGCCAGCTTTCAACGTCAATATCAATTTTAAATCGTTCAGCACACTGCGTTTCTAAAGCCCGTTTTATGTCTTCAAATGCAGCATCTGGAGGTAGTATTTCTAATACCTTATCGATAAGGTCGGTTCGAGGGTCCGGTTTACCCAATACGAGCCTTGGAAAAATCTCGTGCATTTTATTATACAAAGGAGATAATGGTGTACCTCGGCTATCATTACCTCGATTTATTGTAAAGACGGGGTTCACAACGCGTGACATAGGGTCTTGATCTCGTGGTCTTAACTGAATACTGTATAAATTGGATGGTTTGCCGAGAAAGGTTTTCACCACATTTTGATAACGGTTACTCATATCAAAAACCGCTTCAAGATATGTATTGATTTGAGTCAAACGCTCTTTTTTTACTTTGTAGTGCGCATCACTTTTTTTTAATAAAGATAGATGAAACTCAAGCGTGCATTTATAAGACTCTAATTCGTTAAAGGCCCCGCCTTCAAAAAATGCTTTTAATTCAAGATCTGATTTACACGTATTATCGGTGCTAACATCAATACCCGCTATAAAAGGAATCAGAAGATGAACACGATTGGTTGCAGAATTAATATAAATATAACGAAAATTGCTTGGTTCATTCAAAGGGATTAGCATAGTCTGGTATCGTTTTCTATTTGGCATGCCTTTATTTTAGCCTATTGTTATTTTTTTGTTCTTTCAATTGGGGGCTTTCACGGGATACGTAGTAGACCTCTTTTATTCACAATATTGGGTAAAGGCCTATTTTTGCGCACATTTATAAATAAATATAATATATTGATTTTATTTAATTGATAATGAAAATTATCACATACTCTGAAGTATGCTCTTTATTTAAAAACATTAATGAACATTCGTGATTTGAAATATCTTATTTCTATAGAGGATCATAACCATTTTGGCAAAGCTGCTGATGCGTGTTTTGTCAGTCAATCAGCATTAAATATGCAGATAAAAAAGCTCGAGGATTCTATTGAAAAAACCAGTTTAAATTTATTAACAAAACTTAACGAAGGAAAAATTGATGGGGCATGATTAGCTATTACCAATAGGGGACGATTTTCTGCTAATCCTATATTTGATGAAGAATTTGTTTTAGCAACCCCTTTGGGGCATCCATTAACAAAACAAAAAACTGTAGATTTTTCCGATTTAGAAAACAAAACATTGCTTCTATTAGAGGATAGTCATTGTCTGCGAGATCAAGCACTTGCTATTCGTCGCAGTGCCCGTGCCGCTGAATCAAAAAACTTCCGGGCAACGAGCCTTGAAACATTAAGACATATGGTCGCTTCTGGCGTAGGGATGACACTGATGCCAAAATTATCATGCCGCTCAAAAGATGGAGTCTGCTATATACCATTTACATCGCCTAGACCAATGAGAACTATTGGCCTAGTTTGGAGAAAAACGACCACAAAAAAATTTTATTGGAACATCTTATCGAATACATTAAAACCGTGACTCCAAGCAAATTCAGTTAATTGCAAGGATACTTAACTCGGTTAATCGCTCCATTACTTCCGCTACGCTTGTATATATCAGAATCTTAATGTTTTAATTTATCCATGATAAAAAACTCCAAGGACTCAATGGCTTTGTTTTCTCCTTGTTTTTTAATCAAAGAGACATGAATGTCCTTTAAAGCGGGTAGGAAATAATCATCAAGCCTATCGAGATAATTAGGAATCATGCTGCGCTGTAGCGCTGTGATGCCTAATCCTGCTCGTACCGCCGCCATTTTACCCGCATAGCTTGGGCTACTGAAAGCCAGGCGCCATTTTAGATTGTGCTGATTGAGTGATTCAATTACATTCCCTCGATAGACACATGGTGTCGGAGAAAGAATCAACGGGATAATCGCTTGCTCATTAAGTGTGTGTAAGAGTTCTTTTTTCCCTACCCATTCAACAGGCTCATCCCACACATTCAATCCGTCGGATAATTCGTATTTTTCATTAGATTTTGTCAAAATTAAATCAAATTCATCATGATGAAATCGTTCGATCAAATTCAGTGTTAAATCACACTCCACATTGAGCATGACTCTGGGGTGAAGCCTTGAAAATTCTACCAAGATATCGGAAAGCATGATTGAGGCAAAGTCTTCTGGTAGGCCAAACCGAAGCTCACCTTGAAGCTCTGGGGTTTTAAATCGGTCAAGCGATTCACGATGCAGCTCATAAATTCGCTTAGCATAGCCCAAAAAAAGCTCCCCATCCGGCGTTAGCGAAAGCTCTTTCCCGCGGCTGATTAACTGTTTTTCAATTAAATTTTCAAGTTTAGCAATTTGCTGACTGATAGCAGATTGCGTTCGCCCAACGCGTGATGCGGCTTTTGTGAAGCTTCTCGTTTCTGCGACCGCTAAAAAACATTGTAACGTTACAGTATCTAGTGACATTAGAAATCCTAATGGTAAACATAAATATTTTTAATTTCACTTATATAAGTAAATCTAATATATTTGAATTGTAACAAAATAATTTCTAATGAGGAATAGTATGAATACCATGGTTCTAATTTTTTTATCTATGATGTTGCTCTGTCCAATCTTAGCAATGACCTTTAACTATTTAGTCTCTCGCCCAATCACTGCTGCGCGTTTAGCCGGTTATTGTATCGGAGTGGGATTTTTGACATCAATGGGATTGCTTTCTTTTTTGTCATTTTCAAATCACTCTACAGTGAATTCATTAATCAACATCAATACGCTGAATCTGTTGTTGTCTAGTTTAGTATTGTTAGTGAGCTTTATCGTTCATCGATTTTCATTACGATACATGCATGGGGATAGGTTATATAGACGTTTTTTTATTCTTCTTTCAGGCCTAACTTTCACTGCTATCTTGATGGTGATTGCGGATAATTTATTTTTATTCTGGGCTGCTTGGTCGCTTTCTAACTTGTTTCTCATCTTGTTGATGGTGCACAAAAGCGAGTGGGTCGCTTCGAAAAACTCAGGTATGTTGGCTTTTTATATGTTGTCTATAGGAAGTCTTTGTTTGCTCATCTCGTTTGTTATTTTAAGTGTTACATATTCAACAAATTCCATTATTGCTTTAGCTGAAATACCTAATCCTGGTTATTTTTTATTGCTCTCACTTTCGATGAGTCTTATTTTAGTTGGTGCAATCGCTCAATCTGGATTGTTTCCTTTTCATCGATGGCTTATTAGTTCGTTAAATTCCCCAACTCCTGTGTCTGCCTTAATGCACGCTGGTCTTGTGAACGGAGGAGGGATCCTAGTCGTTAAATTTGCACCTTTGCTCTTACTTTACCCTGGTCTTTTAAGTGTACTGTTCGTCGTTGGCTCTATATCAGCTTTATTAGGCACTGTATGGAAGTTGATGCAACATGATGTAAAAAAGATGTTGGCTTGCTCCACGATGGCGCAAATGGGATTCATGATGATGCAATGTGGGCTGGGCTTATTTGCTGCCGCTATCGCTCATCTTTGTTGGCATGGATTATTCAAGGCTTATCTGTTTTTAAGTTCAGGCTCTGCGGTGAGTCAAAAAAAATCAGAGGCGCTCTGTGCTCAGGTCACACCAATGATGCTTGTTACAGCACTTGCTGGCGGTTTGGTTGCCATGCTTTCATTTGCTTTCGTTACACAGAAGCAGATATCAGTCTATGAGGCAAGCGGTTTTGTCTTGTTCTTTGTCTTCATTGCCGGTGCACAACTGATGCTTACTTGGGTTCGTGCTCATCAAACAATCTTAAGTCTGGTCTTAGGTCTTTTTATTGCTCTATTTTCAGGACTAATGTATGGCACGAGCATCCAATTGATTATGGGGTTGATTCCAAATATATCGACACTACAGTCACTCCAATTATCTCTAATTCATTGGAGCATGATGGTTTTATTCGGCGCCATGTGGATTGTTTTTAATCTTGGATGGCATCGATCATTCGGGCAATCAAAGCTCGGATGCTGGCTTTATGTGAGCTTGTTTAACTCAAGTCAGCCCTCTAAAAAAACTGTCACTGCGTTACGAAGCAATTACAACTACTAGAATTATTAAGGAGTATTCATGTCTACTGCAAAAGATCTATCGAAAGAATTGATAGCAACTAAAGGAATTAAAAAATCCGGTATGAGCTATCATCCAGGCAAAACCAAAGAGCTTGAGCTCCAGGCCTTGATCCACAATGCGGCGAAAACTATTGCGCCTGTCTGGCCACTTGAAACTTTTATTGCCTGTAATCCTCTTCAAGGGTTTGAGTCTCAATCTTTTGAAGATGCATTGGCAAAAAGTAGCCATATGCAGCAAGGCGCTGAGGGCAACCTGTCGTTGGAAGAAGTTAATCGTCAAATGATCAAATGGTGCGCTGGTTTTTTTGATGCAGGACAAGGTCGTATTGATATGCCTTACCGTGAGCGAGGATTTTATTACGCTTTCTTGAAATTAGCTCTTTTTGATAAACATTTGCATCACAACAAGAAAGAATTAAAAGAATTTTTACAGCAATTACCTGAGTCAGCTGAAGAGACAATTAAAATTTGCCTTGAAAAACTTGAAGTTCCTAATGGACAAGAAGAGGCGTTTCTTTCAAAAACACTGGCTTACTTACCAGGTTGGGCAGGATTTGTAAAATGGAAAACAGACTGGCAGAACTCAAAAAAATCAGAAAAGAAAAAAGTAACGCTCAATGATTTTCTAGCAGTACGTTTGGTTCTGACCTCTATCATTTGGCCTGATGCTGCTAAAGATAAAGAAATCGTACCCAATGAGTCTTTAGTTAAAAAGGTCATGACACAATTAAAGCGCAATGAAGATTCTTATCGGAAAAAACTATTGAGTTTGCTTTTACAGGAGAGGAATCAATCCACCGATCAAGTGACTCGAAAAAATGCACAGTTGGTTTTTTGTATTGATGTGCGTTCAGAACCATTTCGTCGTGCTATCGAGTCTTTAGGACAGTATGAAACGTTTGGTTTTGCAGGATTCTTTGGGCTTCCGGTGCGTATTGATGAATTTGACACCAATAAAAATAAAGAGTGTTGTCCGGTTCTATTAAAACCGAAATATGATGTTAAAGAAATGCCTGCAGCCGCCAATAAAGAAGACTTTGAGCGTTACCAGCTAGGGACATCAATCATTAAAAGCTGTAAAAGTCTTTATGGACAACTCAAATACAATGTCTCTACACCTTTTGCATTAGTGGAGTCTTTAGGACTTTGGTGCGGTTTGAACATGACATTAAAATCCTTATCACCAGAATTAGGTAATCAATCCGTATCCACCCTCAAGCGTTGGTTGAAACCACCCATGCCAACTAAAGTGGCTTATGAGTTAAGTGAAACCGACGACAAGCAAGGTTTATCATTGCAAGAACAGATTAGTTATGGTGAAACGGTTTTACGTCTTATGGGGCTGACCTCTGGTTTTGCTAAACTTGTTATCCTTTGTGGGCATGGCAGCACCACTGAAAATAATCCCTATGCATCAGCCCTGGATTGTGGTGCTTGCGGTGGAAATCATGGCGGTATTAACGCGCGATTATTAGCATCTATTCTTAATAAACGTGAAGTTCGACAAGGAATAGAGGATCGTGGCATACATATCCCTTTGGACACTGTATTTTATGGAGCACTGCATAATACAACAACCGATGATGTCGAACTTTATACTCACGATGTAGAAAAGCCTATTTACCCTGAGATTTTAAAGCAACTTGAAAACGATTTAAAAGATGCAAAAATTATCACTAATCAAGAACGTGGTATCAAATTACAAAGCAAAGATATCAAAAGAAAGAGCATCGATTGGTCTGAAACTCGACCCGAGTGGGGCTTAGCACGAAATGCTGCCTTTATTGTGGCGCCTCGGCATCTCACTCAAAATATTCATCTTGATGGCCGGTGTTTCTTACACTCATATCGCTTTGAGCAAGATGATGACGGCGCGCTGCTTGAAACAATTTTGACCGCACCTATGGTGGTGGCTGAATGGATCAATA
>CAYYEZ010000040.1:0-21088 GCA_964471225.1 uncultured Legionella sp. | reverse complement strand
TTATCTGCTAAATCGCTCTTTATCACGCTCACAATGGTTAGAAGTTTTACCTCAGAAACAACATCAGCATGCAGTCGATCAAAAAATAAGGGAAGAGGATGCTTAAACGATTACGTACTACATTCATATTATGCTTTTTTGCTTTGACAAAACCGCTTTATGCTGCGGCGAACGCTTGGCAAATGAATATGCCAAAAGGTGTCACACCATTAAGTAGAGATATCTATGATTTGCATATGATAGCTATTTACATTTGTGCCGGCATTGGCGTGATCGTCTTTGGCGTGATGTTCTATGCGCTTTTTAAGCATCGTAAATCAACCGGGCATCAAGCCGCTATTTTTCATGAAAATGTGAAGCTTGAAATCCTTTGGACTATTATTCCTTTCCTCATTCTAGTTGGGCTTGCAATTCCTGCGACAAAACTTCTGATGCGAATGGATGATAACTCAAATGCTGATTTAACGATTAAAATTGTAGGCTATCAGTGGAAATGGCAATACACTTACTTAGAGCAAAATGTTAGTTTCTTCAGTAATCTGTCCACGCCTTATCAAGAAATTGAAAATAAAGCGGCTAAAAATGAATGGTATCTTCTCGAAGTAGATAATCCAATTGTCGTCCCCACTCACAAAAAAATTCGGTTTTTAGTCACCTCAAACGATGTCGTCCATTCCTGGTGGGTGCCTGACTTAGGTGTCAAACGAGATGCTATTCCAGGCTTTATGCATGAAGCATGGACCAAAATCGAAAAACCAGGAATTTATCGTGGTCAATGTGCTGAATTGTGTGGAGTAAACCACGGATTTATGCCGATTGTGGTCAAAGCCGTGCCAGAAAACGAATATCAGCAATGGCTGCTAAGCATGCAACAACATCATACCGAAAAGTCTAAAAAGCTAACTCGTCACGCGCTGATGAAACTTGGTCATCAAAAATATCGCGAGGTTTGTTCTGCGTGTCATAGACCCGATGGCAAAGGTATTCCGCCACTTTACCCTGCATTAAAAGGAAGTTCAGTCGCCGTTGGACACCCCATCTCAAGACATATCGACATCATTCTATATGGTATTCCAGGATCCGCTATGCAACCTTATCACGAGCATCTCTCTGACGAGGAAATCGCCGCCATCGTTACGTATGAGCGCAATGCGTGGAACAATAACACCGACGATATTGTGCAACCAGAAGATGTCGCTCAAGTACGTCAAGCGCACCAACAACAACCTACTTTAGTTGAGAAAGTAAAAACAGGAGGTCTGCGATGAGTCATTCCATCGAACTAGAAAATCATCATGATGACCATCACGGTCCAGAACCCACTAAGACTGTATTCGGTTTTATTAAGCGTTGGGTTTTTACAACAAACCATAAAGATATCGGCACACTTTATCTCTGGCTTGCTTTAATCAGTTTTTTTGTCGCCGGCAGCATGGCATTGATCATACGTGCCGAGCTTTTCCAACCAGGCCATCGTTTTGTCGATCCAAATTTCTTTAATCAAATGACAACAATGCATGGGCTAATCATGCTTTTTGGTGTCATTATGCCCGCATTTACAGGGATGGCCAACTGGCAAATCCCTATGATGATCGGTGCGCCAGATATGGCGTTACCTCGCTTGAATAACTGGAGCTTTTGGATTTTGCCTTTTGCATTTTCCCTCTTAGCTTCAACCATGTTTCATGCGGGAGGTGGCCCAAATTTTGGCTGGACAATGTACGCTCCACTTTCGACACAATATGGCCCACCAAGTACTGACTTTATGATTTTCTCGGTCCATATGATGGGTCTTTCTTCGATTATGGGCTCAATTAATATTATTGCGACTATCCTCAACATGCGCGCACCAGGGATGACGCTGATGAAAATGCCTATGTTTGTCTGGACATGGTTGATTACAGCATTTTTACTTATCGCAATCATGCCTGTTCTCGCGGGCGCCGTCACAATGATGCTGACTGATAGACATTTTGGCACAAGTTTTTTTAGTGCAGCAGGCGGTGGAGATCCTATTTTATTTCAGCATATTTTCTGGTTTTTTGGGCATCCTGAAGTTTATGTATTAGTCTTACCCGCGTTTGGCGTGATTTCGCAAGTCATCCCGACATTTAGCCGAAAACCATTATTTGGCTATCATTTTATGGTGTACGCAACAGCCTCAATTGCCATCATGTCATTTATTGTCTGGGCGCATCATATGTTCACCACGGGGATCCCGCTTGGTGCAGAGCTATTTTTCATGTACATGACCATGTTGATTGCGGTACCCACCGGCATCAAGGTCTTCAACTGGGTGGCCACGATGTACAAAGGCTCGATCACTTTCGAAACACCCATGCTTTTTGCTATTGCCTTTGTATTTTTATTCACAATAGGTGGCTTCACAGGGGTAATGCTCGCCCTGGTCCCCGCAGATTATCAATACCAAGATACTTATTTTGTAGTTGGGCATTTCCATTATGTGCTTGTGCCAGGGGTTGTTTTTGCCCTATTTGCAGGGACATACTACTGGTTGCCAAAGTGGACCGGACATATGTACAATGAGAAAATTGCACAATGGCATTTTTGGCTATCGGCCATCTCTGTCAATATCGCTTTTTTCCCCATGCATTTCTTAGGCCTTGCCGGCATGCCACGACGGATTCCGGATTATGCACTGCAATTTACTAACTTCAATATGATTTCGACAATAGGCGCATTCATGTTTGGTTTTGCTCAATTATTGTTTTTGTATAATGTCGTTCAAACTGCTCGCCGTGGTAGACAAGCAACATCTCATGTATGGGAAGGTGCACAAGGTTTAGAATGGACACTCTCTTCGCCACCACCTTACCATAGCTTTACGACACCTCCGCACGTGGATTAGTGAATGAAGCATAAAAAACTTGTGGTGGCTTTAACAATTGTAGTGATGGGTATGTTTGGCTTTGCGTTCGCACTCGTTCCCATCTATAACACGCTTTGTAACACATTGGGAATTAATGGGAAAACAACAAGAGATATCTCTCCTATACCAGATAAAAAAACTACTTCGGCAACACATCGAGAAATTCTGGTTGAGTTCGTAGCAACAAATAATGCAGGGATTCCTTGGCTTTTTTACCCGAAAACTAAACGGATTAAAATGCAGGTCGGTGAGATATCACGATTATCTTTTTATGCAGAAAATCAGACCAATCACCGTATGACTGTACAAGCAATTCCCAGTGTCACACCTGGCATTGCTGCAAAATATATTAAAAAAACGGAGTGTTTTTGTTTTGAGAGGCAAACGCTAAATGGGCACGAGGCAATGAACATGCCTCTCCTTTTTCATGTAGATAGCGACTTACCTGCTCATATTAAAACGATTACACTGGCCTATACATTATTTGACGTGACAAATCGCGTCTAACTAGCAAGGAGTCAACATGGCAGACCATGGTACGTACTATATCCCGCGCCCAAGCCACTGGCCGCTCATCGCGTCGATTGGCTTACTCACTACATTAAGTGGTGCCGCATCATGGATGCATGCGGATTGGTATGGTCCTTATCTATTTTTGATTGGATTTTTTATTTTAGCATTCATGATGTTTGGCTGGTTTGGCCAAGTCATCTTTGAAAATCAAAAAAATCGCTATGATACTCAAGTCGACCGATCTTTTCGCTGGGGAATGTGCTGGTTTATTTTTTCAGAGGTCTGCTTTTTCGGTGCTTTTTTTGGCGCCTTATTTTTTTCTCGCTTCTGGACAGTGCCATTAATGGGTGGCGAATTATCTGAGCATTTAGCAACACATGAAGCACTTTGGCCAAATTTTCAAGCGAGCTGGCCATTACTGAAAAATCCGGATAATCAATTTTTTACAGGAGCATTTGAAAGCATGGGCGCTTGGGGGCTCGCTGCGATTAACACGCTCATTCTTCTTACATCAGGTGTTACAATCACCTGGGCACACTGGGCGCTCAAACTCAACAAACGAAACCAGCTCAAAATTGGGTTATTGCTAACAATTATGCTCGGTGTTTTCTTTTTGTGTTTGCAAGCTTATGAGTATCATGAGGCTTACACCGAGATGAATCTGACCCTGAATGCGGGAATTTACGGAACAACTTTTTTCATGCTCACCGGATTTCACGGTCTACACGTTACGATTGGAACAATCATGCTTATCGTAATTTTGGCACGTGTATTTTGTGGTCACTTCACACCCGAACGACACTTTGCTTTTGAAGGCGTTGCTTGGTATTGGCATTTTGTTGATGTCGTTTGGTTGTTTTTATTTATCTTTGTTTACTGGCTGTAGAAAAAACCAAATTTTCTCCGCCCTCGCTATTCGCAGCAGACTCTGATTTAAACAAAGAGTGAGTTGTTAAAAGAGGTTTGTATCGAGCACGCTGTTGAACCAGCACCTCACCCTGCTGCGAATAAGTTTTATTGAACAGCGAAAGATCTTCTTTCACTGACTCGAATTTATCATAGTTGGGGTTAATTGCCCGTGTTAAGCTGGTGGTATCCATAAAATAATGGAACGCAAGACCGAGAGCCATTGTGACCACGGTAATAGTAAGCCCGATAGGCGTTGTCAACATCGACATGCAGGCTAAAGACATCAGTGTTGTAACCATAAAATAACTGCCAGCAAGACTCGAGATCGCTCCAAAAAGCATGACGGACATTCTAAATATCCAGTGCCATAGACTTTCTTGCTTTTTTTCCATCAAATGAAGTTTTTGCTCTAAATCACTATTCACCAAATTCAATAAGCTAATATAAGCAAAGTAATTTTCATCAGACATACCCAATGTCGACATCATCGCCAAATGTGTGTTTAACGTTGTTGCGAGCTTGATTGTCGCCTCATACGTATTCAATAACGTACTCAGCGAGAACTTACTGTCACTAACACCAAGCGCGACACGAAGCTCATAGCTATCAAACATGTAAAATAATACGCCCTCTATCAAGGCATATATCAAAGATGCGATAAACAACAACGACATCGACATACTTGGCGCAAGTAATAAAAATAATGCAGAGCCCATGAAGTAACTATTTGCCACGTCCTCTAGTACACCAAAACAAAGAAGTAGATAGTAGCTATACCTGTGGAGTTTGCTCGTATTATTAACCGTATCTTCTGTATCAGGAGCACGAAATGGAAGCGGCGCTTGTTTGGCTAACTCGACCAAAAGCGTTTTTAATATTTTTTGCTTTTCCTCTTCAATGTCTATTTCAACAAGCGCAGATTTTTTTGAGGCTAACTCTCGATAACACGAGACAAGATCTAAAACTGACAACATGGCCTAACAGGGTTATAATAATTAGACCAAATATAGCATGATAAAAACATATTGTAAATTTATAATCCACAAAATAAAGAAGAAGGCGTATTTTTAGTATAATCAAGCTGCATTAACGTGTCTCATCAAATGAGCTTTAATTTTTCCTTCAGTTGCAGCATTTGATCTCGTGCAATCGCGGCCTCCTCAAAAGCCATTTGCTCAGCATGTTTTTGCATGTCTTTTTCAAGTTGGTGAATCTTTTTTAACAATGCTTCCGCTGACATCACCTCATCAACGAGTGGTTGCGGTTTTTTCACTTTACCAACACGCGCCCCTCCTATCTCTAAGATATCCGTCACTTTTTTCTGAATCCCCATTGGCTGAATACCATGAGCCTCATTATAAGCTTGCTGCTTTTCACGTCGTCGCGTCGTTTCATCCAATGCACGCCGCATGGAGCCTGTGACTCTATCCGCATATAAGATGGCGCGACCATTGACATGACGCGCCGCACGACCGATTGTTTGAATCAAAGAGCGATCTGAGCGTAAAAATCCTTCTTTATCTGCATCTAAAATTGCAACCAACGCGACTTCTGGCATATCTAGACCTTCTCGCAATAAGTTAATGCCAACTAAAACATCAAACGCACCTAAACGTAAATCACGGATAATTTCCATCCGCTCTACAGTATCAATATCTGCATGTAGATAACGCACCTTCACGCCTTTTTCATATAAATAGTCCGTTAAATCTTCTGCCATACGCTTGGTCAATGTCGTCGCCAAAACACGATAGCCTGCACGAGAAACTTCATGAATTTCAGACAATAAGTCATCCACTTGATTGGTCACAGGACGAATTTCAACTGCTGGGTCAACCAGCCCTGTAGGGCGAACAACTTGCTCTGCAATATTATCTTGATTAGCCTGCTCATAAGGCCCAGGTGTAGCTGAAACATAAATCGTTTGCGGGGAGCGTGCTTCAAACTCCTCAAATCTTAATGGCCGATTGTCTAGTGCGGAGGGCAATCTAAAGCCATAATGCACTAATGTTTCTTTACGAGCCCTATCGCCTTTATACATTCCACCAATTTGAGGAACAGTAACATGCGACTCATCGATAATCAGTAAAGCCTCTGGCGGCAAATAATCAAACAACGTAGGAGGAGGCTCATCTGCCCCACGTCCGGATAGATGACGAGAATAATTTTCAATCCCAGAGCAATATCCAAGCTCTAACATCATCTCAATATCGAAGCGTGTACGCTGAGCTAAACGCTGTGCTTCAATTAAACGATGATTTTTTTCAAACTCTAACAGTCGCTCATCAAGCTCGACCTTGATTGTATCCACAGCCTCTAACAAGCGATCGCGCGGCGTCACATAATGCGTTTTAGGAAAAATAGTCACACGAGGGACAGGCTCACTCACCACACCTGTCAGCGGATCAAACATCACAATTTTGACAATTTCATCATCAAAAAGCTCAACTCGAACTGCTGATTTTTCCTCATCAGCAGGGAAAATATCAATCACGTCGCCTTGAACACGAAATTGACCGCGCGAAAGTGCGGAGGGCGTTCTGATGTACTGGAGGGAGGCAAGATGCTTCAAAATCTTACGCTGATCAATACGCTCCCCACGCGAAAGATGTAAAATCATTTTAAGATATAAATCAGGATCCCCTAGGCCATAAATTGCCGAGACCGTTGCCACAATAATCGCATCTTTTCGTTGAATTAATGCTTTTGTCGCAGAAAGACGCATTTGCTCGATATGCTCATTGATAGAAGCGTCTTTTTCAATGAAAGTATCTGAAGAGGGAACATAAGCTTCAGGCTGATAATAATCATAATACGATACAAAATACTCAACTGCATTGTTTGGAAAATACTGCTTAAACTCACCATATAATTGCGCAGCCAAGGTCTTGTTTGGCGCCATAATAAGCGTAGGACGCTTTAACGCTTGAATCACATGCGCCATAGTAAAAGTCTTACCGCTACCCGTTACACCAAGCAACACCTGTTTGGATAGCCCTGCCTGAACACCATTAATCAAGCTTTCAATGGCGGCGGGTTGATCTCCCGCAGGTTCATAAGGTGCACACAATTTAAATTCATTTTTTTGCATGGTACAATCAGAGCCCTTTTATGGTTTGAGACACACAGATGATACTATCTTCTCGCGTACAGCGCGTTAAGCCCTCTCCCACACTTGCTGTGGCAGCAAAAGCCACAGAGCTCCAAGCCAAAGGGGCAAGCATTATTAATCTAGGCGTAGGTGAGCCAGACTTTGATACCCCAGATTATATCAAACAAGCTGCGATTGATGCTATAGCACGAGGGTTCACAAAATATACTGCTGTTGACGGGACCCGCGAGCTAAAACAAGCCGTGATAGAAAAACTCGCCCGAGACAACTCACTAACCTATGAACTTAATCAGATTTTAATATCGGTCGGCGGCAAACAAAGTTGCTATAACCTATGCCAGGCTCTACTCAATGCAGGTGATGAGGTCATTATTCCAGCTCCTTTTTGGGTATCATATCCGGATATGGTTCTGTTAGCAGATGCCACACCCGTGATTGTTCCTACTACCTTCGAGCAACAATACAAAATCACACCAGCACAACTAGAAAAAGCGATTACACCACGCACCAAACTTTTTTTCCTCAATAGCCCTTCTAATCCCTCCGGGATTGCCTATACACTTGATGAGTTAAAGGCGCTTTCAGCAGTTCTCACTCGTCATCCACACGTCTTGATCGCAACAGACGACATGTATGAGCATATTCAGTGGTCATTTCCTTTTTGTAATATCTTAAATGCAAATCCAGAGCTTTACTCACGGACTATTGTTTTGAATGGTGTGTCAAAAGCTTACGCTATGACAGGTTGGCGGATTGGTTATGCAGCAGGTGCTGCATCGTTGATCAATGCGATGAAAACGATTCAATCACAATCGACATCTAACCCATGCTCTATCTCGCAATACGCTGCGACAGCTGCTTTACGAGGTGGAGATGAGAGCATCCATCTGATGCGTGATGCTTTTAAAAAACGCCATGATTATTTAATTACCAGACTCAATCAGATGCCTGGTGTACGTGTTATCCCGGCAGATGGTACGTTTTATTTATTTCCAGATATGAGCGGTGTAATTAAAAAACAGGGGTTTTCAAGTGACCTAGCTTTTTCTGAGGCCCTACTACAAGACACAGGACTCGCTATTGTACCCGGCTCTGCTTTCGGAACAGAGGGATGTATTCGACTTTCTTTTGCAGTTGACGAGGCGACATTGCAAGACGCAATGGATAGATTGGAGCGATTCATCCATAAGTCAGCATAATTTAAAACTGAGTTCAGGAGATTGTTTTCATGGATGATAAAATAGCGTGGTATCCCAAAGATATCACTAACACAAAGCTGTGTGACTTCATGCGTTTTATTGAGCATCGATATACTATCTTGCTTTCTGATTATCAAGCTTTGCATCAATGGTCAGTTCGACATATTGCTGACTTTTGGGAGTCTCTCGCTGTTTTTTTTGAGTTGTCTTTTGATACCCCACCGCACAATATCTTGCAAGCATCCGAACACATGCAAGATGCGATTTGGTTTCAAGGCGCCCGTTTCAATTTCGCAGAGAACCTTTTACGTTATCAAGAAAAACGTCCTGCCCTTATTTGTGTTCATGAGTCAGGAGCAAGAGAACGCATTGATTTCGATGAATTAAAAGCCCGCGTGGCAGCTGTTGCCACAGGCATGAAAAAAATGGGCGTCAAACCACAAGATAGAGTTGCCGGCGTATTAGGCAACAATGCCTATGCGGTGATTGGAATGCTCGCTGCAACCTCGCTTGGAGCAACTTGGTCTTCATGCTCGCCTGATTTTGGCAGTGAAGCTATTGTCGATAGATTGTATCAAATTCAGCCTAAGCTACTGTTGATTGAAGAAGCTTATACTTATCAATCTAAACCTTATCTCATGCATGATAAAATTAGAGCGCTGCAACAAAACTTGCCTTCACTCGAAAAAATTGTACTATGTACTTCCAAAAACTCAGGAATTGAGGGGTGCATCACTTGGGATGAATTTATCACCCCAACAGACCATCTGACCTTTGAGCCTTTTCCTTTCAACCATCCACTGTATATTCTCTTTTCATCAGGCACAACCGGAAAACCTAAGTGCATCATCCATGGATGTGGCGGAACACTTTTACAACACCTCAAAGAACTTGGATTGCATACAAATCTGTCTGAAAAAGATACGCTATTATTCTATACGACATGTGGCTGGATGATGTGGAATTGGATGGTTTCAGCATTAGCACTTGGAACAACGCTCGTACTCTACGATGGCTCACCAACGTACCCCAATATGACACGACTTTTTGATGTGATAGAACAAGAACACGTCACCGTATTCGGCACCAGTGCGAAATACTTAGCCAGTCTTGAGCACGCCGGAGTTTCTTTTAAAACAACACACGCATTTCCTGCTTTACGGACTATTCTTTCCACAGGCTCACCTCTTCTTCCAACACAATACGATTATGTCGGGACACACATTGGCTTTCATATTCAACTTTGCTCTATTTCTGGGGGGACGGACATTGTTTCCTGCTTTGCGTTAGGAAACCCAATTAGCCCGGTCTATCGCGGAGAGTTGCAATGTCTTGGACTCGGTATGGCTGTGGATGTTTACGATGAAAATGGACAGCCTATTCGACAGGCTATTGGCGAGCTGGTGTGTACTCAACCATTTCCTTCAATGCCACTTGGTTTTTACAATGATGCTCAGCGTGAAAAATATACACAAGCCTACTTTTCGCGATTCCCAAACATTTGGACACATGGTGATTTTGCTGAAATAACCGAACATCACGGCTTAATCATCCACGGGCGTTCAGATGCAACACTCAATCCTGGTGGCGTAAGAATAGGCACAGCAGAGATCTACCGCCAACTTGAACATATTCCTGAAATTCAAGACAGTGTCGTCATCGGACAAGAATGGCAGCACGATACGCGTATCGTGCTATTCATCACACTCAAAACAGGCACAATACTTAACAAAGCGCTTGAAGATACCATTCGCAAAACAATCCGTCAAAACGCATCTCCGAGACACGTCCCGGCAAAAATTATCGCTGTTCCAGATATTCCAAGAACAATTAATGGCAAAACTGTAGAAATCGCTGTACGCCAAGTAGTTCATGGACAGGAAGTTGCACAACTCAGCTCTTTGGCAAACCCCGAAGCACTCCTACACTTTAAAAACAGACAAGAATTGTCTGTTGACTAGATAAGTCTTATAATAGCCCGATTTCATTACGTAATTTACCATGATCGAACTTATCGGGCTTTCCAAATCATATCACGGTCTTCAGGTCTTATCTGATCTCCATCTTTCCATCAGCTCTGGGGAGATTTTTGGTATTATTGGTAAAAGTGGCGCAGGAAAATCAACATTATTACGCTGCATCAACCTATTAGAACGACCAGACCATGGGCGCATACTCATTCACGGTGAGGATATCCTCAAATACTCACCCACACAGCTAAGAGCTGTTCGTCATGAAATTTCCATGATTTTTCAACATTTTAATCTTTTGGAAAGCAAATCCGTATTTGACAATATCGCCTTACCCATGCGTATTCAAAAAATGGATGAATCGGTTATTCAACAAAAGGTCAATGAGCTGCTTGATTTTGTGGATTTAAGTGATAAAGCTCAAGCTTATCCTAAAGCACTCAGTGGAGGACAAAAGCAACGCGTAGCGATTGCAAGAGCGCTTTCTACATCCCCACGAATTCTTCTTTGCGATGAAGCCACTTCCGCACTTGACCCTGAAACAACCCAATCAATTCTTGAGTTGTTAAAAAAAATTAATACGCATTTTGGTATCACCATTGTTCTTATTACGCATGAAATGGAAGTGATTAAACAAATTTGCCATCGAGTCGCCGTGATGTCTAAAGGCGCAGTAGAGGAAGCGCTGTCTTTAAGTGAAGTGTTTACTCATCCTGATAGTATCGCAAAACGATTATTGTATGCACACTTATCTCCTAAATTACCAGCGTGCCTACTAACGGATTTAACATCTACGCCAAACAACAAACCATTGCTGCGATTGTATTTCGAGGGTGAGGCCGCGACTGGACCTTTTATTAGCCAAACAAGTCGAGAGTTAGGATTAGATATCAATATCCTACTCGCTAATATCGATCGTATCGAATCGGTAACTTGTGGCATCATTATTATTGAGATCAATGCAGACGCAGCCCTGCTTGAAACATTTATCAAACGTTGCCAAAAATATCACCTGACTGTCGAGGTACTCGGTTATGTTACCCATCTTATTTAATGAAATTGCAAGCGCTACTTTCGAGACACTGTATATGGTTTTTTCCAGTACATTTATCGCAGTCTTATTCGGCCTGCCGCTTGGAACATGGGTTTTTGTCACAGCTCGATTAAAGCCCCATCGCTCACTTAATCTCTTACTCAACAGTATCATTAACATCTCACGCTCTGTCCCTTTCATTATTTTACTCGTTGCACTTATTCCCATCACGCGCTTACTGGTTGGAACATCCATCGGGACTCACGCTGCAATTGTGCCATTATCACTAGGTGCCGTTCCCTTTTTCGCTCGCTTAACCGACAACGCATTTCAACGATTACCCCAAGGTTTACTCGATACGGGTTTTTCAATGGGGGCAACCACATTACAAATGATTCACGCTATTTTGCTTCCTGAGGCTAAACCTGCTCTGGTGCAGGCTATTACGCTTACCACAGTGACACTTGTTAATTATTCTGCAATGGCAGGAACAGTTGGGGGTGGTGGTCTGGGCGATCTTGCAATACGTTACGGTTATCAAAGATTTGACTCAACGGTCATGTTTATCACTGTTGCTTTACTCGTAATTTTGGTTCAAGTTATACAATGGTTGGGTGATGTGTGGGCTTCGTCACTTGAAAAAGGAGGAAAAACATGCGTTTCATCTTAAAATTAATATTATGTTGCTTCATACTTACGAGCTGTCATCAATCCGACGAAAACACCTTACTTATTGGAACAATTTCAGGTCCTGAAACGGATTTAGTTCGCACAGCAGCAAATGTTGCCCAAACAAAATTTGGTTTAAAAATAAAAATCATCGAGTTCAATGACTACAACCTTCCTAATGAAGCCCTGAACGAAGGGAGTCTAGATGCAAATATCTATCAACATCTACCCTATCTAGAAATGGCAAAAAAAATGCGCCATTATGCTATTGTACCGCTTGGAAAAACATTCCTATATCCAATGGGAATTTACTCGAAGCGCCATGCTCATATGACAGATTTGCCAGACGGGGCAACCATCGCTATTCCTAATGATCCGAGCAATGAAGCTCGAGCGCTTCTTCTACTTGAAAAAGCAAAATATATTACGCTGGCTACAAAAAATACGTCCAGTCTCCATGATATTAGTGAAAATCCCCACCACTTCGAATTTAAACCGATGGATGCGGCACAACTCCCCCGTATTTTACCCGATGTAGACGCTGCTATTATTAATACCACTTTTGCACTTCCTGCAGGATTATCACCAACACACGATGCGCTTTTACTTGAAGGAACGGACTCTCCTTACGTGAACTTAATGGTGATTCGAGAAAATTCGACTAAAAGAAAAAAACTAGATCTATTTTTACAAGCTTTTCACTCTAATGAAGTGAAAAATCATGCCTATCAAATATTTAAAGACGCCGCAATACCTGCATGGTAGGATTAAATATGACGACAAAAAAAGGATAATGAAATGCTTCAAAAATTTCTGGAAAATATAAGCGACTCATCCCATTACTACTCGTTCATGAATCAGTGTTTCCGTGGCTTTGGTTACTATGCGTACCACTCTAAGGCATTAGCAAAGCTTTCTCCAGAAAATCGGGATTTATTTTTGAGCACCTATCAAGAAAGTTTAGGGCTTTCTGAGCTCAATATGTCCGAGCAGATCGATAGTTACAAAAATGCACGAGCAGCCACTTTGGCTTCTTTACCAGGTATTCCGTTTGATCAAAATCCAGCAAGACTTCAAGCACTGTCAGAGTCGTTCCATACTTTAGATTTAGCTATACAAAATATTGGAGCCAGATATCATCCAGACAATCTGACAGGGTATATTAATGAAGAATGTCAAAAAGCAATTGGCTCAATTCGACATAGCGATGGAACAGAAACAAAGGGCGCAATCTTCCAGCAATATGAAGAAGATATCGCGCTTATAGAAGCAACCGTCACGGATCCTATACAAAAAAAGAATGCGTTAGCAACGCTAGCGTCAGCACATGAGGCACAGATTAAGGCACTAAAAGAAGGATTTCAGAAGAATACAAGCTCACTGCACAAAGCAGTCGAACAAGAACGTCTAAGAGTCTCGACTTTCGCTGTACTAAGACATGAGAGTCAGGAAATGAAAAAAGCATTCGATCTGGCTCACTTAAAAGGAAACACAGGAAGCAGCACTATTTCTTTAGGAGGCGCTGGGGGTGTTTTTAAAGATTTAGATTTTGACTCTTTAGTCGGTTATGTAGGTAACAATTTTAAAACACTCACTGGACGAGACCTGAGCGTTGTTCAAACAGGGGACAATCCAAAAACTCATCAATTCAGTTTGAAACTACCCAATGTCTCAACATTTCACAAAAGCACAGAAGATCTTTTTAGCCTGAGATCCCCATTCAGAAGTTGGGGTTACTACAGTGACCCATCAAATCGGCCGATGCAAGACATGCTTGTCATGGCGACTTTGTTAAAACTATCTGGGGAAGAAAAACCTTATGCACAAATCACGGGCTTCAAAAAAAATCCAGACATGGCAATGAAGCTCGCGCAAGATGCTTTTGCTGCTCTACGGATGGCTGGTTATCCAGAAGATAAAATCAAGATCATCGTCAATGGAAAAACTTATAGAGCAAGTGAAAAAGAAAATAATTTCGACGCACTATTTAGTACAAATCCGGCACGACGACAAGAGGTTGAGCAATATATTAGCATGCACCAGAAAAAAGAACAGCCAGGCTCTGCGGACGGCATGAGAGAAGAAATCGAAAAAGAGCGGAAAAAATTTGAATCTCCATCTCCGACATCCTCGACTGGAGCGCCTAGTCTATCCTCCTCGTCTACAACTACACCAGGAGGAGGTGGCGGCTCTACTTCCTCTTAGTCTTCTCGGACATTACGGCTGCAAGACTTTTGGTATTGGGATCACGAGCATAAGCGTCCAAAATGTCTTGCACGAGTTGCCCAAGTGCACCCACACGGTTTTCTTCGTCAATCACCCCAATCTCTCCTTTAAGCGAGTTTAATCGCTCGTTTAGCTCCTTGGTGACCGTACCGTTTGGAAAAAGAAGCGCCAAGAAACGTCGAGCTTCTGCCGGGCCTAAATGGCGATACAATTGGTTACGGACCGCAGCGTCCTCTGCTGTTGTACTGAAAGCCCAAAGCTCAATGGGACCTAAAGTCAAGGTCAATAACTGAACGCTGATTCCAGTTTTTGTCGAAAACTGTGCAATGAACGTGGCACCACCTTGTTTTGGTCCATGAACTCTTGTACGCAAAGCAACTTTTGCAGTCTCTGATAGACCAAAAATCTTTGTGGTTTTCTCAATTGTCTGAGCAGGCCCTGCGTCCATAATATAGATTCCTGTAGCAAACTCAATCATGACTGAATCAAAATCATCGACAGATTGTGACAACAAAGAAATCTGCACATTCCATTTTCGGCCTTCGCGCATATCAATAATCACTTGATCACGCACAGCCTGTGAGCGCGATGTTCGATGAAATTCATCATAAACGATACGTTTGGGATCTTCTCGAATTTCTCGAATTCTATCTGTATGATAATTACGATATTGCTCTGGGATATCGCTCAATACCTCTTCTGTCAGATAATAATGACGCGCTAAAACATAGCGAGCTAACATATACATTACTGATGTTTTACGGTCAGCAGCATCTCCCCCACTTTTAGCAACCTCATCCAAGTCAAGAGAAACAATTTTTGACTCACCTAAATCAAACGCAGTCACACGTGATAACACAGGGTATTCACGCACAGCACTTGAAATCATTCGAGAAAACGCACTAATCAACGTCTCACCAGTCGGTGTAGTGACTTTTTCGTAAAGATCTTCAATAGACGATGTCCGACAAATAGAAGCAGCGTCAGCCAACAGCGGCATAGTGTAGCGTTGCGCTAGCATAGCCTCATGAATAAAACCGGCCGAAAAGAGCGCGTCAGTCACTTCCCACCACGTAGATTTCGAGTCTCTGACAAAACCAATTTCATCGAGTATTCCGTCAATCAACTCCTCCAAACCAGGAGAGTAAGGCGCGGGATTATTTTCATCAGAAAGGCTCTTGTAAAGCTCATCTACAACCATTCCTGCCAAATCAGCCATACCGTCATATGGTTTAGGTGCACCTAAAGGCGTAGTGAGTAACGTTAGAAAATTCACCAAAAACGAGCGCTCTAACGCGGTTGGGTAACGACATCCTAATTGCGTATCAAAAGGATTAATTGAGTATTCTGGAGTCATTCTCAGTCGATGATAAGATGCTAGATGCCGACTTTCAGGCGGCAATGCTTCTTTCAATAGAGAAATTAATCCACTACTAGATGGTCCGATATCAATAATAGCAATACGAGGCAACCGAGTTATCCCTGCAGACATACAAAGTGCTAAGTTTTGAGCATTTGAAAGTACAGACTTACCAGAACCGGGACGTGCATAAACTAAATCAATCCAAGTCGTTTGTAAATTTGAGCCAGGTTGGAAAGGCCATGGCTTCCCATCTGGAGAGCGAAATAAAATAGCACCAGCTTTCCACGGCGAGGCCGGTCTTGTGATAGGTAGCATCTTCACTACATCGGATAAAGGCGCCACAGAGGCCACGGCAGGGCTGGATGTCGTTGTCGCTAGCATGGTCGAGACAAAACCCTCAAAAGGATCACCACAAATCTCAGATACCTCAGTAGAGCCCCAACCTTGAATCGCTTTAACTAACTCTGATCCACGGCGTCTTAGTAACGGTAAATCTCCCTCCGGTGCCCAAGTTGCGGCAACAACACGCAAACGCACGAGCGCTTCATCCGAATTTAGCTGAATATATTTCAATAAATTTACAGAATCGCTTAATAAACGATTTTGTGCTGAAGAAAAGCTTAAAATCGAGGCAAGCAAACCTTTTAATTTCAGACTATTCCAACCATCACTCTCAATAAAAAAAGAAATACGCCAGGGAATATGTGTCGGTAAGATACGCGTAAACAAACTCATAAATGGACGTATATCTTTTGGAAATAAATCTATATAGCTAGAAGCATACAACTTATCACCGACTTGAACTGTGCGGCGATCAATCACATCAGCTTCTCTTGGGATAACTTGCTTGGCAAGAGAAGGCCACAAAAGGTCAGAAACATCCCCTTCAAAACTATTCAGCTCACGCACTGGAATATTGTCACCAGGCAACGTAGCACGCCAGTCTTTTGAGGTAAAGTCGGGATCAGCGGAAAGACGAACAGCATAAACAGCCTCGTGAACATCCAGTACGCGGGCGACAAGATTTAATGTTTCAAAATCACTTTGTACCGAGCGAACAAATGCACTGTGCGTATCTCGAAGCTCTGGCATTGCGGCATAAACAGCTTGAGTATAGCGAAAAGGTGGTGCCTTTTTCTCTTTCAGCATTTTCATTTTTTCTTTTGCTGCGGTCTTTAATTGATCACTTGTCAAATTGAAAGGACGGGTGTAGAGCACAACATAAAGTGTTTCCTCAGCACAATAATCACTTAGGTAGGTGACACGCTCTTCAAACAAATCTTCAAGACTCAGATTCAAACGCTTAGCCGTCGCTTCTGCTGGCGCATAAATGGAGCGGATATGATCTTTTATATTTTCTTTATCCTGAGAAAATAAGACTTGAATTGCATGACCAGGACGACTCATCGCCGGATGTAGCGCATTAGACAAGCCCTCAACTAAACGTTGAAACTCTTCTGCACCCATCAATGTCGTCGTTCCCTCAATATGAAAAACAGTCAGCAACGATCCATCATGATTCACTAGAACTGTATCGCTATCAGCTGTTTCTAACTCGCAATACGATTCCGTAGTTTGTTTTAATGACGTGCTTAACCAAGCGAAAAAGGTATCAACACCTTCAAAAAAAGACTCCATCCATCTACTCATCCTACCTCTCCTGGCTTAGAGCCTATTTCTCTGCTAATTCTTCAACAGCACTAGCTGCCCAACGTTCGATTTGTTGTCGAAATTTGGCTCGTGAAGGTAATAGTCGAATATTACGAAATATCTCTTTCATCTTTTGACGCGAAACATTATCTGAGTCAATCAAAAATCGTCCCATAATTGCAGGGTCACTGGTTCCTTCTCCAAACCGCTCTTCGACCTGTTGCGAGCGAAATTTTAGGGAGCGATAAATTGCTTGAGCTGTATTTTTATATCCTGTATCGTTCGTCATTGCACAAAATAAAACATGACACAGTGCATTTAATTCTTGCTGAGAAAGCTCTGGTAAAAAAACAAGTGTTCCGCCACCATAACCACCCACTCCTACTGATTCAATAAAAAAACATTGAGCACAAAAACAACACGCAGTAACTAAGTTATCTATCTTATTGTTTGTATAATTACCATCAATATTAATAATGTGTTGATCTGTTCGTGCTTGAAATTTACAAAATTGACAAGTGAAGTTATCTCGTTCAAAAACTTTTTCTTCATAAGCCGCAAAACGCGGATCCGAGTGCCTAGCGGAGTACAACCGCCAGGCACTCGGGCTCGCCATTAATTCCAGCTCTAAAGGACGCTTACTGCCCATATAGTAAGCCTCTTATATTAACCGCTAAACACAGAGCCTGTTGGGCCTGATGTCTCGCCACTGCCACCAAACAATGTAGAACCAGTGACACCCAAAATAGAAGGAAGGAATAAGAGCGCCGCTGCAATAAAGGTTAATGCGATAGGCGTACCCACTGGAATATTAGTTGGGTTGTCTTTATGTTGCTTAAATTTCATGATTGCACCAATTGAAAAGCCCAAGCCACCCAAATAAGAACCTGCAGTAACAAGCTTCGTTAAGCTCGTAAATGAACTAGTAATCGACGAAGCCATGCCCCCTAAAGTTAAACTACTACCTGCGTAAGTTGCTCCTGCAGCAACAACTGCAGATAATGCAACCAAGCTCACTGCTATAGAACTATAATTTTTCTTATTCTTCATCACTAGCCCCTTAATTTTATAAACTTTTACGTTCCCATCAACGTATTATTAATCATTTCAATCGTTCCCACAATATTCACTGCAAGGATACCACCGAAGACATGAGTTAATCCCTTACCTGTGCCATTGGGTGGCTGTCCTGTACTTGACGACTTAGTAATCATGACCCACCCCCTGACAAATGCATATAGCCCTATCGTTTGAATAATTACAGTTAAAGCGTTTCCTAGCTCATTATCACCACCTAACCAATTATTCATTGCACTATTGTCAGAATAAGCTAGCACATTTGAATATCCAAATGTTGTATTCATCAAGACTTCAAAGCCTGTTGGAAAATAAATTAGCATCGCGGCCACAATAAAATACAACAAAGGTTCTTTTATACTCGATGAGTTCCCTCCTCCACCTCGCATTTCACTATGAGACTTCAACGACATCAGCGCTTTCATAGCAAAAAGAATACCCATAAGGTAAGCCCCACCGGTTATCAACTTCTGAACAGGAAGCAACGATTGCGCAATGTTAGTGAGAATACTCCAGTTTTCCATGCTTTACTCAGCTATCTACTTGGCCAAATTTTATGACTCGTCCAGAACTCATCAGTACTCGCCCACGCTCAACGTCAATTAATTTAACTACACCATAACCGGGCAACGCAGAACCTTCTCTAACAGTCATTGATGAGCCATTAGAAGAAATTAACCAGGCTCTTCCGGGAATAAGAGCTTGAATAGAATATACGTCTGGGGCATTAGAGGGGTTGTGAGAGCTCAAGCGATGTTCATGCTTGACTACATGACGCTTTGCATTCAATGCAGTGAGTCGCGCTATTTCCTGCGTTTGTGCGTCCAATTTCTCATTCAATGCGGCAAGATTTGCAGATAAAGTCGTTATTTTAGAGGACACATCGGATATTTCTGAATTCATTGACGTAACTTGATTATTCACAGTTTGTAATGTGTCACTCATATTGCCTTGTGCCTGCTCCAATGATGAAAGCTTTTTACTCGTGAGATCATCAGTCACAAGGTTTGCGGCGGACTGAATAGGCTGTGGCTTAGGTGTATTTTGCTGGATTGCAACTGGCTTGATTTGATTGGTTGAAGTTTTGTCACCCCAAACTGCATGAATCATTTTATAACACAAAAAGACTAGAACAAAACCACCCAGACCTATTGCTCCTTTTCGAACCATTGGATTTTCCCAAGGTTTCGAATCACCGAATCCTCCTTTAGATGGCTCAGAAGGAAAGTCAGTGACCTCATCCTCAGATTGAAACTGCTCTTCGGGTTCCGACGCTAATAAGTCAAGATCATCTAACTTATATTCTTTATTATTTGGATCATTATCTACCATGGCATTCATCCTCAGTTAAAGTGCCACATCCTGAGTAAACAGGATACCAAGCCCCGTACCGGCATATACTTCGACTGTCGTTGGGCGATTCATATCTTTTTGTGCGGTCTTAGACCAAGCTTTTCCAACCTCACCTAATGCTATTAAGGCATTATTTATTGTTGAACGACCCATCGTTGAAACGGTGGTGTTCGTTACTCCACCTGTACCACCAACACTTACTGTGGTATTCGCTGACTGAATCGCACTACTCATTCCTGACATGAAAGATGACGCGAACAATGCGCCATAACGTTGCAAATAATGGTGGTTTGTTTCGCTGGAAAGAGCGGTTCTTGCTGTATTGGGGTCAATAGCGTAAGCACTGATTTGTACTGTTTTGTCTTTACCTGGTATCGAAAGTGTATTAAACATAATAACCATCTTAGAAGCATTCGACGGCAAATTGAAGCTTCCTATTAATTTCGAACCTTTTAAACGGCCGGAAACAATCGTTGCTAAAATCGGCCCTGGCTCATCCGTGTTAACAGAAGTATCCATCACCGCAAACATAATATCGCCAGTCTTGACAACATTCTCTCCACTGACTGACATGACAGAGCCACTTGCCGCAGAAGCCCCTACAGAGCCATCAGACTGCATCGAGCCGGCTCCTGCTTGACCTGATTTTTCATCTGTCTTAGCAGCAGCAATATAAACTTGGTCTGTGGTTTTTTTCCAAGATTGTAGTGCATCTTTTGCCGCCCCTACCATCAAACCTGTCCGCTGAGTAATCTGAGCTTGGTAACGCTGTTGTGCTGCTTGTTGTTGCTGTTTTTGCATTAGCTGCATCTGCGCACTTTCCTGCTGCTGTATACTATTGCCTTTCGCTGTTCCTATTAAAGATAACTGCTGCTGCCCACTACCTGGAATTCCCACAAACTGACTATCATAAGGTCCACTTAACTCTCTAAGATCAACATCTGAAAGTCCCGCTGCTTTTAGCGCTGCGACGGTGTATCCCGCGGCTTTTAAATCTGCCGGGCTATATCCCGCGTCTTTTAGTTGTGCCGCACTGAGTCCTGCGGCTTTTAAATCTGCAGCACTGAATCCTGCGGCTTTTAAATCTACAGCACTGAGTCCCGCGGCTTTTAAATCTGCAGCAC
>CAYYEZ010000039.1:0-8597 GCA_964471225.1 uncultured Legionella sp. | reverse complement strand
GCAAATGCGGTTACTTGTGCTGTGATGATAGGGTAAATTAATTGTGAAGCAACTAAAGCGAATAATTTTAGGATTATTTTGGATATTGACGTCGCACGCTCAAGGCAATGCCGTATTGACGGCAATACCCTCCACGGTTGTTTTGGCAGTCAATAATCCGGGATTGAGTCCGGTACTTACTGGTCGCCCTCGAGATATTCGTATTGAAAATAATACAGATATTGTTGCCCGTAATGTGAAATATATTTCAGTTCATTTACCTCAAGGGATGAGTATTACGCCTGCTAAATGTGGTGATATTAAGCCAAAAGAAGCTTGTGTCTTAAGCATTACTCCAGGCCTAAGTCCGTCAGAGAATACAGAAATACACTTCAAAGGTGACAATACCTCGTCGTTATCGGTCTTTGTTCGTGCTCTGACCTATGGCAGTGTGTATCAAGGTGGGTATGTTTTTGCAATAGAAG
This sequence comes from uncultured Legionella sp., assembly GCA_964471225.1. Lineage (GTDB taxonomy): Bacteria > Pseudomonadota > Gammaproteobacteria > Legionellales > Legionellaceae > JAGVJT01. The sequence goes on along the minus strand of CAYYEZ010000039.1, from coordinate 8,133 downwards.
ATAATGCGACTCGTGTGAGCGGTAAGGTGTTATCATTGCGCGACCAAACTCCCCCTGTACCTGGAGTAGTTTGGAGTTCAAATGGACGGAGTGGTCGTTCCCAGGATGCGGTTTTTCATGCCATTCCTCAAGTTTACGATGATTCTCTTCATAATTGTGATGCCAAAGTCGATGGTGCTTGTAATACTGCACGTATTGTGGATTATTACTCTAGACCCATGCAACATATCCCTATTGCACTTAAATATTATGCGGCCGGTGTCTGTAAACAGTATGTTACAAATAACCAAGGCGAAACACCGTGCTCAGGTAATGAATGTCTGGCTGATTGGTATCTGCCTGCAATTTGCGAGTTTGATAAGGTTAGTTCGCCTATTCCGCAAAGTATCATTTGTCCTGCCGATATTCAAAATGTTGTTACAAATTTGGGTTATTTAAGTGATATTAATTGTGCAGGCACGCAGTGTTTGGCTGGAAGCTATTGGAGCTCAACAGCGCACTACGACCGAGGTTATCCTGAATATAGCGCTTGGGACGAGGATTTTAATGTGAGTGGAAGCAGTCAGTATAACGATGATAAAAACAATCAGTACGGTGTTCGTTGTGTGCGCGCTTTCTGAAGATAAAAGGGTCATTTTCTTGCGTAAATAACAATAGAAAAAATGACTAAGCTCATCCCGGTCAACTGCAGTAGAGTAATCCGCTCAGACAGAATAAAAAAAGCAAATACCACTGTCGCGACAGGCATGCTGGCTGTTGAGAGCGAGGCCATCATGCCATCAACACGTTTAGCCCCCATAAACCAGAACGTATAAAAAAAACCAGAAGTTAGTCCGATGGCGAGTAGAATAAAAAGAGTCGTGCTTGGAAGGTTTGGTTGCCATGGCGTCGCTAGCGCAACAGGTAACAGAACTAAGGCATTGAGTGCATTGATAAGTGATGAGGCTAAAAATATAGGAAGTTTGATAGGATGTAATTTACTCAATACATAATAAGCTGCCTCAGGTAAGAGAGAGATTAAGATAATCAGGTCCCCGAAAAGAGAGTGTGATGCATCCAGATGGCTAAATTTATCCAAAGTAATAATCGTAAGGCCTAAAGTTGCGAAACCAATACAACCAAATACCTGTAAAGAGAACTTCTCTTTCAAAAAAATCCATGACAAGATTGCGATAATAGCAGGTAATCCACTCGTAATAATGCCTGCGATGTTTGCATCTGTATAGTTCAAACCTGTAAGCATGAAGCAGTTAAAAAAAACACCTGCGCAGAGTGCTTGTGCTGAGAGGGACAGTCCGTCCTTTTTAGAAAAGTCACTAAAAGCCTGTCGCAATGTTTGGTGGCGAGCAGGTGTTAGCCAATGAAGAGGAAGCAATGTGAGTGCAGCGAGACAAAAGCGGATCTCTAAAAGCCAAAACACGGGGATAGCTTCAAGTAGTAGTTTAGATATCACGATGTTTAATCCAACCATGACCTGGGCAAGGATTAAAAAAATGATACCATAGAGAAAGTCATGATTTTTCATCGTCGTATCATACATTCAAGAAATTTCAAAAGACTAATTTTCACTTTCTTAAGTATATCAGCGTTATGACAAGGATTTATATGGGCAAAACGATAATTTTTGTGCCAGGATTTAAGGGATCGACGCTAGTTGATAAAACAGGGCAGTGTGTTTGGCCTAATTTTTGGCGTGCTCAATGGCATCATCAAGAAAGTCTTTATTTAGATCTCCCGATGCTTAATCTAGTTAATCCGAAGCAGTATCAAGCGAAATCAATTATTGATGCAGTGAACGTATTGCCAGGCTTATATCGTTACTCTATCTACGGTCGCTGGCTTGATTTTTTAAATCAAGCTCTAGACGAATCAACGCGAGTATTTTATTACCCTTATGATTGGCGTCAGGATCTGAGTGTGATTAGTCAGCGACTGGCTCATGATGTTATCAAGATACACCAAGATAGAAATGATGAAATTATTTTTGTATGTCATAGCATGGGGGGCTTGATTGTAAGTGATGTATTACGACAGTTGCAGCTAGCTGCAGTCAGGCAGGTTTTTTTTGTCTCCACACCTTTCGAAGGGAGTTTAAAGGCCGCGCTTTATCTGATATATGGCAGTACCTTGGGATGTAATAAAACCTTATTATCGGCTAAAGCAATGGCAACGTTTCCTAGTGTGTATACTTTATTACCCCATGATCAAGTAGAGTTACTTTCAACTGAGCTATGGGAGAAATATGCTCTTGGTTTTTTGATGCAGGACCATGGGGCGTTAGGTGTCGTCTGTTTTAAACAGATGTTGATGTTGAGAGAATCTTTTTATAAGCGACTGGAGAGTTTAGCGGAATATCCATATGCTACAGAATTTGTATTTATAAATAGCACTGATTATACAACCCCCACGTCTATCAGTTTTGGCCGAAAAATCAGTATTGAATATGGGCCTGGAGATGGCTCTGTTTCATCTCGTTCACTTGCGATTCCAACATATTTCAAATCACTACGTACGACACAATATTCCATTTCTAAACGGCATAGTCTGAGTTTTAGAGATAAAGAATTATTTAAATTGATTTTCGCTTAGAGTCTGGAGTAATAAATGACTGCATCATCATTAGAGTTATTCGGTGTGACACAAGAAGAGAAAGAGCAATTAACTCGATCACGCTGGAGGCCTCTTGGCCATGGCACTTTTCATGCAGTGTATTGTTCTGAAAATGTCATCACAATCCGAGGTTACTCGTCATTGTGGGTGATGAAATATCCTTTTTCAAATACCGGGTGGTTTGTGGCCTCGAGAGACCCACTTGCTAATAGTTCATTATTGATAAAAAAGTTCCTGGAGTCCAAGCAAGATGCCCTGATCGTTTGCTATGGTACGCGTCGATATCTGGTTTATAACTATCCGTTATACCCAACGGCAGAGCAAGAGGTCAAGATCAAAATGAGTGAGCTCTCTTTTACTGAGGAGACAGAGAATGCATGGAAAGCATATGCGTTTAATACGGATAAAGTCTATAAATTGTTGTTTGTTAATTTAGAGAAGATTTTAAGCTTTTCAAGAGAACTGTTGCCGAAGTATCTATTTGATTATGTGAGCCCTCTAGATCGCGCTTGCTCAGAGCGAAATGTCCGTTACTGGAACTTAATCAATTGGAATGCGGTGAATAAAAAAGCACCTGCTTATTTGGTGGACGATAGTGCTTGGATTGCGCCATATATTCGAGAAAAATTAACACCCGATGATGCTGTGAGGAAAACGTTATTAGATTATTACTTAGTAACAGGCACTATCATTCCCGATGGCTATGTTCCTGCGAATATGCGCGATGGTATTTGCATCGATACTGATTGGGCAGTTCGTCGTCGTGCAGATTCTCCTGTAAGCGAGACTCTTTTAGAGGAAGCGACCTCTGCTCCGGAGTGGGAGTCATATCACGCATTTTACGCACGAAATTGGCCTCAATCTTGTACATTGGTGCGTATTTTGTTATATCTGAGTCAGTATGTTGATTATCGAGACACAACTCCTCAGCACTTATCGCGTGAAATGATGCCTCTGCTGCTTTGCTTTCGTGAAGCGAAAGAACCCATAACATTAGATACACTCAATGTATTATTGCATCAATCTGCGTTGATTTGGGCTGTCAAACAAGCTTCCATACCCTGCGATTTAGTCAAACTTATGGTTCAGAATCATGTATGCTCGTTGCGACAAAGAGATGAGCTTGGTAAAAATGTATTAGATTATTTAAAAGAGCGCTTCTATACTGATAATTCTGCACAGATGATGTGGATTTTATTTCGAGAGATCAAGACTCGCCCATTATCTGAGCAAACAGAGCTTCTAAGTCGACAAGTATCTGGGTATTGCAAAAATATATATCAATATATCTTGTTGTTTTATCCAAAACTATTTGAGCGTGCTTTGTCTGATTTACCATACCCATTCTTGTTAGAGAATGAGTTTTTATATTCAAAGCGAGTACACCGCTGTTTAACTGAGGTGAATTTTGATAGCGTGCTTGATTTATTGAGAGCATATTGTTCTGATTTTTGGTATCGCGCAATGGGGGATAAAATAAGTCTATTAGAAACATTTCGAATCAATATGGTTTGTTCCGACAGTGCAGAATGTATTGAGAAAAAAATGGATAAATTCTGTGATGAGTGCATAAAGCACGCCACCGAATTGCAAGATATGCTGCGGATGCAGCGTACAGAACGTGGTGTGGATTTCTTTTCACCAAATACTTATTTTGATCAAAGAGTCATTGATTTACGTTGTTCTCTGTCTAGTTTTATAACATCTCTTTCACAACAGAAAGAGATGTTATTAGATGATTCGTATATCCTTGTTGCTAGTATTAGCACTAACCGATGGTAACGCGTGGCTGCAAGTGGTTGCGATTGCAGGATTACCATGACCGCCTGATTCCTTAGAACCGAACAAACCTAGCCGGGATGAAGTTTCTACTCTAAACTCTGCTGGTAGTTTTTCCATGATAGAGCGGTAGATAGGTTTTTTTTAACGATCTCTTCGATATCGTCATGTGACCATTGAAACATGCACGCATATTTAATTAATTGTCCAGCTGCTGCGAATTCACGATCTGGATTGCTTGGCCTAGGCATTGATCCCATCTCTTCCTCCTTGTAATAATAGATGCCTAGCATTTTTTCAAAATCTGAAGCGGTTCAGTTTTTTATCATTGTATAAATTATTTGAGCTTAAAGAAGATGTTTTGTCGAAGTGTTGACATCAGTATGCGTCCGTCCGTTAATAATTTGGCCATTAAAATATTTGCGTAATAATTCATCTGGTAATAAATGAATGCCTCGCTTTTCAATTTTCTCGAACAATAATCTTGCTATTTTGAGGAAGGCGAGCCCTTCCTCGTTGATTTCGTTTGTATTTGATAAATAAAATATGAAAGTTGGTTTAGTAAGATCAGGTAATCTTTTTGTTTGCTTCACACATTCGATTGTTGAAATAATGTCACCATGCAGCGTTTCAGGCCGATGGAGAATGATTTGAGGCATCATTTCTATAGTTGCTATATCGGCATCTTTTTGTTCGTAAAAATTTTAGTGGTTGAGTCTGGAGGGCTGGCAGGGATCAACCGAGCCATTATTTTTTTTTGATTTAAAGAGTAAGCAGCTGCATTGATTAACTCAAGATCACTTGCTCTATCGGCTAAGTATGTGATTAATTCTAGGTGGTTCCGACGAGTACTTACAGCAAGCTTCAATGCGTTATTGATGGCATTCCATTCCTTCACGAGTTTCGCACTTTCCTAAAACGGCAGTGGTTATGGACGCTTGGTATTCGAGCTTAGATAATTTGAAAGCCATTCGCTCACATGGATGGATTTGGGTCACCACATTAAGAAAAAATCGCATTGTAAATCGCAATGTTCGATTAGAAACATTAGAGATTCCCGAAGAAGGACTTTCGGTTCATTTACGTGGTTATGGTTGGGTTTTTGTATTCAAGTTTGTGGCAAAAAATGGCCGCATTGATTACGTGACAACAAATATGGAAAACCCAACACGTGAGCAGGTTAAACATATCACGGACGCACGTTGGTCAGTCGAGGTCTATCATCGAGAGGTCAAGCAAACATGTGGAATAGAGCGCTGTCAGGCACGCACAGGTCGAGCTCAGAGAAATCATATCTTTCTTGCTATTGCGGCTTGGTTTGAGCAACACAAACTGCGCATCACACAAAAAATTACGCTGTATCGACAAAACTGGAGTGTGATTAAAATGGCTATTCAGGAGCAGATCAAAATCTTAATGCTTCAAGCCGCATGAGTTAAGTGCGAAACTTGTGCAGATGATAAAACACTCCTTAAGCCTCAACTTATAAAAAGGCTACCTTCAGGGTTATCCTTGTGAAAAATATATTCAGTTAATGTTGTACTTTAATCTTTTGATACTTGCTCCGTTATTCTCAACACAGTCCAAAACTGATCATATTTTGATCTTTTCCTTAGGTTTGTGTTAGAGTATTCGAAATTTAATCTGTTAGTGAAATGCTATGTTAACGTTAGAGCAGCAACAAGTACAAATCAATGTAATGATAACTGCATTACAATCGAGTTTAGAGCGTCTAATATCTGTTGAAAACAATGATGAAATTAGAAGAGCCATATTTTTGCATTGCGCCATGATATTGTTTTATCAAAAACTTCAACAATTGCTGGTGTCTTCTAAATTTCTAGATTTCTTTAATAAAAATTTATCTCACTTATTGGATGAAAAGTCTAACACACGTCTTTTTCAAGAATTAAAAACCCCATATAAATTTGAACTTCCCGATTATTTAACAACACAAGAATTATGTTTTATGGTTGAATTTAGTGCTGTTATTGTGTCGGAAGCTCAAAAATCATTAGACAAATATGAGAACGCAGGAGATAAATTTCGTAAAGCAGGGTTAATTCTAGGCATATTATTTATGATAGGCTGCGTTGCTTTAGTGATTGCTCTAGTAGCACTTCCCGTTTCTTTACCTGCTTTACCTGTAGTCGTCACATTTGCTGGTGTGTTAGTAATGATGCTCTTAGCCGATCGTCAACATCGTACGTACGTTGATTATTATTTGGAAATGTTTAAAGAATTAGCGCCCATTAAACACGATATCCATGCAGTACATTTAAGTGCAGCGATTAATTCCAATAAAGCCACCATCTATCCTAAAGGCAAATTGAATCTACCGTATACTCAAAATCTATTGCCTAAAGACGAAGCTCAAAAAAATATATTTAGAAAAATACAACCATTATTTTTTGCATTACCTAAAGAACAAACTATTACTCAAGATGATTTAACGATTAGACAATCAGCAATGGTGTAACTATAGAAAACGCTTCAAAATAATGTACTCATGCTTAAAAAGATTTTTCAGGAACATTCAAGATTAAGTTATGGTGGGGGAGGCGGCGGCTACTGAATAGATGGCTATTATATAGGTGTGGCTTGGGTTGTGTTATTTGTTTTAATAATGTTACCCCAAAAGTTACCCCTGATTAATCGACGTTACCCTGATTTTGTTCCCAACTCCTCCATACTATTCGCAATTCGCGAATTGAGAACATTGATTGTAATACGTCTCAAATGATTGATGGAACCTTAATCTAATCAGTTGAGTTTTTTCTTTAATTATCTTCCCATCAATTTTTAAGCATTGCTCCATAAAAATTTCAGTAAACATCGTTGTGCAGTAAATAAAAAGCTCTAGAGCTAACATAGCCATTCTTAAGTACACGAGTTTCGCACTTATTAACAACGCATAATGCTTAGTGTAAAATATATCGTAATGCACTAATATTGGCGTAAAATACGATGAACAACATTCGAAATCAAGAGCAAGGCGAAGCTGAATTATCTCCAGATCAACCGAGAGATATTATAAAAGAATTAAGCGATGCTTTAAGTGCGTGTCCTCCTCGAGGGCCTTATAAAGCAGGTGACCCTATACCAACTGATATTTTGTCTTGGTCTGCACAAAAAGGCGTACCATCGCTTCGTCAAAACTCATTCTTTGCATCATTAACGTCTTCCGAATCTAGCAGCAATCAAGCTGAACCATCTCCAGATCAACCGAGAGATATTATAAAAGAATTAAGCGATGCTTTAAGTGCGTGTCCTCCTCGAGGGCCTTATAAAGCAGGTGACCCTATACCAACTGATATTTTGTCTTGGTCTGCATAAAAAGGCGTATCATCGCTCTTTGCATCATTAACGTCTTCCGAATCTAGCAGCAATCAAGCTCAACCATCTCCTGATCTTGCCCCGAAAAATCGGACACCTTGCTAAGCGACCATTTTGACCTCAAATAATTCCGGCGACTTATAACCGATCATCGAATGAAGTCGTTTTCGATTGTAATATATTTCGATGTATTCAAACACATGATTTTTAGCAATAGCACGTGTTGCAAATTTTTCCCCATGAATGGCTTCTACTTTGAAACTATGGTTCCAGCTTTCCATAGAGGCGTTATCATAACAATCCCCCCGCTTACTCATACTGCAAACAATTCCATGAAGTGTCAACAGTTTCTGATAATCATTTGAGCAATATTGACTACCTCTGTCTGAATGAAGAATAAGGCCCCTG
>CAYYEZ010000038.1:0-10797 GCA_964471225.1 uncultured Legionella sp. | reverse complement strand
TTTGATCTATATAAATGCATTTTGGTTAATGGCATGCTCTCCCAGCCATGTTCTTTAGCCAGCCTGATATTGTATTTTGTCATAACACTGTGTACGTGATCTCGAAACCCATGAATTGATGTCATTGATCTAGAAAAAGCACGGTTCCAGGGTGATTTATGCCAGATAGGTTCAGCATAGTTGTGTAAAGCTGGTGATCTCAGGGCATCGTTTAGTTCGGGTGATTGTTCTGGAGACTGTAGGTAAAAATCAGTGATCAACGCTGAGCATTCCTTTTTTTTATGCTGTCTTTCTAGTTCGGTATACAGATCTGAATAACTAATGAGTGGTTGGACCGCATTGTAAGGCGAATCTATACTGACATATTTACCTACATCAGCTGTAATTCCATTCAAGCCGATCATTCTAGCTAGTATACGATAACTGTCATGGTAGAGCGTGTCATGCAATAATTCAGTGAGTTGGCGGCTTAAGGTGTTGTGTGTCTGAACCGCACCTTGATGTAGGGTTCTTGATTTTTCTTGGTAGTTTTCTATTATTTTTTGTTTGCTTAAGGATGTTTCTAATGCTACGGGACACTCTATGTCGCATTGCTCTTTTGTTGTAGATTGACGATGTTGTTTGAGGTGTTTTTTTGAAGACTGCATGGCGATAAATTAAACTTAAACGCCCATTTTATGCTCACGATTTGTTTTAATCAATCATTTTTAATGAGCTTAAGTCGTCGTGGGGGCTTTAATCAAAGTGATTGAATGACTGTAGTATAAGTGAAACTGTTTTGTTTTTTTCAAACAGTTCAACGCGATGCCTGCCTTTTGACGCGGTAATTTCCCCAATTTCAAGTAAGGGATAACTGAACTCAAATTCGAATTTTGCGCTAAGTAGGGGGGCTTTTTCTGGAGCTACACTAAAAAGAAGGGCATAATCCTCGCCGCCGGTAAGCTGCGTTTCGACAGGCGCTAATCCTAAAGCCTGATAAACTGATAACTCTATTTCTGTGGGATAAATTTTTTCAATCGAGATTGTCGCGCTGCATTGAGAAGCTTGTATTAATTTATGTAAATCAACCCACAGTCCATCAGAAAGGTCCATCATGGCGTGAACGCCAGGTTGATTTGCAAGCCATAGGCCTTCGGCAACACGTGCTCTTGGATTCAAAAAGTGAGCTTTATCCGCCTCAAAGCCGGGCAGATTGCGCTCTAGGGCGGTGAATCCTCGATGTGCTTTTCCGAGGGGACCTGCGATATACAGGACATCACCTACTTGTGCTGTGTGCCGATATTTAAGCGTATCTGATTTTCCTCGCCCTAAAATCGTAATACTCAAATATAACTGATTTGATGGCGCCCCAGTGGTGTCGCCACCCATTAAAATCACTTTTGCATCTCGACAGGCGTCAACAAACGCGTTGAGAAAAGCATCGACAAACGCTCTATCATCTGAACTAGCGGATAATCCTAAAAATACAGCGAAAGGTGTTGCGCCCATCGCAGCAATATCGCTTAAATTGACCGCTAAAGCTTTGCGAGCCAGACTATCGGGTGTTTGATAGCGACGTCTGAAATGCACGTCCTCCACTAACAGATCTTTGCTGATGACAATTTCTTCACCAGCATGCTGGGAGAGTACTGCTGCATCATCCCCGATGGACTGAGGAAAAGCGTTCTTCAAAAACCCGATAATGCTGTCTTCATTCATGGGCACTTTTGAAAAAGAAGAGCGCCATTTGTGCCACCAAAGCCAAAAGAGTTAGACAAGGCCACATTGATTTTCATTTTTTGTGCTGTATTTGGGACAAAGTTTAGATCACAATCTTCACTCGGATGCTCAAGATTGATAGTCGGTGGGGCAACTTGATCGCGAATGGCCAGCAAACTAAAGATAGCTTCAATCGCGCCAGCAGCACCTAATAAGTGTCCTGTCATCGATTTTGTCGAGCTGACGGCAAGATTGTAGGCATGTTGTCCAAATGCATGTTTTATTGCTGTGGCTTCGCATTCATCTCCTGCGGGTGTCGATGTCGCATGCGCATTGATATACTGAACTTGCTCAGGGGAGATTTTAGCGTCTTTAAGTGTGTTTAGCATTGCGCGCTTTGCTCCCTCTCCATTAGGCGAAGGAGAGGTCATGTGATAAGCATCAGCACTTGTGCCGTAGCCGATGATTTCTCCATAAATTTTTGCGCCACGTTTTTTTGCGTGCTCGTAGGATTCTAGAACAAGTACACCAGCACCATCTCCTAAAACAAAACCATCGCGATCTTTATCCCATGGTCGACTAGCAGCTGTTGGATTGTCATTACGCAAAGAAAGTGCGCGACAAGCTGCAAAACCACCAAGTCCTAAGGGACAAGTAGCCATTTCAGTACCACCAGCAATCATGATATCGGCATCACCATGGGCAATCATTCGTGCTGATTCACCGATATTATGAGTTCCTGTTGTACAGGCTGAAACAACAGAAATATTAGGGCCTTTGAAGCCATAGCGCATAGAGATATGGCCTGCAACCATGTTAATAATGGTCGCTGGAATGAAAAAAGGAGATATCTTCCGAGGGCCGCCTTGAGCATAGGCTGCATGTGTTTTTTCAATCGTTGCTAAACCACCAATACCCGAACCGACCGCAACACCGATTCGTTCTAAATCTAATGAGGCAGAATCGAGTCCGGCGTCTGCAACAGCTTCTTTGGCTGCAGCCAGACCATATTGGATGAAAAGGTCCATTTTACGTGCATCTTTTGTTGAGATATCGTAAGTCTCCGGATTGAAATCTTTGACTGTCGCTGAAAAATGACAAGCAAAATCAGAGACATCAAAACTTTCAATTAAGCGAACACCGCTTTGACCTTTGAGAAGAGCATCCCAAGTCGTCGCGACTGAATTGCCTAGTCCTGTAAGCATACCTAATCCTGTGACGACTACGCGTTGTTTTGTCATGGTTTCCCTAAATGAAAAATAATCGTTTCAAAAATAACAGTATACCATAAAGAATATAAAGAAAAATGTATTGATTCTCATCTCTACTTAAGTAGAATGAACGTCAATTGAATGGACTAGAGGATTCGAATGGCAGTGGGCGTGAGAACAATTGATTTTCAAGAGTTGACGATGAAGGATATCGAGCGTGTTGGAGGGAAAAATGCCTCTCTTGGTGAGATGATTCATCACTTGGCACAGGCAGATGTGTTGGTTCCAACAGGTTTTGCAACAACTTCAGATGCATTTCGAGAGTTTTTGAGTCATCAAGGCTTAGATAAAAAAATCGAACAACTTCTGGAGTCACTAGATATCAATGATGTATTAAAGCTCGCAGAAGCCGGACGAACGATTAGAGAGTGGATTATTGAAACACCTTTTTCTGGTGCATTTGAAGATGATGTTCGCACGGCTTTTCTTCATTTGTCGCATAAAATAGGACATCAAAATTTTACTGTTGCAGTTCGCTCTTCAGCCACAGCCGAGGATTTACCTGACGCTTCTTTTGCAGGACAGCAAGAAACATTTCTAAATGTTAACGGTATTGATGAGGTTCTCTTAGCTATCAAAGAGGTTTTTGCTTCGTTGTATAACGATAGAGCTATTGCTTATCGGGTGCACCATGGTTTCGCACATGCAGAGGTTGCTTTGTCAGCAGGCATACAACAAATGATTCGAAGCGATAGAGCCTCTAGCGGCGTTATGTTTACTATGGATACTGAGTCTGGTTTTGAGGACGTCGTTTTCATTACCTCATCCTATGGCTTAGGTGAAATGGTTGTACAGGGCGCAGTCAATCCTGATGAATTTTATGTTTATAAACCAGCACTTCGTGAAGGACGTGAAGCCATTATTCGTCGAAATTTAGGTCAAAAAGCGATGAAAATGGTGTACAACGAAGACAAAGCATCGAGTAAAAAAGTTAAAACTGTCGATGTGGAAGTAGCAGAGCAATTAAAGTTTTCTTTAAATAATGAGGAAATTCAATGCTTAGCACGTCATGCGCTGACGATCGAGGCGCATTACGGTGCTCCGATGGATATTGAGTGGGCTAAAGATGGCGTAGACGGCAAGCTTTATATTTTACAGGCTCGTCCAGAAACGGTTAAAAGTCGAAGTAATAAGCAGATTCTTGAGCGCTACACCCTCAAATCAAAAAGCTCTATATTGGCTGAAGGACGAAGTATTGGGCAACGTATTGGTTCCGGGCGTGTGAAGGTAATCAAAGACATTTCCGAAATGCATCGTGTTAATCCTGGTGATATTTTAGTCTCTGACATGACAGATCCGGATTGGGAGCCTGTCATGAAGCGTGCAGCTGCGATTGTAACAAACCGTGGTGGTCGTACTTGCCACGCAGCGATTATTGCACGAGAGTTAGGTATTCCTGCTGTTGTAGGTTGTGGTGATGCGACAGCGGTGATTCGTGATGGCGATGAAGTGACGGTCAGTTGTGCAGAAGGCGATACCGGATATGTGTATCAGGGTATTTTGCCTTTCGAGCATGAAAAGCTAGATGTTGAAAATATGCCTGACTTACCTATTAAAGTGATGTTGAATGTAGGTAACCCTGATCGCGCTTTTGCTTTTCAATCTATTCCAAATCAAGGTGTTGGTCTTGCTCGCTTGGAGTTTTTAATTTCTAACTCGATTGGCATTCATCCGAATGCATTGCTTGAGTTCGATTCGCTCAATGATCCAATTCTCAAGGAAGCAATTCGTAAGAAAACAGCGGCTTACGCTTCTCCTGTTCAATATTATGTAGAGCGTCTTAAAGAAGGTATTGCAACTATCGCGGCGGCTTTTTATCCCAAACCTGTGATTGTACGCTTGTCTGACTTTAAATCTAACGAATATGCCAATTTAATGGGCGGTTTACAATACGAGCCCGATGAGGAAAACCCGATGTTAGGCTTCAGAGGAGCTTCGCGTTATGTTGCACCTCAATTTGAAGCTTGCTTTGCTTTAGAGTGTCAAGCCGTAAAAGCGGTGAGAGAGTCTATGGGCTTGAAAAACGTTGAAGTGATGATTCCTTTTGTCAGAACTGTCTCTGAGGCGCAGCGAGTGATTGCGACCCTTAAAAAATATGGCTTGGAACGTGGTCAAGACGGCCTGCGTCTCATTATGATGTGTGAGTTACCCTCTAACGCGCTTCTTGCTGAAGACTATTTACAGTATTTTGATGGATTTTCAATTGGCTCAAACGACTTAACACAGCTGACGTTAGGACTGGACAGAGATTCTGGTTTAGTTGCGGCTCAGTTTGATGAGCGTGATGCTGCCGTAAAAAAACTGCTTCATCTTGCAATTAAAGCATGTAAAGCACAAGGTAAATATGTTGGTATTTGTGGCCAAGGTCCCTCTGACCACCAAGATTTTGCTTTGTGGCTGATGAAAGAGGGGATCGATAGTCTTTCTCTTAATCCGGACTCTGTGCTTGAAACGAGTCTTTTTCTAGCGAAACAATAGCAGGGAGTGTGTGTGGCTCATCCTAGCGATCCTATCGCACTTGTTTTGTTTTGGGTGACGGTGATTTTTTCTTTAGGGATGTTGGGTCGTTACTTGGCGCAACGTTTTCAGCAGCCTGGTGTTTTGGGTGAGCTGTTAATGGGCATTTTTCTTGGAAATATTTGTTATTATTTTTGTATTCCCGAGATGGTGATTTTGCGAGAAGGTTCTACAATTTTTAACGTTGTCGGCCATCTTATCGATGGTTTGTCGTTGTCCCAATCTCTCAAGAGTACGGTGAGTAGTCCCACTTCGGCCGCGATGATCGAGTCCGCCTTGCGTAGCCCATCGGGTGCGGATGGCATTAAAGTTGCCTATGCGCTCGATATCTTCTCAAGATATGGCGTTATTTTCCTGCTTTTCATGGTGGGACTCGAGAGTTCTGTTGAGGAAATCAAGCAAACTGGTCGAGCGTCTTTGCGCGTCGCTCTTTTAGGCGTCATTGCACCGTTAATTCTTGGGTTTATACTCATGTCTTGGCTGCTCCCTAAGGCAACTTTTAGCGCGCATCTTTTTGTTGGGGCAACATTGACCGCAACAAGTGTTGGAATTACGGCGCGTGTTTTGAAAGAAATGCATAAAATTAATACTATTGAGGCAAAAACAATTCTTGGTGCCGCGATGATAGATGATGTTTTGGGTTTGATGCTTCTGGCTGTGGTGAGTAGTCTTGTGAGTCATGGGCACGTACAAGGGATTTTGCTCGCTAAAATTGTGTTAATGACCATGTTGTTTTTTGGATTGGTGCTTTATATTGGCCCTAAATTTGTCCGTTTACTTGTGAAATGCTTCCAGTTTTTACCTGCATGGGAATCAAAATTACTAGTCGCTTTTATTTTTAGTATGTTGTTGTCGTGGCTTGCAACACTCGTCCAACTTGCAAGCATTATTGGTGCTTTTTCCGCGGGATTAGTGCTTCACGATGCATTTTTTTCGGAAAAATCCTCTGAAAAAAATCTTTCAATCAAAGACGTCATGGCACCACTCGAACTTTTACTCGCTCCACTTTTTTTTATGTTAATTGGAATACAAGTTAAATTGGAAACTTTTCTAGACATTCAAGTGCTTTGGATGGCGTTGGGATTAATTTTTGTTGCAATATTAGGCAAATTATTTAGTGGGCTCGGTGCTGGGCGCGGTAGTCATAAACTTTTGATTGGTGTTGGGATGTTGCCTCGAGGCGAGGTAGGGCTTGTATTTGCGTCATTGGGACGTGCATCAGGCGTTATTTCTGATGCGTTATTTTCAGCAATTATTTTGATGGTTATTATGACTACATTAATAGCACCTGTGTGGTTAAAATCACTTTTCACAAAAAAGAGAGCTACATGAGTGCAACACTTGATTTAGCACAGGTTCATCGTGATGTTACACTCGCTCTGCTTGAAGATGTAGGTGAGGGGGATATTACTGCGGCTTTATTACCTGAAACACTTGAAGTTCAAGCGACGATTGTATCGCGTGAGCCAATGTTGCTTTGTGGACAGGCCTGGTCAGACGGTGTGTTTAAGACGGCAGATCCGAGTATAAAAATAGATTGGTATGTGACCGAGTCGAGCTATCTTGATGAGCCCCAGCGTTTATGCACCCTCAAAGGAAAGGCTCGTGCTATCTTAACCGCTGAGCGAGCGGCGTTGAACTTTTTGCAGACACTTTCGGGAACAGCGACGACGACGCGGCGATATGCAACACGTCTTCAAGGTTATCCTGTGACTTTATTGGATACACGCAAAACCTTGCCCGGCCTTCGCTATGCTCAAAAATATGCCGTACGATGCGGAGGTGGTATGAACCATCGCATCGGTTTGTATGATGCTTATTTAATTAAAGAAAATCATATTCGAGCGTGTGGATCGTTGACTGATGCCATACTACGCGCAAGATCATTGCATCCAGAGAAATTTTTAGAGGTTGAGGTCGAAACTTTAGCTGAGCTTAAAGAAGCTTTGTCTGCTTGTCCTGATCGTATCTTACTCGATAACTTTACTCTCGAGATGATGCGCGAGGCTGTTCAATTGAACAAAAATGCTCTTCCGTTAGAAGTATCAGGTGGTGTGGATGAAGAAACAATCGCTTCAATTGCAGCGATTGGAATACAGTGTATTTCTGTTGGTGCGTTAACAAAGCACTTGCGTGCCATTGATTTGAGTTTACTCATAGAAAGGGAACTTTGATGCGTATCCTATTCACTGGGGGTGGTACGGCAGGACATGTGAATCCTAATTTGGCTTTGATTGAGGTCCTCCAAAAAAAAGGCTGGGACATTGCCTATTTAGGAGGGAAAGATAGCGTTGAAGAGCGGATGGTTAAAACACGTGGTATTGCGTTTTACCCGGTGCGCTCGGGGAAGTTACGTCGTTATTTTAGTTGGCAAAATTTTTTAGATCCATTTAATTTACTCGTGGGTATAGCTCAGGCTTGCGCACGTATTCGTCGTTTAAAACCGCAAGTGGTCTTTTCTAAAGGCGGCTTTGCTGCCTTGCCTGTTGTGATTGGTGCTTGGTTGAATCGTATCCCAGTACTTGCGCATGAATCAGACTTAACTCCGGGGCTTGCCAATCGCTTGAGTTTACCCTTTATCGCTGTATTGTGTGTGACTTTTTCAGGCTCAAAAAAATATTTAAGTGGTGCTAAAAAAGTTGTTGTGACAGGCACGCCACTCAGGCCACAATTATTTGGTGGGTCAAAAGAAAAAGGTCTTCGTCATTGTGGATTTACTGGAGATAAGCCTTGCATCCTAGTCATGGGTGGTAGCCAAGGGGCAGAGGCAATCAATCATTGCATACGAGAAGCACTTCCTCGTTTAATACCAGATTTTCAGGTAATTCATTTGTGTGGTAAAGGACACGTGGAAGAAAGTGCTAGTCAGCCAGGTTATTTTCAAATCGAATACGCCGAAGAAGAGTTAGGTGACCTAATGGCCGCTGCTGACTATGTGATTTCACGCGCAGGAGCAAATGCGTTGTACGAAATTTTAGCTTGCAACAAACCACATATTCTTATCCCGCTGCCGAAGCGTGCGAGTCGAGGAGACCAGATTCATAACGCACAATATTTTGAGCAACAAGGGATCAGTTTGGTGATTCCTGAAGAAGCTCTAAGTATCGATAAATTATTAGAAACATTAGATAAATTATCGCATCACCGTAATGAGATTATTTCCAAAATTCAAACCCTAGAAATTCACTCCGCGACAGAAAGCATTATCCAACTGATTGAACAGAATGCTCTAGCCTAATTTGTATTAAATTTGACTTTATCGATTTATATTCTATCCTTATGATAGGTTTTTGTTCTTTTTTGGAGTAAATATCATGCCAGTAGAGCCAAAAGATAAAGTGACGAAAGAAGGTATCGCGAAAGCTGCCGCAAGTCTAAAAAAAGCGATTCAAAAAGAAAAGGAAAGAGATGCTAGAGCCCATATGGTAGAATCTCATTCTATGCCAGAAAAAAGAAAGCATGAAGGTTTTGACATCGCTGCCGAGGCGGCTCTTGAGGCAAAAGGCCGTTTGGAAGACAGGCATCTTGGTATCAGCAAAAGTGCTTATAGCGATCGACTCATAAATCAAAAGCGTGGACCAAAAGTTGATAGTAAGCTTCTCGAAATCGAGAAAAAAAGAAGGCATACCAAAGATAAAATGAAGTTGGTTCATGCTGAAGTCAAAGAAACTCATGCTCAAAAACAGCGAGATAAAGATCGACTCGATGCGATGTCATATTCTAAACCTCGAACAAGACTTCATCATGAGTTGAAGGAAGCTGTCGCTAGAAAAGAGCTTCATAAAGAGCTCAAAAAGAGTGTTGAGATTCGGAACGAATTTCGAAAAAACCTCTTGAGTAAAATTGATAAGATTGAGGCTGTACTTGCAATGGTGCTCGATGGTGTTCCTGAGCTTGAAAGCTATGTCGAGGAGTGTAAACGTGAGCTTAGCAGTGTTCGTGTAAGTGTTGAAACAGAAGCAAGTGGGTTAAAGACGCATCTTCATAAATTATTAGATATGAGCGCGAAAAAACTTAATTCAATAGATAAGCCTCATGCGTCAAAAACTTATTTTGGCAATCTTGTAAGACTTTTTCATGAGCTACTCAATTCTTTTTGTGCTCTTTTTTCTAATAAAAAGCCCGCAAAAGAAACCATGTTTCGTCCATCTTCACATGAAGTTGCAAAGTATCAACTTCGAGGATTTAACGATGCGCTCGAGTCAATTTATGGAGAAATTCATGAGTTGACAGTGGACAAAGAAAATAGACATTCGAATAAGCATCAGTAAACCTAGATATTATCATTAAATGGCCCCACATCAAGTTCGATGTACTCAGGGGCCAGCTCTTTTGTTTTCTTAATTTTTCAGCTTGTATGAAAAATGCTTGAAAAAATTGAATATATCACCAAGAATAACTGACTTTAGTGATATGTAAAAAGAGTACTATGACGAAAGCAGCAGTCATCACACCAAAGCAGCAAAGTCTTTTGCGTTCAACTTCTCTTGTTTCTCTTATGACGTTTATTTCGAGGATTCTCGGGTTTGCGCGAGATATGATTTTGGCACAGTTTTTTGGTGCTGAGGCCGGGATGGACGCTTTTATTATTGCTTTTAGGATCCCTAATTTTATGCGGCGCTTGTTTGCTGAAGGTGCTTTTTCTCAAGCCTTTGTACCTGTGCTTGCTGAGTATCAAAAAACACGAGATGTCGGTGACGTCCGTTTGTTTATGGCGCGTATTGCCGGCACGCTTTCTTCTGCTTTAACTTTAATTACTGTATTAGGTGTGGCCTTAGCCCCTGGAATTGTATTCTTATTTGCACCAGGTTTTGGCGAAGATGCCTCAAGAACGGTATTAGCCACAGAGATGTTACGCTTAACTTTTCCGTATTTGATGCTGATCTCTCTCACCGCAATGGCTGGCGCTGTATTAAACACATATGGGTATTTTGGCGTCCCAGCCATTACGCCTGTGTTATTAAATATTTGTATGATTGTGGCTGCAATTTACGTGAGCCCTCATTTTCATACCCCTGTATTGGCACTAGCATGGGGGGTTTTGATTGCAGGCGTTGCGCAGTTACTTTTTCAACTTCCTTTTTTATGGCATCGTGGTTTATTAGTCAGACCACGTGTTCATTTTAGAGATGAAGGGGTTGTTCGTGTTTTAAAACTCATGGTGCCTGCATTATTTGGTGTTTCTATTGCACAATTGAACCTCATGATTGATACCATGTTTGCTTCATTTTTAAAGGTAGGGAGCGTGACATGGCTATTTTATACAGATAGATTGACTGACTTTCCCTTAGGTGTTTTCGGTGTTGCAATC
>CAYYEZ010000037.1:0-12335 GCA_964471225.1 uncultured Legionella sp. | reverse complement strand
CATTCAAGCCACATCTTCCTAGCTGTAGTCTTTCTCTACAAGGCGATCATCCTGTTTTACCATGGCTTCTATTTTTCTTGATCCCCTAATGTTGCCTGCCATTTTAACCACCTCTTCGTTCCTAAAGCCTATGGCTTTCAATACATCATAGACTTTCTGTACGGCCTCGATGTTTTTCGAGCCGCCAATGTTGCCTGCGATTTTCACCACCTGTTCGGCCGTAAAGCCTAACTCTTTCAATGCACGGAAGGCTGCCTGCACGGCCTCGATGTTTTTCGAGCCGCGACCTTGACCTGCGATTTTCACTACCTGTTCGGCCGTAAAGCCTAACTCTTTCAATGCATCAAAGGCTGCCTGCACGGCCTCGATGTTTTTCGAGCCGCCAATGTTGCTTGCGATTTTAACTACCTGTTCGGCCGTAAAGCCTAACTCTTCCAATGCACGGAAGGCTGTCTGCACGGCTTCGATGTTTTTCGAGCCGCCATCGTGGCTTGCGATTTTAACCACCTGTTCGGCCGTAAAGCCTAAGTTTTTCAATGACTGAAAGGCCGTCAGCACGGCCTCGATGTTTTTCGAGCCGCCATCGTGGCTTGCGATTTTAACCACCTGTTCGGCCGTAAAGCCTAAGTCTTTCAATGACTGGAAGGCCGCCAGCACGGCCTCGATGTTTTTCGAGCCGCCATCGTGGCTTGCGATGATGATTATTTGTTGACGATTAAGTTCATAAGGCTGTGCCAACAAAGTTTTGTACTTGATTAATACAGACTCGATTGTGTTTTTTGATGATTTTCGAATAATAAGCATATGAGCCTGGTCGTCTGTAAACCCTTCATTTCGCAACCTGGTTAAGTCAATATCAAAAGACGCTTGCGAAAGTCCATATTTGGCCAATTGTTGTTCAATCTTTAGCTTATCTCTTAGCATATTATTCCTTGACTCAGAAACAGTTCAAAACATATATACTTAGCACTTATATTGTGCATCATATACCAGGTAACCAAAGAATTGCATTTTTCGGTCATATTAATAACACACCTTACGCGCTTGCTTTTACAATGAGTACAACGTGACACCCAAATATATTTTAATTCGAACAAAACTTGCTTTATTCCACTTACTTTTACTATGGAAAATCCAGGTAAATTTAGGATAACATTACTTTTAAGCACTTTAATCTCTTTTTGATCCGCTAAATCAAAGTGTTAGTCTATATACTAACTTGATCAAAGCGCCCCCTTATTTGGGGTAGAACCGAAAGAAGGAGACAGGGATGCCCCTCATGCTGAAGCGACGACGAAGAGTCGATATATTTATTGCAGCGACATCGATTGCATTATTACCGATGAGGAGTTTTGCCAAAACAAAACTCCTCGTGACAACAGATCTATTGGAAAATCTCAAAAAAGGTGAGCCCTGGGATAGAGGCGTTCTGACCTCAACCAAAATGGTAACGTTTCAACAGTTAGCGAGCGGTGGTACAGATGCAACCAGTGTATCAAAAATAACTTTGGCTTATTTTACTTCTCCCGATTGTACAGGCTCTACGGCAGGTACTGGATTTTATACGACGCCTGATGGCACAACATTTCCCATTAGTGTAGGCACGCCTTTTGGGATGGTTGCGGCATCCGCCTGGAATGTAGGTCATGTAAAACTCGGTATTTCCAATACAGATATGGCAAATATCAAATCTATAGCTGTGACATTTAAAAGTACCAATAATAATACGCCGCAGTCGAATTTTTCGAACGTAAGTTTTGCTTGTGTGCCGGTGACCTGTACAGTAGGACCTGGAGGGCAATGTACATCCACAAGTGGGCCGCAAAGTTTTACGTTAAAAACGACAGCATCTATTGGCGACCCTGCAGACGGCGGTGTGATTGCGTGTATGAATGGGGGATTAAATAACCTAGTGGCATCCACAATTGATAATAGTGGTGGAATACAATGGGGCGGCTATACTCAAACAACAAATGCGACAAGTACAACCGATGGCGCTTTGAATACAACAACAATTGTAACTTGTCTCAGTGGTCCAGGATCGCCTGGAGGATGTCCTGGAAATATTGATGTGAACACCTATGCCGCTGGCATTTGCAATACTTATTCAGCTGCAGGTGGCTATACCTCAGGTTGGTTTTTACCTGCTGGAAATAATACGGGATCTGATGGTCAATTAAATTGTCTTTATACTAACAAAACCGCCATCGGTAGTTTCGCCAGCGCCGCCTACTGGAGCTCTACCGAGAGATCTGGGTACAACGCGTGGTTCCAGGATTTCAGTGGCGGCGGTCAGAACTTCGTCAGCAAGCAGAACACCTTCCATGTGCGGTGTGTGCAGGCTTTTACCCCTTAAATCCTTGATCCCTTTTGTTTTCAGGCCGGGTAGCGGCCTATGATTTTTGAGTATAGCATGGCACTTTATACTGATTTACCCGTTTATCGCGACACGTATCAACTGATTTTAAACGTGTTTGAATACACCAAGGAGTTTTCAGAGGAATACAAGTGCACCCTAAGTCAGGACATGAAGCGCTATGCGCTGCGATTGGTACGGAGCATTTACCGTGCCAATAAAATGACCCATCGAAAAGAGCATCTATAGATTTTTTACCTGGGGATGAAATTTATATCGCTGCCGTATGTTGATTGGCTAACAGACCTTCTTCTATGTCTCTTACCACCGTTAAAGTGCGCCCGCGATACATTCCTAAATTAGTAAGACCACTAGTGTATATCTCTCTATGCCTAAACTCAATATCTGTATCAAATACCTGCAGTAACAGGGCATTAATAGCGCAACAACTAACTGTTGCAGCGGATAGGCAAATAGCTGCGGATGCAAATCGATTGATATCATGTTCTTTCAACCATGAACCAAAAACAATTAACCATACCGTAAAGTTAGAAAAACATACCGCTAACATGACAAAAGCTATTGAACCTTCCTCGTAGCAACAATTTTTAACTGTAGCAAGTCTTTGTCGCGGATCCACTTCAAAAATACGTTCTTTTACTTCACCTAGAGTTGTAGCAAAAAAAGGGTAAGCGTACCTTAAATTTCTTCTAGAAGTCTTACTTAATGATACGATATCTATTGGTGATAGGTATGTCACTATTAATTTTTCTATTTCCCCGTGTTCAGGCAATGTATCAAATGTTCTGTTTGGCATAATTTTCGTACTCGGCAATTATTTAGTTCATTAGCAACTCATTGAACGCCCCTTCAACATTAAAGTGGACCCGATCGATGAGACATAAAAATCTTGGAACTTGGATAGTGTCCAATTATTGAAGCACCGAGTTTGGAACTGCAACAGCGTATGCTTCAACGTTCGGTGCATGCTGGATTGATCCAGCCTTAATATCCCCCACTGGAAATTTTAAAAAAGGTTGACCTCATATTAAACATCCATTAACGCCATTGATAATTAGCACATGTTATAAGCAAACTAATTTTTTTACCAGTGCTTTTCAATCAAGGTAAGATCGGTCTAGTCATTTGACGTGATCAAATGATGTTAATCCCTCCAAAACTCTTTAAATAGTATGGATGCTATCCCGGTATAGCTCACCGTATATTGAATGTTTTTAAGTAATATTGAATACTTCGAGTATCATGCCTATGGCTGGGTGTACTTGGTATATTCATACACGTTTAAAATCAGTTGATACGTGTCGCGATAAACGGGTAAATCAGTATAAAGTGCCATGCTATACTCAAAAATCATAGGCCACTACGCAGCCTGAAAACAACTAGAAGTCGGGTAAAAAATATGTATGATAAACGACCATATTTTATTGTCGGACTAATGATTTTTAAGGAATATTCTTATGCCTGCTCATCTTCTTCCACTAAGTTTTAACGGTGATAATTATGCGCAACTTTTTCACACATTAGATAAATTTCTTGATTATGCGTTAACGCTCGCATTAAAAGAAAGGCCCACAGCGCGCCAAGGGGAGAAAATTAAATTTTGCTATATTGGTACCGCATCACATGATTCATTGGTAGAGGATATTTTTTTTAATGGGTTCACATGCCTTAAATTTGGCTTATGTAACATTGGCGTAAGCGTTTCAAAATTGTCTTTGACAACCTCCTGGTCGCCTAATGCAATTGAGGAGCATATTTGTGAGCAAGATATTCTTTTTTTTGGTGGCGGGGATACGGAGTTCATGTTAAAGACCTGGCAGGAGACTGGCTTTGAAAACATTTTGAAAACACTAAAAGAAATCGATTGCTTGCCAATCATCATGGGTTTAAGTGCTGGAGGGATATTTCTATTTGAGTCAGCGATAAGTTTAAATGATGGTAAAAATGGTGATGAATATAAGCTTCTAAAGCCCGGCTATAACTGGATTCCAAATAGTTTTTGTCCACATGCAGATGCACAAGTTGAAGCGACTTACGAATTTGATGGTGATAACAAGCATTACTGGATATCGGCTTTTGAAATGGCAATCAAATCCGGAAAGAGCCCTGCGGGTTACGCTGTGCCTGATGATTGTATGTTGCATTTTCATGGGGAGAAATTGGTAGGTGCTTTCTCTACTCGTGAAGAGATACAGTATGGTTACGTAACTCAAGAAGGAACCGAATGGAGAAATCCTCAATTACTCATTGCGCGAGAACTCGAGCAGAAAAGCTAACCACAATTTGAAGAAATTTATAGATCCAGATAGACTTGGGAATTCATGCGAATCGATGTGTTATTAGTTAAGCTTACTTGCAAGCTTTTCGAGGCTGTCTATCAATTCAGGACTTCTAAATAACCGATCTCTATCTATTTGATTTTTAATTATTTTTTATTTGACCACCATTGGTTAATTCGGATGAGCACGAGTCCCCAACATCCTGCTTATTATGAGGCAGGGCTAGCAAGCCTTACTCCCACATTTGGACTTAGCGTGTCTAATATTGTATACAAACTATAAGACGCGGTCATAACAAACGGGCTGGATGTATAGGCTCCACCTCGAAGTGGGAGCATTAGATAATGACCGTCATCTTTTGTGATCCATTCCCATGCATTTCCGGTTTGGTCAAAAGTGTTGTAGTAGCTTGCGCTGTTTGTAAATGCTCCTACATCTGTCAAATAATTTACTGTTGTTGAAAAAGCAAAAGAATGTGTAATAGGATAGCCTGTCTCATCGGAAATAAAATTTGCTTGATTTTCAGCGTCTCCAGCAGTATTCCCCGGAATGCTATTGCTTCGTGTAGCGAAACGATAGTAACCCCCTGCTCCTTCATTAAGCGTTGGATCATAGTAGGCTGCTTTGTACCACTCATTTTCCATTGGAATATAGAATAAAGGAGCAGCATTAGTATTAGGGTTGATTGAGTTTTTGGGAATAGATGCTCCGCTTATAGCCCCATTTAATGCATAAGCACCATTTTCTGTGGTCATATTATTTTGTTCACCATTGGGCTGTCCATTTGACATCCAGTTGGCAAAACGTGCTGCATTAAACCAAGAAATTGATGTAATAGGTCGATTAGCACTGCTTCCATCGTTATCCATGACGCTGTATGTATAATTTCCTGGTTCGCCAGTTCGTAATATTCCTGCAACATTAGGAATGTTTGTCATGTTTGTATTGTAAAGGGAGTATTTATCGGTTGCGGCGATAGCGTTGAGGAATGCAGTATATTGTTGGATAGTAACGTGATATTTACCTATTTTGTAGATATAGTCCACCCTGCCGTATTTTGTGGA
The DNA here is from genome assembly GCA_964471225.1 of uncultured Legionella sp. Classification (GTDB taxonomy): domain Bacteria; phylum Pseudomonadota; class Gammaproteobacteria; order Legionellales; family Legionellaceae; genus JAGVJT01. The sequence goes on along the minus strand of CAYYEZ010000037.1, from coordinate 6,615 downwards.
TGGATCATCTTGATTCCCTGGATTGGCAATAATGACTTCCTCATAAGTGATATCAGCTATTCCCGGAGTCATAATAACGAAGTTAAGCAACAATATAATACATTTTGTTTTTTTCATGTATTACTCTCCTCAATGAGCGTGTTTGTGTTATTGCGGACTCGCAAGACGGAATCCGTTACTACTGTTGACACTAGTTAAAGTATCCATACTGAATAATCCTTTTTGCATCGGGGCGGAACCGCTAAACCAGTATCCTCCCTGGGAGCAGTAGTATAAAGAACTATGTTCATCACATTGATATAATTGGCTTGCGTTTCCATTTTGATCAAACGTACCATAATAACTGTTACTTGCTACAAATGAACCGACATCTGTTAGGTAATTGAGTGTGAATGGAGAGTAAACAAGAGAGTTATTCACACTGAACCCAAGTTGTGGAATAAAATAGTTCGCTTGATTGGGGGATGATCCCTGCGCATTGCCCGGGGCGGTATTGCTTTGTGTTGCATATATTGTATACCCACCGGCACCTCCGTTTAATTCAGGATTATAGTAAGCGGATTTATACCATTCATTATGCGATGGGATGTAAAATTGAGGAGCTGAACCTGTATTAGGATTGATGGTATTTTTTACTACGCTAGGACCTGATACAGCACCATGTAGCGGATAAGCGCCGTCTTCAGTGGTTGAGTTGTCTTGATTTCCAGTGGGTTGGTTATTTGACATCCAGTTTGCAAATCTTGCAGCATTAAACCATGATATGTACGTGATAGGCCGATTTGCACTAATGCCATTGTTATCCATCACTTGATAGGTGTAATTACCTGCTGATCCGTATTGTTTTATTCCGGCAATGTTTAGATCGCTTGCCATATTTGGATTATAAAGTTGATAGCTATCATTTTTAGCAACCGCGTTGAGAAACGCAGTATATTGAGCAATTGTTACAGGGTATTTTCCCATTTGATAGATGTAATTTATCCCTCCGAATCCTGTAGATGGATCATTGGCATTCCCAGGGTTTCCGATGATCACACGTTCATAATTTCGATGACTAGCGACGATATTTGTCGCTATTGTGCTGTTTGATGAAAACAAACAGAAACCATTATTTGAGGGTATGCATCCTGACAGCATATATCCTGGTGTATCGACCCTAATACCGCAGGCAGGGTAATCATGAAGCGGAAGGATTGTATTGATCATCATATTTAATGCAGAAACAGTAAATTTTTGGCACGAAACAGGGCCTTTCCCATTTAAACATAAGGTGATATCAATATTTTCTCTGGTTCCATTTGTCGTTATGTTGAAAAGCGCCCCACTCTCAGCAGCAGCTGCCTCATTAGAACAAAATATTAGCAGTATATTTAAAAATAACTTTTTATTCATAAGCGCAATCCATTGTCTTATATTCATTCTGATTTCATACACAATATAACACGAGCTTCAAACGTTGAAATACAGGACTTCTAAATAACCAATCTCCATCTATTTATTTTTTATTTGTCCAATTGTGCTGTCTCCACAAGACTAAAGCCAAGTTCTTCAGCTTTTCTTTTTAAGTTTCTCAGCACCTGGTCCTGATACTTCTGTTCATAATAATCTTGGCCTGCTTCATTATATCCAATACCATGCCGTAACATATTGTAAATAATTTTTGAGATTTTGTGTGCCGTTGCTGTGATTGCTTTAGCTCGGCCTAAGCGTGATTTAAGTCGTCTTAAATACGCTCCTAATGCAGTTGAGCTACGATAGAGGGTGCTAGCAGCCATTCTTAGGGTAGCGGCCGCCCTATTAGCAGAAGGCTTGCTTTTGCCACTAAGACGCTTTCCTCCTGAAACTTTATTTCCTGGACAGAGCCCAAGCCATGATGCAAATCGTTTCGGACTATTCCAGCGCGTCATGCCTAACCCAATTTCTCCAATTAAATATAAAGCAGTTAAGCTATTCATTCCAGTTTTGCCTGTAATGTCTGTAAGGACGTGATGTAATTGTATATTCATTTGAGTCAATGCTTTTTGCATATGTTGAATATGCATCGTTGTGCTTTTAATAAGCATCGTGCGTTGTCTTACATAAGCTCGCAAAGCACAACTGTCTTCAGCAGGACGAAAAGCAGCATTCAATAATCCATAGGTGTGCAGCTGTTGTATCCACTGACAATCTAATACATCTGTTTTTCTGTCACTTACATTTTTTACCTGTTTTGCATCAACCAGTTTTACCTCAAAACCTTGTGCCTCAAGTAATTCATACACTGGAATCCAATAAACACCCGTTGATTCCATATCAACTGTTTTGATACCACATTGTTTAAGCCAAGATGCTAAGACATTTAAATCGGTGGTAAAACTTTTAAATTCTCGCACTGTTTTTTCATTAAAACCCTCTGGAACTGCAACAAAATGGGAAGTAGAGTCTACATCAATACCAGCGGCCCATGATGTTACCGCAAACCCTCTGTGACCATGCTTACGAACGGGCACAAAGACACCAATGTCCTACCGGCCTTTTTCACCAAGAGCCCATCAAGTGCAATTTTAAGGCACAAAGTTAAAAATATAACAAGGTTATTTTATGATGTGATGGCGCGTTAGCGCCATAAAATGCTTACGAAAAACTCAGGCCTATAGGTCAATGGATCCATTGATTTCAAGATATATCTGTCACACTTAAAGAGACCGGTTAACAGCAAGCGGGTTTTGGAGACAGCTTAAAGCAGATATTGTGCCGAGTGAACATGAGCCACGTACAAAACATTTCATAAAGAGCTGGCTTTTCAAACCGTTTTAGATGAGTTTTTCGTAAGTCCTGATCTTAAGAAAAAACCCTGAGTCACTGATGTGGAAACAGGGTTGATAACTTCAAGTGATTACAGCAATTCTCTTAGCGAGGAGAAGGACTGTTTGAGTGTTCTTCTTCATCAACGAGCTCAGAATCACGAACAGTAAGGCTGTAAGGTATATATTGTGCACAAACCTTTTTCCCTGCAATTATATTAACGACTTCAGTAAGACCGTTGATTTCAGCATATTCAAGGGCCTGTTCTAATGCAGCAACAACATCACGAACAGGAACGGTATGATCGGTGTAACTTTGATAGATAGGAATCTTTTGTTTAATCAGTTTCCGAAGACTTTTAATATCATGCTCGTCTACAGCTCTAAAAATAGCTTGGATATGTTCGATCGTTTGAATGTCGTTTACTTCAAAAGTAAATCCTTTTCCTGAACCAGAGCCTGTATCTAAGGAGTTGTCTGTTGCTCTTGATAAGGCTCTTGATAAGGCTCTTTCTTGACTCTCTCGTATAGCTTGAGGGTATTGTTCGACAGTCAAATGGCCATATTTTCTGCTTATCTCATCATTTGAAAACATCACATCTCCTTAAATAATTTTTTGATTTTAAATCGAATTTATTATACTTTTTTTTACCAATAAAATCAATATCAGGACACTCTTCGATTCATTTTTTGTAGAATACCTTACTAAGAAAGTGGACGGTGGATGCCTTATGGCGTGAATGATTTTTATCAAGATAAGAGCTATTGGCAATAATCTAATTGACCGAATGGCTTTATTGGAAGAGCGATAATGCGATACCGGTAGCGTTTCGTAATTGCGTTATTTCGTATGGCTGTTGTCGCAGCATCATTAACGATTACCACCTTAATCATGCTCTCAACGATGTTTATAGCGTATTGCTGGGCTATCCTAACAGCCAAAAATAAGCCTGATGTGCAAATTATTTCCTACGATGCGCCGACTCCTGGTCGTACACCAACGTCCACAGCAGTGATCCTGGAGAACGTAGCCGCTCAAACATTGAAAACTCCAATAGCTAGCACCCCTGCAGTGAAGACTCTAACAGTGAGCCCCCCTGCAGCGAGAGAAAACGTAGAGAACTCTTCTTCAGTAACACTGTCTCTGTAACGTAACGCACAGAATAACGAGCACGCACTAATGAGCATAAGCACCCCAATCGTCGGTATATTTGAGGCACTACCGATCACGGGTATATGCTTTATTTTGATGGAGCAGCCCGCGTTGAAGATGTATCGTTTTCTAATCTTGATGATGAGGGTTGAAAAAATCTTTGACCTTGATAGCTCCTGGCCCAGCGCAACAGACTACTTGTATCCTGAGACATCTCTTTGATGTTTGAAAGTATCTTAAGAATCTCATCATATTTTTCCGATATTAAGAGCAATAATTCTCTAATCGGCATTTCTCTTGATTCGGCTTGCGTGAGGTCTGCCTCTATGGCTCTTGCTGATCTGGAGTGATTCGCTAATTGAGTCCTAAGAGGCTCTATTCTAAAAGGATCTATTCTTTGTTCTACTATAGTAGGCTGGAAACTTTCCATTGACTGGATGTTTTTTTCCACTGATAAGATACGGGCCTCTACTGATCGGAGCTTGTATTTTGCTCCATCAATAATAGCTTGTTTCCCATCCAAGATGGCCTTGTGTATTCTTTCATTTATTTCTCTTTCTTTACCACAAATAGAGTTTTTCTTTATAGAAAAACCAACCATGTCAAATAGTATCCCATAGTCATACGGAGACAACGCTTTCTCCAATGCTGGAGCTAAATATGAATCGAAAGGTGAGCTCAAAAGGTTCATTTCAATCCAAGTGATACCCTTTAGACACAAATAAATGAGAGGGTCCTGCGGAAAGCAAGTTATATTGATAAATTCTTCTAAACCAGCAGAGATATCTTCGCAAGCTATCGGCGGTTGAGTTTTCATCATTTTAACCGTCTGCTTCAAAATCGAGTTCAGCATCTCTTGCTCTTTTTGTTGCAAAAGAAGACGATTTAAACTTTTTTATAGCATTTTTAACGAATCAATTGTTTGTCTAGCTAAATAATCGCCAACACTCATCGCGTCTTTATCAAACTCTCGATACAAATTAAAAAGCGCTTCTCTGAACTCTGCTCTCTTTTTTGAATCAAGCGCTGCATACTGCTCGCATAAAATCATGATTTACTCACTAATGGCAAAAAGAATTTATTATACACATTTTGAAATAAAATTTCACTATTTACTAAATAATCCAACGTAAATGGATGAAAAAATAGGATGAAACAGCATAAAAAACAGAGGGTTCATACAGAAAAACAATGGTATATTAAGTTAAAATTGTTGATAATCTAATCAATCTCGACTATTTATTTTTGACTATGAATCACGCTCAATCCAAAGAAGAAACCGATTTTCGAAAGCCAACTTATGTAAGATGTGATATTTCCTCAGCACATTTAACCTCAAAATGGAATGAAAGTCCGTCTTCTTTAGTTGATTTGGCAACGGATGGAGCAGCCCCCCCAAGTACACCAAGAGGCTCATTAACAGGAATCTCTATGCTAGGCTTCTCTGCCAATGACTCATCTATTCGTCGCAACATGACATTCGATGAAAGTGATGAAACTTGGGATGATTTGTGTCTCGAACTAGGTCAACTCACACACGATCCAACCAGTTCATCTCCCATTCTAGATCAACCAGCAGATACTGCTAGTGAGATAACAGAGCGACTGTCCTCTAGTTTACTGCGCTCACAGCGACTGAGTTATTTTTTCGCCCCCATCCCATCCCCTCGAGCACATCCAACTGCTTCATCAGTAGCATTAAATAGGAAAAGAAAGGCCGATCACCCATTGAGTTCAGATGATAATGAGGCACGCCATATGAATAAACACGCGGCTATCTCTGAAATATAAGCAGGGGTAAGCCTCCCCTCCGGCTTATATTAGTTGCATTCGTCCCGTAGCTCCAAGAGCTAAGAGACTGTCAATCTTGTGTTAGAAAAAAGTCATTAAATAAGACAACAATCATTTGCACACGACGAAGAGACTTCTTTGATACGGCGCTGGCCAAAAAAACCAATGGAACCAATGATCTGGCTAGCTAAATAGGATTCTTTTAGATAATTTAAATGCGTTCTGGTCGTTTTCCTCCAGCGCATAATACATTGCTCAAAATGCTCTAATTTATCCAAATCCAGCCAGTCAGAAAGTGATCCTTGCTTCTTTTGATGAGCAAGCGCCAACAATTCACCACTAAATAATCTAATTTGCTCAATCAGCCTTTGATATTCTGAGTTTTCTTCAATATTAATAGGTTGCTTTCCAAGAAGGCACACATGTTGAGAGCTTCCAACCCACATATGCGGGCCATCACAAGCTTTATCAGTAGTAAAATAATCGTATTGTCTTAATTCATCAAGATCGCTCATGTCAATCAAGCAGGCCTTCACATTCGTATTTTCTTCGCGAAATAAAATAGCGATGGATGGCTTTAAATAAGGTCCAAGCATCTGTGTTTGATTTTTATAAACTTGAGTGTAACTCGTGCTGACAAACAGCGTATCAGAAAAAATCGTTAAACCGCACGCTTGATTTAAGGTTTTTATGCAAAAACCTTCTTGAACAAAGCGACGCCACTCCTCTACAAACTGATCTCCTTTTCGAGCAATAGGAATAAGAACTTGATCAAAGCATTCCTCCATTTTTTCCTGCTCAACCAACACTGACGTGGTCTAATAGATTTGGACACACCAGTTAAGAGATAATTAACTTAACTGGAGAGAAGAATGGCCACTAGAA
>CAYYEZ010000036.1:0-12121 GCA_964471225.1 uncultured Legionella sp. | reverse complement strand
TTAAAATCAATTGGTTATCACTTAAAACGTTAATCATACAAAAGTCATTGCGTGACTTTTGCGTGAGCTAGCTTTAAAAAATTACAAAGACACCTGCTTTACTGCTCGCTCATTTTTTAGGTCTCACCCTTGAATTTTTAGCATCTCACTTCTCTTATTGGTCAAATTAGTTTCAATGAACTTCATGCACTTTTACGAAATTTTAGATTTCATGCAAAACACATCGACTAACACATTTTTAAAATGAGTTTGTTTCATCAATTTCATACCAACCTTTTTTGCAACACGCTTTGAAGCCTCGTTTTGATGGTGAATAATTGAGATCAACATGGGGATGGCAAGGGTATTAAACGCATAATCCCGGACTACTACGGCAGCCTCTGTAGCAATACCCTTTCCCCAATAAATCTCATCTAAGCGATATCCTAGTTCAATATACTCCATCTCATCGACTACCTGGTGAATCAATCCACAAAAACCAATGAGTGCGTTGGTTTCTTTCAGCACAAGCGCCATCAAGCCGTATTTTTGTTTTTCATACAACGCCATCCACTCGGGTATTTTCTCAGCAATGACTTCAACACTGACCGGCTTTCCATCACCAATAAAGCGCATCACATTCGGATTTGCGCAAATTTGAGCAAATGGCTCAATATCATCGAGACAAAAAGGTCTCAAGAAAAGTCGGTCTGTCTCAATCACTTGGTTCACTCTTCCAATTGGTTTCTAAATCCGGTTATTGTAGCATTAATCCTCTATCTTGAATGATTCTAATCCGATATAAATCATCACCCAATCAGATCCGTCATAGACCTCAAAATCACTGATGAAATTACGTCGATGCTCTTTGTTTCCGTCAAAAAAAGCCCATACCTGTTTCCAGACCTCAACCACTGTCGTAGGCATTGGGCCTGTGCCCTGAAACACAAGATAGTTACCCGAATGGATGCTCACAGAACTTAATTGGGGATCTGCTGGAGAAGCCTCCACTCCCACTGTCACAGTATATAAACCATGAGCATCTGAAGCATAGTTTGAATAAACACCAAACACCCTGGTATTGGTGGCCAACTCACTGCTATAAAATTGCTGCCAAAGACTCGGTAATTTTGCTGTTTTCTCATTAAACTCATCGCTATTTTGAGTCCTGACACTAAATCCTGTCACGGTAAAACTTTCTATTTGTTTCATAAGTGGTTGAATAGACATTTCCTCACTCCCTAATATTATTAATGCGCATCGCTATAGAAATTTGTTGCATATCATGCTCGTTGATTTCCAACAGTCCAAAACGAAATTGATAGCCCCAGTTCTTTTTATTTTTTGTGAAATCTAATTCATCGAGAAGTGGCATGATCGCAGCTTCCTCTGATTCAAACCAACGCACATCACGCCGAAATGGACAAAAGCCATTACTCATATCAACCTGATAAGGCTCTTTTTCCTTCACTTGTCCTATTGCTGTAAACGATTGTAATTTATCTTGTCCGCGAAATGTCACTGTTGGTGAGTAATACACAACCCAATCATTGGGCTTTAAACGCCTTAACGGTGCTGCTTTCCCATGACAAACTTGCATAAAACCCTGTGCACGACCATTTCGAACATGCTCTGCTGATGCAATAGCAATCCAGTTTTTCATTTTTGTTTTCCAGGACAGCAAACTCGTAATCGATGACCATCTGGATCAAGGGCAACAAAGGTGTAGCCAAAGGACACATGGCTGGGAGGAAAAATCATACTGATTCCTTTGGATTGACATTCCACAAATAGATCATCCACTTTTTTATGAGAATCAAGTGTAAAGGCTAATTCGCCATTACCGCTTTTTACTTCAGTTTGAGGCACAATAGAATGACGTGCTTTTAAAGCTAAACTCATTCCATTTGATAATCTGAAACTATGAAAAGTTAATGATGCTTCAATGGGTTTTAGTCCCAGTAAATCCTGGTAAAATTGACTAGATATCGCAAGATTTTCAGCATAAAGCACTATCATGTTGGGTTCGAATATCATATTTTTTCCTTAAATTGATTTTATCGAACCGATTTTACTCGAATATAGTGACAGTTTTTGTCAGCATTAAATCATGACTTATTGATCAGGGATGTTGTGAATTTCACGCCATTTTTTAAGTAATGTTTGACGACGCTTGGGGTAACGCGTTTCTAATGCTACCAAGGTCACAATTCTATCCGTTCGAAAATGGCGAAAGTCAGCTCGAAACTCACACCAAGCAACGACAACATGCGCTTCCTCAAAAAATCCGAGCGCTAGAGGCCAAATTGTGCGTAGAGACGAATCCCCTTTCACATCGATATAAGTCATCTGAAGTTTATGCTCTTTACGGATCGCATGACGTATTAATGCCTCTTTTTCATCATCACGCTCAACTAATGTTTTAGCAGGTCCAATCATTAAGCCTGAAAACTCAAGTTGATGTCGTAGATCTTCTGGAAGAACAGCCGCTATTTTGGCTAAAACATTGGTTGCAGCAAGCCCTAGTTTTTTATCCGTTCTACGCGCAACCCAGCGAGAACCCAGCACCAAGGCTTCAATTTCTTCTTCAGAAAACATCAAAGGAGGCAACATAAAGCCTGGACGTAAAACATAACCAACACCAGGCTCACCTTCGATCGAGGCACCTTGCGCTTGTAAAGTGGCGATGTCGCGATAAAGAGTCCTCAGACTTATGCCAAGTGCTTCTGCCAGAGACTTACCACTGACCGGATAACGATATCGCCTGAGAATCTGAATGAGATCGAAAAGACGTTGTGTCCTAGACAATATAGTCCTATAAATTATTCAAAGCTGACATATTATGGCAGCATCAAATTAAAATCTCTATCGGTACTCTAGTTAAGAGAATAAATTCCTACGTAGATTTGAGTGATTTACTAGCTTCACTTTTACGTATTCGAGTACTACAACTAGATCGCCCAACAGAGCATATAATTTGACATGAAATCAAAATAAAACATATAATATGACCATAATAAAGATTTAAATAAAGGTCTTATGCAAACATTATTATCAACTCAAGTCGCAAGTATCAGCGAGCTAAAAAAGAATCCTAGTCGCTTGATCAGTGAATCGCATGGTATGCCCGTTGCTATCTTAAATCATAATGTAGCAACAGCTTACTTAGTCTCTGCCGAAACTTTTGAGCACATGCTCAATTTAATTGATGAACATGAATTACAGAAAATCGTTGAAAATCGGCTTTCAACCCCTTTTACATCGATTAAGGTAGATCTGGATGAGTTATGAGCTCCACTTTCACCCTCTCGCCTTAAAGGAGTGGAAAAAACTGACTAAAAATATACAAGAACAATTTAAAAAAGTACTGAAAAGACGTCTTGAAAATCCTCATGTTATAGCAGCTAGACTGAGTGGTCCTCTAAGAGACTGCTATAAAATTAAATTACGCCAATCTGGTTACCGATTAGTTTATCAAACCGAAGATCATAAATTAATTATTACCGTTATTGCAGTTGGAAAAAGAAATCAAAATCAAGCATACGACTATGCTGAAAAAAGAATAAAAGAGTAAAAATAGCCTTCGTGACTTTTACGTATTTGAGTACGACACTGTACGCCATTATACGTCATTTTGTAGGGCTAATCCGCGGCAAAAATTCTAATATAATCAATCAATTAGAAATTGAATATAGGACTCATAATCCGTTGGTCCTAGGTTCAAGTCCTAGTGGGCCCACCAATAAAATCAAGTAGTTACGGATATGTACTCCAAAATAAAAACAGAGCCTTCTTCTTTTGGGTCAATTTGGGGACGCTCGTAAATAACAAATAGCAATCAGCTACAATCAATTCACCAAAGTCTATGGACCTATTTCTTAGGTATAATTGTTGAGCGAGCACCAGTGTTCGGTTGGTCGACAATGCCTGACGCCCTTAATTTGTAATCCAATGTTTTACTTACATGCTTCAAAATTGAAACTTTATCTTTTATTAAAGACTCTGTGTTTTCAATAGTGAGGAAGTCCTTTTTAAAATAGCTAATCAATCGATTAAGATACCGGACAAAAACAGATGATTCTGGCGATCTAGGTTTAAATCCTGCTAAATCATTTTCTAATTTCACAATCACTGCATCAATTGCTTTCTTTTGCTTTGCGCAAAGGTAGGTTACATCACCCAATGCTTTTTTGGTTTTCATCGAACTCAGAAATGTTTGATTGGCTGAATCAATTTCTTTTTTGGCATTTTCTACAATATGTTTTAAATCCGACAAATCCAAATACAGCTCTTTATCAAATGACCGAGATTTATTAATTCGATGATTAAAATCAATTAAAATTTGCTCAAGACCATCAGCAACCTCATTACCTTTAATTTTCATTAAATAAACTGCTTTTTCTTGCGGAGTAAAATTCTTTAACATTAATCTTTTAGCAACAGGCGGTGTTGATTTCCAAAAAAACTCAAGCTCTCCTTTACTAGACAAGTCAGTCAATTTTTTTGATGCCTCAATAATCTCAGTCAGCTCTTTTTTGAAAATAGGTACATCATGCGCTAAATATGGTTCAATATAATTCAATTGTTCGATAATATCTTCAAAGCGTTTGTTCAGGCCTACCATAATCCCTATTTTTTCTTTATCCTCTGAAATCCACTCCACACGTTTTGTGATGCTCTCAATGGCTTCTTTTAATTTGTTTTTGTTCTCCTCATCCAGATCCAAATGATCGATGCTGTCTGAAAAGCTCAACATCTCTCGATTAATCACTTCTAAAAAAGAGGTAATTTTTTGCAATAACTCATCTTTAAATGGACAAGACAAGTCTTCCCTAGACAAACTGTGAAGTAATGATGTTTTTGTTTTAGTCCTTTGAATTAAAAAATTACTTAAATTTTGAGCGTCAACGACACCCACCTCTTTTAGAACACTCATCGCATAAGTTTTACAATTATGCCTTATCATCTGATAATCTGGACCACCCACATATTGTATATCGAGGGTACCCTTCGATGGTTCTATAGGTGCTAAATTGATTTGTTTATCACGATTTAAGATTTGAAAGAATTTTTGAGCCTCTGATTCAGAAATCTCATATGTTCTATGCTTAACATCAGAAGTTTTGCTATAAAGAACTCGGCTGGCGTTTGTTTCATTTCGAATGTAGCCTTTGTGTCGTGTTAAATATCCAACCTGATTCGCTGGAATATCGGGAGAAGTAGCAAACCCCATCTCACATACGATTCGCGTCGGTTGATTTGGCTCAGCTTGATAAGACAGCATCAACGCTGAGTGTCCTTTAATTTCGACATAGCTTAAATAATAAGTCATATTCATCACCACAAGACATTATTACTAAGCTTAGCCTAAGATGACTAGTTTTTCTTAATCATAACTCCACTGAGAAATATATGTAATTTTTGATGCTCTACGATTTTATATGAATTTAAAAACTCCATATCGCATCAAATTTGACTATCGCTTAATATGCTTTATTGGTGATATGCGTTCAAGTTACAATCTGAAAACATAAGAAAAACGTATAGATTTTTATGATATTTCCTAGAAAACTTAGTTCGGGCGATGAGATACGTGTCGTAGCACCCTCTCGAAGCTTGGCGATTATCAGCGATGAAACAAAACGCATCGCTAATCAGCGTTTTCGGGATTTAAACTTGACGGTATCTTTCGGAAAGCATGTCACTGAGTGTGACAATTTTAACTCTTCCTCCATCTCGTCACGATTAGAAGATTTACACGATGCGTATCAAGATCCGAATGTTAAAGCGATTTTTACTGTGATCGGCGGTTTTAATGTGAACCAGCTGCTCGATGAAATCGATTATGACCTGATTAGAAAGAATCCCAAAATTTTATGTGGATATTCTGACATCACAGCCTTACAGAACACTATTTTCAAAAAAACAGGACTTGTCACTTACTCAGGGCCTCACTATTCAACATTTGGCATGAAACAAGGCTTTGAATGGAGCTTAGACTACCTCAAAAAATGTTTGTTCTCATCAGCACCTTATGAAATAAAGCCAAGCCAGCGATGGAGTAATGATGCTTGGTTTTTAGATCAAATAAATCGTCACTACATGACGAATGAAGGATTTTGGGTGATTCAAGAGGGCGAAGCATCTGGTGTCATTATCGGTGCTAATTTATGTACTTTAAATTTATTGCAAGGCACTTCTTATATGCCGGCTCTTGAAAATGCTGTTTTGTTTTTAGAAGATGATGCTCTGGGTGGAGAATTTTCAGCAGTTGAATTCGATAGAAACTTACAATCACTGATTCATCAACCAGATTTTCATGGTGTTCAGGCGATTGTCATCGGTCGATTCGAAAAAAAGAGTGAGGTAACTGAAAAACTGCTTCGCCAAATCATATCAAACAAAAAACAACTCTCCAAACTACCTGTCATTGCGAATGTTGATTTTGGGCATACCGATCCAATGATTACATTTCCCATTGGCGGTCTGGTGAAGCTAAAGAGTACGCTTAATGAAGTAAGTCTCGAAATCGTTGCGCATTAAATTGATACTTGATGCCTCATCACAATCACGCGATGGGGCGCGCTTTTTCAAAAAGCGAATGGTGCAAAAAATATATCGATTTTCAAATAGATATCAACCTAACTCACCACCCGTTCACCATCACATTAATAACATGCATGCGACAGAGCCTTTATCAAATATGCCGCAATCATAACGATTAAGCATGCTCCGGCAAAAATCCACCTGCCTGCATTTTCCACATCCTGGCATAATGCCCTTTTTGTTTAAGCAATACATCATGCGTGCCATCTTCAATTATTTTGCCATTATCAAACACCAAAATTCTGTCCATTTCAGCTAGAGTTGATAATCGATGAGCAATAACAATCGTCGTTTTACTCTGCATCAATTGATGAAGTGCATCTTGAATGTATTTTTCGGTCACTGAATCTAAAGCCGATGTTGCCTCATCTAAAATAAGAATCGGTGCATTTTTTAACATAGCTCTGGCAATCGCAATTCGTTGTCGCTGACCACCAGAGAGCTTAACGCCCCGCTCACCCACCATCGATTGATATCCTTCATCCAATACTGAAATAAACTCATGACAATGTGCTTTTTGCGCAGCATCTATAATTTCCTGATCAGTTGCATCCACTCGACCATAACGAATATTTTCCATGAGCGTTCGATGAAATAAGGAAACATCTTGCGGGATTAATGCAATTTTTTCTCGAAGTGAAGCCTGTGTCACCTCGTTAATATTATGATGATCAATCGTGATTTTTCCTGATTCAATTTCAAATAATCGAAGGATTAAATTTACAAATGTACTTTTTCCACTACCGGAAAACCCAACCAAACCTACTTTTTCACCAGCATGAATGCAAATTGACTTATTCTGAAATAGCTTTGTGCCATTGCCATAATGAAACGTCACATTTTGAAACTCAATTTCACCTTGAGAAACAGTTAATGGTTTTGCATCGACAATATCAACAATATCATGTGCCGCCAGCATGATGGAAAGGGCTTGCTTACATTTACCAACTTGCTCTGAAAACGAGACGAATTGGCCTGCAATAAACCAAAGATTCCATAAAATACTAACAGAAAGCGTGATCACAAAAGTAAAATCACCGACTGTCACTAAATGCTGGCTGTACATTCTCCCAAGCATCCATAGATTTATACCTAGCAGTAATACAATACTGATATCCCACAATACACGCATCCAAATAATTTTCTTTTGCATGTTTCTATCTTTTTGAACTGCATCTGCAATCGCATGATGGATATAGGCGTTTTCATCGTGATGACGAGAAAACAATCGAACAGTGACAACATTGCTAACACTATCCACCATCCGACCCACAACAGAACTTCTCGCCTCGGCAAAAGCATGAGATAAATGAGAGATCGGCTTTAAAAATAAGAACGCAATCAATAAAAAACAGACAACCCACGCCAAAAGTATCAAGGCAAAAATAGGATGAACACATAATAAAACAATCGAGGCGATGCTTAACCCTAAAGTTTGCGCGTACACATCATCTATGATGGTCAAAATGTCAACAACCCCACCTTGCATATCAATGATTTTATTGACGAGACTCCCGGCAAAATTATTCTGAAAATAATGGTACGAATGCTTTCCTAAATAACCAAACATGTTGTTCATTACATCTTCGCGCAAACTGGGAAAGAGCTTTAATTTTGACCAATCTAACAGCCGCATATTGAGGCATAAACCTACCCACATCAGCACATATACAACAATATCCGATTGAATCATGGGAAAAGAGGCTATTTTGTCGCCTTGAAACGCCACAATCTTATCAATAATAATTTTTAAGGTATAAGGTAATAGCGAATTAATAACCGCCCAAAATAAACCAACAAGCGCAAAGAGAACTATATAAAATCGATAAGGTTTTAGAAGTTCCACAATAAATCGAACCAATGTAAGCTTTTTAATATTTCCCATGCATCACTTCTCGTCGCTCACCGAATCATTTGTTAATTATAGATTAAGACGTATAATCAACCGAACGGTATTTAATATACGCTCAGCTAAAAGCATACATTTGTCTTGAAAAAAAGGTCTATACATACAATACGTTAAGCTAGAATAAGTTTACTTTTTGGAGAAAATCATGGCTAAGCCCAACCGTATTTTTGTCATTGGACATATGGGAGCTGGCAAAGCACTCTTAAGCGAAGCATTAGCAAAAAAATTAGACTGGCAGTATATTGATGCTAATCCCAGCCTAGAACGTTATATTGGGCGTAATCTGAATGAGATTGTGGGAAAACAAGGCGAAGAAGCATTTCACGCGTGCGAAGCTGAAATTATTTCTCATCACATCAACAAGAAACATATTGTTGTTGTGCTAGAAGAAGGAGTGGTTGCTTCTGAAAAAAATAGAAAACTGCTCTCTTCTGAGTATGTCATTTATTTAAAAGTCTCACCCTCAACTCAAATTGAACGCATGAAAGATGGGCGCGTACCATTACTTCCTATTGCAAATCTAAACGAATTTCTTGAAAAACAACATCATGAGCGTGATCACTACTATGAAGAAATCGCCACCCTTATTATTAATTCTCAAGGTATTGAAGAAGACCTGGATACAATCATGCAATCCATGAGATGACCAATAAGAGGTTGTAAATGCATATCGCCCTCAAATTTATACAAACGACTATAGCAGTATTGATACTCAATCATGCTCATGCATCAATCAAACATGACACTACTTATGAAAAATTACATGCGATTGAGCATGAGTACCATCTTAAAATCGGTGTCTATGCGCTTGATACAAACAGCAACCAAGTCATTAGCTATCACGAGAATGACAGATTCCCTTTCCAAAGCACCTTTAAATTGATAGGCGTCAGTACCCTCCTCGCTCAAGATAATCAAAAACGTCTACTAGAGAAAAAGGTGTTTATCCATCCCAAGGATATTGTTTTTTGGCATCCTGTTTCAGGAAAATATGTAAACCAATATGTCAGTCTACGGACATTGGCTGAGGCTGCCATTTCTTACAGTGATAATACGGCTATCAACGTTATCTTACACGAACTAGGCGGAGTAAAAAGCGTCAATAAATTTGCTCGAAAAATAGGTAACCATTCATTTATCCTAGAACATTACGAAAGTAAATTGAATTCAAATCCTCATCTTAATGCAGACACCTCAACACCTAAAGATATGGGATTGAGTGTTCAGAAAATATTGTTAGAAACAGTGCTAAACAATCAAAATAAAACACAGCTTTTAGAGTGGATGAGAAATAACACCACAGGGTATCATCGTATTAGAGCCGGAGTTCCTCTTGGATGGGCTGTTGCTGATAAAACAGGAAGTGGAAGTTATGGTATTGCGAATGATGTCGGGATAGCGTGGTCCTCATCATGCCAACCTGTTGCTATATCGATTTTTACTATCAGTGACGAGCGCAATGTAAAACCCAATGATCAAGCTATTGCAAAAATTACTCGCGTATTATTTGAGGAGTTTGAGCAACATCATGATTGCTATAAAGCCACACATCTAAACTAGGTAACGACAAATTTATAACTGCAGTACAGTGCTCATGAGCGTTACAGGATGTGACTTAAGTATGTCTTTACCTATTTCTCTCCAGCCATGGCGCTGATAATATTGTGGTAATGTTTTATCAAATGTCAGTAGATAAAGCACATTATATCCCATATGTTTAGCCTGCATTTTTACAGTATCCATTAATTGCTGACCAATACCTCGGTTTTGATAAGATTGATCCACAATGAGGGACCCAAGCCACGGCTTGAGCTCTTCACGAATACCATCATTTACCCTCAAACAACACATCCCTACTAGTTTATTGTTCTCCAAAGCCACAAAAGCCAAAGGTAATTTATCCTCATTCAGATGGTCATGAAATTTTTGCTCAGCTTGTGCAAGGGTCACCTCAGGCACCCAATGCTGTCCTAATAATTCAAGCCACATTTTTGCTAAATGTGGAATAGTTTCCGGATGGTTTTTAAGCAAATCGATTTTTATCATCTAGGTTACGTCCATTATGCTATTATTTATTCGCTCCTTTACTCCGTAACCAAAGCAGGCAAAGTTAGCGTCTGCTTTAATGTAGCAATACGCACGCCAAAAACAATTAACAAAGCCCCCATCACCTTCACAATATAATACTGCGCATGTTGGAGATGTCTTTTGATATGCATATGTGTCAGGAAATAAGCTAATATTGAAAACCAAATCATATGTATGACTGCAATCTCAACACCATAACCCGCCAAAACCCATGTAGAAGAATTCGGCTTAACAACCAACGTGAAAAACGCCAACAAAAACATGATAGCCTTGGGATTTAGTAAATTCCCTAAAAATCCCTGTTGAAAGGCTTGGCGTTGTGTAATCATGTGTGTGCTATACTGATACGCTATTTGCATGTGCGTACGTTTTGCGAGTAAACTTTTTATTCCAATATAAATTAAATACGCTGCGCCCAAGGTTTTGATGCAAGTAAACATCAACAAAGACTGTGATATCACTAAAGCGAGCCCTAAAATACAATAAGACGCATGAACTAACAGACTGATTGAAATTCCCAATGCTGTCGCCACACCATGTCGCCTGGTGTACATTAATGAATTTTTTGTGACCATCGCAAAATCAGGCCCTGGTGAGATTGCAGCTAACATAATAAGCAGCGAAATGGATAAAAACTCTGACATAACACCCCAACTTTCGTTTAATTTAAAAACATACTATACAGTAATATCTCAGTATAGACAGCATTAACAAATCCAATATAAAATTATGAACAAATTTTGTTATCTTAGATGTAATGGAAGCACACGACATGGGTGCTTGTATATTGACCAACTATGGGTTGAAGCCCTCTTCGAAAACAAGGTTACGGTAGTCCTTTCGTCCATTGCTGAAAGCATGGTTTAGCGTTTAGGTTGTTTGTCTTGATTCATGTCTGTTTCAGAAGTTATTGGGCGTTTTTTTGTGGCCTCTGTGGCCGATGGAGTGAAAAATCGGCTCGCTGAAGATGCTGACGTTTGCAGCGTATATATAAAATGCAAAAAATTGTTTACAGCGTCCTCAGCGGCATTCTTTTCAACGATGCCGTAAACTTTTCTTGATCCACTGTCGCGAGCCACCATTGAAACCAGAGCTTCCTTGCTATAGCCCATGGCAAGAAGGTCTTGATAATGTTTTTGCACGGCCTCGATGTTTTTCGAGCCGCCAATGTTGCCTGCGATTTTCACCACCTGTTCGGCCGTAAAGCCTAACTCTTTCAATGCATCAAAGGCTGCCTGTACGGCCTCGATGTTTTTCGAGCCGCCAAAGGTGCCTGCGATTTTCACCACCTGTTCGGCCGTAAAGCCTAACTCTTTCAATGCATGAAAGGCTGCCTGCACGGCCTCGATGTTTTTCGAGCCGCCACCGTTACCTGCGATTTTCACTACCTGTTCGGCCGTAAAGCCTAACTCTTTCAATGCATCAAAGGCTGCCTGCACGGCCTCGATGTTTTTCGAGCCGCCACCGTGGCCTGCGATTTTCACCACCTGTTCTGCCGTAAAACCTAACTCTTCCAATGCACGGAAGGCTGCCTGCACG
>CAYYEZ010000035.1:0-104639 GCA_964471225.1 uncultured Legionella sp. | reverse complement strand
AAGATGCTCTTGATTACCTGTTTCGTCGACAGCTATACATGCTGCGTCAAATTCTTCAGACATATTAAATTCATCTGCCAATTTACCCATTGCTTCAGCTTGGCTATACCCGGTTGTGTTAGACTCTCCCGGCTCGGTTGTTGTATCTTCTAATGAATATTCAATTCTACAAGGAGTAAAACTGTCATTAAACTCTTGGACTAACTCCTCTACATGACTGAAATCTGAAAGATTAGTTATCCCAGATAGCTTCGTTTCTAGCTCAGGATTTAAATCTTCTGGCTTCGAAAATATAGTGAATGTTGCAGATGTGGAGATACGATGATTAAAACGCTCTAGTCTTTTTAACACATCATTTCGATTAGAATTCATTTTTTACTCCAAAAAAAATCATATTTTAACACAAAGATAATTATTTAAACAAAGAATCCAACTCTAACAATAGGAAACAGTTTCGATTGCTCTAAATAAAACCCATTATATGATCAGCGAGCGCGCTAGATCAGTATCTAACGCTGCTGCTGTATCTTCAACAGGTAACTTATGTTCAAAAAACAATGATGTCACGGGGACAGCGCCTAAAGCCTTCATTTGGCGACGATGAGCGTGTGACGTTCCTGAAAGGATGGGCGGATCGATCATCTTAATTTTTGAGTATATCCTTTCTGTTAATGCTTTACTTTTCGTAAAGATTCGAATGGTTCCATATTGATTTTTATCAGAAAAAATTTGCTGGTGCTTTAATCCACTTTCAACAACAAATAAAATAGATGCTCTAGAGCACGCAAATCGCTGAACGTGTGCCTTGACTGTATCAGTAAGTGCACTTGTCGCATCTAAAATTAATATCTTTTTATTATCAGCCGTATAATCTCGATTAGCGTTTCCGTTTGTAATGCAAGCATTCAAATCAAATAATAGTGTATTTGCAGACGATGCATTCTCTACGACATTAATCGTTGTCAATTCATGTAAGTGGGTAATCAATTTCACACCTAATGGTGCTTCATAATAGGAGCTATCTAAACAAAGATTACATGAAATATTTTGATCTTTTAAATAATGTGTCGTTGCGATAATTGCACACCAAATCGCTCGCATCCCATTGTGCACAATGACTTTTTTTGCATATATACGTTGATCTTCAATCGATGCTTCTGTTTCAGAGTCACTCCCATACCCGTCACCAATCACACTTTTTTTACCCTGTTCGATTGAGGAAACAAGCGTTAATTCGCAGCACTGCTCGAGAAAATAATATAAATGATTCATTTCTTTATGTTGATAACAATACTCGACTCCCTCTATAGCCTCATGCAGTGTGGCGTTATTTGTTTGTTTAAAAGGGGAGAGAATGGTGTTTATCGTATTCCAAAACAAGGTGTCATGCTCTAAAACATAGCTTTCTAACTTGCGATGACGACGATAAGTAATGGGTGTACTCTGTTGTTTAAACGATAGTGTGTTTTTTTTCCCATGCTTTTCAATCCTTAATTGCTTAATCGCCCAAGAAATCCCTTGATTCAAAGCCTCATGGGTAGCATCATTGTTGTGAAGTGCATTGAAAATTACAGCAGTGACACCATCAAGTGCATAAGGCGTTCGTGCAATATTTTGTAGCGTTGTGCGTCCCGACGCATCGGCAGGGGCCCAAAGGATTTCAAATAAATTGGTTAATCCTTTGATGGCGCGCTTAGTACCTAAATAGTCTTGATGTTCAGTTGAGTTATAAAAAACACCCTCAAAAAGCGGCGGCAGCTTTTGTTTATTGAGGATTTTTTCTTTGAGCAATGTATCAAAATCAATCAGGCAATTTACCAATAAATCAGCATAATATCTCGGTACAACACCCAAATTAATACGCATACTTCTACCTGTTGGTGAAATTGTTGGCGTCAAATATCCCAAACTTGAACGTCGCTCTAATTCGATATTTAATCCATTTTCTTCAATCGATGTATGGTTGATACTCGCAATCAAATACCCCATTAAAAGCTCGACCCATGCTTCAAATGCAGCCTCGCTAGGTAAGCGTAATTCTGCGTGACGCATGACAGTGCTGGGTTTCAGATAAACCATTAAACAAGGATATTGGTTAAAAAATCCAACTTTAATCGTCGTTAACCCTTGAGGTTTCGCTTTTTTTATTTGATCAACAACATATTGGCAAATATGATTTTTATAATCTAAAACAGCGTTATAAAGTAATCCGGAGCCTTTTGTTGTCGTTAATTTGGCCGCTTTATTGATGGGTTGCTTATCACCCATCATTTGCATCAAATTACCATAACTACCAATATGAGCGCGTGCACCATATTTTAAGTCATGATTAGGATACATCACATGATTTCTTTCTTTTAATTTTTTAGCCCAAGGATGTTTTTCGCTACGATAATAGGTTTGCGTATCTTGTAGCAGTGGATCTTTCATTATCGAAGGACGTAAATATGTCTTGCTTGGGCTAATTTTTTCTCCAACCAATGCTGAAAGTGGATTAGCCTCTTTTTCTAATTTTTTCGTATATTTACTGAGACGATTTTCAAAAATAATCTTCTCTCGCCATTCATTCAACGCAACCGAATAATCTTCGTCGTTAATACAAACGTCAACCATACCTATTTCACCTTGAATCGCTGTGATTAAAGATTTCGTTGGTTTTTTTTCAAATAAATGTATTGTCGTGTTGAGAAAACCCATCATGAGATCAAGTAATGAAACAAGATAGGGATCAGTCTCGAGCTTGTAAGTTTGGCAATAAACAATTAAATTCTTTTTATGCTCGGATAATGTTGTGAGTAGACTTTTTGTACGAGCGCCATATGAAACAAAATCAGCTTTGTCCATATCATCAATATCTCTTGATAATGCAACTAATTCATCACAAAAAATACGAGACTGCTCGACAAGATCATTGATATTCATTTTTCAACTAAGATTAAAAAAGGGATTTATTATACTATGTGATCTCGATTTATCCTAATCGAAAAAGTTTATATGACAAATAAATTTTAGCTGTGTGTAGCAAAAACACCGCCCGATGTTTCATTGACATGGGAAGAGGAGCCTCCTAATGGAGTGAGATTTTTGAGTCTTTGTAATACAGGAGAATGATAGGGTTTTTTTAATGTTTTTTGATGTGAGGGATAAGAAATAGAAGATTCGTAATCCTGAGATAATATGATGTGATTCATTCGGTTATCCTATAGTGTATGGTCAAAGGCTGATAGTGTTTGTACTTGAGTATGTCCAGTTATTAAATGAGTGATCGACATTGCAATGTAACGTAATACAGGTCCCAGTGACAGCAAACGAACCAGTATCTGTGTGCACTTGTGTTAATCGCATGGAGCCTACTGGAGTAGGTGCAGTACAGCCAGCCTGTCCTAATGATTGATTGCCTGTGGTTGAATAACCACTACAAATATAAAAAATACCGGTCCCAGGCAAAGTCATAGAACCCCTGCCATTGAAATTTGATGTTGTTCCACCCGATGCAGATACAGAGCAATTTGCAAGTAATCATTGTATAATCGGTGTTAGACGACTTAATTTCAGTACTGTGATGTTCTGTGGTCGTAAAGGGCTGAGGTATAGGATTAGGACATAAGGTAGATGAGAGGTCTGCTGCGTGAATGGGCATCACACCATATATCAAAATTAACCAAGCATATTTTTTCATCTGTACGCATCCTTACGCTATAAAATAGTTTTAGGTCAACATAACACAATTCAATTTCATCCACCATCATTCTGTTTTTGAGGTTAGCTTCTTTAGAGATAACTGACGCGTTGCCTCATGCCTATCAGCTTGTGCGACGTGAGTATAGTGCATTGTAGTCGCGATATCGCTGTGGCCAGCATTTTCTTGAGCAACCTTAAGCGGCGCGCCTGCCTCAAGTAGATAGGTCACATAAGTGTGTCTAAGCCAGTGCGCTGAGGCGGAGCGCAATTTTGATGCGCGTCTGGGTTCGTTAGGCTCAAATTCCTCCGCACCTAAATTAAAAGCCCATCTTAAAATTTGATCGATACGTCGTGTGCTAATCGATTGCTGTAAATTTTGCATAGGAATCAGTGGCGTATTTTCTTTGAACGTAGGTAGGCGAGGCGTCAGACCTATTTTTATCCGAAAATCGCTCAATATATCAAGCAACTCATCAGGAATAGGTATTTCTCGAAGTTTTTGACCTTTTCCGATTACCCGAATAAACCAATTGTCTTCTCGTTGAACAAAATTCCCCATGGTGTGATGCGCGGCTTCTGCGATACGAAGGCCGGTGTAAAAAAGCAAAAGAACAATATATTTCGCACGAACGACTTGGAATTGCTCTTTATCATTATGGGTAGGATAGCGCTCGAGTGCTTTTAATACCGCTTGAATTTCGACGAGCTCCAAATAACGGTCAATAATATTGGGTGAAGCTTTGTTACGTTTTTTCCTACGCCGATCGACAGCTAAAGGATTACCCACTAAATAGTTTGATTGAACCAGGTAATTAAAAAATGAGTCTAAAATCGTGAGTGCTTTATTCACCGATGCAGGACTTAATCCTTTGACAAAAGGGCGCCAATGAGAGTTAATCGAACCATCTTTTGTTTGTCTTCCAGTACTCGGGCCACACCAAGACGCTTCAGGTAAGGGATTTTTTAAAAATTGTTGATAGTCTAAAAAATGATCTCGTCTTAAACTTGAGATATTGACCTTGGCGACATGAATACACCAAAGCAATAATCGCTCTATTTCTTTAGAATAAGAGCGCAGTGTTTCTGGAGAATCTCGAAATTCATTTAGAAAAGAAGAAATAGCTTCGGCATCATTATCAGCATCAATAAGTGCTGAGCCTATCTCTTTATTGTAATCGTCTCGCGCAAAACGAATAATGGTTGAACCCATGTTCAGTGGTGTGTCAGACATAATGAACAGCGGCTGAATCCCAGTTAGTGTTTTATTCACGAAGGCTTAATCTCTCGGAATTTTCTCAAGATTGGAAAAGTGTAACATGGAAAGATGATGTACTTCGATATCCATAAAAATATAAAGTCATTGCATATCATTTTCCCCAAAAACATATATTCCGATAATAAGAATACTCGGAAATAATTAAAGGGAGAGTCATCCCCTTTATGGGGTCTTTTAAGAATACCCGCGAAATTGTCTCCCTAGAATCAACCATTCTGCCAACCATTTTGATCACTATTTATTAATAACAATTTTATCAGCTGGAATCCAAACAACTTTATTATCACGCCATTCACAAACTTGATTACCTGCTTGTTTATGCCTTAATAACGCATCCTGTATACCAGATTCTCATTAGCAAATGTCTGTTTTTATTAAAATATGATAAAATAAACACCATTTTAATCGATGCAGACAAGTCAATGAAACTAGATTATAAAATTTCAGAACTTTGGAATCGATTAGGTTATCACAATAACCAGTTAAATGGCGCTTGTCATGGCTTCATCATACGATGGATAGAAGCCTGTCTTCTTGGACAATCATATCAATTTGAACAGCGTAAAAGGCTGATTTTGGAATTAGACATAGAATCATTCGTAATCGCCTCTCAGCGCATTAAAGAAAAAAACAAATCCAATATGTCGCTGTCGCATGTAGCAATGACAAGGTTATTATTGAATTGTGAAGCCGACCCAAACATCTTCAACTCAGTTGGTGACTCTCCTTTGGCAATGGCTGCTCAGGGGGGATATCTTGAAATCGTCAATTGGCTTATTGAGGCAAAGGCAATACTCGACAAACAGAACTCTTATGGCGCAACGGCCTTGAGTTTAGCTGTAGGTGGTAATCATATTGCAATGGTAGAAAAACTTATTCAAGTAGGCGCAAACGTAAACATCCCTAATCATCGAGGTATTACACCACTCCAAAAAGCAGTTGCACTAAACTATCCAGTTGTTGCTACTCTTCTTAAAATAGAAATAAGTCGTAATCACACTGGATTAAAGAAGGCGATTATACCAGATCATCTTTCACATGGATTTTTTGGATTAAAAAATCAAAGTGGTGATCCCACAGAGCTAGACATAAGGAGACACTTTCGCGGGTATTCTTAAAATACCCCTTTATCGAATTTAAATCGATTTAATTGACAATACGATATATAATCGAGCATTTAATTTTTATTAAGGATATGAGTGATGTTGATTGATGAACTTGAAACGTTAATCTTGGATTTTCACCCTGTGCAGGATTGCCCAGACCAATACAATCAGATTCTACGATATATTTCACAGATAGATGGAGGCATAATTCATTCTAGAATTCCGAGCAATTGCTTAGAAGATTTGCTTTTAGCTATTGCGTACCACGGTAACAGAGATGGAGCCCTTGATTTAATTGCTAACAACGGACTGTTAAGTTATATGCTTAATAGTCATCCAAATCCACAGAACCTTATAAACCTTCTGGTAAGATATATAGATGATGAAACTATTCGAAGTGCTTTAGAATCTACTCATCGCGTTCAACCAATCAATCAAATCATTATTAACTGGTTCCTTGTTCAAGCCTGTGAAAGAGCGCATTTTAAAACGATAGATTATCTCTTAAGCGAACTTGGTGCTGAACCGAATACGAATTCGGCAGTTGGGTATTCTATATTTTGTTGTATTTTACAATCCGAATGGTTGGATACAGAACAGATCTGTAATCTTTTAAATTATTTAATTGAGAATGGATGGAATGTATTATCCGAACAGCGTGGTTATTCTCCTTTCTTTGGGGTTCACAATTCTCCTTTAGAATTTGCAGTAAAGATGCGAAAGCCTGAGGTCGTTAAAATTCTATTGAGTAACAATGTTCCTGTTGACCAATCAGTATGGGATTTAGTAAGAGAGCGAACATCTGTTGTTAGTAGAGAAATTAATCCTACTAATATTCAAATTGATTCTGAAATTAAACATATATTGATTAATAAGCATATGCTTGCTAGCAGCTTTGTCCATCCGACCGCAGCATTAGCATGTTAACTGACTGGATACCGGGTCTCGTTTAGGAACCCCCAAAAATGCTCAGCCTAAAAATTAAGCATCTTTCCAGAAGTGTTGTTTTATATGTTTTTCGATCTCATGCGCCAAAGCGCCAATATCAATAACACCTGTGCTCTTTTTAAAATTGTATTTTCCTGTGAACGCAATATGCACCCAAGCAATTGGTGAAATCCGTGCAAATTCTGCAATAATCTCCTCACTGACACCAGCCTTGAGCATGTTTTCATACACAGCATTTAAAATCATGCTGTTATAAGCAATGATGCAATTTGCAATAAGCCGTACAGCATGAGCGCTTATGAGATTGTCGATAATTTTCTTTCCTTTGAAAACACCATGATACACTTTTCGAATTAAAGCTTGTAATTGGTGATAAGCTTCGGTTCGATTTCTAGCGGGGCGTATGGCTTGTCGCAAGCTTATATCATCGATTAAATTCAAGACATGCCTGCTCTTTAAAATCTTGTTGTATTCAAAAAGAGCGTTTCTCAGTCCATCATAACGAGCATATGAGTTAAGTTTTCTGACAATGGTGCTCTGGGTATTTTCTTGTAACAACAAGGACAGTAAAACCCGCAGAATTCCTCTTTTATGTGATTTGATTCGATTGGTGTTGATAACCCCTTTTGGGCGCAAAATACCAGTGTAAGTGTCCACTGGCTTCACTGAATACAAGTTATTCGCAGCCTCTCGGATATTTTTTATGCTGGGTACGTACCCCACATTTATTGAATCCAGAAAAACAAAATTCAGCTGATTCAGTGAATGATTATCACCCGTCACCATAGTAATATCGATATCAGTCTTATTTCCAGACAGAATGTCATATAATGCATGACCCTCGTATTCATTTGGGCCGATATTTTTGGCGTTCACGGCAACGTTGTTTGCAACAAGGGTATATATCGATATCCCGGGCGCCTTTCCCAAAAATTTTTGGGAGTACCTTGATTGAATTGTGCTTTCACTGGTTGGTAATTTTTGTCCATCAGCATCGGCTAGTGTTTCGTTGTTAATCAAGTTCCACAATTTAAAGATTAGCAAAGCAT
Source organism: uncultured Legionella sp. (assembly GCA_964471225.1). Lineage (GTDB taxonomy): Bacteria > Pseudomonadota > Gammaproteobacteria > Legionellales > Legionellaceae > JAGVJT01. The sequence continues at coordinate 96,579 of CAYYEZ010000035.1, read as the reverse complement.
GAATTAAATTGCTGGCAATATCATTCGCAGCGCACAATGTCCCTACACGGATAAAATCCTCTTGAGTTGATCGATCAGACATATCCGACATTTTTTGCATACTAATCCCAAAAGCACTGGCCATGAGACAGGCATTTATTGGCAGTGGTTCAGGTTTTTTCTTTTTATTATAATGCACGCGAACAAGTTAAACAAATGGTTAATGATGGGTTTTCTACCCGCCGAATCAAGAGTTACTTGAGTCGTTGGTGCTCGTGGTGGGTGAGGTCGTCACAAAGCTGGCAGTATCAAGAATTATTAGGATGGTTTTTACAGGTGTGTCGAGATTTTAAGGTGGTGCAAATTGCAACAGCACTTCTTCACGAATCTAACGCCCCAATCCTAATTGACTTGCAGGCCGGCTTAGATTTTCACGCGACTGCGTAAGATCGGCGATTCTCACTTCATCAAGATGGCGGACAGCCGCCAAATCGCGGCGCGCCGACAACCGCGCCCGGCCCCGCGTGCCCGGCGGGACGCTCCGTGCGGCGCTGGCGCGTATTAACGCAAAATCGAAACCGAGGCCGGAAGAGGGAGAAGAAAGAGGGAACCACGACTTATCAGCTGCAAAAGTAAGAATCCTTGGCAAATTTTCTTCACCAAATGAGGGCAAAGGAGCAAATGACCGGTCCGGTCTACAATACTCATGAGCGATGTGCGCCGGGACATCTCGCTGCGCTTTTCCTACCTTCATCCAAGCAGTTTCCATGGCTTCATAGTCATCATCTCTATCCCACTGGCGGTATCCGTTAATGTACTCCCGAAGTGCTGTAATTAAGGGAGTCATATCAAAATGCTTACTTTGTTTGATTTGCATCACACCTTGGTCATCCGGTTGTTGATAAACAAGCCCCGATTCTTCCATCACTTCCACTTTTGCCAACAATTGCGCTTTGGTATCATCAATCATATGGGATTCGAGCATTCGACACATGTGTTTATCTTTAGCCCAATAGGCATATTCATAAGCGGTGCAATTGAAAGTACGACCAGAATAGTCCGTGAATTGGCCTGATGTTGTCAACAGGCGTTGTGCTATTTCAGGGCTATTTTTTAAGATATCTTCCGCTTGCTGTTGCTCGCCTTTTGCTACATGATGGAGAAAATCACGTTGTTGCAAGCGTAACTGTAATTCGGGCATTTGCTTTAATAATTGTAGTCGGTTTTTAAGAGGAAGCTTGTCCAACTCATCCAATACATCAAGATTGACTTCAATGCTTGCTTCGATATGCTCATTTTTATGCGGAATAACACCTGTTTGACTGAGCTGTTTATACTCTTCTCGCGTCTGTTCAAAGTCAGGAGAATCAATATTAAGCTGAGGTGATTTGGCAAACTCTGAAAAATCAATGGCAATTGACCCTTGATGCTCAACAAACAAACCGGGATGTGATTTATCTAATAACATAAATTCATCAAAGTGTGGCGAGTCTTTAATTTCAGCATAATCTTCTGTAAAGCGTTTTTTAATCGCATCGAAGTCATTTGAGGTTAACACTTTCGTTAATTTAAATTCAGTTTGGTGTTCATTGATAAAATCAAGCAATGTATTTTCGATATTTCCACCCATTGATTGTATCGATACAATACATGCCGCAATTTCTTGACTTAAATCTTCTGATTGGTCAAGAACCTCACCAAAATTAGCGATACTCAATCTATTTGATGCGCAAAACACATTTACTGATAACACCGCCTGGCATGTGTTATCTAAACCAATCGATATGCCACTGACAATAGGCATCATCAAATGAACCCTGTTATTTGCAGGGTTTATATAAATGTAACGGCATAGGCTTGGCTCAGTAAAGGGTATCAACATAGTCGAGATATAATTTTTATTTAGTTATGTCATTATTATAGCTTACTTAAAGGATTTCGTTCTAAATTTAGGCTGAGCATTTTTGGGGGTTCCTAAACAAGACCCGGATAGCGAAAATTAAAGCGTCTAGGAGCTGCTGGCCCTAGACGCTTGTTCTTTAAAATGAAACTCTAGCTTCTTTGATATAGATTAAGCACAACCCTCAAAATGGCTATGAATCATTTTGAAAGCAATACTCATTGGATACGATGGTAGGCCTGGTAATTGATTAAATGAGTACCAGCCAGCATCTTCTAATTCGTTTTTATCAATCACAATTTCCCCTGAGTCATACTCGGCAGTAAAACCTATCATGAGTGAATCAGGAAAAGGCCAAGACTGCGAGCCATAATACGATAAGTTTTTTATTTTAATACCGACTTCTTCGAAAACCTCTCGATGCACAGCCGCCTCCAATGACTCCCCTCCCTCGACGAATCCTGCTATTAAAGCGTAAACGCCTGGTGCAAAATGAGGGCTTCTTGCCATTAAAATTTCGTTACCGCGTTTAATTAGCACCATCACAGCAGGGGAAATTCTGGGATAATATTTAATCTCACACACAGAGCAATGTCGCTCGAAAGACTGATGAGTGAGTAGCGTTTTTTGACCACAAGCACCGCAAAATTGATGCTGCTTATCCCATTGCAGAATAGAGAGAGCTTTCGCTAGCATATCGAATTGTTGCATATCAATAAAATGCAACGCTTCTTTCGGCGCCACCCATTGACCCCTCAGAATTAAGCATTGAATCGAGTCAAGCTCAATCAAATCTACCGTATCTAGATTTATTTTTCTTAAGATGATCTCATGTGAAAAATGAAGTAAAGAGGTATCCCAAAAAATACTTCGTTCAGAGAGTAGGATGTGTCCTTTATGAAAAATAATCGAATGTCTATACATAAAAGCTCAAAGGTCTTGTGGCCAAATTCTATTAATCAACTCTTCTTCAAAACCAAATTTCTTCATATCACGCACACGCTCAGGGTACAAAATCCCATTTAAATGGTCAATCTCATGTTGCACAACTCTTGCATGAAATCCTTCAGCAACACGTGTAATGAGTTGACCTTTTTCGTCATAGCCTCGATAACGGATACGCTGGTAGCGAGGCACAAGCCCCCTCAGACCAGGAATACTCAAACACCCCTCCCATCCATCAACACATTCTTCCGACAAAGCCTCTATTTCTGGATTAATTAAAATCGTGAATGGGACTGTCTTTTCATCAGGATAACGTTGATTTTCTTCAAAGCCAAACAAAATAATACGAAGATTGACCCCAATTTGAGGTGCCGCAATGCCGACACCCGCCTCTTCATTCATCGTGTCATTCATATCATCAATCAATGGTCTCAAAACGGCCTCAGAAAAATCTCGAACCGGTAAAGAAGGCGACGCCAGTTGTAGATGCCCCATTTTTAAAACTTGCTTAACTGCCATTTTATACCTTAAAAATCAATAAAAACCTCGCACAACATCGACTGTATGCGAGGTTTGAAAAACAATATTTATCATCCTAACGATGGTGACGTACCGTCGTTCCTGCAGCGGTATGTCTTACCGTGGTTCCGCCGTGATAAGCGGGCGTTGTAGCCCTAACAGCCGTTGCTGTCGTGGTATGAACCACGCCATTCCAAGTGTTCACTGCAGCAGCACCCACGCCGTAGACCGTACCCGTGGTTACATACACCACACCTGTAACAGGGTCAGTAACGACAGTTGCAGCAAACGCGGGTAAGCTTAATAACGTTGCCAAAACAAAGGCGGTTACTGTATATGTTTTCATACTTTACTCCCTTAAAATACGAGCTTGCTTCCCTCTGAATTTAGTATGAAACAGCTAAATTGTCAAATTATTGATCAAATTAAGCCTCTCCTGCGATCATCATTTGATCAATCAGAATGGAGCCGCATCGTGTGGAGCTATTAGGATTAATATCTTGACCCACGGCTTTTATGCGATGAAACATTTCTTGTAGGTTTCCTGCGATAGTCACCTCTTCGACCGGGAATTGTATTTGGCCATTTTCCACCCAAAAACCAACAGCTCCTCTTGAGTAATCACCGGTCACAAGATTAATCCCCTGCCCCATGAGTTCTGTGACTAATAACCCGCGTCCCATTTGCTTTAATACGTCATCCAGGCCGCCAGTGGTTGAATCGATTGTTAAATTAGAAACCCCTCCACAATTTGCTGTGGTTTCTAGCCCTAGTTTTCTCGCTGTATAGCTGCTTAAAGCATACTGCTGTAATATGCCATTTTTAACAAAAATATTCGGTCGTGTAATGAGCCCTTCACTATCAAAAGGCGTACTGCCAAGAGCGCCGATAAGATGAGGCTGCTCATAAATCTGCATCCACTCAGGAAAAATACTCTTACCCACTGAGTCCAACAAAAATGAGTTTTTACGATATAAGTTACCACCACTGATAGCTTGAATAAACGTAGAAAAAATCCCACTGGATAAACGAGAAGAAAACACTACCGGACATTGCTGTGTTGGAATTTGGCGGGCACCCAGTCGGCTGATTGTTCTTGTCGCAGCAGTTTTTGCGATCGTATCAATCGATTGTAAATGTTCTGCATAGCGAGAAGTAGAGTATTCGTAATCACGCTGCATTTTGTCATGTTCTTGCGCGATCATTGAAGCACTAATGCTATGTCTTGTGCTACGCACAAGACCGGAAAATCCTTGAGAGCTTGCATATCCCGCAACAAATGCATAAGTAGAAATTGAAACACCATCAGAGTTTGTAATCCGTTTATCATGTGCAAGCGCGATTTTTTCGCATTCTTTTGCTTCTTCAATTGCAGCAGCAGGTGTAATTTCCCATGGGTGATATAAGTCAAGCTCGGGATACTCAAAGTTGACGAGTGCTTTATCCGGAAGACCAGAGCAGGGATCTGCCGCACTAACCTGTGCAATTTCAAGCGCTGCCTTCACCATCATTTTAATCGCATCAACAGAAGTATCACTACTGCTCGCATGACCTTTTTGTGTCCCTAAATAAACAGTGACACCCACACCTTTTTCTTCACTAAAAGCCAGCGTTTCGACTTCTCCCATGCGTACATCAACAGAAAATCCAGTATCATGATTAACCGAAACAGCAGCGTCTGTTGCGCCTTGTTGTTTGGCTTCTTTCAAGACAGTATCCATCAGTGCCGATAATTCTTGAGTTGACTTTAAGGGCCCTCTATTGCTATGTTGCGACATACTCTTTTGCATATTCATCTCATTACTCGAAATAGCATTAAGGATACAAGATAACGATGTTAAAGCAAATCATTCCACGTCTGATGCTTGTTGGATTTTTACTTTCTTCCTCCCTGAGCGCTCAGGCTGACTGGAAAAAGGTCGGGCCAGGTATTGAATATCAAGATATGGCGAATACACTTTTAACGCCTTGGTCTCATATCCATGTTTTTCGAGTTGATTTGAGTCAAAATCAGCTAGACCTTGTGACTGCGAAAAGCCTAAAAAAAAGACAGGCAACTGTTGAACAATTTGCAAAAGCTAAACATGCTCAAATCGCAGTCAACGGAGGATTTTTTGATGAGCAGTTTGCCCCTTTAGGCTTACGCATGGGGCAGTCCACTAAATCAAATAATTTAAAGCAAATTAGTTGGTGGGGAGTTTTTCAAATTCGAAATAATCGTGCATCAATTGTACACTACTCGCAGTTTCACGAGGACAATGTGCGTTTTGCCATTCAAAGTGGGCCTCGTTTATTGATTCATGGAAAAATTCCAACATTGAAACCTGGGCATGCAGAGCGAACAGCATTAGGGATTACAAAAACAGGCAAAATTATTTTGCTAGTCACAGACAGAGCACCTATGACAACAACAGGGCTTGCCAAATTGATGCGTAGTTCGCCACTATCTTGTACGGAGGCACTGAATCTTGATGGTGGAAGCTCGAGCCAACTTTTTGCTGAATGGCAAGATTTTTCAGTCAAAGCACGCGGTTTTTCTGAGGTCAGTGACGCTATCATCGTTAAAAGAAATCTTTTGACTAATTAATTGTCAACAAAACCTAACTTAATGTAAAAAATTTTGGTCCACAAAAAATTCACATTTTATCCACAAGATATTCCCAGGCTATTCTCTTGCCATTTGTCTCATAACACATTATATTGTGAGGCAAGATGTATTATTAACTATATATTGTGTTTTAGCAGCTTCAGGACGTTGTTGTGAATAACATCACCTCAGACGCACACCGTCTGATTATTTTGGGGAGGATCCATGTCAGAAATTATTGAACCCGTGCATGATGCGTTAGAAACAGAGGCCGAGCTTATAGCCCATCTTCCGGGGCTTTTAAAAACCATCAAACGCAATGGAAAAGTTGTGCGTTATGATGAAAATAAAATTAAAATTGCTATCACTAAAGCATTTATTGCAGTAGAAGGAAGCAATGCGGCCAGCTCTAACCGAGTTTATCAGCAGATTGATGAACTAACGCGTCAAATGACACGAACTTTTGAGCGGAGGTTACCTACTGGTGGTACGATTCACATTGAAGATATTCAAGATCAAGTTGAATTAGCGTTGATGCGTACAGGACAATATAAAGTTGCCAGATCTTATGTCTTGTATCGAGAAGAACGACGCAAAGCGCGTGAAATTGAGACTAAAAAAGTAGCGAGTGACCCCAAAGCGCTTTTAATTACACTGCCAAACGGTGATGTTGAGCCTCTGGATATTGACAGAGTGCAAACGATTGTTCATGAAGCTTGTCGCGAGTTGAAAGAAGTTGACCCTGATATCATTATCAAAGATGCACTACGCAATCTTTTTAATCTTGCAAAACTGAGTGATGTACACAAAGCGCTGATTATGTCTGCACGAACGATGGTCGAGCGCGAGCCTAATTACGCTTACGTCAGCGCACGCCTCTTACTCGATAGTTTACGTGGCGAGGCTTTGGCACACTTACATTTGCGTCAAAATGCAACCTTCGATGAAATGACTTCGTTTTATCCCTCGTATTTCAAAGCTTATATCAATCACGGCATCAAGCAAGGCTTGTTAGATCCCCTGCTAAGCAGTTTTAATTTAGAAAAATTAGCAAACGCGATTTTGCCACAACGTGATATGCAGTTTACTTATTTAAGTTTACAAACACTGTATGATCGTTACTTTATTCATGAAAAAGGAACACGCTACGAATTACCTCAAGCCTTTTTTATGCGTGTGGCGATGGGTCTTGCGATTCGTGAAGAAAAGAAAGATGAAAAAGCAATTGAGTTTTACATGCTACTGTCATCTTTTGATTATATGGCTTCAACACCTACCCTTTTTAACTCAGGAACAGTTCGACCCCAGCTTTCTAGCTGTTATTTAACCACAGTTCCAGACGATTTAGATGGGATTTATGGTGCGATCAAAGATAACGCCCTGCTTTCTAAATTTGCGGGTGGCCTAGGTAATGACTGGACTTCGGTCCGAGCCATGGGGGCACACATCAAAGGAACCAATGGTCGCTCTCAAGGCGTTGTTCCCTTCTTAAATGTTGCTGATGCGACGGCAGTCGCCGTTAACCAAGGTGGAAAACGTAAAGGTGCCGTTTGCGCATATCTTGAATGCTGGCATCGTGATGTTGAAGAGTTTCTTGAGTTACGCAAAAATACAGGTGACGATAGACGTCGTACGCACGACATGAATACCGCATTATGGGTTCCAGATTTGTTCATGAAGCGTGTACAAGAAGATGGTAATTGGACACTTTTTTCACCCGATGAAGTTCCAGGATTACACGATAGTTTTGGTAAAGCTTTTGAAACACTTTATCAAAATTATGAGCGTCAAGCAGAGAAAGGAAAACTTCACAGCTTTAAGGTCGTTTCTGCAGTAAAATTGTGGCGAAAAATGTTATCCATGTTATTTGAAACAGGCCATCCCTGGTTAACTTTCAAAGATCCTTGTAATATTCGTTCACCACAACAACACGCTGGAGTGGTACACAGCTCTAACCTATGTACAGAAATTACGTTGAACACTTCTGCCGAAGAAATTGCGGTGTGTAATTTAGGCAGCGTGAACTTACCCGCGCATTTAAACGATGGTCAGTTGGATAAAGAAAAATTAAAGCAAACCATCAAAACTGCTATTCGTATGTTGGACAACGTCATTGATATCAATTACTACTCTGTCCCTCAAGCACGCAACTCTAACTTGAAACATCGCCCAATTGGACTAGGTGTGATGGGATTCCAAGATGCGCTGTACGCACTTAATCTCGAGTATGCTTCTGAAGCAGCGGTTCAATTCGCAGATACTTCAATGGAGCTTGTGAGCTACTACGCGATTGAAGCGTCATCGGAGCTTGCTAAAGAGCGAGGAAAATACTCAAGCTTTGAAGGCTCTCTCTGGAGCAAAGGAATTTTACCTATTGACTCAATTAGTCTTTTACAGCAAGCACGCGGTCAATTTTTAGAACAAGATCGCTCACAACAACTTAATTGGGAATCGTTACGGATAAAAGTACGTACGCAAGGCATGCGAAACTCTAATGTCATGGCGATAGCACCAACCGCGACAATTTCTAATATTTGTGCTGTATCACAGTCTATCGAACCAACCTATCAAAACCTTTATGTGAAATCCAATTTATCCGGTGAGTTTACCGTGATTAACCCGTATTTAGTTGCTGATCTCAAAGCACTTAATTTATGGGATGAAGTGATGATTAATGATTTAAAATATTTTAATGGTAGTGTCCAGCCTATCAGCCGAATTCCTGAGAAATTAAAAGCACGTTATGCAACGTCGTTTGAAATTTCACCAGAATGGTTGGTTGAAGCAGCATCTCGCCGTCAAAAATGGATAGACCAAGCACAATCGTTAAATATCTATATGGCAAAGCCCTCCGGAAAAAAATTAGATGATTTATATCGTCTAGCTTGGCTTCGCGGCTTAAAAACAACTTATTATCTACGCAGCTTAGGTGCCACAAATGCAGAAAAATCAACTGTGCATGATGGCGCGCTTAATGCGGTGAAACTTGAAGAACCTAAAGTATGCTCAATTCTCGATCCAGATTGCGAAGCATGCCAATAAGTAAGGAGATACAAATATGACTATGGCAACTCTTGATGCCCCTGACCTAAAAATAAGCACCGGAGCTACAGGCCTCGAATTTATTGAAATGGGCGCTGCTCGTATCCAAGTTGATGATAAACAAATCATCAACTGTCGAGCCGACTTAAATCAACTTGTTCCATTTAAATATCCTTGGGCTTGGGACAAATATCTTAAGGCGTGTGCAAACCACTGGATGCCAAATGAAATTAACATGAGTGCTGATTTAGCATTATGGAACAGTACAAATGGTTTGACTGAAGATGAGCGTTTGATTATTAAACGTAATCTCGGGTTTTTCTCAACAGCTGATTCATTAGTTGCAAATAATTTGGTGCTTGCAGTTTATCGACATATCACGAACCCAGAGTGTCGACAATATCTGTTACGACAGGCTTTCGAAGAAGCACTACATACACATGCTTATCAATACATTATTGAGAGCTTAGGCATGGATGAGGCTGAAGTTTTTAATATGTATCGTGAGATCCCTGCTGTTTCAAGAAAAGCATCTTGGGCTCTTCCGTTTACACAAAGCTTAGGAGATGAGTCTTTCCATACAGGCACACTTGAAAATGATCAGCGCTTGTTAAGAGATCTGATTGCATTTTATGTTGTTTTCGAAGGAATATTCTTCTATGTTGGATTCACTCAAATTTTGTCTATGGGACGTCGCAATAAAATGGTAGGAACATCAGAGCAGTTCCAATACATTTTGCGAGACGAGTCTATGCATATGAATTTTGGCATTGATGTGATTAATCAAATCAAAATCGAAAATCCACAGCTATGGACAAATGAATTCAAAGAAGAAATCATTAAATTAATTACCGAAGGTGTTGAGCTTGAGTATCAATATGCAAAAGACACCATGCCCAACGGTATTTTAGGAATGAATGCAGAGATGTTTGAAGAGTACTTGCATTTTATTGCTAACAGACGCTTGGTTCAAATCGGATTACCTGAGCAATATCCTGGTGCGAAAAATCCTTTCCCTTGGATGAGCGAAATGCTTGATTTGAAAAAAGAGAAAAACTTTTTTGAAACTCGAGTGATTGAGTATCAAGCTGGCGGTACATTAAGCTGGGAAGATGAGGCTTAAGCGTACTGCGTAGCAACTTATTGAAGTTACTATGATATATCCTGGGCTTTTTTGTTACAATCAAAAAAGACCAGGATATTCTCAAGTGTTAAGTTATTAATAACCCTTTGACAATATGGGCGGGGCGAAACCATATAAAAACCTAATTTTTTTATAGGAACATAGTGAATTACCTTTATAAGCGTACTATTGAGCCCATACAATTCGCCCAACATCAAAATGCAATTATACGTTACATTCATTGCCAAGATTACCGAAAAGGAATTGCTGCAAAAAATGAAACGATAAATCCATTTGGTGCAGCTGATTACATTCGTGGATTACTTAACGCATATAATGGCGCAACACATGATGAAAAAGTTGAATTTTTACGACATCCGAATAGCCAACGCAAGTTTTTTAAAATTATCAATGGGCTGTTTTTATACTTTCATTTAGGTTGGGCTAGTAAATTACCTGTAACTTATTTACATAAGTTACTAAAATTACTGACTTTAGATCCTGACGTAGAAAGTTCTTTTTATCATTCAGATGGCTTTACCGCCAATAGTTTAGAACAGACGCTCCCCTACTTATATCACGACACATCTGATGACCGGTTGGGAAAAAATTTGATTAGAGTGCGTGAGCTGGTGTTTATGGCTGCGCAAAAATATCCTGAACTTGAATTAAAACTTTTTTCAAATCAAAATATCCAAGACCTCCTTATCAATAAGGCTATATATTACAGCCCCATTTATAAAGCAGATCCTATAAAACAGGTAGCACGTATTCTTTTTATATTAAGCAGAACCTCCATTTACTCAAATGGTATATTAACAAATGAGGCTATTTTAAAGCATGTACCATCCATAGAGCTTAAAGACGATACTGATGTCTGCTTATTCAAATCCATAACTTTTCTTGCGACTATATTAATTACTTTCTTAGATAATCCCGAAGAGCTATCCGGTTATTTTTCATCCAGCACTCCCCAATTAATGATAAGACTTAACAAAATAATCGCATCTGAAGTTAAGATGCGACGTGAAAATATTCTCCCAAGTTTATTTTTTAATGGATCGTGCAGCTTTGATTTCGATCTTTCTCATCAAAAAAGATATACGTCACTTGTGGCCTCATTTAGTTTATTAATTGAGGAAGTAACACGATTAAAATCCACATTTTTCTTTACCTCCAGTCGTAATGACTTTAGTACCCAAATCAGTAGTTTTCGCACATATATCCGTTGGGGTAACCATTTAAGTAAGCAGGAACATAAAACTGACTATATAGGTCTCTTGGATGAAGGTTTATCTCCAGATTTCGTAGCAAGAGTATCGCTCCATGATATGCTTTACCCTAAAAAGACACTAACGCCTCGGTTATTAAGTCATGATCCTGAATATGATAATCTGATTGAAAGTTCAGGAGAGTTTAAACACAGAAGCACATGGTAAGACACTTATTTAACATAACTGGGCGACAAATTGAGTCTGAAAGCAGGAAAACAACTTTGAGCTATCAGTTTTTCTGCTTGAATTATATTAAAAAATTTGCAAGAATCCTGGTCTTATAATCTTCGGGGCGGGGTGAAAGTCCCCACCGGTGGTTTAGCCCACGAGCGCTCTTTTGAGGTCAGCAGATCTGGTGTGATTCCAGAGCCGACGGTGATAGTCCGGATAAAAGAAGCATTAATCAGCTATATGCTGTTTTTGTCGCCCTATGTCCATTTTTGATAAGGCTATAGGAATGTCGTATTTAGAACTCTTTGGTCACACCTATCTTGAGCGTGTACAATCGGCTTGTCAGGCCTTACAGCTAGGACGAGGTATTGTACTAGTCGATGATGAGGACCGCGAAAACGAAGGCGACCTTATTTTCGCTGCTGAGAAAATTTCTATAGCAGATGTGAATCAACTCATCCAAGATTGCAGCGGTATTATCTGTCTTTGCTTAACCGAAGAAAAAGCAAAAAGCCTTTCTTTAGCGCCGATGGTCTTTAAAAATACCAGCCCCTACCAAACTGCTTTTACGATTTCGATTGAAGCAAAACACGGGATCACAACCGGCGTATCCGCTCATGATCGTTGGAAAACAATCCAAACGGCAGTACAAGAAGAAAGTAGCATTCAAGATCTAAGCCAACCTGGGCATGTTTTTCCTTTAATTGCGCGAGCGAATGGTGTTTTAGAGCGACGAGGACACACCGAAGGTAGTGTGGATTTAATGAGACTCGCTCATTTGAATCCGAGTGCAGTTTTATGTGAGCTCATGAATAAAGATGGTACAATGAAAAAATTACCCGAGCTCGCTGAGTATGCGAAAACCCATAGTCTCCCCCTACTCTCAGTCGAAGATATTTTTCAATATCGGCAAGAAATGTCACTCTGAGATTCGAGCCAGTCCTGCTACAGCTTCTCCGATTTTAATAGGTTGCTTTCTTTTTTGAGCAACCATCCTGGGCTTAGCATATTGATATTTTTGCACAACCAAACAATAAAAGCCTGCGGGACTCAAAATAACCATTTTTCCCATTTCGTCTAAAAATCGGAGTTGAAGTAATGCTTCGGCTGAGTTTACGGGTGGTACATAACAGAATGTTTCTAGTTTATTTAGACGATACCCTTGATTAAGCATGAGTTGTTTTAACGTCAGCGATGAGGTCAAATGCATTTTCAACGCATCAAAGGGTTTGATCAGTCCTAATTTTAGAAAAAGCCCCCAAAGACTGAACGGATTGATACCAATAAAAATAATATGCCCCATGGGTTTTAAAATACGATCAATTTCATGAATAATCCGCTTATCCGGAGCACTCATTTCCATAGTAAAAGGTGCGATGACACAATCCACACTCCCTCTCTCAAAAGGAAGTGCGTTGATTGATGAAACAATTGAAGCCTCTGTGTCATCAGCACAAGGGGTCAGTAACCAGTGACGTCGAAACGGCAGATTTTTAAGCCATGGATTATTACCACACCCCCCAATCTGTAACACATGTGTACCACGCAGACGATCACTCACGCCGAGAATTCGGGCGCACACCAGCTCTTGTAAGAACAATCCTTGTGGCCTCAAAAACCAATCATGAAGAGCGTGGAACCTATTTTTTTCAAGGTCAAGATTCAAAGTAAGGCATAAAAAAGAGAGATTGAATATGTTTTATCACAGTATCCTGTTCCAGAGCAATCAATGCAATGATACACTCGTCACTATTGAAGGTAAGTAATTTTCGAGCATGACACAATCTTACACAGCAGAAGCTATTGAAGTACTCAGTGGTCTTGAACCCGTTCAACGCCGTCCAGGAATGTATACGGATACGACACGACCGAATCATCTAGCCCAAGAAGTGATTGACAACAGTGTAGATGAAGTGCTCGCAGGCTATGCTACCAAAGTCACTGTAACACTACATGAAGATGGCTCAGTTGAAGTCGAAGATAATGGTCGAGGCATGCCCATCGATAAACATCCACAACTCGGTTTAAGTGGTGTCGAAGTGATTATGACGCGCCTTCATGCCGGCGCTAAATTTTCAGATAAAAGTTACACTTTCTCTGGGGGGTTGCATGGTGTAGGTGTTTCTGTTGTGAATGCGCTTTCAGACCACTTGGACGTCACGATTAAGCGAGATGCCACTATTTATCACATGGCTTTTAAACAAGGTGAAAAAGTCAGCGAACTTCAAACTATCGGTACAACAAAAAAACGAGATACGGGCACCATCATTCGATTTTGGCCTAATGCGCATTATTTCGATAGCATAAAAATTGCAACGAAAGCATTAGTTCATCTTTTGCGCGCCAAAGCAGTGTTATGCCCTGGATTATCGATGACCTACATCAATAAAATGACCCAGGAAACATTACATTGGTGCTATGAAAAAGGATTATCAGACTATATTCGCCAGTCCTTAACAGACGAATATCTTCCAGAAGAGCCACTTATTGGGGAGTTCAAAACAGACGATGCCACCGTAGAGTGGGCGCTTGCATGGACACCTAATATGCCTGTCTCGTTGACCGAAAGCTATGTGAATTTGATTCCCACGGTCCAAGGCGGGACACATGTTAACGGATTGCGTGCAGGAATGTTTGAGGCACTATCTGAATTTTGCGAATTGCGAAACCTTCTTCCTCGTGGCGTCAAACTCAGTGCAGATGATCTTTGGGAGCCTTGTCAATACGTTTTATCCGTAAAAATGAAAGAGCCGCAGTTTGCAGGTCAAACTAAAGAGCGACTCAGCTCTCGCTCTATCGCATCTTTTGTCAGCGTTGCTTGCAAAGATGCTTTTGCCCTGTGGTTAAATCATCATCGCACTCACGGTGAACAAATTGCTGCGATGGTCATAGAACGTGCTCAAAAACGCTTACGACAATCCAAGCAAGTCGCACGTAAACGTATTCATCAAGGACCTGCTTTACCTGGTAAATTAGCAGACTGCTCTCAGCTTGATCTTCAGTATTCTGAGCTTTTTTTGGTCGAGGGAGATTCGGCGGGAGGATCTGCAAAACAGGCGCGTAATAAAGAATTTCAAGCGATTCTTCCTCTGCGTGGGAAAATTTTAAATTCTTGGGAAGTCGATCCTTCTCAAGTACTGGCCTCTCAGGAAATTCATGATATTTCTGTGGCATTAGGCGTTGACCCTGCGAGTGAAGATATCAGCGGCTTACGCTATGGAAAAATTTGTATTCTTGCCGACGCAGATTCCGATGGTGCGCATATTGCAACGCTCTTGTGTGCACTTTTCTTACGCCATTTTAAACCACTGATTCAAGCCGGTCATATTTTTGTTGCGATGCCCCCTCTATATCGTATTGATGCAGGGAAAACAGTGCATTACGCACTAGATGATGAAGAAAAAAACGCCTTAGTCGCCAAGCTCTCAGAAACAGCAAGAGGGAAAATTAACGTTCAACGTTTTAAAGGATTAGGCGAAATGAATCCGATTCAACTTCGTGAAACAACGATGGATCCGAATACGCGCCGTCTCGTACAGCTAACCCTTGAAGATGAAACGCATTGCATGAGCTTAATGGACATGATGCTTGCTAAAAAACGCGCTCAAGACAGGAAAACCTGGCTCGAAGAAAAAGGCAATCTAGCCGTTGTATAGTCATAAAAGTAGGCGCGGTGACCAACGCTTATGTATCACATCACGCCTCATGTCTTGCCCAAAGGGATAAACGTCAAAAGGCGCGAGAACAACGAACCCTCATGCTAGAGCCCTTGGAGATGCTGCCCGGGGATCCGCTGGAAAAGAGCACCTCCCACGCAAAATTGGTGTTGTTCTGGGTAGAGCTCCAATAGTAAGTTCCTACGGCAGTGGAGAGCCCAGCACCACCAGCCGCAACTGAGCCTGTGGCAATAGCATCTCGATTTCTATAAAGACAATTCAATTGAGTATTGGTATTACCCCCTGATGGTAAAAACCAACCACTGGTAAAGCCACCCTTTACTGACAGCCCGCTACACGTCCGTGCTGCATACGTACTTCCTATGCCCGGTGTTGTAACAATCTTTGAGGTATTTCCAGCCCCATCGGTTGTGCTAGTAGCACCTGTGTCTACAAGGCTACCCCATATTTGACCAGTGCTTTGGTCTGACGTCGTGACTACGATATTAAATAAATTAAACGAGACCCCTGTGTTCTGGCAACCAATCACGCCACCATCCGCGGGGTCGCCAACAGCTGCGGTTGTTTTTAACGTGAAACGTTGCAGGTCACCTGTTGTAGATTCACATTGTCCTGATGCACACCTAACAGGAATACAGGCATAACTAATTACTTTCCCGTCGCCATTCGTAAACGCAGCCTGAGGTGTGTTGCTGTTGGTGCTTTTTAACGTTACGGCAATGGATTGAATAGTGGTCATATCTGCAATCGATAGTTTTGTCCTACCGACATTCCATGCGGATGCTGCAACCAGTCCGAAAGGTGTGTCTACACTGATAGAAAATGGAGGGTTATCCGAAGTGCTATCCGGGGTCGTATAAAAACTATTGTTTGCTTTAGCCCCGCTACAATCAGATGACGTAAAGTAGGCTAATGTTATTTTAGATACGCTGATTGCGTCAGTGCCACCACTGATGGCGGCCTGTTGAAACATCACCATTTTTTTTGACGTCAACACACCTCTATCCCAAGGCTCACCTTTTTTAAGGTGTTGTAATAAATCTGTGGTCATGATGGGCTTTGCTTTAGCAAAGCTCATCATCGGTAATAATGCAATCGATGTCGCTGCCATAAATATGCGGACTTTTAATCCGCGATTTTGCATGAAGGCCATCCCTGTCTCCTCATTTCAATAGGCACTCGTTTAACATGTGCGCCTGTATGTTGTTTTATTAAGATAATTTACCCTATTTAGGGAGTCAGTGTGGATAAATTTTCTAAAAGCGATATATCATCACCCCTATTATCTTGATAGCCATCTCTTTTTGTAAATAATAGGTCCTGTTCAACCTTTTTGAAATCACGAGACATGTTTTTCGTAGATAATAAATTATAACTTTTAAAGAATCCCTGTGTGCTCGCTAAGCCGACAAAAACACACCCAACAACAGGAGCGATTACTCCCCCTCCGCTAAGGACAGTCACTGCAACAGTCAGCGCAAAAATTGATGCTGAGAATGCAAGTATTGCAAGCGCCATACTCGTGTATAAAAATAAATGACTATATTGAGCTGCAACCTCAGGATGATTTCTTGCTTCAATATGAAATTTAACATTTGACATAATACGCCCCGGAAGGGTAACAGGACATGGAATAAAGCTTGGCCAAATAATACCTAGCGCAAGATGATTCCAACTAAGATTAGACAAACTTGGCTTAGGAATACCCGCAAACTCCATCAAAAACCAATGTGCTGCCATTGCGCAATTTTCACCCAATATATTTGCCTGATATTGAGTTTTAATCCAGTAGTTTTTCCAACGATTAACAATATCATCAGGGTTCGCATCGATTTCGAAGCTATAAACAGATCCGGCTTGTGCGATATACCCCTTATATTGCACATCACTCCATGTCTGGCCAGGTATTTCCCATCGATTAATTCCATAGTAAGTCCGAGGATGGGTTGACATATTTTCCAAAACAATTTCAACATGCGAAAAAATACCATGAAAATTGAGTACGTGTACTTTTATTTTTGCCATAATTGACATACCTTTGTGTATTTATTTTGATCATTATACCGAAATAAATACACAATTAAATGCCTTTAGGAAGGTAACATTAGCGTTTTTTGAAAATATTCAGCAATACGAGTCAGAATTAGATTCTCTGTTGAGCAATCTAAGTGCTCTATTTTTAGCTCTGATATCGATAAAAAATACTATACTGTAAGCCAAGACGACTAAATAAAGTGCTGAAACATGAGGATACCTATCAAAGAACCAACAGCACCCAGGTATATATATGTCAACCCCAAAACGAATACGGTTCATTTATTAATGCCTATTATGAGTGGTACTGAAATCGGATTAGATAATACGTGCAAATCAGTATATTCCTTACAAGAGTTTTTTGGTCTTGCGGGTGCTGACAAACAAAGGTCTGCCGTTGGCGTACTGACGGATTATAAAAAAGCTTTAGAATTTGATTTAAAATACATGCCTTCTTCTGAGGAAAAAACACGTAAAGCGCATCGTCTTTCGCAAATCGATACTTATTTGGATATTTTGAAACAAGTACAATTTGATACCTTGATTACAGATCCTTTAATGAGGAGCTTCCCTATCTATCCTGAGCCATTAGTTCGATTAATGCAGTCAGTTGAGGCTAATTTGCACAGCATCATTCTGAGGCCAACAGAACAGGATAGTTATTTACGCACTACAGCTATAAAGTCAACTTTTAGTGCCAACCATAATCAGATTGTAAATGATGAAATTGTCTCAACATCGTCTTCGTTTGATGCCTTACGAAATCTATATCAAACAATACCACTGACACCCAAATCAATAGAAGAATTGATAGAGCGCATTCGCTCAAAGCGTATAGGATTACCCGTTAATTTTGACCAAATCAAAGTTCAACTGAAAGATGAAATTAAAACTTACCTCGGAATTGACGTGAATTTCGAGCGAACTCAGGGCAATCAAGCTCAGAAAGCGGGAGGAGTTATCGTCTCTGAGGCAATGAATCAACTCTATTTGGATGAGCAATTGGGAATTAATCCAGATAATCCCGCCACAATAGAGGACTATGTGAATGGATTGATTCACTATTGTACCCCCAATCTATTCGATAACATTCAAGAGTCGCCCTTTTACTCCGTGAATAACGCAGAACAATTGTCTATTCTCACGCAGTTTTTTTTAGCAAGTCTTAACATCGCATGCTGCGATGCCAGTATCACAATCGTTGATTTTGGTCAGATATTAGAAAGTGATGCTACACTTGTAGAGGCTTTAGCCGAAATCGTTAAAGAAGCTTTAGCACACAGCAACTCGGTCGAAGAGGCCCTGATTTCCTTTGTCAATCAGCATCAAAATCATTTTGGTTTAACAACACTTATTTCTGAAAAAAGCCTGTCAGCATTGAAGGAAAATCCAGCTCTCAATGAACGATTCAAGTCGCATTGGGAAGAAATCAAAGGATCACCTCATTTTGATGAGTTTATGTTATTGACCAAGAAAAGCGGGTTATTTGTGACCCATCAATATTGTATGGCTATTCATTTTGCAAATTTCTTACAAATGGGCTGGCAAAACAATCGTCTTGATGAGCAACGACAAGATTTTAATGCCATGGATAAACCTGACAATATCATTTCCCATAAAAATGAGCATATTAATACTGACATAGCGGAAATAGAAATTAACTTGTCCCAAATGGATAATGGAGCTTTGCAGGCTTTGTATGAGGACATCAACAACCATCCTGACCCAATGCTCTCCAAAGCTCTTCTTGCTCAATTTAAATTAGAGTGTCCAAAATTCAAACCTAAAATTGATGCCAAACAATTTTTGCAACAGGTCGCATATGGTGAGCAAGACAAAGCAGAGGCGCTCTTGCAACAAGACCCAGAATTAGCACAAGAGCTCCTACAAACGGAGGGTATTCCTTTCACTGACTATTCCGGTCGAACATTCAAATGTACCGCCTATGAATATGCATATTGGGCTAAAGATACACATATGCAGCGAATGCTAGAAAAATATATTCGAATCAATGAAGACACAAGGCGGCTGATTCTTCATCGCGTGCACGACATAGAAAAACCATTACCATCTGCTACGTTTTCAAATTTATGGGGACGACTTTTCGGACCACTCCCCCCACGCCGAGGTTTACACTATACAACAGAAAGTAAACAAGGCGTTGTGATAGAACATCAAGATGCGGGGTTTGATCTCACGCCATTAATAAATGCATTAAACCATTATATAGCTGAGTGTGATAAAAAATTGAATAAGACTGAAGCAGATTTAGACGAACTTGAAAAAATTTGGATAGAAGAAGTTGGACGAGCCCAACGAGACATACCTGCTCATATTGCGCACGAATATTGCCATCCTGAGCGGTCTTTTGAACAAGTCAATAAAAACAAAGACTTATTAGATGCCTTAAATCCTGCTAACCTAAAACGGCAACTTAAATTTTATAACTTTGATACGGATAATGATGATGTTTGGTTTTCGCCTAATTCTTATTCGGTAGATTCTGGTTTAGGTTTTTCATTTGGAATATTACGCTCCGGACTGAAGGTGGGATGTGGGCGAGCGCGGATAGCATGGGCTGCAGGTATTGATTCCCTCGCATTAGCGACCATTGATACAGTGAGAACTCAAGACCGCAAGCAGTCGCTATTCAATCTAAGTCAGCCACTAAACTTACAAGAGTCCGCATCTCATGGGTGTTAGTCAATCGCTCCTCAGATGAGTCGATATACGTTACACTACTCGGCCCGTGGAGGTGATATGTGTAGGGTACAACCTATTGTTTAAAATTGCATATGAAGTCTCTTGGGTATATCATCTCTCCTTTAAGTACTATAGAACAAACGTTATCAGCGAGGGCTAAAAATGAAGGTCGGCCAAGACACATATAAAACACTAAAAACATTGCAAATTGATGATAAAATATACCATTACTATAGTCTCAAGCATGCAGAACAAACACATTTTAAAGAGCTAAATCAACTTCCTTATTCATTAAAAGTTTTATTTGAAAATCTATTGCGCTTTGAAGACGGCATAACCGTCATGACCAAAGATATTCAAGCACTTGCAGAATGGACAAAAACACGAACATCAACGCATGAAATTGCTTATCGCCCCGCACGTGTTTTGATGCAAGATTTTACAGGTGTTCCTGCTGTTGTAGATCTCGCGGCAATGCGTGATGCGATTGTTCAAATGAAAGGAAACCCTGAGAAAATTTCACCACTTTCTCCTGTTGATCTAGTCATTGACCACTCTATCATGGTCGATAAATTCGCCACTGCGAGTGCGATGCGTGAAAATACCACAATTGAAATGACTCGAAATAAAGAGCGTTATGAGTTTTTACGCTGGGGACAAAAAGCATTCTCAAACTTTCAAGTTGTCCCTCCTGGAACAGGTATTTGTCACCAAGTAAATTTGGAATATCTGGCGCAAACAGTTTGGCACACAGAAACTGAAGGTAAAACATATGCTTACCCGGATACACTAGTGGGTACAGATTCGCACACAACAATGGTGAATGGCTTGGGTGTATTGGGTTGGGGTGTGGGAGGTATTGAGGCTGAAGCTGCGATGTTAGGCCAACCTGTTTCGATGCTTATTCCAGAAGTCATCGGTTTTAAATTGACAGGTAAGCTCAACGAAGGAATTACAGCAACAGATCTTGTACTCACAGTCACTCAAATGCTTCGTAAAAAAGGTGTTGTCGGTAAATTTGTTGAGTTTTATGGTCCTGGAATCGCTCAGCTCGCGCTCGCGGACAGAGCAACCATTTCAAATATGGCGCCAGAATACGGTGCGACATGCGGCTTTTTCCCTGTCGATATTGAAACACTAAACTACTTGCGCCTGACAGGACGTGATGAGCACACCATCAAGCTTGTTGAAACTTATTGCAAAGAACAAGGCTTATGGTATGACGCAGCAATGTCCGAGCCTCTTTTTACAGACACTTTATCTTTAGATTTAACCACGGTTGAGCCCTCTCTTGCAGGTCCTAAGCGTCCGCAAGATAAAGTCAATCTCACGACACTGCCTCAAGAGTTTGATGCGTTTTTAAAACAAGCAGGCAAAGAAAACGAGAAAAAAACAGCGTTTCCTGTGCCATCAGAAGATTATCAGCTGCACCATGGTGACGTCGTAATTGCCGCAATTACGAGCTGTACAAATACATCTAACCCCAGTGTTTTAATGGCGGCAGGTCTCCTAGCTAAGAAGGCTGTTGAGAAAGGCTTGTCTCGTAAACCATGGGTAAAATCATCACTCGCACCTGGCTCAAAAGTCGTGACCGATTATTTAGAGCATGCAGGACTACAGTCTTATCTTGATCAGCTCGGTTTTGATTTGGTTGGCTATGGTTGTACAACTTGCATCGGTAACTCAGGTCCTCTACCAGATCCGATTTCAACATCTATCACGGATAATGATATTGTCGTGTGTTCAGTACTATCCGGTAACCGAAACTTTGAAGGGCGTGTACACCCTCAAGTGAGAGCAAACTGGCTTGCCTCTCCACCGCTCGTTGTGGCTTACGCGCTGACTGGTACAACATGTATTGATTTAAGCAAAGAGCCTATCGGCACGGACAAATTAGGACAACCAGTCTATCTTAAAGACATCTGGCCAACACAACAAGAAATTGCGAAAGCAGTAGAAAATGTCAACAGCAGCATGTTCCGAAAAGAGTATGGTGATGTTTTTAAAGGTGATGCAGATTGGCAAGCGATTCAAACAAGTGGCGGTCAAACCTACTCGTGGGACAAAGACTCAACTTATATTCAGCACCCACCATTTTTCCAAAATCTAAGTCCAACACCTCAATCAATTCAACCGATTGAAAAAGCGTATATTTTGGCCTTATTTGGTGATTCTATCACGACAGATCATATTTCCCCTGCTGGCTCAATTAAGCCAACATCACCGGCTGGCTTGTATTTGAAGTCTAAAGGCGTTGATGTAAAAGATTTCAACTCTTACGGCTCTCGACGTGGTAATCATGAAGTCATGATGCGAGGTACTTTTGCCAATATTCGTATCAAAAATGAAATGACACCTGAGATCGAAGGTGGTGTAACACGATTTGTTCCGACGAATGAAATCATGCCTATTTACGATGCTGCAATGCGTTATCAAGAAAATGCGCAACCACTTGTGATCGTTGCTGGTGAGGAATACGGCACAGGGTCATCAAGAGATTGGGCAGCCAAGGGAACCACATTACTTGGTGTTAAAGCAGTCATTGCACAAAGCTTTGAGCGTATTCACCGCTCTAACTTGATTGGTATGGGTGTATTACCATTACAATTTGAATTAGGCACAACACGCAAAACGCTGCATCTCACAGGAAACGAGCGCTTTAGCATTGATGTCGATGATAAACTCGCACCAAGAAGCGTACTACAAGTTGTCATCGAGCGAGAAGATGGCTCAAAAACAACTGTGCCTCTAGTTTGCCGTATTGATACTGCAAATGAGCTTGAGTACTATCGCCATGGGGGTATTTTGCAATATGTGTTAAGGAATATGAAGTAAAGTGCACGCTGTTTTTTCATTACCTCAAAACACATCTAAAAAAGCTGTATATGGACAACTGCATGGTTGCAGTTTGTCCATTGCGCTAGCGGAGTTTTGTCAACAAACAACAACACCGAAGCTTATCATCACACAGGATTATGCAGCGGCTTACCAGATCCAGGCGGAATTAACGTTTTTACTTGAAAAGACTCAGAAGGTCCATCTCTTCCCCGATTGGGAAACGTTACCTTATGATCACTTTTCACCACATCAAGATATTATCTCAGAGCGTCTCTCGACACTTAACGCTCTCTTACAAGACTCGAGCAACCCTATCGTCATCGCGGCGACAAGCACGCTGCTTCATCGTTTATGCCCCAAATCTTTTCTAGCGCAACACGTCTTGTTACTGAAACAAGGACAAGCTCTTGATGTTGAGCATTTTCGAAAAAAACTTATTGATGCAGGATATCGAGCGGTCAATCAGGTCCTTGAACATGGCGAGTTTGCCGTACGTGGTGGAATGATGGATTTATTCCCCATGGGACATCATCATCCTTTTCGTATCGAGTCTTTTGATGGTCATGTTGAGAGTTTAAGACGATTTGATACCGAAACTCAGCGTACGATCGAAAAAATATCGCACATTGATATTTTACCTGCCCGTGAATTTCCTCTCAATGAAGCAAGTATTACACAATTTAGAAAAATGTTTCGCGAGCAATTCACAGGTAATCCGAGTGAATGTGATATTTATAGCAGTATTAGTGAGAAGCAATACCCCAACGGAATTGAGTATTATCTGCCTTTATTTTTTGAGAATACCGCTAATATTTTTGATTTTCTTCCTAAAGAAACAAGTTTGTGTCGCATTGGCGATATCGCACTCGAAGCAGAGCGTTTCTATAAAGAAGCAGAAACACGCTTTAGTGAATACGCTCATGATCGAACTCGTCCCCTTTTATCTCCTGAGAAAATCTTTATCCCTCCAGAGACGTTTTTACAAACACTAAATGATTATTCACAAGTGCAGTTTTCACATACTAAAAGTGAGAAAAAAGGTGCTTTTAATTTTAATACAGCGACACCTGTTTCACTCCCTGTATTAAGACACAACAAAGATCCTTTTCAAAATTTAAAAGAGCACCTTAAAACATCGAATCAACGCTTTCTGTTTAGTGTCGAGAGCTCAGGACGGCGTGAAGTTTTTCTTGATCTTTTAAAACAATCAGGGCTTGAGCCTAAAGTGCATACCTCTTGGCATGATTTTTTGAAAAAAAATGACACACTCAATCTTCTTGTAAGCCCACTGAGTATGGGAGCTGAGCTTTTAGATGCCCATATCTCCATCATGGTCGAGTCTCAGTTTTTTGGTGAGTCACGCGTCATTCAACAACGGCAAAGACAAAAAGCGACCGATCAAAGCACTATTTTTCGTGATTTAGCAGAATTAACATTGGGTGCTCCGGTCGTTCATATTGACTTTGGTGTGGGTCGTTATCAAGGCTTGCAGACCTTCGAGCACGATGGTGTGTCTAACGAGTTTTTGGTCTTAACCTATGCCGGAGAGGATAAAGTTTATGTCCCGGTCACCTCCTTGCATTACATCAGCCGTTATACAGGAAGTGACAACGAGCACGCACCGCTTCATCGATTAGGAAGCGATCAATGGGAAAAAGAAAAAAAAGCCGCACGCGAAAAAATTCATGATGTAGCTGTTGAGTTACTCGCTCTTTACGCCGCACGCGCGGCAACAGAGGGTTTTGCCTATAACTGCACTCAAGAAGATTATTTTCATTTTGTTGACGCATTTCCTTTTGAAGAAACACCAGATCAACAACAAGCAATCGAGGCGATTCTTCATGATATGGCCTCCCCAAAACCGATGGACCGATTAATTTGCGGTGATGTAGGTTTCGGAAAAACAGAAGTCGCGATGCGCGCTGCATTCATTGCAGTTCAAAATCATAAACAAGTTTGTGTGCTTGTCCCGACAACGCTTTTAGCAGCTCAGCATTTTGAAACATTTAAAGATCGTTTTGCTGACTTTCCGGTCAAAATAGAGCTTTTATCTCGATTTAGAAATGCTCAAGAAACAACAGAAGTGTTAAAAGGCCTACAGTCAGGCCATGTGGACATTGTGATTGGCACACATAAACTCTTTCAAAAAAATATCGAGTTTGCACGCTTAGGTCTTCTGATCGTCGACGAAGAGCATCGTTTTGGTGTCAAACAAAAAGAACATATCAATACATTACGTGCACATATCGATTTATTATCGATGACTGCAACACCTATTCCAAGAACCTTAAATATGGCCATGGCCGGGATTCGCGATATTTCATTGATTGCAACCCCTCCTGCCAAAAGATTATCCGTGAAAACATTTTGGCAAGAACGCAGTAATCCTTTAATACGTGAAGCCATTTTGCGTGAGATTTTACGTGGTGGTCAGGTCTTTTTTCTACATAATGATGTAAAAACTATCGCAAAAATAACAGAAGAAATTCAAACATTAATGCCTGAAGCCCATGTGCGTTTTGCACATGGACAGATGCGTGAGCGTGATTTAGAGCGCATTATGTCTGATTTTTATCATCGTCGATTTAATGTTCTTGTTTGCACAACGATTATTGAAACGGGTATCGATATACCGACAGCAAATACAATTATTATGGACCGTGCTGATCAATTTGGTCTTGCTCAATTGCATCAGTTACGAGGTCGTGTGGGGCGATCGCACCATCAAGCTTACGCTTATCTGTTAACGCCCAATGAAAAACTTCTCACAGAAGATGCAAAAAAGCGATTAGAGGCAATTGTTTCCCTAGAAGATTTAGGCGCAGGATTTACGCTAGCCACACATGATCTTGAAATTCGAGGTGCAGGTGATTTGTTGGGTGAAGAACAAAGCGGTAATATGCATGCGATTGGGTTTACTTTATTTATGGAAATGTTGGACAAGGCTGTTCAAGATTTAAAATCAGGACGAATTCCTGATTTAAGTAATCCGATGCGACATGGTGCTGATATTGATTTACAGCTGTCAGCAATTATTCCAGAAAACTATATTGCAGATGTCCGCACACGGTTAATTTTATATAAGCGTATCAATAACGCAGTGGATACAACACAACTTCGAGAGTTACAAGTCGAGTTCATTGATAGATTTGGACTACTACCCGTCCCTGTTCAGTGTTTATTTAAAGTAGCTGAGTTAAAGTTACTCAGTAATGTAATCGGTGTGACTAGCATACGCGCTTCAGAAAAAGAAGCGATTATCTGTTTCTCAGAACAACCAAATCTTAACCCTGCGGCACTTATTCGATTAATTCAAGTACATAGTGCACGCTATCAAATGCAAGGCCCTCAACGTTTAAAAATAATACTAGACAGCCCTGATCCTGAGAAACGCATTGACGCCATCAAGGATTTATTGCTTCAATTGAGGGAATAGATTAAGAGGATAATCACATGGAACATGACGTAATGGAGTACGATGTAGTCATTGTGGGTGCAGGGCCTGCAGGTCTTGCTGCGGCGATTCGTCTTTTACAACAAGCAGAGCGCGCCGAACAATCCCTGAAAGTTTGTGTTTTAGAAAAGGGAGCTCAAGTTGGCTCACATTTAATTTCTGGTGCCGTTCTTAATCCACGAAGTTTAAAGCAACTTTTACCTGACACTTGGCAATTAGCGCCAAAATACACGAATGTGACTGAAGATCAATTTTATTATCTCAATGCTTCTCGCGCTTTTAGCTTACCGGTTCCTAAACCGATGCGAAACTCTCGTGAAAATATGATTATTTCACTGGGGAATCTTGGTATTTTTTTAGCAGAACAAGCTACTGCACTAGGCTGTGAAATTTACACAGGATTTGCCGCAACCCAGGTACTTTACAACGATAAAAATCAAGTTATTGGTGTTGCTGTTGGTGATTTTGGTGTCGATAAAAACGGACAAAAAACAGAGCGCTATCAACCAGGACTTCATCTTCATGCTAAACAAACTTTATTCGCAGAAGGTTGTCGCGGACAACTCTCAGAAGAACTTATCAAGCATTATCAATTACGAGAAGGCCAATCACCACAAACTTATGCCTTAGGAATTAAAGAGGTTTGGCAAGTTCCTAAAGATAAGCATCATCAAGGTCGAGTCGTACATACGATGGGTTGGCCATTAGACCATGCGACTTATGGCGGCTCGTTTATTTATCATTTATCAGAAGAGCGAATCGCACTTGGTTTAGTCATTGGCTTAGATTATACCAATCCCTGGTTAAGTCCTTTTGAAGAAATGCAACAATTCAAAACACATCCTTTTATTCGCTCTCAATTAGAAGGAGGTGAACGCATCGCCTACGGTGCACGCGCACTCATTGAGGGAGGATGGCAATCTTTACCTAAACTTGCTTTTGAGGGCGGAATGCTTTTAGGTGATGCAGCAGGTTTTCTAAATGTGCCACAAATAAAAGGGATTCATATGGCAATCCAGTCAGGTTTATTAGCAGCAGAGGCTTGTTTTGAGGCATTAAATAGCAATTCGAGCGAAGCGTTTAGCTATTCTAGCTCATTCAAAAAAAATTGGGCCGCAAAAGAATTATATGCAGTCCGCAATATCCGACCTGGTTTCCAAAAAGGTCTCGCATTCGGGCTCATTAATGCTGCTTTTGAAACTTACATCACACGCGGATGGTCTCCTTGGACTTTAAAAAATCACGCCGATTATCACACCCTAAAAACATCAACAGAGGTAAAGTTAATCGAATATCCTAAACCAGATGGCGTATTAACTTTTGATAGGCTTTCTTCTGTTTATCTTACAAATACTTTTCATGAAGAAAACCAACCCACTCATTTGAAATTAATCGACGAAAAAATTTCAATTGACATCAATTATCGCCAATATGCATCACCTGAAACGCGATATTGTCCCGCAGCAGTCTATGAAATCGTAGACGAACATACTGCCCCACGCTTACAAATTAATGGGCAAAACTGTATTCATTGTAAAACTTGTGATATCAAGGATCCGAAACAAAATATCCTTTGGACCGCTCCAGAGGGTGGCGGAGGTCCTCGTTATACAGGAATGTAAAAAGAAGAAAAAATAGCAAAAATGCTGTTTACATTGACAATATGATATATTTTTTGTACAATAAACAAAGATATATATTTTTGTTGAGTAAAAAAAATGGCTACTGAAAAATCAACTGAATTGTCCCCTATTAGCGCAGAAGTTAACAAAATTAAAGATCTTTATTCTAGATTAGGGCCAACACGTAGATTTTTTTTTCCCAGCGTGATTAAAAAAGCAATTGATCAAAATGAGAGCGATGACAAGATTGCAGATGCAATCACGCGCGGGACTTGGTTTATACATCGACAATTTTTTCCTGAGCTTGCTCTCTTTAAGCTTTCAGTAGAACCCTATGAAAATATCGAAGTCAGGGTTAAAAATATTACTGTTTTCTATCAAAGCTTAAATTCGTTCCGGAAATTTTTTTTCCCCAGATCGTTTAAAGAGCTCATGGTAGAGGGTAAAAATCCTTCCGCACTCGAAATTGCCTCAGCTTTACACAAAGGAACGCTTTTCTATCATAAGTTTTTTTTCCCATCGAAGTTAGGAGGATATTTTACATCGAGAAATGCAGAGTCCACACGCTGGCTTTTTGATCCTGAAGGCATACCTGCAACAGAAGTCGGAAAAGGAATTGAAAATAACTTAAATGAGTTAGAAGACGAATACGGCTCAACAGAAGAGGTGAATACTCGGATTGATCAAATTCGATCTTACTTTAATAAGCGTTTTTTTATAAAATTTATCATCCCCGGTGAATTGCGCACGCTCTTAGAAAATAAAGACGCAACAGAGCCGAATCAAAAAATTCGATTAACACTAGCTGTATTTGGTTTGCCTTGGTATTACAAGCTATTACTGAACATCTTCTATCCATCCATGCTCAAAAATTTCAGAAAATCGGAAGAAATCAAAACATTTTATACTCAAATCCAAAAAAGTACGATTCTCAAAGGCGATTTGCGTGTCAAAAGGAATATAAAAACACTCGCTGATATTGCAAAAAAAGCAAGAGAAGCAAACAAATCTCCAGAGGAGGTACAGATAAAATTTTCCGAAACGCTAGATTATGACATGGCCAACCTGATTTCGTCATTGAATCATCATGGCGATTTTAAGAGAAATCTAAATGCACAAATAGCGCTAGATTTGATTCGAATATTTGGTGATGCGCGCGTGGAAAAAAATGATATTCTTTATCTCTGTGATGCACTGACACTCTATTTTAAAAACTATCCAGAAAATGATGGTAACGAGAGATTAAAAACACTTGTTGAGAGCTTTAAGACTCACGATAACTTTTTAGCGCTCTATACTTATCTACGTCAAGATAGTATTGGTCTTTTCGGAGCAGCAGATACAGCGCTAAATAGAAATAACCTTGATGCGATTCAGAAAATTCTCCAAAAAGGTGACGCCTTAATTACCTTCGAGCTCTTGTCTCGACACAATCTTATTTCAAAAAATAATCCACACAGGCAAGACAACTTCGAAATATTTATCAAATTTCAGGCTAATAAAAGTAATCAATTATCCACTTTAAATACTCAATTACTCAAATTAGAAAAGGCACTCGCAACGCTACATCCTGATTATCGAATTGAACAAACTCTATATGATTTTTTTATGGCAACTCTAGGCACAACAATTCCATTAATTGACAGAGTGTTAGCCATCTTAACGCTCATGAGTCAATCAGAGGATGCGGCGTTTAAGGGACAAGCCTATCCATTACTCTTGGACGCACTTAAAGCCAGACGTAGCTTAGGCTCAGAATCGCTTTCAGAATACCTTACAAGATTAGAGGTTGCGATTTCAGCGTTAGATGAGCAAGGTGAGCTAAACACGCCTCATCTAAAATTATTGCTCGCAGAAAGCGCAAATCCAATTCAAATTAAAGACGAGATTTTAGCCTCTATAAGACCACCAGCTATGGCAAAAAGTGCTCCTCCTCCTCGACCCACACCAGATAGACGAGTTGAAGCCAGTACACCTTTCGGCGTATTTCAAGGCATCATCGGAGCAATTCTTCCCGCATCAAGTACTCCAAGCCCTCGACAACAACCGCCGGTTATCGATCCTTATGTGTTAGCTGAATCAGGTGGTTTATTAGCTGAAGCTGACGAAGGCATTGGGCCAGCTCCTATTGTACGAGCAAAAAAAGCCCCTTCTGTTGCTCCCTCAACCTCTCAAGTATCTCCTGCTCATCAGCAGGTCAGAAATTACGTTGCTCCTGCTGTACTTGGATTTTCGGCAACTTATGCTGGCACTTATACCTTACCGGTTGTTTATAGCTTTTTTTACGACAGAACGGCGCTAATTGGCATAGGACTGGCTGGCGCAGCCCTTGCAGCAGGATACACAAATACAGGAAATACCTTAAGGTATACTGCTGCTGTTCAAGATACCCATAGATTAGCTCGAGATGTATTACCCGGAGGAGCTCCTGCTCATCAACAGTCTCAACTATCAGCTGCCTATCAGCAAATGAGAAATTACGCTGCTCCTGTACTTGGATTTTCGGTAACTTATGCTGGGGCTTGTGTTCTACCGGTTGTTTATAGTCTTTTTGCCGATAGAGCCGGACTAATTGGCATGGGGATGGCTGGTGCAGCCCTTGCAATAGGATATGCGAATGCAGGAGATATTACGGGGTATACAGCCCGTGTCCCAGCGAATATCTCAAATTACGTTCAACAAAATATAAGATTACTCATGAGTAGAGGACGAGGTGTAGCTCAACCAAACAATGAACCAATGATGATTCCCCCACCACCGCCTCCAGCTGTTTATGGCTATTACAATCCAGAACCCGTGAGAGAGGCTATTCTAGACCCAATAGAAGATGCTCCTGACGATCATCATCAACAAGTTCGAGAACTGCCAGCAGCACCACAGGCCGGCGGTTTTTGGGGGCTTAGCGCACAGGATCTGAATGGCTATTACGTTTATGCACGCTACGCGGGGGCCGCTGCGGCAACATTAGGTAGTGCGTACGCACTGTATCAAGATCCAACCAACACACTACTTGTACTTGCAAGTTACGCCGCACCTCAACTAGATGTGACTGGTGGTATCAACTATGTACGAAACTTTAATTTTTTTACAAGTGCCGCCTCTAAAGCAGGATCACCTGAAACCACGCAAGAAATACCTCGACACAATATCTGAGATTAAGCAAACTTCGAATAACGACTCATCTCTTAAGAGGTGAGTCGTTTCAAATAAATCATTGATTTTCATCGACATATACGATATAACTTATTAAAAAATAATAAGGTTTTAGATGAATATCGTTACACTATCTTTTGAAGAACCCCTGATATTTAATATTCAAGGCGAAATTGTCCAAGTTATTGCTTTCAAAACACCAGAACATGGGAATATCAAATTTGGTATCAAAGCACCCCGCGCCATCCAAGTCCATCGAGAAGAAATTTACTTGGCGATTAAAAATCAACAAAATCAAAACACTCGCGACGCTTGAAAATTCCCCGCTAGTTTATTTGGGCTTAATTATCATCGTCTTGTCTTTTGTTGCCTATGGACTTAATTTTTGGTTATACCAGTATCCAGGCAACAATTACTTTCCGCCATCAACCACACTCTCTTTTATAAGCTTGTGCATTTTTCACATGGGGATTAAGCTTGTCTGCAACCCTTCTAGTTACGGCTATCGCCTCTCTCAAGAGCTCATTTTTTTCTTTGTAGTCATGGCAATCATTGCTTTTGCAACCAACGCAGTACAATACACCCCTTTTTTACCCATTGATGCAATTATTTTGCACTGGCAAAATGGATTTCCTTGGTCAACAGAGCAAATACTTAGATTTACCAATGAATATCCTTTTTTTAAAAAATTGCTCGAGTTCAGTTATGCTTCACTGGATTATCAAATGGCACTTCTTCCGGTCATTATGATAATTTTAAAAAGATATAACACGCTGCGAACCTACTATTTTCATCTATTTTTTACTCTTATTTTTGGATTTATCTGCTATTATTTTTGGCCAACGATTGCTCCTGCAAGCATACTCAAGCTTCCTTATTTTAGCGACGCGCAATACGCAACAGGGTTGAAGTTCAATCAAATTCATCAGCATCTGCAACCCACCACGATAGAAGGTGGATTAATTGCATTCCCCTCTTTTCATACCATTTGGGCGATATTGTGTCTATCGCTCGTCAAACAGTTTCGATTTCTCTTTATTCCATTATTAATCAATAATACGCTTCTCATACTCTCTTGCGTTTTATTAGGCTGGCATTATATTTTTGATGTTCTGGCAGGCTTGGGCTTAGTTGCTGCATCAATCTGGTTTAAAAGAGTCGCTAATCGACAGCCAGCTAAAGCTAACTGCGACTCTGAGATTATCATTGCTCGTCGTTGATAGGCTGCATCCAGCTCGACGTGCTCGTCATTTTTGAGACACGCATACACCTCTTTCTCAGCAAGTTGATGAGAAGCTTGAGCCCATGCATCAAAGTCGTTAATCTTTTTTTCACCAGAGCAAGGCCAACGAGATTGTAAAAGTGCGGCATACTGTCTAATTTCTTTTGCGCTCATTGACTGTAAAACACCTGCCCCTTTATCCCAATAAGTATGTAAGTTGTCTGCGACAGGATTAGGTGGAAGCTTGATTAAATTTCCGCCTTTATCTCCTTTTGGATAAGAGGATGAGACGTAAGTTGCCGTATGGAGTGGTTGGTGGAGATCTCCGAGTACGTGTACAAATACACGCAAAGCGATACCTCGCTCGCGCGCAGTACTCCATTCACTTTTCAGGGTCGATTCTGCTTCAGTCAACGCAGAAACGGCATTAGTAGGCTGAACCGGAGGTAAAGCACATCCTTTTTCTCTGGTAAAAGGAAGATCAATATAATGCATCTCGCCGGGTAAATTACTCGAGTAACGTACTTTATCTAACCAAACGGAAGCTTCTATAAAGTTGTAACTATGGTGTTTACGATTTAACAACCGATTGTATGCATTAAATCGCTGTTTGGCGTGTGGCGTCAAATTTTCATAAGCAAGCTGGGCAATCACTCGATGCCCCGTGGCATTCCATCCAAAAGCGACAGGGCAACAAAACAGACCGACAATACCAAGTTTCCAACTAACCAAGATAAGGCGACCACGCAGGTTCCTGGATATCACCGTCTCTTGCAGGCATTTTGAAGCGAGCATGGCCATCAATAGACACAAGACCCAAAACACCTTTGTCTTGGTAATGTGTTGCATACATGACCAAGCGACCATTGGGTGCAAGTGTGGGTGACTCGTCTGCAGGAGAATCCGTAAGAGGCACAATCTCATTTCGACCCACTTGTAACAAACCAATATTAAAAGCTCTATCTTCCCCGCGATGCAGCATGACCATATGCTGTTGGTTCGGGCTCATACTCGCCTTGGCATTATAATTTCCATCAAAAGTTAAGCGGACAATACTACCAGAAGTCAAATCCAACTTGTAAATCTGAGGTGAGCCACCTCGACCCGAAGTAAACAATAACGAATGTCCATCTGGCGTATAACGTGGCTCAGTATCAATTGCATCACCAAAAGTAATTTGCTTCATATTACCGTTAGATACATCAATTGTATAAATCTTAGGATTCCCGCCTTTAGATAAAACCACAGCAAGCTCACGACCATTTGGGGACCATGCAGGTGCACCATTAATTCCAGGAAAATCTGTGACTAATCGTCGCTGGCCTGTCTCTACAGATACTGTGAAAATTTGAGCTCGTTTTTTTTCAAATGAAACATAAGCAATCTGTCGACCATCCGGAGACCAAGCGGGTGACATAATAGGATCACTAGAAACCAGAAGACTGCGAGGATTACTACCATCCATGTCTGCAACTTCAAGAGAGTAACGTGTTTTGTAAGGAGCACGTTGCACAAGCACATAAGCGATACGCGTAGAAAATACACCCCGTACACCAGTCAACTTTTGGTAAATCTCATCACTGACATGATGCGCAAGTCTTCTCATTGAGCGTTCATCTATCTGATAATCCTTTGCTAACAAAGGCCTACCACGCATTGCCACATCAACAAGTTCAACATGAACATTGTATTTATTACCGCCAAGACGCTCTATATGCCCGTAAACAACAGTATCAGCACCTAAACGTTGCCAAACATCGACAGGAGCGTGTAGTGACTCAGAGTTCACAAATTTAAATTGACCCGACAAGCTTAAGTCACTTTGAATCACATCAGTAAACGACTGAGCTTCTGTATCGGAGCCAAAACGCTCGATACCAATAGGCAGTTGAGAATTAACACCTTGGGTTAATTCAAGATCTATCGCAAATGTATATCCTGAAAACAATAACCCCACACTTAAAATAATTTGTCTTATCACAGCGTTATACCTCATTTTTTTATTAGCCTTGAGCGTTTTCCGGTCTAACAGTCAAACTAATTTCTCTAAACACATTAAACATTTCAGGATCACTTGGCACAGGCAGCGGTGAAGCTTTATAAATTGCAGATTGCGCCGAGCGATCTAGGATAGGATTACCACTGCTACGCGTCAACGTTACATCAAGCACTGTACCATTCGGTGCAAGTCTAATTCTAAACTGACTCGATAAACGATTATCGACTTGGTCAGGCAAAATCCATTGTTGGCTGATAGCACTAATAATTAAAGCTTTATATCTATCGACCACACCTGCAATTTTTACTTTTTTCGCAGCATCTTCAGCAGCTCTTGCCGCTTCCTCTTGTTTTTTCTTTTCCGCTAGCTCACGCGCTTTCGCTTCGGCTTCATGCTGGGCACGTACAGCTGCCAAATTTTGCTCTTCAAGAAGTTTTTGTTTTTTGACTTCCTCTTGCTTTTGCTCTAGTACTTTTAGCTCTTTTTCACGAAGTGCTTGCTGCTTTGCAAGCTCCTCCATGCGTTTTTTCTCTTCTTCCAATTTTTTCTTTTGTGCTAAAGCAAGTGCATCAGCTTCTTTTTTCAGACGCTCTATTTTTTGTTGCTCTTGAATTCGTTTTTGCCGTGCTGCCTCTGCTTGCATGGCTAATGCTTTTTGACGATTCGCTTCATTTAATGCTTTTTGCTCACGCTCTTTTTTAAGCTGATTCATGGTTGCCATGACTTCTTGCTCATCCACAGCAACGGCTTTAATGACACGTTCTTCGGCCTGCTGTGGCTGTATAACCTTGGGCCCTGCATTTTTCGCCTCCATAGTTAAAGTTGGACGCTCGTTTGTGCGCTCCCAAAGTAAAACAACAGCCAATGAGACATGCATCAACACAGCAAGACCTAGAAAAAATGAGTAAGATCGCTCTTTCATGCTGTATTATCCTGCGTAGTAGTTGAATCAGTTAGTAAGCCGACCTGCTCTGCACCGGCTTGCTTGAGTAGCCCCATCGCAGCCACAACTTTACCGTAAGAAACACCTTGGTCACCTTTAACTAAGACATTCAATTTTTCTTTATTTTCTTTCGCCAGAGCCAACTCCGCTGCAACACGCACCATCAGCGCATTAGGCTCCATCGGCACGCCAGGATTAGCACTTATATTGAGATAGTAAGCACCGTGGTTATCAACCGAAACAATGATAGGCTCACGACCGGTAGATTGCACACTGTCACTTTGAGCCCGAGGAAGCTCGACGGTAATGCCTTGGGTCAACATCGGTGCTGTAATCATAAAAATGACTAAAAGCACTAGCATGACATCAATATAAGGCACGACATTAATCTCAGCCATTGGGCTTTTTCGCCGTGTTCGGTCTAATTTCATGACACCACCTTACGCGGCTCAGTTTGTGACTCAATTAACGCAATAAACTCTTCTTGAAAAAGCGCGTAACCTTCGATAATTTGATTCGCGCGTGTGCTAAAACGGTTGTACGCGATAACTGAGGGGATGGCAGTAAAAAGCCCCAAGGCCGTTGCAACTAGCGCCTCAGAAATACCCGGAGCGACCATCGCAATCGTTG
Organism: uncultured Legionella sp.; assembly: GCA_964471225.1. Classification (GTDB taxonomy): domain Bacteria; phylum Pseudomonadota; class Gammaproteobacteria; order Legionellales; family Legionellaceae; genus JAGVJT01. The sequence goes on along the minus strand of CAYYEZ010000035.1, from coordinate 60,764 downwards.
CTTGTTGTGCTTGGCCTAAAGCTTGAAACGACGTCATAATACCCCAAACAGTTCCAAATAACCCAACATAAGGCGCAATAGAGCCCACTGACGCAAACCATGGTAAATGCTCTTCTAAACGCTGTGCTTCTTTGGTATGACTGATTTGCATCACACGCTCGATAGGCTCAAACACGAATCCTTTTAGACCACGAACACGTAAAAACTCTTTAAACCCAGCATGAAAAATAGCCGCTAGCCCATCTCGTTCTTCGACTTTGTGATCAACATCCGCGTATAAAAGACTGAGATCAGAGCTACCCCAAAATCGTCGATTAAATCCCTCGAACTGTGCTTTTTTCTGCTTAAAAAACCACATTCTTTGAAAAATTAGAGTCCAACTCATCACCGACGCAATCAATAAAAGCAGCATCACCGCCTTAACGACGAGTCCTGCATGCAAAAAATACCCTAAAACACTTGTATGTCCTGTCATGATTCATATCCTCAGATTTCTTTTACCACTAAACCAAAATGTTGATAAGCAAGAGATGTGGCTATACGCCCACGCGCCGTGCGCATTAAATAACCTTGCTGGATTAAATAAGGCTCTATTACATCTTCAATTGTTCCTTTTTCTTCCCCAATTGCCGCAGCAATACTTTCTACACCTACAGGACCGCCGTCAAAGCGCTCAATTACCGCTAAAAGTAATTTTCTATCCATCACATCAAAGCCATGATGATCCACCTGTAATTTATCCAAAGCGAAATATGCCATTTTTTCTGTAATATGGCCATCATTAGTCACCTCAGCATAATCTCGCACACGACGCAGCAAGCGGTTTGCAATACGCGGTGTCCCGCGTGATCGTTTTGCGATTTCTGCAGCACCCGTGTCATCAATCACCACATTCGATAACCGAGACGAACGAAGTACGATTTGTGTTAAATCGTCCACCGAGTAAAATTCTAAACGCTGAACAATACCAAAACGATCACGTAACGGCGAAGTCAGCGAGCCTGCTCGTGTCGTCGCACCAACCAAGGTAAATGGAGGTAAATCCAATTTGATGGAGCGTGCAGAAGGGCCTTCGCCAATCATGATGTCTAACTTATAATCTTCCATCGCAGGATAAAGAATCTCTTCAATAACAGGGCTCAATCGATGAATTTCATCAATAAAAAGTACGTCGTTCTCTTGTAAATTTGTCAAGATTGCAGCGATATCTCCCGCTTTTTCTAAAACAGGCCCGGAGGTTTGGCGCAAGCTCACACCAAGCTCATGCGCGATGATATTGGCTAGTGTTGTTTTTCCCAGTCCAGGAGGCCCAAAAATCAATACATGATCAAGTGCTTCTTTGCGCTTAAGGGCTGCTTCTATAAAGACCTGCATTTGTAATCGAACTTCGCTTTGTCCTATGTAGTCTTTTAAATGCAAAGGACGAATCGCTCGGTCAAAGACCTCTTCATGCACAGTCGATTGCACACTGACGATACGGTCACTTTCTAACATGATGTGATCATCTCATTTGTCCTCTGATGGGAATGCCATTCTAACACAAGGCCATATTATCTGTAAGGATCGATCAGCATGAATTGTGCCTTAAAAGGCGCGATATAACTCATTACTTTTTCGATTAATAACTCATTTGTTGGATCTTCTATACCTAATTTCATTATTTTTCGCACAGGGTCAATAAATAAAAGCTTTACATCATATTGTTTCAGCCATTTGAGCATTTTGGGAGACACAATTGGCTCATACTGCTCTAAAGCAAGATCTACAACGCTCTTTGGAAAACATTGTAGATCATACTGTCGACCTAACCAACGAATAAGTTCGCTTTGTGTAAGTATTTTCATGTCACACAAAATATGACCTATTCTCTCACCAGATTGTTGTTGTTTGGCAATCGCCATATCTAATTGCGAAGGAGTAATTTTCTTCGCTTCAATCAGTAAGTCTCCCAGTCTTCGACGATAAGGAGTTAAAATATGAGACCCCGGAAAAATATGATCGGTTTTATCCCACACAGGTGATGCAGAAGTCGTAGATTTACTCACTTGTTTGGCGAAAAAAAGACTATAGGCGCGTAATACCGCATTTAGATTAAGCAGATTACCATAAAATGTGCGAGGAATAGAGAGAATTGCTGGTAGCCAACTATAAATTCGCCTAACTGCAATCACTCTTTGCAACATTCGCTCGAACATAATAAACGTCACCATCCCAATAAGCCACCATACCCAAGGATGAAGATTGAATTGCTCGGATAAAGAAGGATAGATTGGATTGTATTGTGTACACCATGTGTAAACAATCCAAAATCCAAATACAAAATAACCGAATCCATTAATAAAATGACTCATAAAACCTTTTCTATCATGCGAAACTGAGTAACGCACACGCCATGCCTCTGGCCATGGGTTATGCTCCCACTCCTGAAAAACAATACCAATAATCCAGCGTGCTTTTTGGCGTACTGATTTTGTATACTCCATCGGAAATAAGGCGCGTGTCGCAATATATTCTTTGCGTACTTTCTGAACATATCCTTTTCTAAACCAGCCGCGAGGTTGCCACTGCATTCTTAACACACCTTGGGTTACAAAAATTTGTTTTAGATTCAGTAAGCGAATGGCAAGAGATGTCCTGTAATCTTCTGTCAAGGTATCTGTAGAAAATGGGCCTTGAAGCTGATTTTCACAAATTAGCTCAATTGCATGTCGTGAAAGAGCGGTGCCTACCCCCGCCGAGGGAACGTGCATCCCCATCGCTTCTCGTACAACAATATTTTTTGTATGATTTTCTGCAAACTCATCAGCATAAAGCCAATGCGTAAACTTCCAATAAGGAACAGGAAGAGGGAAAACAGGAATCTGAATCATATCCTTTTGAGGCATTAGATAATTATAAAGCTTCAAAGATAAAGGATGAATAATGTCCTCTGAATCATGGAACACAATCATATCAAATTTAATATTGTGCACTTTTTCATACGCACACATACCAAGATAAATTTGATTTAAATTTTCAGCCTTAGTTGAGGGTCCTGGTTTTTCATTAATGACAACTTGCACTTCATCGTGTTTATCCGACACATTTTGAACCTCTTTGATTGTGAGAGGATCATTTGGGTAGACACCGACAAAAAATCGATAGTTTTGATAATCAATCGAGTAAGCATTATGCTCAAGCATAGTGCCAATCACACCTGCTTCATGCCAACAAGGAACAAGAATAGCGATATATTGCTCGGGCTTGTCTGCAAGTTTTTCATAAGTTAAAGGTGGGTAGTGGCGAGCTTTGATACGACGTCGAACCGCTCTAATCCAATAATTACAATCAATAAATAAGTCATCCAATCCTGAGCAAATAAATAAGACAGACAAGAGAACAAGAAAATACCACATTAGAAAATACAGAGATATAATTGCTTCTTGCCAGTTCATATTTTCACATAAAGTAAGAGTTGTAAGAGTTGGTTGTTATAATATTTACCATAAGGATTTGGCACCGCTCCCGCCGGCAGATAAGCGCCTCGAATCAAGTCATAACGTACTTCAAGATTATAGCGATTAGAAGGTATAAAGCCGATTCCAGGGCCAATCTCGGCGTAGTTGTTATAAAATAACCGCTGAACGTCATATACCACAATACCCCGTGCATAAAGATTAACGACACTACTCTTATACTGCAACAAATGAATGCCTTGATGTGATTTTGCCACACCAATTACATTATTTTGATAGCGTGAAAAATAAGTAAGGTCGTTGTAATACAGACTATAATAATCCAAGCTCCATCGAGGCTCTGTATAATATGCATGGGGTTTTCCAGCCTCTTGATAGTACATATATCCACCACGAAAATCGCTTCGCCAACGCGGCCTATCGCGATAAACTAAATCATAAGCGGCGCCCATTTCTCCATATAGAAATAAAGGAACGTTTTTGAGCGGTGACATTTGAGCCCCGACACCAATAATTTGCACATCATCTTCAAAAATTTGTGAAATCTGCCCCAGCCTGGCAGCTTTAGATTGATTATCATCAGTTGTTTGTGAAAAAATATATTCTCTAGTACGCCAAGCATTACTTTGCTCAACGCCCAAGCGCTCAATGAATTGTGTGACCGTCAATCCAAATCGTGTTTGAGTAAAAGGCATCGCAAAAAACTCACCAAAATAAGGTGGCGCCAGCAGTTTTGTTTGTTGTCCACGGAGTGTTGTCATTGCATTTTCTGCAGTTAACTCAGTTGCTCGAGTCGTTGGTGGGTAAGTTGCCCATTGAAAGTAACGATATGCGATTTTGTTTTGTTGAGATTCGTTATATAAATAAGCTAACTGCATCGCTAGTTGTGAGTCGTGGGTTATTGCATAAGCACGTGTTAAATAATCAATAGCAAGCGCTTTTTGGTGTAGTTCAATCGCTAAAAAAGCAGCCTCTTTAAGGGCTGTTGTATCCATGGGATGTTGTTGTAAATAATACTGTATTTCATAGAATGCACGTTTTTTATTGGCGTGACGCAAAGCATAAAATTTATCTAATCCGCGGATTGCGTTGAGGCGCGGAGGGGTTTTATCAGGGCGTTGGATAGATTTAATTTCGGGCGCAGTTGTCGATGATTGTGCCACTGAAGAAAGACCATTGATGTTGGCCTCATCTTGATAAAAAGGCACATATGACGACATCGCATCGATGCCTAATCGAGCTTTTTCCCGCCAAAAATAAAGTGGTTCATTAAGCATCGCTTCTTGGAATAACGCTTTCGCTTTTCTCCAGCGTCCTTCTTGATAATAAGCATAAGCAAGTTGGTAAGTATAAACACTCATTCCCGGAATACGTTGATGAATTCGTTCTAAGAGAGCAATCGCTTCGTGGTAATTTTGTTTTTCTAATAACCATTGAGAAAGCTCGATCATTGCGGGAATATCGTTACGGTCTTGTGTTAAGATAATTTCCAATGCTTTTCGCGCAGCCTCGGGATCTTTTAGTTTATAATGATAATATTTGTTCATCAGTACCTCAGGATCGCGACGAAAATTTGAGGATTGATGCACTGCAAAGATAGCGAGAATAACAACTGTGAAAATAATGAAAACGAGCAGTTTAAGAAAAAGTCGCTTTAGCATAGTATTAACATATCGTCAGTGACAAGCAGATGGAGCATACTGTTTATCCAGTGTGCCAACATGGCAAGTCCATGTTAAATCTCCCCCAGTTTGTAACATGGGAGTGAGTATTAATGTCCCTGATTGAATTTTTTCCGAATATAAAATTGTAATTTTGCCTCCTTGGCTGATTGTAATTTCACGCACATTCTCTGTGGGCGATAAAGGCGAATAATTTGTTTCCCGTTGTGTATCAGGTAAGCGATGCGTCGTAAGAACATGATCGGCAACAGCAAGCTTCGCAACCTCAGCCAGATGCAGTCCTTCACTGACTCGCGCTTTCATCATGTAAGTTTGATAAGTAGGAATAGCAAACGAAGCCAACAGTGCAATGATGGCAACGACAATCATTAATTCTATGAGTGAAAATCCTTTTCTTTTCATAAAACAATTCCTACATCGACTGAGCTCGACTTTCTTGTTTTTTTTGCTTCTTTAGCATACGTCTTTCTATAATCGTATGAGCAACTTCTCCACCAATATGAGACTCACCACGTTTTTTAGCGAGTTGATGCTGTCTTTCTCTCTCCAGGTAGCGCAACTGCTGAGCTTTGGGTCTATCCACACAGCGCGGGCAGCTCACACCCTGCACATAGGCGTCGCTTTTTTTGTCTTCTTCTGTAATAGGAAATCGGCAAGCATGGCATTGATCATAACGCCCTTTTTCCAATTGGTGATTCACGGCCACCCGCTCATCGAATACAAAACACTCACCCTCCCAGAGAGATTCATTTTCAGGAACCTCCTCAAGATACTTAAGAATACCACCCTCGAGATGATAAACCTCTTCAAAGCCAAGCTGCTTAAGATAAGCGGTTGATTTTTCGCAGCGAATACCACCCGTGCAAAACATGGCAACTTTCTTATGCTTCTTAGGATCAAGATGCTCTTTGACATACTGTGGAAATTCTCTGAAAGTTTCTGTTTTGGGATTCACGGCACCTTTAAACGAACCAATCTCGACTTCATAATTGTTCCGTGTATCAATCACCGCCACAGACTCATCTTGAATAAGTGCATTCCATTCCCGAGGCTTCACATAAGTACCAACGATTTTTCGAGGATCGACATCTTCGACACCCATGGTGACAATTTCTTTTTTCAATTTTACTTTTGTACGATTGAAAGGCAAAACATCCGTAAAAGATTCTTTGTGTGGGATATGTTCAAAAGCAGGGTGTTGTGAAAACCAAACATAAAGAGCATCGATAGCCTCTTTTGTGCCAGCAACAGTACCGTTAATACCTTCTCTCGCCAGCAACAATGTTCCACGAATTTGATGAGCCTGCATGATATCTAGCAAAGGTTGTCGATAAGATTCGAAATCTTCGAGTAGAACAAACTTATATAATGCAGACACAACATACTTCATCATAACGATTCAATCCAAAATAAAAAAACGATTTTCTCATAACTAGGGTGTGTTGACAATTGATTACAAGAGTCAACATCATGTAACTAAGCCTTAATACTTGAAAAACTACTAATCACATGATGCGATTCAAAGCAATATCCTCCTGTCACCGCAACAGGACCTGTCGTTAACCAAGCATGAGCCTCTTTTCCTAAAGGCTTCGCGCTGTTTTTTTGCAGTCCTATGAACAAAAAATAAGGGATACCCCAACGGTCACACCAAAACTTAGCAACGAGAGCCTGCGTTAAACAACTGGAATCCCAAGGTGTGTGACGAGCTGCTAAACGAACAGCGCGTCCCAAAGCATATGCGCGTTGACGTTGCTTCATTGTCGGTAATGTTGACGCAACGGTCATTCGATGTGAATATCCGAAATAGCGCGATAAAACACGATAAGGAAGAAGAATAATCAAGGTCTTAGCCACACCACACAACATGTAATTCAATAAAAAGAAAAACTTCCGTTTTATCGGTAAACGCCAAAACGTCTCTACTTTTCGCAGCCACTGATACACCCTGCCTCCTTATCCCTATGGAGTTATATTATCATCTAAAATCAAGCCTAGACTGAGTATTGCTTTCATGTTCTGGACACACTTTTTTAGAAGAAGATGTTGAGAAAAAGCCACTTTCTATTGTCCTTTTTCTTGTACGAGTCAGCAAATGACCTTGCGGATCAAAAGTCTCCGTTTCTTCAAAGGTTTCTTTAACTGTTTCTTGAACTGTCTTTGTGATTGATGCAAAACAGAACGTTTTTCTCATCCTATGGCTCGAGAAAGATTGTAAATCAATCAGAGAAAATCTTTGATAGCAACCACTGTCAGCTTTGTCAATATCATAATTAGAGCAGTTATCAAGATATACAGAGCTTAGTGCGTCTGGATGATAGAACTCTTGCTTGTCAATATAGAAAGTATTTAACTCATCCAAAAAGGCTAAGCTCTCTTGTTCGCTAAAATATCTGCAAAATTCTGCTATTTTTTTCATTGTAGATATTGCAAAGTCATATGTATTCTTTGCTTTTTTCTCAAACTCGTCCGAGTAAAAATCGAAATTTGATTGGTGCTTAACAAAAAAACAATAGTCTGTATCTGCCTCTTGTTTAAGACGAAAAAGTTGATCAATAAGAATGCTTTTGATGTCTCTCTCAGAGATTGCTTGCTCGACCTCAGACAAGGATGGCTCGTGCGAAAAACGACCTTCCTCACCCCCATTATAAAGAGACTTGAGTTGGAATGGATTAAAAAAATCTTTAGCAACAATATGCCTATTTAAACTTGCCAGATAGCATTCACGATCCGCGCGACTCTCACATGCTAAATAAACCTTGAGAATCCGATCGAGTACGTTTTCCAACTCTTTTTTAGCATAATGAAAATGACTCGCCTCAATCACTGAGCGAGACTTAATAAAAGAACAATCTGTCTCAAATCTTCTTTTTATACCTACCAGCTCTGTTACGATAGCATGCACTTCATGTTCCGGTTTTTTACGAGGCGAGCCTGTATAAGTACGGTTTTGAATTTTCACGCGAGGGTGAGCCTGCCCTTCATGCTTTCTTCGCACTATCTTCCCCCCATCGGGTGAATAAGCCACGATACTGATGTCTTTGCCTTTAGTAAGATGATAGATTTTATCATATCCTGCTGGGGCTTTAGCTAAAAACGGACTGCTATCGGGTGTTTTTTCGACTCGATCCTCAAATACAGGCGTGCTTGGTCTTTCCCCTGCTTCTGGTTCAACAAAAGATCGGCTTTTCTCAATGTTTTGTTCTGTTTTTTGATACATATGTTCACCCTATAAAAGCGTGTTATTCTTTTGAAAATAAAGAGTTAAAATCGTTCACTCTGGGGATTTTATTTATTTAGTTTTGTCAAGTCAATGAATAAAATGTCGTGTCTTCCTAACATGACAGTAGACATGTTAGGAAGTGCACTTATACCCCAAAAATTGGGCATAGGTGCACTTAAAACTTAGTTTAATGCTTCTCTAGGCTCGACGTAATCAAAACCTAAAGCTGATGACACAGCCTCATAAGTCACATTACCTTGATGAACATTTAAACCATTGAGGAAATGTGGATCTGACAGCAATGCTAATTTGGGCCCCTTAGTCACCAAACTCAATACAAACGGTAACGTGGCATTATTCAGTGCAAAAGTCGATGTCCTAGGCACAGCACCTGGCATGTTTGCAACACAGTAATGCACAATATCATCGACTACATACGTTGGCTCTTGGTGTGTTGTTGGATGGCTTGTTGCAAAACATCCCCCTTGATCGATCGCAACATCAACTAAAACTGAACCAGGACGCATTTCTCGCAGTAGCTCGCGTGAAACGAGTTTAGGTGCCGCAGCCCCAGGAACTAATACGGCACCAATCACCAAATCAGCTGAGACCACATGTTGCTCAATTGCTTCAACCGTAGCGTAAACAGTGTTTAGCATCAGTCCATATTGAGCATCAAGCTCTTGTAATCGTGTCAAAGATTTATCCAATACAACAACTTCGGCCCCGAGTCCCATTGCCATTCTGGCAGCATTTATTCCGACAACCCCACCACCAATCACAACAACCTTACCAGGAAGAACACCTGGCACGCCACCTAGCAATACACCACTTCCTCCTTGAGCCATCTCAAGACAGTGAGCACCAGCTTGAATAGACATTCGCCCAGCCACTTGCGACATGGGTGTCAGTAAAGGTAAACCGCCTCCGGGTTGCGTAACAGTCTCATAAGCTATCGCCGTGACACCTGATTCTTTAAGCAAACGCGCTTGTTGAGGATCTGGGGCTAAATGAAGATAAGTAAATAGTGTTTGTCCTTCACGCAATCTTCGGCACTCAATCGGTTGAGGCTCTTTTACTTTAACAATTAAATCAGCTCTGGCGAACACTTCTTCGGCTGAGTCAACAATTTTAGCACCAGCTGCAATATACTCTTCATCTGTAATCGAAATCCCTAAGCCAGCATTTTTTTCAACAAGTACCTGACTTCCAGCATGAATAATTTCACGCACACTGGCTGGTACAAGTCCTACTCGATTTTCATGTGACTTTATTTCCTTAGGCACACCAACTAACATTATACTGACTCCTATTTTTTTAATTGTTCAATTAACTGCGGGACTAAAACAAACAAATCTCCGATCAAACCATAATCCGCAACTTGAAAAATCGGTGCATCAGGATCTTTATTAATCGCAACAATCACTTTCGAATCTTTCATACCAGCAAGATGCTGTATCGCTCCAGAAATACCTACAGCAATATAGAGCTCTGGCGCAACAATTTTACCAGTTTGACCAACTTGAGCGTCATTTGAAATAAATCCTGCATCTACAGCCGCCCTCGAGGCGCCAAGAGCAGCCCCTAAAGTATCGGCTAACATCTCTATCAATTTAAATTTTTCAGCACTTTGTAAAGCTCGTCCGCCAGAAACAATACGTTTAGCATGGGTGAGCTCGGGTCTCTCCGAATGCGTTCGCTGTTGACTCACAAAGCATGTTTTTTCTGAAGGAATCAGCAAAGCAAGTTCCTCCACAACCACCGGTGGTTGCTGTGCTGTTGTCGCTTGAAAAGCAGTTTGACGAAGCGTTAATAATTTTTTTTCATCCAAAATACGGACAGTTTCAATAGCATTTCCCGCATAAATTGGTCGCTCGAAAGTATCTGGTGTCACAATTTTTGTCACATCAGATACTAATCCCACATCTAATAATCCAGCAACTCTTGGGAGCAAGTCTTTGCCAAAAGTAGTTCCTGCCATTAAAAAATAATCATACTCTTCTGCAATTTCTCGAATTAAAGCGCCCGTATTTTCAGCGAGATGATGCTCGTAACAAACATTATCAGCACAAATTACGCGGGAGACCCCCTTAAATGCCGCAACCTGTTCAGCTACAGAATGGCACTGATAGCCAATTACACAACAAATGATCTCGACGGAGCCCAGCATCTGTGCTGCAGTCAGTACATGAGGAAAAGAGGCGTGCATATGCTGATTGTCATGCTCAACAATGATACAAATATTCATAGCTATCTCCTCTTTTTATAAAACTTTAGCGTCATGCTTTAGCTTTTCAATAAGCTCCTCTACCGAAGCGACCTTAATCCCTGATTTACGTGTCTCTGGTGCTTTGATAGACAGTGACGAATAGTGCTCTTTCAAGGGCAAAGCCAGTGCCTCCAGAGGAGTAATAACAAGTGGCTTTTGTTTTGCTTTCATAATATTAGGAAGACTAGCGTAACGTGGCGTATTTAAGCGTAAATCGACACTCACTACAGCAGGTAGCGTAAGTTTCAATGTTTCAGTACCACTGTCCACTTCTCGCGCAACAACACAAGTATTGCCGTCTATCTGAAGCATAGAGGCGAAGGTTGCCTGAGGCCAGCTGAGCATGGCAGCAAGCATTTGAGGTGTTTGATTATTATCATCATCAATCGCTTGCTTGCCTAAAAGGACTAGGTTAGCCTGTTCTTGTTGTACAATAGCGCGAAGTATTTTTGCAATATTCAAGCTTCCTAGGGAGGATTGAGAAGTTTGAATCAGCTGAGCACGAGTTGCACCCAACGCCAATGCATGACGTAAAGTTTCTTGACAAACCTCCGTGCCAATTGATACCGCAAGGATATCGGTAACAATTTTTTTCTCATATAAACGAATCGCCTCTTCCAAAGCGATTTCATCAAAAGGATTCATTGCATGTTTTACATGCTGAGTTTCTACTTCGCGCCCGTTAGGCAATATCCTAATTTTGACATACGGGTCAATCACACGTTTTACAGGAACAATCACCTTCATGGTTACTCACCTGATGCGTTTAAAAGTCAGCATCTTGCCACAGATCTTAATCAGGAACAACTCGCCATGAACCATCAGCTTGTCGGCAAGCTTTACCATAAATCTGTTCTGATTTGCCACCAATCTCAGCGCGCGTTGTATACTCTCGACAAGGCTGTCGTTGATGATAATAAGTTCTTGTAGAGGTGACATGATAAGTATTTCCAGAATCAGGGTTTCGCCATGTCACAGCTTTACCTGTCGGTGCTGTTTCTAAAGCTTGTTGCATCTCAAGTCGATCTTGCTTATCCATATACTTACCTACCCGACCACCCAAGACAGCACCAATAAAGGTACCCGCAGCAGTTGCCGCAACCTTACCGGCACCACCACCAAATTGATTCCCTAGAACACCGCCAACGACACCGCCCGCGACCATCCCGACAGATTCATTATTTACCTCAGTACAACCTATCAATACTGATAGCGATAACGGTATAACTATCAAAGGTTTTATTTTCATTTTGTTCCTCGTTCGTTACCTAACACAATCGTAATTTTTCTCTCACACGGGAGGAAACTTGAGTTAACAATTCGTAAGGAATCGTCCCCGCATGCTGAGCCACCTCTTCAACTAAGAGATGTTTTCCCCATAATTCAACACGATCGCCTAACATAGCATCTGGTACATTTGAAAGGTCGAGTGTCAGCATGTCCATAGAAACTCGCCCTACAATTGGCACTCGCGTGTCATTCAACCATACCTGCGCATGAACATCAATATGACGAGGATAACCATCACCGTATCCTGCGGCAACAACCCCGATTCTGGTTGGTTTTGTAGTACGCCAAGTCGCACTATAGCCAATGCCTCGATTCGCTGGAAATTCATGAATAACACTAAGTGTTGAAATAAAACTCATCACTGGATACAAATTCAGCTCTGATGAGGTTTTATCTTTTAAAGGAGATACACCATAAAGCATCAATCCTGGTCGAACAATATCGTAATGTGCTTTCGGTGAGGTTAAAATCAAAGCGGAATTAGCAAAACTTTGAAGCACGTCATTCGAAACAGGGATGGCATTAAAAAGCTCTAATTGTGCTTTATTTTGAGGATGCGCTGGCTCGTCGGCACAGGCCATGTGAGAAAGTAGTACAATCGAATTTTCTACCCATGAACAATGACGAAGAGCCTCTAAAATGGGGTTAATTTCGTTAGGCTCAAAACCTAATCGATTCATCCCTGTATTCACTTTTAACCAAATTCGAATTGGTTTTGAAAGCGGCGTCGACAATAACCATTTCAGTTGCTCTGTATGATGAATAACGCAATCTAACTCAAGCTCGAGTACTTGAGATAACTCGGTCTCGGAGAAAACACCTTGAAATAAAACACAAGGTTTTGAGGTATACTGCCGAAGCTTCATCGCCTCTTCAAGACATGCAACACCAAAAATATCGATATCGTCTGAAATAGTCGGTACCACCGCCTCTATGCCACAACCGTAAGCATTGGCTTTAACCATTGCCACAATTTTTTGTGACGGGCAAAGTGCTTTGATACGCATAATATTATGTTTTAAAGCGCTTTTATCAATTTCAATAAACGTAGGTCTCACCACACACCTCACCTGGGTACACAACACGAGCACTTTAGCATATACTGGTTATGGAGTGCCTATTCAAAATAAGGAGATAAAATGAAGCTAAGGTATATGATGTGCCATATTGTTTGTACCTCCGCCTTGCTCACTGCTTGCCAAACTGACTTACCGAGCTTCGACTCATACAATCCGTTTAAGAGCGCAAATGATACAACAGCTAAGTCAACAAAACCAGTCTTAAACACACTTCCTAGCACTGAAAGAAAATCTCCAATAGATGATAAGATTTTTGCAGAAATACTCACGCTTGATAAAAATGAAATTGCCGCCGCCCGTGAAGGAGAAAAAAAAGCAACACAACCGAAAATTCGTGAATTCGCTAAATACCTCGTCAAACATCACTCGATGAATTTGAATAAAACACTGACGTTAAGTCACAAACTCAAAATTACGCCTGAAGATGATTACCGCTCGATGCAAATGCAACGTGATGGTGAGCGTGAGTTGACGCAATTAAAAACATTAGATGAAAGCGATTTTGATAGTGTCTTTTTGAACGATATGATACGTGATCATCGTCAAGCATTATCTCTTTTGAATGATGCTTTGAGGAAAGTCACCAACCCCATGCTCAAAGCGCATTTGATGGCGATGTACCAAGTTGTTGAGCATCATCTAGAACAAGCACAAGCATTAAAAGCTTAATCAAAAACGAATAGAGCGATAATGATAGAACGCTCTATTCGAAAATTACTCGTTGGGGCCAGCTTGATAACCTTGATAAGCCAGATCTTCAAATCGAGTATACTGACCTAAAAAAGCAACTCTGACTCGACCAATCGGGCCATTTCTTTGTTTAGCAACGATGATTTCTGCACATCCTTTATCTGGACTGTCCTCATTATAAACTTCATCGCGATAAATAAAGCAAATTAAATCAGCATCCTGCTCAATTGCGCCTGATTCACGCAAATCAGACATGACAGGCCGCTTATCCTGACGTTGCTCAAGACTTCGATTGAGCTGAGAAAGGGCAATCACAGGAACATTTAACTCTTTTGCCAACGTTTTTAAGCTTCTTGAAATTTCCGAAATTTCCGCTGTTCTATTTTCAATTTTTACACCCGTTACACGCATTAATTGAAGATAATCCACAACAATCAAACCCAGGTCACCTTGCTCTTTAACCAGTCTTCTTGCTCGCGCACGTAACTCAGTCGGGCTTAATGCAGGTGAGTCATCGATAAACAATGGTGCCTCAGAAAGCATGTGAACAGCTGATGTAACACGTGGCCAATCATTATCATCGAGCTTTCCTGTGCGTAAACGATGCTGATCTAAACGTCCAAGAGACGACATCATCCGCATTGCCAAAGCATCTGCAGGCATCTCCATGGAAAAAACGAGAACAGGTTTTCCTGATTTAATAGCAACATGCTCCGCCATATTCATAGCTAATGTAGTTTTACCCATAGAAGGTCGACCGGCGACAATCACTAAATCAGCAGGCTGTAAACCTGTGGTTAGCTCATCTAAATCGGTAAGCCCGGTTGCAAGACCAGTCACTGCGGCACCACTATGATATAAAGCATCGATTTTTTCGACTGTCCGCACAAGGACTGATTTTATTGCTTCAGGTCCGCCATCAGCCGCAGTCTGCTCGGCAATAGCAAAAACACGTGTTTCAGCAAAATCTAATAAATCTGAGATCATCCGTTCGCCAGGTTCGTACGCAGAATCTGCAATATCACCAGCAACAGAAATAAGTTGTCGTTGTACCGACTTTTCACGCACAATATCAACATAAGCATTAATGTTGGCAACACTCGGTGTGTTGTGTGCAAGCTCAAACAAATAAGCCTCACCTCCTGCGTCCAAAAGCGTATTGCTCGACTTTAAAGTCTCTAGAACAGTCACGACATCAAAAGGCTGATAACGCCGCGCAAGCTGGAGGATTGCCCGATACAATACACGATGCTCTGACCGGTAAAAATCAGCTTCGCATAAACGATGCTCAACTTTCTCTAATACAAGATTATCGAGCATTAATCCACCAATAATCGACTGCTCCGCCTCAAGAGAGTGCGGTGGACGTTTAAGTGTTTCTACCGTAGACTTTTTTTGTGATTTTGCAACAGCCATGAGCACTACCCTTTTGCCGGAATCCAAACTTGTGTACGACCAAGCAAAGGCACTCCAATATAACCACGAACATGCAGCTGATCGTTTTTAACAGCCATTTTTAAGTGATAGATTTTTCCCGTTTTAGGATCAATTAATTTTCCATCACCCCACGAGCCATCACCCAAGTCTTTCAATCCCCAAATGAACTGAAGTCCTTGTATCGGCTTATCTTTAAATTTACCCGGACAAGTTGTACAGCGCTCAGGATCTCCTGGCTTCATATAGCGATGTACAATCGTGCCGTAAAGTTTACCGTGATTCATGGACAACTCGATATCAGCTTTCTTCTCGCCAGTTTTATCGTCAATCGTCGTCCACCGCCCTACCGGAGACGAAGAGGCCTCGGCAAAAGGTAAATAAACGATAAAACCAAGCACACACAGCCATAATTTTTTATGCATCATCCGCTCCTTCGTTTTGGACACATTAACCTACTTGCATATGTAAAACAAGCTGTTCGATTGTACCTTCGGATTGATATACAATCGGATAATTCGTGACTCCATGGCCGAATACTTGCGATTGAAAGACAGGAAAATTTACTTCATTTGCAAAACGTCTTAAAGCAAACATCACGACTTCTTCATCATCACTAATACACTCACCAAAAACAACTGCACGCACATCATTCAAAAGATTGGCCTGCTTAAGATGCGTCAATGCACGATCAATACGGTATCCTTTTTCACCCACCTCCTCGAGAAACAAGATGCATCCAGAAGTGCGTATTTGCCAAACAGTACCAATACTATTTTCAACGAGAGTTAAATTTCCACCATTCATTCGACCTCGAATCGACCGAGAAGTTTCAGCTAATGTATTGAGAGGCACTAAGCTCATACTTTGAGGGGCTTTAGGATCTGCAATTAATTGCGCCAGACGTGTAAAGTTTTCTTTATCCCATTTTGGCGCTAATAATTGAGCAAAACCTGCTGCGTGAATCGTTCGCCATCCCCATTGTTGAGAAAAGAAAAGATGTAACGCAGTTAAATCACTATATCCAATAAATGTTCGCTCGTGCTCCGGTCGAGATAGTTTCTGCAAATCATCAATCAACCGAGCACTACCATACCCTCCTCGCAGACACCAAATGATGTCTTCTGGCTCTGATTCATATAAAGCAACTTTCAGCTGAGCCAATCTCATTTCATCTGTATTCGCATGATAAGGAATGACCGGGTTTATAAGATTTTCAGGAATAAATGTAGATAAAAATGGAAGCTTGCGGAGTCGATTAAGCTCTTGCTCTTCAAGACCAGAAGCAGGCGCAATGACATGAATTTTTTTCGTTGATAAGATCGACCGAAAAATTTCTTCTAGCAAAACTGGATGATAAGCGTATTCAAGCATCAGGTTCGTACGCCAGATTTAAAAGAGGAGCAAGATATGGGATGAGCCGAAATCCTGCTTCAAGCAACTGATATTGGGGTAAAGCATCCATCCCCACCCATCGCATTCCTTGCTGCTTTTCACAACAATGCGCCAAACCAGAATACTCGGTGACATGATAAACATAAAGAAGCACTGTCCGGTGAGGATATTCGTGCAGCAGCTCGGTAATAAAACGAGGTTTATGGATATGAATTCCGAGCTCTTCTAGCAGCTCTCTTTTTAAGGCGTTCTCTGGTGTTTCTTGTGACTCAATTTTTCCGCCAGGAAATTCCCAGTATCCTCCCATGTCACTTTTTTGACCTCTTTGAGTGATCAAGACATGCTGATCAGCGTTAGTGATAAACGCTAAAGATACTGGGATTACTATACTCATTCAATTCGTCCATGGCATTGTTTGTATTTTTTACCAGACTCACAAGGACACAAGTCGTTACGCCCAATTTTTTGGTCATTACGCTTAAACGTTGCTTGCACAGGCGCATGTGGTGGCACAACCTCATCTAATACGTTTGGCTCATCATGAATTAATTGTAATTTTGAGGCATGTTCAGCACGGCGCTGCGCTTCAACTGCGTCGACATCTTCAGCGGTTGCAATTTCAATCGTAAATAAGAGCTTAATCACATCATATTTTAACTGTTCAAGCATAGAAGAAAATAACGTGAACGACTCTCGCTTGTACTCCTGCTTGGGATCCTTCTGCGCATACCCTCGAAGATGGATACCTTGACGCAAATAATCCATGGCAGCAAGATGCTCTCTCCAGTGATTATCCATCGTTTGTAAAATAATAGACTTCTCAAATTGCGTTAGAATTTCCCGTGTAAGCTTTTGCTCTTTAGATTGATAAGCTTCTTTACAAATCGCCATAATTTTTTCTTTGATTTGCTCAGGCATAATACTGTGATCTTCATCGACCCAAGTTTTAACGGGAACCACTAGTTTAAAGTCATCCTGTAACACAGTCATTAATCCTTCGATATTCCATTGATCCTCCATACTCTGGGAAGGAATATAAAGCTCAACTAAGTTACTGATAACTTCATCACGCATCTCATCAATCGTATCAAGTGGATCATCCATTGCTATGACTGCAGCACGTTGTGAGTAAATTACTTTTCGCTGCTCATTCGCCACATTATCATAAGACAATAATTGTTTACGGATATCAAAATGATGCCCTTCTAATTTCCGCTGTGCATTTTCAATTGCTTTTGTCACCAATGCGTGTTCAATTGGCTCACCAGGTTTCATCCCCAAGCGTCGCATTAAATTAGCGACACGCTCCGAAGCGAAAATACGCATCAAGGCATCGTCTAAAGACAAGTAAAAGCGCGTACTTCCAGGATCGCCTTGACGCCCGGCACGACCGCGTAGCTGATTATCAATACGACGTGATTCGTGTCGTTCTGAGCCAATAATTCTTAAGCCGCCCGCTTCTATCACCTCATCATGACGTCGTTGCCAATCTTCTTTAATTTTTTGACGCATCTCTTCAGTGGCATCTTCTGGAAGCTGAGCCAATTCAGCAGACAAACTACCGCCCAAAACAATATCCGTACCTCGACCAGCCATATTTGTAGCAATTGTTACCGCACCAGGGCGCCCAGCCTCTGCAATGATTTGTGCTTCTTTTTCATGAAATTTTGCATTTAACACTTGATGTGGAATCTTAGCTTTTTGCATCAATTGACTTAAAACCTCGGAGGCTTCGATGGATGCAGTTCCAACTAAAACGGGTTGTCTACGTGCAATACAATCACGCACATCGGCAATCACAGCCTCATATTTGTCTGATTGTGTTAGATAAACCTGATCAGCCGCATCCTTACGAATCATTGGCTTATTCGTGGGGATAACGACGACATCAAGATTATAAATTTCTTGGAACTCATAAGCCTCTGTGTCTGCTGTTCCCGTCATTCCTGCTAATTTATCGTAGAGTCTAAATAAATTTTGGAACGTAATAGAGGCAAGTGTTTGATTTTCATTTTGAATAGGCACACCCTCTTTGGCTTCAACAGCTTGGTGCAAGCCCTCAGACCAACGCCGACCAGGCATAGTACGTCCAGTATGTTCATCCACAATAACAACTTGATTATTCTGAACGATATATTCTACATCACGATGATACATGGCATGCGCTTTTAATGCAGCATTGACGTGATGCATTAAAATGATGTTTGCTGCGTGATATAAGCTCTCGCCGGGTTGTAACAACCCCTCTTCGATTAATAGCTCCTCTATGTGCTGATGACCTTTTTCTGTAAGATGCGCCTGTTTTTGCTTTTCATCGATAGTGTAGTCGCCATCAAGCGCTTCATCATCACCAGAAGCTTGCGTCAATTTTGGAATAATTTTATTAATTCTCAAGTACAACGCAGAGCTATCTTCAGCCGCACCAGAAATGATTAATGGTGTTCTTGCCTCATCAATTAAAATGGAGTCTACTTCATCCACAATTGCAAAATGTAAATCTCGTTGTACTTTATCTTCAAGGCTAAACACCATATTGTCACGAAGATAATCAAACCCGAATTCGTTATTTGTTCCATAAACAATATCAGCACGATAAGCGGCTTTTTTCTCTTCATGCGGCATGTCACTATAAATCACAGCAACACTCAGTCCCAAAAAAGCATAGATAGGATTCATCCACGCCGCATCTCGTTTTGCAAGATAGTCATTCACGGTCACGATATGCACACCACGCCCCGTTAATGCGTTTAAATAGGCAGGCAGGGTTTCGGTCAAGGTTTTACCTTCGCCGGTACGCATTTCTGGGATATTCCCCTCGTGTAAGACCATGCCCCCCATAAGTTGAACATCAAAATGTCGAAGACCTATGGTTCGTCTTGAGGCCTCGCGGACCACAGCAAAAGCCTCAGGCAATAATGCATCAAGACCTTCACCATTATTAAGACGCGTTTTAAATTCTTCTGTTTTAAGAGCGAGTTTTTCGTCAGAGAGTGCCTGAAGTTCGGGCTCAAAAGCTGCAATGAGCTGTACTACTTTTTCCATTCGTCGCAACGTACGTTCATTACGACTACCGAATATCTTCTTCATTAACGTATTAAGCATTGGGCTCACTCTTCCTGGTTATCAGCCAAACTGATTTAAAGGGAGATAATGTACTCGAAATCATTTGCAAATTCTAGGGTCTGTTCGCATTAGACCGCTCGCTGAGTAAATCCTTCTCCGTCTTCAAGTTGCTCGAGAGAATACAAGATGGTGTCCCAATTTTTCCAATCATCCCATGATTCAAGCATCAGTAATTGCTTTTTCCAAGTTTTATTTTGTGGCAGACCATGCGCTAAATTCAAAAGAGGCTTGATAATCAAGGAGGTGTGATATGACGACGCAGAAGATAACTGTTGTAGATATGAAAGATAAAGAGCTAAAACCGCTACTCTTGTTGGCTTAATCGTCTCAGGGTAAAGATCGTGGTGGATACAAGCAATTTGATAAGGATCATCACAAGCCATTCGCCCTAACATCACACCATCAACATGTCTCAAGTGCTCTTCAATATCTTTTCTATGAACATTTCCATTAATAATAACAGGGATATTAGGAAATGCAGATTTGATCTGGTAAGCAACATCATAGTGCAGAGGTGGAATGGTACGATTTTGTTTAGGACTGAGACCCTTTAACCATGCCTTCCTCGCATGAATCACCAGTTTATCACAACCCTGATCTATGAGTGGTGCAACAAAACGATATAAAAAGTCATAGCCTTCATTTTCATCAACACCAATACGTGTTTTAGCTGTGATAGGAATTTTCACTGCTTTTTTCATTGCCTCAATACACGAGGCTACTTTCAGAGGTTCATACATCAAGCATGCACCAAACTTTCCTTGCTGTACCCGATCGCTCGGGCATCCAAGATTCAAATTAATTTCACTAAATCCTAATTGCTCGGCAATTTTTGCGGATTCAGCTAATGACTTAGGATCTGAGCCTCCAAGCTGTAAAGCTAAATGAGGTAACTCGCTCGCATGAAAATCAAGTGAGCGCTTCGGCTGATGCTGAATGGCTTGGACTGTCTGCATTTCAGTGTAACACAACGCGTTTGGTGCCAACATTTTCATCAAAACACGAAAATGGGTATAAGACCAATCAATCATTGGTGCAATAGAGAGTCTAGGCATGATGAATTATAAATAAAAAAACATATTGTATCTCATCTTCAATATTGTTTAAAATGTTTCCTTTAATTCAAGGAGCAAGCCATGAATGCACTTCCTCTGCCTCATGATGCAATTTCACAGGTTAAAGCTTACCTTTTAGCGTTGCAGCAATCCATTTGTGATACGTTAGCAAGCATCGATTCGAAAGAAACTTTCTGTACAGAAAACTGGCAGAGAGAGCAAGGTGGTGGTGGAGTCACTCGTGCTTTACATGGCGGTGCAGTATTTGAAAAAGCAGGCGTTAATTTTTCTCATGTCAATGGTCAGAATCTCCCTCCTGCAGCTTTGCATAATAGACCAGAGCTAAAAGGTGCTACATTTCATGCATTGGGTGTATCGCTAGTCATTCACCCCAATAATCCTTATATCCCAACGTCGCATGCTAACGTGCGATTTTTTACTGCCAAAACAGAATCAGGAAGTGAATATTGGTGGTTTGGTGGTGGATTCGATTTAACACCTTATTATGGTTTTCACGAAGATTGCGTATACTGGCATCAAACTGCAAAAGCAGCTTGCGACCCGTTTGGGCATGATGTTTATGAGCGCTACAAAAGCTGGTGCGATGAATATTTTTATCTAAAACATCGACAAGAGGCTCGAGGAATTGGTGGTTTATTCTTTGATGACCTGCACGAACAAAGTTTCGAGCATAGCTTCGGACTCATGCAAAGCATCGGAAACCACTACATCAAAGCATACGCACCTATCGTACTTCGACGTAAAGACACCCCTTTTGGTGAAAAAGAAAAGCATTTTCAGCGCTTAAGACGTGGTCGCTATGTAGAGTTTAATTTGATCTACGATAGGGGAACTATTTTTGGATTGCAATCCAACGGAAGAACAGAGTCCATACTTATGTCTCTGCCTCCCGAAGTAAACTGGCAATATAACTGGTCACCTGAGCCTGACAGTGCAGAGCATCGCCTCTATACTGATTTCTTGCCAGCAAAAAACTGGCTCGAGCTCTAATCGGCAATAGCCACAACAATGTACGTGGACCAGGCGAACGAAGAGGACACTAAGCCTCTTCGGTTTCCAAAGCCGCGGCGTGTTCAGAAAGCATGACATCCTGAGCTTTTAAGCCTTTGGGTCCCTTATCTGCGACAAAACTAACTTTGTCATCTTCGTGTAGTGTTTTGAAGCCAGTACCTTGTATATCTTTATAGTGCACAAAAATATCTTCGCCTTTTTCATTCACAATAAAACCAAAGCCTTTTTTCTCATTGAACCACTTCACAATGCCTACTTCGCGTTGCGACATTCCATAACCTCCTGTATTGTTTTTATCCTGTTTCTGATTTAGCATACCAGTTTTTGATTTATTGTTAATGATTTTTTCATCTTTTTTACATCAGAGACTAATATGCAATTAGACAAAGAAAGTTTTATCACCTTAGCACTAAAATGCCAAGCATTGCAATGGGGAGAATTCACATTAAAATCTGGTCGAGTTAGCCCGTATTTTTTCAACATAGGCATGTTTTATCAGAATAAAGATCTACTCGAATTAGGAAGACGTTATGCGGATCTCATTCAAATACATCAAATTGATGTACAACATTTATTTGGTCCGGCATATAAAGGCATCCCTCTTGCAACTGCCACAAGCTTGGCGCTAGCTGAGCGCTCATTTTCAACGACGGTTACCTTTAATCGAAAAGAAGCAAAAGATCATGGTGAAGGCGGCTCACTCATCGGCGCGCCTTTAAAAGACGGTCGAACCATCATGATTGATGATGTGATCACAGCAGGCACAGCTTTTCGTGAATCTAAAACACTAATTGAGCAACAAGGCGGACAGCTTACTGCAGTTTTGATTGCTCTCGATCGGTGTGAGCGCGGTCTAAGCTCGCACTCCACACTAGATGAAATTAAGAATCAAGGGATTCAGGTCTATTCTATTATTACGTTTTTTGATCTCGTCGAATATCTTAAAAACCAAGCTGAAGATAATTTAGCAAACAAATTAATCGAATATCACGCACAATATGGCAGCGATCTTATCTGAAATGATTGCCATTTTTTGATTTTTCGGGCAGTATTACAACGATTTAACACGAGATAGGTTTATGACAAAAGAAGAACACATTGAAATGTCTGGTGTCGTGGTTGACACTCTCCCCAACACCATGTTCCGAGTTGAACTTGAGAATGGTCACGTAGTCACCGCTCATATTTCAGGTCGCATGCGAAAAAACTATATTCGCATCTTGACTGGAGATAAAGTGAAAGTCGAGCTGACGCCTTATGACCTCACTAAAGGCCGCATTACCTTTAGAGAAAAGAACTAACTCATCAATCAAGTAACTGTCTGAGCTTATGAAGCGTTTCTTCCATATGTTGAGTTAAGGGAAGTGTCGCTTTAGCAAGCTCTTGATAGAGTGCTTTCGCATCATTGAGCACATCTAAGTGGGCTGCAATTGTTTTTGTATCACCCCGCATCAACGGGCCTGTGAGTGCGTCTCCTGCATCTTGATTTTTGAGATTCTCCAATGTACCTTGCATTAATGAAAGGACGATTTCTTTAGACATCTCTGGAGAGACATCTGCTGCCTCTATACAACGAGTCGCTTGATGAAACAGGGTTACTAAATAGTTGGATGCAAAAACTGCGCCCGCATGGTACAACACCTTCTTATCACAATTCATAATAAATGGAATAAATCCAATTTTTTTAAAAAGGTTTTGAAGAAAAGCTGTCGCTTGTTGCTCTCCTTCTATCGCACAATAAGTCCCAGCATAACTTTCTTGAACATGATGCGTGAAACTCCTTAAAGGATGAGCACTAGCAATGATACCGCCTCTATCGCGTATAGGAAGAAGAGCATTTGAAGACAAAAGACCACTACAATGAAAAAAGATATCACCAGGCTGAATATTCAAATTCATCGAAAGATTAAGCGCAACCCTTTCAATTTCATTGTCTGGTGTACTAATCATTGTGATTGCGGCACGAGGTATTTCTCTTATATCGCGATACGCTTGCCCTTGCTTAGTTTCACGAATAAACTCGTGTACGTTTGATTGATTGATACTACAAATCGATTGAACCTCAAGTAAGTCATGAGCAATAAACAATCTTGCCAATGTCTTTCCTAAGCGTCCTAGGCCGATAATGTTTAACCTCATGCAGGCAGTCTCGACAGCAATTGTAGCGCTTGCCGTATCAATTGCTCGACATTTTTTTGCCCATCATCAATTTGACGAATCACTTTGAGGGACTCTTGTGTTTTATAGCCAAGTGCTTCTAATGCACTCACGGCTTCGTGTTGCTGCTGCAAGGCCAGCGCATTTTCAGAAGGATCATGCGAGATTTCATCACTATGTAATAATTGCTTAAGTGAATCCTTCATTTCAACAATTAGGCGCTCCGCGGTTTTTTTGCCGATACCAGGAATTTTTGTTAAAAGCGCGACATTTTCTTGCTGAACACAACGTGCGAAATCAGTTGGATTTGCACTTGAGAGAATTGCGATAGCCATTTTCGGTCCAATACCATTGACCTTAATCAACGCCCTAAATAAAGCACGCTCTTCCTTATCAATGAATCCATATAACAAAAATGCATCTTCACGAACAATGGTTTGGATAAACAAAGTCAAGTCATCTCGATGCGGCTCTAGTTTAAAAAAAGTCGTTAAAGATGTTTCAACATCATATCCGACCCCATGCACATCTAGGACAATTTTCCCTGGGGTAGATAGGTCGATTATTTTCCCATGTAGACAAGCAATCATCGAACACGCTCAGTGAGTAAAGACTGAAGGCCAGTATGCATGTGTTGATGACAAATCGCAATGGCTAGCGCATCTGCAGCGTCAGTTTGTGGTGGTTTAGATAAAGATAAAAGTCGCATGACCATCTGCTTTACCTGCTCTTTTTGTGCCGCACCATAACCAACAACTGCAAGCTTGACCTCACGAGGAGTATACTCATAAACACTGACACGATGTGAAGCGCAAGCTACCATAGCAACCCCTCGCGCATGCCCCAACTTCAATGCAGAGCTTGCATTTTCATGCATAAATATTTGCTCTATGGCGACTTCGCTAGGTTGATAGGTTTCCATTAATTGGCACACACCATTGAAAATTTCAAGCAAACGAGCAGGAAGCGCACCTTCTGGGGTCTTGATACAACCACTGTCCAAATAGGTAAGCTTCCGATTTTTAACGGAGATAAGGCCATAACCTGTGGTTCTTGAGCCTGGATCTATCCCTAGGATGATTTGCAAATCAGCTCCCTTTCAAGCCTTATATACGCGCCGGATGCGACTCTTTTAACAAGAATAAAACAACTAACAAACTTAATAAATAACTACAAGGCATCACAAGCAAACTGGTTTGATAACTCGTAATAGGATAATGCCATACGCCGTCTAACTGCTGTACTTTCGTATGATGTTGCAAGAAAACGCCAACTAACGGTTGAAATACAGCTCCACCAATAAGTACAGAAAGATTATTAAATCCGGAAGCAGTTCCGACAAGGTGGGCAGGATTGTTATCTTTGACAACAGCAAAGCTCACAGTTTGTCCACCAGCACCCAAACCTAGTAAGCATAAAACAACGTACATCATTGAAATGGGCATATCCACGTAAAGTAAGAGCAGGGTTGAAACAAAACCAAATACACTGCTTATCCCCAAAGCAAGGCGTCGGCTTGAAAAGCGATCGCTCACCCAACCCAATAAAGGACTGCCGACACCAATACCAATCCAAATCATACTACACATACCAGAAGCCATCACAACACTAACTTGATATTTTTCTTGCAAGAAGGGAACACCCCAAAGTACAGCGAATACTGCAATAGGAGTCCAAATTGCGCAAGCATAAACACCAGTATACCAAGTATAAGAGTGCTTCCAGACTTGAAGTAAACGCTTCCACTCATCTCTGACTCGAGATGAGGGCGGTTTCTGTGTCGATTGGTGAGGGTAATCACGAATACAAGCCCACAGCAACAGAGCAAGCAGTAAACCAACACCAGCGAGAATAAAACTCGCCTCACGCCAACCAGTCAATTCAATCAGCTTAGCTAAAGGCATTTCACCAAACATTGCTCCGGCAGAGCTCATTGCCTGCGCTATTCCCGCTAAAATCGCAAAATGTTTAGGTGGAAACCAACGTGACAAAAGGACTAGAACACCAATAAAAGAAAATGCTGAGCCAATACCAATCAAAAAACGCCCCAAGGAAGCAGTGATTACACTTTCTGTGGAAGCAAAGAAAAAAGAACCCAAACTGCACAGCACCAAAGCTGCAGTCATCAATTTACGAGGCCCATATCTGTCAAAAAGAATACCTGCTGGCATTTGCATTGGCGCATAGGCATAGAAATAAAACGCTGAGATAATGCCGAATCCTTCCGCAGTCACATGGAAGGTATTCATCATAGGTGCAGCCATGACGCTGGGCGCAACTTGTAAGACGAACTCATACAAGTAAAAAGATGCTGCCAAGAAAAAAATGGAGTAAGCCTTACGTTTAGTCGCTGAATTCCAGGTTAGTCTGTCCATTTTAAGCCCACCTCCGGGTAAATTAACCATTAGAACTCAAATAAAAAACGCTTGTCAATAGATGACAAGCGTTTTTGTCTCTTCCTTAGTATTTTAATCAAGGAGCAGCATGTTTTAAATCAATTGATTCCTCACCAAAACAAGGAGATGTTGTGCTAAAAAACATACCTGGTGTTTTTTTCGTATAAGAGCGTAGCTCCAACTCGAGTGAAGCAGGAATAGGGTCGATTTGATCAATGACATCCAGCGTCTCTTCTCTTGAAGAAGATTTTTGAGTGTCGATTAAGAACATGCCTCGGTACTGTTTCGCATAAACTCGTTTCAACCATGTTGAAAGCTCACAAAAATCCATTCGACTCACAACATGATCATACTCATTTTCTAGCGCTTTAGTTACTTTAATATCGATAGCAGAATACCCTGCATTCATTAAAACAGTATTCATCAATGCACGAGCAACTCGCCCATTGCCATCAACATAAGGATGAATTCGAATAATCTCGTTGTAAATATACGCTGCGAGTTCAAATGCGCTAAAACACTCCTCTAAAGCAAAAGCACGCTCCTTTAGTTGATCCATTAATTTTGGAATGTCTGATGAATCTGCACCAATAAAAGCAACAAACTCCAGCGCTTCCTTGGCTTCTTGGGTACACCAAGTATTTAGTCCAAATCTACCCTGGTTGGCGCCACACAGGTAATCAGTAATTTCTTTGTGCTTTTTTTGCATATTTTTATCTAGAATAGGCGTTTTAGTCTTGTAAACAGGTCGTCCTGCTTGTTGAAAATAAGATGGCTTTAAAATTACACTTGCACAATATTCAGCAAACTGCTGCCCGAGCATCTTGTTCCAAAAAATATTCGTACCAACTTGCCTGGAAATGAGATAATAGCAAAGCTTCGCTAGCTCTTCTTGCTTGAAACCCGCGCTATCTGCCTCGACAATAACCTCTATTGTTTCCTCTATCGCGCTCGTACTCCCAGTTAAAAAGCGACGATTACCTTGTCCTGGGATAAATTTGAAGATACATGCGCTCTCATCAAGCGCTCGGTAATTCGTTGGAAGACCGTGTTTACGACGTGTTTCAGCAATTACTGCTGCAAATATTTCTGGAATCATGGAAGTCACCCAAATAAAAAGTGCTATTATGAATCATAATGCCCTTTAAAACAACATTTAAATAGAAACTACTTAAAACAACGATAAAAATTTTCTGATGTCACTTTGGCCACTTCATCATAAGAAATCTGCTTTAGCTCGCTCAATTTTAATGCAACATATTTTACAAGTGCGGGATGATTTTGTTTACCACGAAAAGGCACCGGGGCAAGATAAGGCGCATCTGTTTCAATTAAAATTTTATCGAGGGGTAACTTTGAGGCAACCTCTTGAAGTGCGAGAGCATTTTTAAAGGTGATAATTCCTGAAAATGAGATGTAAAAATTCAGATCAATCGCTTCTAACGCCATGTCTAAAGTTTCAGTAAAACAATGCAAAACCCCACCCACCTCATGCGCTTTTTCTTCTCGCATAATACGTAATGTGTCCTCTCTGGCCTCACGTGTGTGAATAATCAACGGTTTATTTAGCGCGCGTGCAGCACGAATATGTTGCCTAAAAGAATATTGTTGATTTTCGATAGCTTGGTTGTCTTGCTCGTGATAGTAATCAAGGCCTGTCTCACCAATCGCGATACAAGAAGGGTGACTTGCCAATGACACTAATTCATCTTGATGGATAGGGTCCACACCCTCTTCAGAAGGATGTATACCGACTGAAATACTAATATTGGGATATTGCGTGGCTAAGCGCTCTAAATGAGGAATATCGTCTCGCGTAATACATACAGATAAAAAGTGTCCCACACCTGCCATCGTGGCCTCTTTCAATATGTCATCAAGCGTTGAAGACGTGAGATCTAATTGAGTTAGATGACAATGAGAATCAATTAAAAGGGGTAAGTTAGATGTATGCATCAGGTGCCTCTATTAAGCTTAAAAGCAAGCTTTCTATCACAAGCGCGTGATTAAGCGCGATATTCTGTTTTAAAGTTGCCATGAAATCTAGCGTTTTATCTAATACTGTGTACAAATGCATCGGCTGTTTAAATCGTCGACACAGTTGCTGAATCACTTTAAATTCTGAAGATTCCTTTGTTAAACCCAACTTTGTTTTCGCAATACACGTTGCGGTAAAAAGATAAAAAAACCACAAAAAGTCATCCAGCTCAACTTTTTGCCAACGAAGTGCTGCTTCGCATACACTCACTTCTTTACTCAATAACCGTTCAATCAGAGCACAAAACTCGCCTTGCTCTTGTTTAAGTTGATAACGCACAGAGGTCTCAGGATAATGCTCGGCAATATTCATATAGTTCACATGAAGTTGCCTAAAGCTTTCAGCACTATTAAAATAAAGGCGCTGACAGCGACTGAGTAATGTGGGTAAAACCTGGTAACTTTCTGAAATTAAAATAAATTTCACATGTGGCGGAGGCTCTTCAAGCAGCTTCAGTAGCGCATTGCTCGCAGCTAAATTAAGTGCGTCAATCGGATAAAGCAGGATAAATCGAAACTGTTGCCAAGAAGGTGTTTGATAAATTGTTTCTTGTAACATCCGAATTTGTTCGATTTTGATGGCTGAGGCCCCCTCTTCTTTAGTCAAAGTTACTAAATCAGGGTGAAAACCTGTTTGCACCATTTCACAAGAACGGCATTGACCACAAGGTGACGACTTTTCTTTACAAAAAACACTCGCTATCCAACGATACGCAAATGTGAGCATGTGCGTATGTTTAGGTCCTAATAACAACAGTGCTTGTGGCAAAGTTTCTGAAGCCAACAAAGACTGGCAAGAAGCCCATACTCTTCGATGAGACTCTATACTTTCAATTGAAATGAGTGCGTCTGTGCTATCCATGAGTATTCAGATAAGTTTCTAAAACATGTTGTAGAGTCTGTTGCACTTCACTTAGAGGACGTGTTGCATCAATGACTTGAGCGTGCTGAAAATGCGCCAACTCTTCCCGATAACATTGATAAACACGCTCAAAAAAAGCATCAGGTTCTCTCTCGATACGATCTTTTTCGCCTCGTTTAGCAACACGAGATAATCCAACTTTGGGTGGCAAATCAAGAAAAAGCAACAAATCAGGTTGAAAACCTGACAAACAATAATCAGAAAGCTGATGGATAAATTGTCTATCCAATCCACGTCCTCCACCTTGATAGGCAAAAGTGGAAAGCTCAAAGCGATCGGTCAGAACCCAATCCCCCCTTTCAAGCGCAGGAAGTATCGCTTCATGCAATAACTGCACACGGGCGGCATAGAACAACAAGAGCTCCGCCTTCGCCTCAAGTGGCACCGCATGAGTAGAGTGCTTTAAAATCTCTCGTATAGATTCACCGACAGTCGTTCCGCCGGGCTCTCGCGTAATCACAAGATTCACGCGAGATTCAAGGACACGCTGAATTGTCGCCATTGCAGTCGATTTTCCAGCGCCCTCTAGTCCTTCTAAGACAATAAAACGGCCACGGCCCATTCGTGTCTTATTCTTTATCAGTCAAATTTGATTCAATGTAATCAATTGCATCTTGGATTGTCGTGATTTTCTCAGCTTTTTCGTCTGGGATTTCTGTTTCAAATTCTTCTTCAAGAGCCATCACTAACTCAACTGTATCCAACGAGTCGGCGCCCAAATCATCAACAAACGATGCATCGTTTCGGAGCTCTTCTTCTTTTACGCCTAATTGTTCAACAACAATTTTACGAACTCGTTCTGCTACTGTACTCATATTGTGCATTTCCTCTTTCGGTTTAAAAAAATCAATGATGCGTCAGTTTATTCAATTCAAAAAATAACGCAAGCCCTAATCCATATACATTCCACCGTTTACGTGAATTGTTTCGCCAGTAATATAATTCGCTGCATCTGATGCCAGGAACGCAACAGCCGATGCAATATCTTTCGCCTGACCGAAACGCTTTAAAGCAATACGCTTCAACATCTCATCCTTAACAGCATCAGGCAACTCTCTTGTCATATCTGTATCAATAAATCCTGGAGCAACCACATTCGCAGTAATACCACGACTACCCATTTCTTGGGCAAGAGATTTAGAAAACCCAACTACCCCTGCTTTCGCAGCTGTATAATTCGTCTGACCAGAGTTTCCTGATGAGCCAACAACGGAACCAATAGTGATAATTCTACCCCATCGCGCCCTAAACATTGGCTTCAAGCAGGCTCTACTTAAACGATATACAGAATTTAAATTTGTCTCTATCACACGATACCATTCTTCGTCTTCCATACGCAGCAACAAATTATCAGCTGTCACACCGGCATTATTCACCAAAATCGATGGCGATTTATCTCGCGAAGATAAAGATTCCAAAAGTGTATCAACACTTTCTTGATTCGTCACGTTCAATGTCGCGCCTTCACCAGATAAATGATTAGTTTTAAAAAAATCATCAATACGATGCGCACCTTCATCAGTGGTTGCAGTTCCCACAACATAAGCGCCTCGTTCTGCTAGCAACTGCGCAATCGCAGCCCCTATGCCGCGTGACGCACCTGTCACTAAGGCAACTTTGCCTTGTAAATCACTCATGTGAATCCTTTAGCTGATTTAAGATAAGTAAAGCGTCATTCAACGACGCAGGATGATAAATACTCTGTACAGGCAGTGTTTTCTCAATACGCTTAACTAAACCCGATAAGACTTTTCCAGGACCACACTCAAAAATATATTTTACGTGATGTGCGTGCAGTTTTTGAATAAGCTCAACCCAGCGTACAGGCAAATATAACTGAGCAATAAGATTACTTTGTATTGCCTCAATTGTCTCATATTGAGACAAATCAACAGTACTTAACACAGGATATTTAGGTTTCATAAAAGGCGTCGTTAAGACAAAAGACTCAAAGCGTAATGATGCCGGGCGTAATAACTCGCAATGACAAGGAACGCTAACAGGAATGACCATCGCTAATCGTGCGTTCAATTGTTGTGCTTCTTCAACAGCCAAAGAAACAGCCTCAGCGTGACCGGCAACAACAACTTGACCGATTGCATTATAATTTGCTGGCTCGACAAGAGATTCGGGCCGGCTCACTCGCTCGCACAGCGCTTCAACGACATCATCATCAAGCCCTACAATCGCAGCCATCGCACCCTTTCCTAAAGGCACCGTTTCCTGCATCAATTGCCCTCTTTTTCGCACCAACATAGCCGCATCAGATAATGAGAGCGCTTCAGCGCAAACTAAAGCGGCATACTCTCCCAAACTGTGTCCAGCAAGATACATCGTCTCGGGTAATTTTGCTTGGGATTGAAGCACACGAAAAACAGCAACATCAGCTGCTAGCATCGCAACTTGAGTATACTCGGTCTGATTTAAACGCTCTAATGGTCCCTCAGAGACTAAGGTCCAGATATCTTCATTTAGGACGTGAGAGACTTCATCGAACACGTGTTTAACCAAAGGATGCTCAGCCGCAAGCTCTGAGAGCATGCCTAAAGATTGAGACCCCTGACCAGGGAAAACTAGAGCAATCGGTGTATGCATCTTACTAGTACCTATAAAATAAGTCCTTCATTCATAAAGTCAGCAATTTTATCACGTACTAACTCTACAACGTTCATTTTTGCTTGTTGCACTGCTTCCTCTATTGCAAATTCAAACGCAAGTGCTGAAGCACCACCATGACTTTTGACAACAATGCCATTCAGCCCTAGCATACTCGCACCATTATAGCGCGCAGGATCCATACGCTTTTTAACGTTCATCAGTGCAGGTTTAGCTAATAAGCCAATAAACTGATACCACCAGTTTTTTAAGAAAGATTCTTTAATGGTACTTAGCATCAAATTCGCAATGCCCTCACTTGCTTTTAGGGCAACGTTACCGACAAACCCATCGCAAACGATTAAGTCTACCTCACCAGAATAAAACTGGTCTCCTTCGACATAGCCGACGTAAGCAAGCAAACTGCATTCAGAGAGCATATGTGCAGTTCTTTTGACTTGATCGTTACCTTTGATTTCCTCAACACCAATATTCAATACAGCAATTTTAGGGCTAGGCTTATTATCTAATGCTTGAATAAGTGCCGAACCCATAACAGCAAATTGAAACAGATGCTCTGCACATGAATCAACGTTTGCACCCAAATCAATCACTCGCGTACGGCCCTTTTTAGTGGGCAGCTCAGCAATAATTGCAGGCCTGTCAATTCCGGGAAGTGTCTTTAAAACAAAGCGTGCAGTTGCCATGAGTGCACCGGTATTTCCAGCACTAACACAGGCAGCGGCGTGACCTTCTTTCACCAAATTAATGGCGACACGCATAGAAGAGTCTTTTTTATTTCGGAGTGCATGAGAGGGCAGCTCGTCCATGGCAACAACTTCCGAAGCATGCACAATTGAAAACTGTTTGTGCTCTAACATTCCTTGCTTCTTCAAATGATACGAGATTTGCTCTCGATCACCGACCATCATCAACGATAGGTTCGAGTCTTTTTTTACTGCACGAACACAAGCTGGGACCACGACGCGTAAGCCATGGTCTCCTCCCATTGCATCGATCGCAATGGTTGTAGTTTTCAACGAAAATTACTCTTTGTCTTCGTAAACTGTATCAGTCATGATAACCTGACGCTCGCCACGGCAATCATATCCATCTGGCGTAACATGATGACGTAAATGAACCTCACCTGTTGTCGCATTCACAGACAGTGTAGGCTTGACCAAGCTATCATGTGAACGTCGCATATCGCGCTTTGAGCGTGATTTTTTATTCTGTTGTACTGCCATTTTGTAACTCCTAAACAAAACAAGATCATTTTTAAACGCGGATTTTACCTAATTTGGAGCAGAAAGCCAAGCGGTTAGAAAACCCAAATAACTGTTTTCAGCCTCTTCCAATGATTCTTCACTAGATTTCGTTGAATCGGCTGTCGTTAAAACAACATTTTCTTGCCTATCAAAAATACCAAATCTAGGGCCCTTCCATAATTTCAATCGTTTTTTTTCGGGAAATGAAAAAACTGGTGCCACATCCGACAAATCCATGCTCGTTAATACAAATTGCAGATATTCAACTATCTGTCTCGCTGTAGGTCTATCTATTGGATTTGGTGCCCATGTATCATGGATCATCCTTTGATCTTCTATCGAAATACACGGAGAAAATTCTTCTCGATAGCCCTGAAGAACTAGCTCTAGCCCCTGTTTCATTTCATCAATGTGTTCGCTACTAAAAAAAGTATTTAAGGGATATGAAAAATGAATCATCACATACATAAGTATTGAAAAAGCATAAACATCTGACTTCACGGAACAACTGCGCTCGGCGAGAGTTTCTGGAGAAATATAAGGAGGAGAACCTCCGCAAGGCACATTATCAAGCACTGCGTCAGTACTAGGAATAGAAAAAGACATCCCAAAATCAACGATTTTAGGCACGATCTCATGATCGCAAAAGTCTAAAACTACATTTTCAGCTTTCAAGTCACGATGAATTAAAAGACAATTAGTATGAAGATGATCTAACCCCTGAGCAACGCCCAAAAGGATTTTATAACGAATTCGAGATGGAAGAAAAGAAGCAGACTCACTCAAATATGACATCAGGTCCTCTCGATTTGCGCATTCAAAAGCAAGATAAGTATTGTTTATGAAAAGATGAGGCCTCTCTTCATAAAACCCTTGGATAAATTTAATGATATTAGGATGCGGGTAAGGCTGAACAAATAATGAAAGAACTTCTAGCTCCCGCCGATATGTCACATAAGTATCAACATTATACTGAGAGGGCTTTTTGAGTGCATGCATAGACGCTGTACCAGGCACTGTACGATAAACTGTAGAAAACGAGCCCTCCCCAATTTTCTCGTACATCAGTTGACCATAAGGGCCGTTCAATTCGATTGATAGTTTTGTTTGCATTTATTTTCTTCAATAAAAAAAGCCTAGCTTATGTTACATTCGCTAGGCTTTGAGAGTATAAAATTAATTCAAGGCTAAAATTTGCTGATGCGAGCTCTCGCCCATCTTTTCAAATTTTTCAATAGCGCTATCAAACACTGATTTCAGCGTCTCTAAGGAAGCTTTTGCTTGAGCTGCTTCAGGCAGAGGGTTATCGCAATAAGTAAAAAAGTGCATTTTACCTGTTGCGCGCATGGCTAATGGAGTTTGAGTATCGCGCATTAATTTTTCTCTAAAAGTTAATGTTGAGATAATATGGTCAAATATCCTGAAGAAAGAGCGTAATACAAATACAACAGCATTGTATAAACTCTTAAACGCAGACGGCTCTGCACGCGCAACTATCGTTGATTGACTATCTTTGAGAATTTGATTAGCGGCTTTTTTAAACTCAACCAAATTACCTGTGTCAGAAAAAGACTTTAATGCCACTCGCAAAGGATCGATCAAAGCATCAAGTAATGGCTTATTTTCTTTTACTTTATCTGCATGCATTTCAAATGCCGATTTAAGTTTATCAACAATTTCCAGTTGATTTTTATTGAATAAAATACGCGTTGCTTGCTTTATCTCCTCAGGCGTTAATGGTAATTGTTTTTCGTAGAATCTGTGAGGATAAAGCGACCTAAGAGGCTCATCATCAAAAGCATATGAACTCGCGTAGGAGTCTAATACTCGAAGGCGAATAGCCAAATCCTTATCTTGTTCAAATACATCATCAGCCAATCCAAGTGCATAAGCATGTTTTTTTATTTGATGAATACCTTTAGCAAGCATCTCATCAAGCTCATCTTGCTCAAGCTCAGATTGAGTGTCGGTGTTGACTAAAAGGACATTTAACATATTCAGAAATATTTTCTTTTGCTCGGCATTTAACGGACTAGGGCTCTTTTTAAGTTTTGGCATGTTTGCAAGAGCCAATTGCGAAGCTTGAACCATCTCCTCAGTAATCGCCTCTTTGATATCAGCGTGCTCATTAGCCTCCAATTGAGCTACTTTAGCTAAAACTCTCGGATTTCTTTTCAAGTCGCGGGGGACACCACGCATTTCATGTTGCAGATTTTCAATCGCTAACTTAACAATAAGTGGGATTTTTTTAGGCTCTTCAAGATCGATTCCAGTCGCATTGGCATGGTTCATAATCACGATAGTCGCGTCAATCAAACGAACTGCTGCCGACACAGGAGAGTCGCTAAGATTATGAATAATTTCAGCTTCTACTTCTAGATATTCTACGAGGCGCCTAACTTTATCTGTATATGAATTTTTCATTTTTTTTCCTTACATTAAAAATAGGGATGACAATCGAGCAATCATTGGATTATAAGAGCAATATCTTCTTTACATTGCTCGTGAGGTATTTGAGGGGATGATAAATGTAGCTCATCTACAATAATAGCCTCTAGATCTAGCATATCTCCTTCTACAACAACACAATCATAGCAAGACATGAGCTCGTCTGCTCGCGCATCGGTAAAACACAAAGCAACCTCTCCGGAGAGGGTATAATCAAACGCATCTTGAGCTAAACAGCGCTGACATACGATGGATAATTTGGCAGAAAGCGTGAATTTTAATAGATAATAATCAGAAACTCTGGTCACAAGAAAAGAGCAACACAAACGACAAGGCGACTCAATCCACGCAGGGAGACGCTCTTCCACCGTAAAGTCAATTATACTCGGCTCGTCGTATTTACTATACGTTTTTAAACAAATCATTGAGGAAACACTAGTAAAGAAAGCGTTATTTTAACGCAAATCCTAATATGATCAATTGATTTCCCTATTCTCGAGCATTAAAATAGCACAAAGTTATCAAAAGATTGCAATTCATTGAAAAAAATTATTGTTGGTTTATCCGGTGGTGTCGACTCATCTGTAGCGGCTTATTTACTAAAACGCGAAGGTTTTGACGTTGAAGGCTTGTTTATGAAAAACTGGGAACAGGATGATAGGCCCGGATTTTGTGCTGCAGAGCAAGACCTAAACGACGCCGCCTCTGTTGCAAAAAAATTAGACATTCCATTTCACACCGTGAATTTTTCTGAAACTTACTGGAATAACGTATTTCAGTATATGTTAGACGAATATGCACGCTCAAGAACACCTAACCCAGATATATTATGTAACAAGGAAATCAAATTTAACGTTTTCTTAAAGCACGCACTAGAGCTGGGTGCAGAAGGCATCGCCACGGGTCATTACGCTCGGGTCGATCATTCAAAAGCCCGTACTCGACTTCTAAAAGCACGAGATCGCGATAAAGATCAGACTTATTTTCTCAGCGCAGTCTCGCATGAAGCATTGAGTAAAGCCTACTTCCCTATCGGAGATTATCTAAAATCTGAAGTCAGAGCACTTGCAAAAACACTTGAACTGACAACGCATGATAAAAAAGACTCGACAGGACTATGCTTCATTGGAGAAAGACGTTTTAAATCTTTTTTAAGCGAATACATGCTTACTAAACCAGGCCCTATTCATGATTTGGCGGGTCATGAGCTTGGTAAGCATGATGGCTTAATGTTTTATACGCTGGGACAGCGGCAAGGTTTGAATATTGGTGGTTCTAAGCACGGTACTGCAGCACCTTGGTATGTCGTTGATAAAGACATCCCCAACAACACATTGTTGGTCGCTCAAGGAAGCCAACACCCAATGCTTTATGCACAAGGACTGATTTGCAGTACGATTCACTGGATCGCAGAACATCCTGAGCTTCCGCATACTTGTTACGCTAAAACACGTTACCGTCAAACCGAACAACCTTGCTTGATTTCACCACCAGATGAACATCAGCAGCATGTTGTCATGTTTTCAACACCGCAACGCGCAGTCACACCAGGACAATATATCGTTTTTTACGATAAAAATGAGTGCTTAGGAAGTGCTGTGATCGAGGCAATCATTCGATAGTTATGATACAATCCACTTAAATTTCATCATGGAAAGTTTATGAACTCACCAGAAATTCTCTTTACAGTTAACGCGGCAGACAAAGTAGCAACTTTAATTCAAGAAGAAAATAATCCTAATCTTAAGCTTCGTGTGTACATCACCGGTGGTGGATGCTCTGGTTTTCAGTATGGTTTTACTTTCGATGAAACACAACAACCAGACGATACCGCCATCATTCAATCTTGCTCCAACGGCGTAGATAAAGTTCAACTTCTTATTGATTCAATGAGTTTTCAGTATCTAAAAGATGCAGAAATTGACTATGTGCAAGGATTGCAAGGTGAGCAATTCGTCATTCGCAATCCTAACGCAAAAACAACTTGCGGTTGCGGTTCCTCTTTTAGTTTAGATGATGAGGACGAAGGCTAAGGTCTGTTGAGATTTGAGGGGCAAAAATTTTAACTTGAATGAGACGAATAGCCAGTCTTCTTTCATCAATTCAAGCTAAGTTTTAAGCAAATTAGCTTGTTTTTTAGCCGTGTCACCTATTCTCAACCCCCTCTAGAATCTTCAAGAGGAGTTCGTGAAATTTCGTATTTTTTGAACTCCTCTTATGATACTTCCTGGTGCTTTTTTAAAGGTGAAAATTTTTCTAGAATTACAAAAACACACCTTGCTCCTCTTCACGCAACGTGAGGACTTCAAAGCCCGAGGAGGTCACTAAGATCGTATGCTCCCATTGTGCAGAAAGCATTCTATCTTTCGTTACAGCGATACCCCAACCATCTTTTTGAATATGCTTAACATCCGCTTTCCCTTGATTAATCATGGGTTCGATCGTGAAGGTCATTCCTTCTTCTAAAGTTTCACCGGTACCAGATCGACCATAATGAGGAACTTGTGGATCCTCATGCATTTTTCGACCAATACCATGACCACAATATTCTCGTACAACAGAGTAATTGTTTTTTTGTGCAATAGTTTGAATTTTATTTCCAATATCGCCGATGGTCACGCCAGGCTTAACCATGGAAATGCCTTCATAAAGACATTGTTGAGTCACATCAACCAGACGTTTCGCATGAGGTGCTACTTTACCAATACAAAACATCTTACTGCTATCACCATAATAACCTTCGTATATCACGGTTACATCGACATTTAAGATATCACCATCTTTCAGAATTTGATTATCTGCGGGCATACCGTGACAAATCACGTGATTTAAAGAGGTGTTTACAGAATAAGGATAACCATATTGGCCTTTACTACCAGGTATCGCTTTTAGTGTATTTACAATATAGTCTTCACAAAAACGATCCACGTCCATGGTTGAGAGACCAGGACGAATAAAAGCAGTCAACGCTTCTAAAACTTTCGCAGTGAGTCGACCGGCAACACGCATTTTTTCAATCTGTTCTGGCGTTTTGAGTTCAATCATGACATCAGCATTTGTATTAATGAACAGCAATATTACACGATCCAAGATATTTTTCCCACTGCTTTAGTGGCGAAAGCTCTGGATTTTGCATCGCATCTACAGGCAAATAAAACGTTTGCTCAAGTAAAAACTGACCCTTCAATGCCGCATGAGAAACTTGATCTGTAAACACAATCCAAGTACTTTTAGCAGGGAAATCAACATCAAATTTAGTAAGTTTTTGTTGATAATCATCATCCAATTTCATTGTATCATGAAGATACAACATATAATGATCATATGCTGAACGAAAATCTCGTGTTGCTTTTAACCATTTTAGAACATGCGCTTTAAAAGGACTGTATGCAGGCAAACGCGAAGCGAAATGTGACAGTAATCGCGGAAAAGACTCGCCTAAATGCCAGACACGTGGCGCACCATGAGGATTGATATTACTAAATACCCTTAAAATGCGTTGCCCATGCACAGGCGTTGACGGAAAGGCATCGACATGCACACGTGTATCATCTTTACGCTTTGACGTCACTCGCCCCTCTACTTCAGCAGGCCGATAGCTTGTTCTACCCCAACGAATTGAGGATTGATATTGTGGAAACAACTTCTCGACTAGACCGCGTGAAAAATGAGCAAAGCGCTCAATCATGAACTCCATTTTGAAATGCAACTGAGAGTCATCAATACCACACAAACGCTGTGTTTTGATATCAAAACTCACATTTTTTTCGCCAGAAGCCAAAATCTCTGGGTGCAGTAAGACTTCCTCATCTTTTCTTACCAAAAAAGCCATGTTGGGAAGGTAAACAACACGTCCACTCTCTAAGGCAGAAACGGCTTCCAATTGAAGCTTGGGGGCTACTTCAGGAAAAGAGGCCGATTGTATTTCAAATAAAGGATTATCCATAATTTCTCCGAGCATGTTTTTGCTTTAATACTAATCGATAATCGCATATGATGGTAGCACATAAGACTACTGAGAAGTGTGATGAGTATGATTATTATCGCATCGCTAATTGCCATTATTTTAGTTGGGTTGTTTTTACTCAGCCAATATAACACGCTTGCTGCGATGTTAAGTGCTATTGAACATAATAAAGAACAAATTAACATCCAATTAGATA
Source organism: uncultured Legionella sp. (assembly GCA_964471225.1). Taxonomy (GTDB): domain Bacteria; phylum Pseudomonadota; class Gammaproteobacteria; order Legionellales; family Legionellaceae; genus JAGVJT01. Next base: position 21,051 of record CAYYEZ010000035.1, on the reverse strand, counting down.
AACGTTTTAATACGTTTCAATCTCTTATTATTGCCGTACGCGAGTTTATGGATTACGAGCGCAGCACATTAAAAGAAGTAACGTTGCTACGTGCCCGAGCAGAAGCGGCACTTGCTATGGGTGATGAAAAAACACGTATTGCCGCCGAAAATGAGATCTCTAAAATTGCGTTTCATCTGCCAACAATTTTCGCACAGTATCCAGAGCTAAAAGCAGGTAAAAATGTCCTTCAACTTCAAGAGGAAATTGCAAATAACGAAACCAGATTGGCATATGCGAAGCAAGCATACAATGAGAGCATTAGTCATTTCCTCTTAAAAAAATCTAGCCTGATTGAGGGATTAATCGTCAAATTTTTTCCTAACAAACTAGATAAAACTTACATCACCTGGAATTAGGCAGATCTTATCAAATCCACTTAATAAGGCTTAATCACCACTTTTGTGCCTATATGCATGAAGTTATGATTCAACCAACGCGCGTCGCTCGGTCGGACACGAACACATCCATGGCTTGCATTATAAGCAGGCACGTCAGGAGAACCATGCACAGCGTAGTATTTACTAAAAAACATACAATAAGGCATCGGCGCACCACCCCGTCCGACAGGATATCGGCTCGAATGGCATCGTGCATCACCTTTACTAATAATATGATATGTCCCTGTCGGTGTTCTACAAGAGCGATGAATATCTGGACAATACCCCCTGCCTCCAGAGCCTCGTCCACTGCGAATAACACGCTCGTGCTCATCGATTGCCGTCCAGCGCAGAGTCTTCGGATTGTAGATAAAGGTGTTACTCGCAAGTACAGTGGGCTTTTCGACAGACACCACGTCTGCGGCTAGCGATGCTATTGAAAAAAGACAAGAAGAAAGCCCTATGTCAAATAATAGACATGGCATCAAAAAACAAGCGGACTTATTAATCATAAAATACACCATCTGTTTATTTAATTAACATTATAGTATATTTTATGCACATCAAGTGAACAAGTAGATCACACGGCGTCATCCTTAGAACGGCAAAGCTGAGGATGACGCTCATAGAGCGTTACTGAGAACACACTCAGATTAACTCAGGTCGCACGACTCTTTAGTCTCTTCGGTTGCGGCTTCCGCTGAAGATACATCTTGCTTTATGGCAAAAAACCCACTGAGCGCCCAACTTACAGTAGAAGACACCCTTTCTGTGATAGATGATATATCATTTAACGTGGGTATTCTCATGGCTAAAGTAGGCATCCGCAGATCTAAATTAAAAAAACTAAAAGAAGATGTCGAAGCAGATCTTTCTTCCTCTGCTCTCTCCTGAGTATGAACATCAACATGCGCGTCATATAAAAATTTATCTAAGCGAAGTAATGCAGAGCAAGCCACAGGCCAAATAGCGTCATTAAAGCATCTAATGACTTGAAAAAGTGTTTTTTCATCAGAAAAAACCGCTAGTTCATATTTATCTAAAATTTCTTTAATACTTTTAGAGGATAGTGCGCCTTTGGTTTTTGTGGAGGCAAGTTTATCTAATGTTTCAGATGAAAATTCTGTCACTAATGAAAAATGATGGGTTTCAATCGTACTCAAAAGAGAAACCTGCACACAAACAGAGGCGAGAATCGCTCTATTTTTTTTAGTGTTTTCTTCTGTATCAAAAACAAGCTTATCTAACGTCACATAACAACGAGTGAGAAAAGAAACCTTTTTTCGAATTGCTTCTCTAGATTTATGATATTCACCGAGCTTGCCAGTAATTCGAATGCAGTTGTCCTTTAAACAAGCTTTCAAATCCTGAGTAAGAGCCTTTAATTGTTCTGAATTTAATCTTTTAGCTCCGAGCTTACTTTCAACAAGCACATAGTCTATATCATCTAATTCTTCGTTTGTAGGAGGAGGGCTAACTGGCTCACTAGGCGGTAAGGTGCCTGGGCGTGCATCATAATAATCTTGCTCTTCATCGTCAGAAGAGTCATCTTCAATCATTGCTGCACTCGCACTTTTATTTCCGCCACTCGGTGTTTTTTCATCATTTATAGCCAAAAGCTTTTCCATTATAGGCAAACAAAGGTCGAGTTTGTCTTTCACCTCTTGATCTTTCACTGACTGTTCAATTGCACCACAATTGTAGTAGCTTATCCGCCCTGTTGAAAATGCCCCGCTCATCTTCGCATCAACAGTTTTTATCAATGCATTTTGCAAGTGAGAATAAAAATGTATGGGTAGATATTGTCTTAAAATTTTGTTTAGTGCCTCGTTCTCCTCATCCGTTAACATACGCATTAATTTAGTATGAAATGCACTGACACAATCGAATAAAAGATAAATTTTTTGATAAGCTTCCTCTTGGTTTTCCCAAGAAGCTTGTTTTTTAGTAAATACGGTCACTTGATCTAATGTATGGATCAGCTCAAGACATGAAATTATCGCAAGAGTATAGCGTAATTTCTCTTCTTTAGTTGACAAAAGCCTTATCACCTGTTGCTCAGTATTGTTCAGTAATCGGCTATTTTGAAGATGTCTTGTGAGCGTATCGTCTGCGGTATCATCCTGCAATAATCGCTTTAATTTATTGAGTTGAGCTCCTTTAAAAGTATTTTGCGCAAAACTCAAAAACAACTCTGGTGTCAAATCAAATCCCATAAGAGTAAATTTCACAGAGCTTTTTTGAGGTTGATAACCGTCCATAATGGTTTGATAACATTTGACATGCCTTAAAACCATGAGCGCTTCACATAACTCGAACTCACTTAATTGCCCAAGAACCGCACATAGCCCTTCCTGATTGACAATTAATTGATCTAGCGCAGTTTCTGGTGGCGCCTGAAGCACGCGTTTCATAAATTTTTCTGAAAGCCGATACACAACATAAGCGCTTGCCGCAGCAGCAAAAGCTCCAGTGACAGTTGCAGCAAGTCCCACAGATAATTTATCAAAAAAAGTCATATCAAAGATTGAAGCAATCACACTTTTTTGAGTAGGATCTTTATCAATCAAGTGAATTAATAGTGGCTGAATTTCATTAAGCGGAATTTCTTTTAACACACCACCTAATTCGTGCGCTGTTGTAATAAGATGTGTTAGATCAGGATGCGTTTCGAGCTCTTTTTGAGATGAAAGATAAGCGCTTGTAACTGAAGCATGCAGCCGTTCTCCTTCACGTCCTCCAGGCAAGTTTTGTAGCGCACTATCAAAATTCTCAGTAAGAATACGAGCAATAGGCTTCCCGCTTGAGACTTGTTCTGTCCCTGTTTTCCGAACGAGAGGGGATATCTTTAGGTATTTACAAATCTCAACAATATTCACAATGGGGTCACTAAAAATTCATTCACTTGATCAATATAATACCACGAAGAGCATCAAAAAAACAGAATCACTCATCCATTCAACCAAAGAATTAGACAATAATACTTGCAAAAAAAAGTCAACACGCTAACATGGGGGCATCATTTTTAACTGCAAGGAACATGATGCGACTTGCTTTTTTACCACTAATTGTTACCGTCCTTCCAGCGACGCTTCAGGCAGCAACACCGATTGACGGCTGGTACAGCGGACTACTTGTCGGATATGCATATATCCCAAGTAATGTGAATAAAGTAAACAATAATATTCGTTATACCGATGCCGCCCATCAACCGGGCTACTTGGCCGGAGGAAATTTGGGTTATAAAAATAACCCAATGCGTTACGAGGCAGAAGTAAGCTATCTGAATGCGAATGTCACGCATTTTTCAGAACAGTATATTCGTCAAAACAACGTAGGTGGTTATAACAATGGTGTGGCAGGTACTGCGAACGTTTACTATGACTTTCCAGGGATATTATCATCCTTAGAGCCCTATCTTGGATTTGGTATCGGATACGCTTGGCTGCATGAGCAACTCGATAACTTGACGCCGAATGCACAAACGAATTTTCGAATTGACAGTAGCGCATTTGTTTATCAAGGACTTGCTGGTATCACATATAACTTTGCTGAAAATTATAATTTGTCTGTGGGATACCGTTATCTTGCCACACCCAATCTTTTTAACTTTGGAACAAAATTTCAAAGTCATTTCGCATTATTAGGTGTTGCTTATCGATTCGATAATGCTCGCTATAAGTAAGAGGATTAAATATGCGTTCGCGTTTCACAAAAATAACTAGTGCTGTCTTACTCGGCTCATTTATCTCTTGTGCCCAAGCTATCTCGCCTTTACCAGGCGTATATGTTGGCGGAATTTTCGGCGGGACTTACCAGCATAATGTTCATGGAATAACTAACAGCAATACCATCATAAACCAACTGTCTATTCCCTCTACGGCAATCCCGACCTTAGTTGCTAATCAAGACATTAGTAGCACATTGGGTTATCAAATGCTTATTGATGGTGGCGGTCAAATTGGTCTTCGGTTTTGTGATAACTTTCGTGTTGAACTCGAGGCCTTATACAATAAAAACCCATTTAACTTTCTAAGTGTAGGAAACTACACCATCTATAATAACTCGAGTTCATCAGCCGGTTTCCGCCTAGACGGCTCGACCACCAGCGGCTCAGGACTTATCAATATTTACTATGATTTTTTAGGTGATGGTAGTAACAGCCTAGTCCCCTACATCGGAGGGGGTGGTGGATTTTCTTATGTCTATAACGTTACGAAAATATTCTACAATGGCACACTTGTTACACCAAATCAACAAAGTGTGAAGAGTTCAAACTCTACATTTGTGGGTCAAGCGATTCTCGGGGCTAGCTATTATATGGATGACTTTTTCTCAGTAGCAGTAGATGCACGATACCTTCTTGGCGCACCTCAAACTTTTAAAAGTAATACAGGTGTATCAAATAACATTCAACTGCAAATTTACTCAGTGAACATGCTGTTTAATGGGGTGTTAGATCTTGGCTAAAAAAAATATTCCCATTACACATATTTATCCATCGCTACTCGCCGCAAACGCGATGCGTTTCGAGGATGAAATTTTAGCACTTAAAACTTGTGGTATTCACACATTGCACCTGGATATTATGGATAATCATTATGTCCCTAATCTGTCGTTTGGCCCTCATATCGCAAAACAAATCAAATCAGCTTTTCCAGAGCTTAAAATAGACGTCCATCTTATGGTGACTCCCGTTGATGCACTCATCGAGCTATTTGCAGATGCCGGCGTGGATAATATTAGCATTCATCCAGAAGCAACGTACCACCTAGACAGAAGCCTCAGCTTAATTCGCTCATTGGGTTGCAGAGCCGGTTTAGCTTTAAATCCGGCTACGCCACTAGCTTCTATCGAATGGAGTAGACACCTTCTTGATTTTGTCCTATTGATGACTGTCAATCCAGGCTTTGGTGGACAACGATTAATTCCAGAGGTCATTTTTAAAATTAAACAAATGGCTCAGACTTATCCCGACTTAGAGATTGCGGTAGATGGCGGTATTGATACAACCAACATCGGAGCTCTCGCTGAAGCAGGCGCCAAAACATTTATTATTGGCTCAGCACTCTTTCACACACATGACTATCACGCCACATTAAACGCACTATGCCAATCATAGTTTATCTTTTGATTTTTTGTATTGTTAATTCCGTCGCATACGCCTCAGAGGCTTACTTACAGCGATTTAATCACTATCAAAGTTGGAGTCAGCAACTTCCATCAACACCAACGCCTGATTTTCTTGAGTTCATTCATGAAAATAAACCTTTAGGAACAAAACTGCGTGAAAAATGGCTTTATGATCTTGCACAGCGTAATGATTGGCATACCTATCTTCTTCATTATCAACCCTCAAATGATCTCAGCTTGCAATGTTATGCACAATTCGCATTATACCAAGAGGGAGAAAAGCAAAAAGCGGCAGAAAATTCAAAAAAACTCTGGCTCACAGGAGAGTCAAGACCACCTGCATGCGACAAACTATTTACTTTATTACTCAATGATAAAGCGTTTGACGAGCAAATGATTCACGCTCGAGTCAAACTTGCATTAGCAGAGCGAAATTTTTCTCTTGCAACATACTTACTGAAAAAAAATGAACCCCACATCGCATCACAGCTTGATGCGATACATCAGTCACCTAAGCGAATTCAACAATTAAAATCAGGAAATCTGGATGCCGAGCTTTATCTCTACGGCCTCAAACGCTTACTTTTACAAAATATTGACAGTGCCAACCTACTTTGGCAACAAGCAAAAGCCCGCGGATTGCTAAACGAAGCACAACAGCAACAGTTTATTGCACAAATCGCAATTTATAAGTCAGTTCGTAACAAAAAAGACGCAAGCACCTGGTTTACACGTATCAAGCAAGAGTTCATGAATGAGTCTCTACTTGAATGGCAAATTCGTTTTGCTCTTAAAAAATATCAGTGGGCCGAAGTCGAACGACTAATTCAGCGCTCAAGTAATCGCGACACCCCTATTTGGCAGTATTGGTTGGCTCGCTCAAAAGAAGCGAGAGGACAACGTACTGAAGCAGTTCAAATTTATAAGAAATTGGCAATGTGTAGAAATTACTATGGGTTTCTTTCTAGTCTTCGCCTTCATCAACCGCTTGAGTTTGCACATGAGGTTTCGAATATAAATACCTCATCATTAGTAATTTATAAGCCCGTCACCGATCAACTTAAAACGCTTTACAATACGAAACAAACATCCACAGCTTCAAAATTAGCCAACGATTTTGCAAGCGAGCTCCCCAAAGATGAAAAAAGTGCTTTTGTTCACTGGCTTGCCAGTGATTTAGGCTGGATAGGTAAGTCTGTTTATTTAAGCAATGATGAAGAATTAAATAATCAACTTGCACTTCGCTTCCCTCTCGCTTACCGCAGTGAAATTAAGCAACAAAGTCAACGATATCACGTTTCTGAGGCATTAATTTATGCAATTATTCGGCAAGAAAGTGCATTCCGTGACGATGTGGTGTCATACGCTGGCGCTCATGGTCTAATGCAGCTCATGCCAAAAACTGCAAGTTGGATCTCAAAACTACATCATATTTCTTATCAAAATAAGCAACAGTTATTTACACTAACTAAAAATATCCATTTAGGCGTGGCTTATTTATCTCATTTATCAAAAAACTATCATCAGCAACTTCTACTTACCGTTGCGGCTTACAATGCGGGGCCTACACAAGTGCGAGCCTGGTTGAATGCTTACCCTCTAAAAGAAGCGGACATCTGGATTGAGGTTATCCCCTTCAATGAAACACGAAACTACATCAAGAGCGTCATGTCTTATTATGCAGTTTACCAGTTTCAATTGAAAGAGAAACCCAACTTAGACGGCTTTATGAAACCATAATCCTTTTACGAATCGGTGGCATATGGATTTATTGTCGGCAACGTTATTTCCTCTTCAAACGCAGAGAGTCGAACTGTCGTTGATGTCATTGTGACGTCTTGTTGATCCATCACCGACTCGCCGAACGAGTAAACAATCCTCTCTCGACCGAAACATGCCTCGTGATCATTTAAATGACGTATTTCCTCAACACGCTCATTTTTTTTCTGGTGCTGATGTAAAACATCTTTACTGAAACGTTGTGTGAGCATCTTCATCGTTTCTGTAGGAGATAAAACAACAGCGGTCGCATTATTTCCACCAAACCCTTTTGAATTCAAAAAAGTCGCTTTTATTTCTTGTGCATCGACTTGCCGATGATCAAGTAAAATTGAAAGATTAGAGTGGTACACATCATCGGCAATATGATCAATCGTTTTAATGCCAGGAATCCAACCATGCGCCCAAACACCTAAAGTCGTTGCTAATTGATCTCCTGCAGCAACCGCGACAGAGTGCCCCAAATAAGATTTAATAGCACTCACAGGCCAGTCTTTTAGAGAAAATGTTTTAGCAACCTCGTTCAAAATATGACTTTCGGTGGTACGATTTTGCGGTGTGCCTGTACCATGTGCTTGAACATAAGTTTGCCGTAAGCCCTGGTCACCTAAAATTGCTCGACCCAATGCGACAGCTTTCGCTACGGTCACGTAATTACCTACACCAGGCCCTGCGATAGATTTTTTATTTCCATCAGCATGCGCAAATACCCCAGCGACAGCACCATAGACATGCGCACCCATTTCGAGCGCCAGTGCATCATCCATGAGTACAAAAAACTGTGCAGATTCAGCAAGCGTAAAACCTACATTCGTTGAAAAAGGACGACAAGCACGACGATGATCCGGGGTGCTTCTATTGTCTATTTGGCATAATTGTTCGTCTGTTGCTAAAGCACCCATCACTCGGAATCCCTCGATGATTTCAGGGACGATTGGCGCCTCAGCACAGCCAACGATCGCAACACGCGAACGTCCAGATTGAATATCTTGGGCGCCGAGCTTCAAGTTGTATAGAAAAGTTGCACAAGCACCAACATTATGACCAGTTGCTCCAACGCTATTAATAATATAGCTGTTCACAAAATCAGCCGGCATTTCTGCTAAAGAAAGTGCAATCATTTTTGAATTCACACGCTGACCCAGCAATGGTTGCGCGACAAGACCCGCAAGTGAGCACTCATCAACTTGTGATAAAGCACTTCCTGCATAAACTGAAATCTGATCAGGCTCAATATGTTTTAATAACTCAGACCACTCAAACCCAAGAGAGTTCAGTGCATCAGACATACCGTAGACCGTGAGCTTTAAACCACGTGGATGATGATGCGCGTTATAAAGCTTATCCAGATCAAAGCCATGCGGGATCATTCCTGCACTGGATACACCAAGTGGAAGTCTGTCAGGCAGGAGCATATCCGTGGATTCTTTTAACGTTAAACGAACATCATGCTCCCCTACCGGCTCTATCTCAAAGTGCTGAAGCAACCCTGCCGATAATTTGGATTTTTTTACGATGATTGACGCTAAAGGCTCTGCTTTAACACGATGTTGATAAAGCACTTTTTCAGGATCAAAATGATCTATCCGCCGTACTAACGTCCCTTCTTGAATAAGACGAATCACCTCTGGGGAGATATTTTCTCCGTCTATAAGCTGCATACGATGTGCCAAATCAAGCCATGTAGCACGCATAGCGTCCTCTTTCATCACATCATAGACCATGCGTTTATAACTATGAAAACCCGAACTACGCCCTGCGGCGTTCATTCCACCCATACCAACAATAACGGGCAATTTTGTCATCTTTATTCCTAAATCAAAGCATCAAGCACACCAACCGCCTCTAACCAAGTTTGCGTTGGCGTAATCAATTTACGTGCTTGCATGTCAAATAAACCAAAAACTAATTTTGCTTGTGTACAAACTGTATTAGACTCATCCAAAATTGTTTGACGTAACGTTCCTATCTTCCTTTCATAAGATAGCAATTGTGACTCAATTCGTACAGCCTGTCGTAAACGAATTTCTTTTAAAAATTGAATTTGAACCTCTAAAACCACAGGACCAATGCCTGTTTGATGCACGATATCTAATCCAAATCCCTTTGCGGTCACAAACTCCCAACGCGCCTCTTCGAGTAACTCAAGATAAGTCGCGTGATTCACATGCCCAAATGAGTCTAAATGATGCTCTCTGATTAGCAAATCATAATGGTATATTTCAAAGTTCGACATCAATACTCCTCTCAAAAAAATCCATCGCCTATGGTACTTCACTTGTATGAAAATATAAAACATGTTATTCCTATTAAAATACGCCTTAAAACGTCGAGAAGGATATCAGTATGAGAGGGAATGGGGTAAAAGCAATTCTGTTTTCTGCGCTCATATTAGCGCATCTTCCTTGTTATTCTGATACAAAAACGTTCTACACCCTCTCGCGCGCATCTGATTTTCAAACAGAAGAAAAAGGTGACTACTTTATACAAATGGGAAATTTTTCCCAGCATCTTAATGCGATAGAGTTCGAAAAACAGCTAAAAAAAGTTGTTCGATTTCCTGTGGCTATCCATCACTCAAAGAAAAACTTTATTGTCATCGTCGGTCCTATGCATACCGCACAAGAGGTGCGGCAGGCTAGTCAGCAACTATCAGAAACACAGTTCCATGCTGAACATCAGCAAGAAAAATCTATACCCATCCAGTTTACCGAACAAGTTTTTCCGAGCAATGATGTTAAAATGGGTTCAACCGAGCAGCCCTGGTTTGTCGGTTTAGGTGCAGGAGTGCAACGCTTGAATGTGGTTAACCCGATGAATATCGCAAACGGCTCTAACTTTACTTCTCCTTATAACTATGACCAATTTTCTACTCAAACAAACGCTCAAGCAGCTATTGCAGCAGAGTTTGGTTATCGCTGGAAAAATACCTCTCCATGGACTTCGGGACAAAAATGGTTTCCTGGATATGCCGTTAGCTTGTATTACAACCATCTTTTTTCAACAGATATCGGTGATCAAATTGAGCAGTATTCCATTCCGGCATTTACCAACTATCGTTATACATGGAAAACATCTGCAGATGTTTTGTTAGCAATTGCAAAATTAAATTTAATTGAATACCAGCAGTTTACACCTTTTATCCAAGTGGGTCTTGGTGGCTCATTCAATCATGCTAGTCAATATGGCGAAACAGCTTATCCGAACGTTACTCCTCGAGTCAACCCGGCTTTCGGTGATAAAACTATCGGTGCATTTGCCTATGATTTAGGTGCGGGTATCGATTGGAAATTTCATCCTCAATTTAGCTTATCTTTACTTTATCAATTCCAAAATCTTGGCAGTGTCGAATCTAGCTCAGGCGTATCAACTTGGAGTGGTGATAGACTCAGCTCAAGCACATACCAAACTAATCTTGCGTTATTAAAATTAGATTATTACTTTTCACTTTGATTTAACTAAAAATATGCGTATTCTATTCGAACGTTACAATCATCATTGAGAACAGACGTGTCTACCACCATAGCTCATTTTGAAATTCAGTATACCCAATTTTTAAATACAGCAGGTCTTTGTCAAGGAGATTTTCCTGCGTTTGCAGAAGACAAGAACACACTTCTAGATCTTTATCGCACCATGCTTAAAACACGAGCTTTTGATAAAAAAGCTATCGCGCTTCAAAGAACCGGTAAAATGGGAACTTATGCCCCAATTACGGGTCAAGAAGCCATTTCAACCGCCATCGGACATGCAATGCGTCCAGAAGATGTCTTTGTTCCTTATTACCGAGATTACGCGGCGCAATTTCAACGCGGTGTAAAAATGTCTGATATTTTTAGTTACTGGGGCGGGGATGAGCGCGGTAGTCAGTTTGAGCATTGCCCTCAAGACTTCCCTATTGCCGTACCAATTGCTTCGCAATGTTTGCATGCAGCAGGTATTGCTTTTGCGTTTCAATATCGACAAGAGCCTCGTGTCGCAGTCGTTTGTATTGGTGATGGCGGTACGTCTGAGGGTGATTTTTATGAAGCAATCAACGTCGCGGGCTGCTGGAAATTACCTGTTGTTTTCATTATCAACAATAATCAATGGGCTATCTCTGTCAACATTAAAAAGCAAACCGCGACAGAAACCCTCGCACAAAAAGCCATTGCGGCAGGATTTAAAGGTATACAAATTGATGGTAATGATATCTTAGCAACACGACATTGCATTGGAGAAGCGATTGAGAATGCGCGTCAAGGCGGCGGCCCGACACTCATCGAGGCATTAACTTATCGTCTATCGGATCACACGACAGCCGATGACGCCACACGCTATCAACCAAGAAATGAAGTCGAAGAGGCTCAAGCACGCGAACCTATCTTACGCTTTAAATCTTTTTTGATGCAAGAAGGTTACTGGTCAGAAGCAGAAGATGAAGCACTGACACTCGAGATTAATCAAGAAATACAACTTGCTGTCGATGAGTATTTAAATAAAAAAGCACAGCCAGTTACGGCTATTTTTGATTACCATTATGCAACATTGCCTGATTATTTGATTGAGCAACGCGCTACTGCATTGGAGGAAGCAAATGCCTGAGATTACGTTAGTCGAAGCTGTCACACAGGCGCTCGCTTACGAATTAACACATGATAAAGATGTTGTCGTTTTTGGTGAGGATGTGGGTAAAAATGGTGGTGTTTTTCGTGCAACACAAGGCCTACAAGAGCGTTTTGGCGAAAGACGTGTTTTTGACTCCCCGCTCGCCGAGTCAATGATTGCAGGTCTTGCTGTTGGAATGTCAACGCAAGGTTTAAAACCTGTCGCAGAGTTTCAATTTATGGGATTTATTTATCCTGCGATGAATCAAATCATCTCACACGCAGCACGCATGCGTAATCGCACACGTGGAAGACTACATTGCCCTATCGTTTTTCGAGCTCCTTTTGGCGGTGGTATTCGCGCACCCGAGCATCACTCTGAGAGTACAGAAGCATTATTTTCACACATCCCAGGTCTACAGGTCGTCATCCCTTCTTCACCCAAACGTGCTTATGGCCTCTTGCTCGCTGCTATTCGAAATCCAGATCCTGTTATTTTCTTAGAGCCTAAACGTATTTATCGATTAGTTAAACAAACTGTTGAAGATGATGGTATTGCATTACCACTTGGTCGATGTTTTACTCTGCAAGAAGGCCGAGACCTGACACTCATTAGCTGGGGAGCTAGTCTACATGAGACACTACAAGCTGCAAAACAGCTTGAGTCTGAGTCAAATTTATCAATAGAGGTCATTGATGTTGCAAGTATTAAGCCCTTAGATATTGATACTATCTTAGCTTCTATTGAAAAAACAGGTCGTTGCGTCATTGTTCACGAAGGCGCCAAAACTAGCGGATTTGGTGCTGAAATTATGGCTCAAATTATGGAAAATGCTTTTGACACGCTCGAAGCTCCTGTACAACGAGTTACAGGCTACGATACGATTATGCCTTATTTTCAATTAGAGAAATATTATATTCCAAGTGTCACACGCATTAAGCAAACTATTTTAAGCATCATGGAGTAAGTATGGATATTTTTAATTTACCCGATTTAGGCGAAGGCTTACCGGATGCCGAAATTCACGAATGGTTTATCAAAGAAGGCGATACAGTTGAGGTAGATCAACCGCTTGTTTCAATGGAAACAGCCAAAGCTGTCGTCGAAGTGCCGTCTCCACAACGAGGAAAAATTGCCAAACTATATGGCAAGCCTGGCGATATTATTAAAACGGGTACACCATTAGTTAAATTTATAACTGAAGAGCAACGTCAAGATCAGGGAACGGTTGTGGGTCATTTAGAGCAAAGTCAAGACAGCAGTCCTGATAACTTTACAGTCGGAGTAAGCTCTTCACGCATCAAAGCTACACCTGCAATTCGCTTACTTGCTAAGCAATGGGGGATCTCTCTTTCTCATATTGTTGCAAAAGATCCGAGCGGTTTAATTACACGAGAAGATTTAGAAAAAGAACGTGCAAAAAAATCACCTTTGATAGAGGGCTTTGAGCCTCTCAAAGGTGTGCGCCGTGCGATGCTTCAAAGTATGACACAATCACATCAAGAAGTTGTACCTGTCAGTATTTTTGATGAGGCAAACGTATCTTCATGGATTCATCAAGGTGATATTACTGTCCGCTTAATTCGAGCCATTACTACCGCCGTTAAACATGAACCAGCGCTCAATGCTTGGTTTGATACGTTACATGGCGCAAGAAAATGCTTTAACGAAGTCAATCTTGGACTCGCCATTGACAGCAGCGAGGGTCTTTTTGTTCCTGTGATTAAACATGTAGAGCAAGAAAGTGATGAAGAGATTCGCAAACAAATCAATTATCTCAAAACAGGAGTTCAAGAACGCTCTTTATCACCAGAGCAATTTCAACAGGCAACAATCACTCTATCCAACTTTGGTAAATTTGCAGGACGCTTTGCAAGCCCAATTATCGTCCCTCCTACCGTGGCTATTTTGGCTGTTGGGCGTTTGTTTGACAAACCTATCTACGAAAATAATCAACTTATACAAGCTCAAGTCCTTCCTCTTTCACTGAGTTTTGACCACCGCGCCGTTACTGGTGGTGAAGCGACACGCTTTTTGGGTGCAGTCATCGAAGCGTTAGAAGAGCGTTAAATAGCAGTATGTGGTTACTCTTAAAAACAGCTTTTATTAAGAGTACCACATACTTTTTGTATCCGAAGAAATTAAGTTAGTCAGTTTAACTCTGACATCTCAACTGCTTTAAACCTTTCACCATATTGAGACTCCAACTTCTGCACCAGCGCGCTCAATTGCTCTTTACCAAATTGTTTTGCATAATGAAGCGGACCACCTCTAAAAGGCGCAAAACCTGTCGCAAAAATCATTCCCGCGTCAAGTAAGTCTGCATTTGCAACAACGTGCTCACGCAAACACATCGCGGATTCATTGACCATACGAAGGATCAATCTATTTGAAATTTCTTCTTGCTGTGGCAGTGCAGCGACTTTTTGCTTAACTGGCTTACCATTTTTATAGACATAAAAACCTTGGCCAGATTTTCGACCTAAGTGACCTTTTTGAATCATATCCACAATTCGTTGTGGGACTTGACCACCGAAATGCGTAGTAAGATTTTGCGCAACCGCAAGACAAACATCTAGTCCGACAGTATCGGCAAGCTCAACAGGCCCCATCATCATTCCAAAAGCTTTCGCTGCCTCATCCACAGCCTCAGGTTGATGGCCTTCTTCGAGTAATTGAATACACTCTAATAAATAAGGCATAAGTACTCGATTTACTAAAAAGCCGGGGCTAGACTTGACTGGTAGAGGAAGACGACTAATTTGTGCCACAAAAGCACATGAGGCTTCGACAATGGCTGGATCAGTTTTGTCCCCGCGCACTACTTCGACTAACTCCATTTTTGATACGGGGTTAAAAAAGTGAATGCCAACCAAGCGCTCTGGCTGCTGCAGTACTGTATTAATTTCATCCAAAGGAATACTTGATGTATTGGTAGCTAAAATCGCATTTGGTTTTGCCACAGACTCAAGATGCTTAAAAATAGAACGCTTGACTTCTAGATTTTCAAACACAGCCTCAATAATGACATCCGCACGCGCAGCACCTAAACCTTGTGGGTCAGCAATTAATCTATCCATTGCTGCTTGAATACGCCGTGGCTTTTTCAAAATTTTCTTATATAAAGCATGTGCTCGTGCAATTGCAGGTGCAATTTGTTCATACGACTTATCTTGAAGTGTCACATGCAAACCTTGACGCGCACACCATGCAGCGATATCCCCTCCCATCACACCTGCGCCAATCACATGAACATGACGAGCCTCAAAGCCATTATCCTTCGCAAAAGCTTTAAGAGACTCACGTAACATAAATACACGAATCAAATTTTTTGCTGTATCGTTTTGATCGAGTAAATCTCGCACAGAATCAGCTTCTTTTAAATAAGCTCTATCATCATAGCCTGTCTCTTTTTCCCAAAGATCAATGAGAGCAAAAGGTGCGGGATAATGTGCCTTTCGAACGCGTTTTGCAACGGTGTAGCGCAACAATTTTGCCAACAAAGCGCGTACAGGAGCGATGTTTGTCAGAGACTGAACGAAGCTTGGTTGACGTTTTTTAGGCTTTTTATCAATAAAATATATTGCGGCACGTTTTAATTGACGTAAAGGGACAACATCGTCCACAACACCCATGGCTTTGGCTCGAGTCGCACGAACCGATTTTCCAGTTAACATCAACTCTGACAAGGCAGTAAAACCACCTACCAATCGAGGTAACCGCACAGTGCCACCCCAACCTGGATGAAATCCGAGTAAAATTTCAGGCAAACCAAAGCAAGTATCTTCTTCATCGGTTGCGATACGATAATCACAGGAAAGAACCAACTCCATCCCGCCACCCAAACAAAATCCATTCACGATCGCAACAGTAGGGATAGATAGATTCTCAAGGCGCGAAAAGACAGCTTGCCCTTTTCGAATAAAATCTACGGCTCGAGCAGGGCTATCTAAGCTCGATAAAGTATGGATATCTGCACCGGCTATAAAACCTTTTTGTTTAAGTGAATAGATTACAAGTCCGCGTGCCTGTGATTTTTTAGAGACATCTTGAAGCACACTATTGAGCTCATCCAGAACCTCATCACTAAAGCTATTTACACGCTCACCAGCCCTATCCAAACCCAGCCATAAAATTTGCTGATGATCTTCTTCCAGTTTCCAATGCTTTAAATTTGTCATGCTTATTTACCCCTCGGATTCCACGTACATCGCCCCGCCTTGACCACCACCGATACAAATTGCGGCCATGCCTCGCTTTCCTTTATTTCGCTTCAAATTTTCCAGAGTGTGCAAAACGATTCTGGCTCCACTTGCGCCGATAGGATGCCCTAATGCAATAGCACCACCCTCTTGGTTTAATTTTTTAACATCAGGCGAACCAAATGCATGAGACAATTTTAGCTCTTGTTGACAATACTCTTCACTGTCCCAAGCTCTCAAGCAACCAATAACTTGCGCAGCAAAAGCCTCGTTGATTTCCCAACAATCTAATTCATTTGATGTAATACCCTGCCTTTGCATAATGGGTGTTGCAGCGTGAACAGGACCTAGCCCCATTTGAGAGGGATCAAGTGCTGCCCACTCGGAGTCCACAATGCGGCCTAATACTTTGAGACCATGCCGTTTGACCGCCTCCTCACTTGCAAGTAACATCAAACACGCACCATCAGTCACTTGTGAGCTATTACCGGGTGTAACCATTCCATATTTTTTATCAAAAAATGGTTTCAATGTTGCTAACTTCTCTACTGTTGAATCTAAGCGAACACCATCATCTTTGACATAAACACGCCCTTTTTTATCAATAATAGGCGTTATTTCCGACATCAGTCCTTCAGTGTGAGCAAGATTAGCTTTAGCATGACTTTCTGCAGAGAACGCATCCATTTCTTCGCGTGAAATTTGAAATCGAAATGCAACTTTCTCCGCAGTTTGCCCCATATTCAAACCAACAATCGGATCAGTTAAGCCTCTTAAAAGCGCAATAATCGGTGCAAAAAAGGAAGGTTTGAGTTGCAAAAGAAGGCCTGCACGTTGTTGCATTGTTTTTGCAACAAACCATTGTGCCATCCAAGCGGTCATTTTTTCGTTGAGGAGTAAAGGTGCACGACTCATTGCATCAACGCCACCAGCCAAAATAAGATGACTTCGTCCACTTGCGATTTGCATCGCAGCATTATCCAACGCTTGCATACCCGAAGCACAATTGCGCATCACAGTGAATGCAGGCACATGATCACCACAACCCAAACGCAAAGCAACCACGCGTGCAATGTTTGCTTCATCAGGACTTGGCATAGCGGCACCCAAGATAACCTCATCCAAATCAGAAGGCAGGATAGGTTGACGCATCAACAACGGGATCCCCGCCGAGACCGCTAAGTCAGATGCGCTAAAAGCACCTACACCCTTGGCTTTTAAAAATGGCGTACGATTACCATCCACAACAAAAACAGGCCTACCAGCTAAATTCGATTTACCAGACATTTGCCCTCGCTTATCATCACGATGAATAAAGTAGGTTAAGATACATCAAAAAGAGATGGATTAAAATAACGGACGAGCTCAGCTTAATAAATTATCCAACGTCTCTCTAAAAAAATAAGTAGCCTCAGTCTTTGCGTTAAATTGACTTGTTTGAGTTACTTTTGACTCTGGTCGTGCATGAAATAAACCAAACATTCATTTTTAGGATAAAGGTCCAAAATTTCAAATAGGATAATTCCATAAAAAGGTATCAATTATCACTTTGTACGCGACCAAAATGCATTTACCTCTGCCGCAAACGAAGGCATAACAAATTTTAAGCATATTAATTTTTATAATGTATTTAGAAAATATCAATACAAAGGTTGACGTACGTGCGATTACTGGTATACTTTCGCCCCATGGCCGGAGAGATGGCCGAGTGGTCGAAGGCGCTCCCCTGCTAAGGGAGTATGGGACAAAATCTCATCGAGGGTTCGAATCCCTCTCTCTCCGCCAGCGCAGCGCGCCCGTAGCTCAGTTGGATAGAGTATCTGGCTACGAACCAGGGGGTCGGAGGTTCGAATCCTTCCGGGCGCGCCATTTTCTTCTTTAGGCATTATGTACCCTAAACATTTTTCTTCGACATCAGAAATCTAGTTCATAACAGGTCACTTCATCCAATGATAAAAAAAATCATCAGTAGCCTCTGCTGTTCGCTTCTTATAACGAACGGCTACACCGACACGCATCCGGACTTATCAGAACTCATTCAAAAAAATCGCGAACAGGCGAACTTTGCTGGGGTTTTAAAGCAGTTACAGGATAACCGAGCCACTTATCAAGATGAACCCCTACTCTATTATTCTTCTCTTGCCGACTACGAGTCCTTTCTTGGGTTATATAAACAGGCGTTGGTGCATGATGACCAATCAAGTAACGATGACATATCAACCCAAACTATAGGGAAATCTGCCTTCGAAAAATATCAATTTAAGAATGCCAAAGAGGTTATTCTCCAAGAAAGCCAGAGCCATCAAATTATTTTTATTAATGAAGCACATCACTCTCCTCAACATAGGGCATTCACGCTCAGTTTATTGCAAGATCTATACAACCAAGGATTTCGCTATCTTGCTGCAGAAACTTTTGATGAAACAGACGATGAGGTGAATCAACGCGGATACCCATTGGCGCTCAAAACAGGCTACTACACAGATGAACCGATTTATGGTGAGCTTGTTCGTGCTGCTCGAAAAATTGGTTACCAAATTATTGCCTACGAGGACACTTCCGCTCACTGTGATCCTTTAGATATACAATCCGCGGCTGACTGTATCGATCTTAGAGAAAGAGGTCAGGCTAAAAAACTCTATGATAAAGTCATCAAATCGCATCCTAATGCCAAACTTTTAGTCCATGCAGGCTATGGGCATATCGCAAAACTTGGATTCCGTCATTTCACACCGATGGCCGTCTATTTTGAACAACTCACAGGGATTAGCCCCTACTCTATTGATCAAACGACGATGAGTGAACATAGTCACCCTGACAAAGAGAATGCCATCTACAAGGAAATTGTAAACTCAGGAAAACTTAAAAGCAGTGGCATCCTATTCAACGAAGAAGGAGCTCTTTGGTCACCTTTTGGACCCGAAAAATTCTACGATCTAATCGTATTTCATCCCAGGACAGTTTACAAAAATAATCGCCCTACTTGGTTATTCCATATCGAGGGACGTATTCCCCTAGTGATACCAAGTAAAATCTGCAAAAATACATTTCCATGTGTCATTGAAGCGTTTAATCAAAACGAAACTGTGGAGAGTGTTCCCATCGATCGTTTTTTGATAACAAAAAAACAATCTATCACATTAGCACTGATGCCAGGAATTTACATGATTCGTACCAAAAATGTAGAGGGTGAAGTTTTATCAGCGAAGCAAATTACTGTCATTAAGAAGCGTGCTTAAAAGGCTGCTATTGCATATAGGACAACCGTAAATGTCTCAAAAAAGATCATGGTCCAGATTACTAATTTGCCTGACATTAGCTTTAAAAGTAATGAAGCATTCATCAAAAAATTACTCAAACAATATGAACAACGACCCATCGGTCAACACCATTTACTCTCTTTACAAAACAATAAGCCTGTGCAATTTCTAAAAGAATCAAGCGCATCTTCGACTCTACCTTGGCCCACACACGGTATGAGAAAGACACCCTACCACGGAAAAATTGTTTTATTAGTCAACCGAGCATGTGCCTCAAGTTGTGAAGACCTTGTTTCAGATTTAAAGAAATTGAAAAATACCACCCTTATAGGCACGCACACTGGCGGATTTTACGTAGGAACACTGGTTTTACCAGAAAGCAAAATTCAAATTCACACCACAACATCGACCAATATTGGACCGCAAGAAATTTTAGATAGTATCGGGTTCGCGCCTGATTTTTATGACATAGACAATCATCAACTTGACAGAGTCATTTACTGTCTTAGAAAACATCACACTAATGAATAACAGCCTTACCGGAGTAACCATTCGTCGTACAGAATAGTATACTTCGTTATACCTATTTCTGAGAGTTCCGAGCCAATCAATCTCGTTTCATTTTTTGAACTCATTTAAAGCCTTGCGGATTATGATAAAAATACAATAACTTGCGCTATGTCAGGATGTTTATACGATTTCTAGTGTAGTAAATTTGTCACAAACTGTAATGTAGCCATGACCGTAGTGGGCTGTTTTTGAGACGAAATTGCTAGTCAATTAACTTCTGAATCAAGTACGATTTACGAAAAAATAAAAGGTTACGAGTTAATTTTTTTGACTAACACAAAAAATCTAAGGGACATTCAATTTATTGTCGCAACAACCCATGTAAACATTAATTTTAGAGAGGCTTTGTATGGTTACACGCTATTATTGATGGCTGTAGAGGCAGGCTGGCTCGAAGCTGTGATGTATTCCTTTCTGTTTATCCTGATATTCATACGAAATTATCCAATGGTCGAGGGATTATAGATTTATTCTCAGATAATAATGTAAAAATTTTGTTAGATAGGCAGTTACAGACTCTAGATAGCACACAAGATGAAGAAAGCGAGCAACATTATGCAAATCAAAGCTCATTTTTTTGATGATAAAAAATGAATGAAATGACGCCCCATGCCTGGTTCGAAAGGAGATACGAATGATTGATTTAGATAAATTTGAATTAGAAGGAATGAAATGGCCTGGTTTCAAACCGACAGCAACTGAAGAAGAGCTCAATGAACTTGAGCAATTCTATGGGCATCCTCTTCCAGAGGTATATAAGGAAATTATGAGGAAATATAATACATTTGAATCTAAATACTATTGCTTTGACATTTATGATGAGAAATTTTATTTAGGTGCCTTTCTTTCACTGGGAGACAATAAAGATAACACTCAAAATATTTGGTGGGTTATTAATCATTTTTATCAATACACAGGTCCTGGAACACTCCCATTTGCTCTTGATGCAACAAATGAAATTTACTTTTTTAAATGGGTTAATGATCATACAGAGATCTGGTTGTTAAGGACAGATGAACTCGAAACGCCTGAGGATTGTCCTGTTACAGATTCTCTGGATGAGTTGCTAAATAGATTATATATGCCGGATTAAGTGCTGTG
>CAYYEZ010000034.1:0-16442 GCA_964471225.1 uncultured Legionella sp. | reverse complement strand
TTCGCGGATTAGATTATTATGAGCACATTGTATTTGATGGGACTACGACACAGCTTGGTAGTCAAGCGACAGTTTGTGCCGGTGGGCGCTTTGATAAGTTGGTAGAGCATTTAGGTGGTAAGCCAACGCCAGCAGTTGGTTTTGCGCTGGGAGAAGAGCGTTTACTGCTATTGTGTGAGCAAGTCAGTCATGCTTTACCCGAAGAGCCTGCCGCCCAAGTTTTTATTATGCCTGATATCGAGCATGGCATGATGCAAGCTTTGAGTTTAGCAGAGGATTTACGCCAAAAAGCACCCTCATGGTCAATTCAAGTGAATACTTCAGGAGGGAGTTTTAAAAGCCAGTTTAAAAAAGCAGACAAAAGCGGTGCGCGTGTTGCGCTCATTATCGGTGAAGACGAAGTACGCAATTGTACGGTTAGTATTAAAGATTTACGTACGTCAACGCAGCAACTTGTGCCTCAAAAAGAGGTGTTTGAAGCGATTTGTGGCTATATGGGAGAATGATGTGTCAGTTTACATGACTGAAGAAGAGCAGCTGGAAGCGATTAAAAAATTTTGGAAAAAACATCAGAATAAAATCATGTTACTGGTGTCTTCTGTGTTGTTAGTTACCGCAGCCGTGCGTTACTGGCACTGGCATATTGAAAAAAGAGATCAAAATGCATCCATTGTGTATGAGCAATTGATACAGGCATTTACAAAGGAAGACGCATCGTCGACTGAAGCTTATGCTAAAACATTAACCTCTAATTATCAGCGCACAATTTATGCCGATGCGGCTTCTCTTCTCTTAGCAAAGACTTTTATTGAAAAAAAATCGTGGGAACAAGCGATCGATATGTTGAAGCAAGTTGCCGAACATGGTCAAACACCTGCAATTCGAGATATAGCGAAATTTAGGCTTGCGCGTGTTTTTCTTTATCAAAAGCAGTATGATAAAGCATTAAAAACGATAGAGGGTGTTCATACGATTGATGTTGCGACACTCGATCGATTCAAAAAAGATGTTTATTCAGCTAAAAAACTATCCTAGGGGTCCAATCGTGATCGGTTTTTATAAAAAATTGTTTTTTTATGGTTGTTGTTTTTTGCTGGGCGCGTGTGCGCAGATAGATGATTATCTTTTGGGTAAAGACAATACCTTAAAACCCAAGTCTTTGCCTGCTTATCATGAAAAAGTAGCCTTAAAAGAGCTATGGACGGCATCTATAGGCAAAACGGATGATGCAGGTTATCTTAAATTAAGACCAGCAGTTGAAGGTCAAGTCATCTATTTTGCTGATTCGAAAGGACGGTTGTCCGCGTTTGATAAGCGTACAGGAAAAACGATTTGGGCGAAGCAATTATCGCAGAATTTGGTGAGTGGCCCTGTGGCACTTGATCATATGTTAGCTTTCGGCACAAATAATGCAAGTGTACTGTTATTAGCGACAGAAGATGGTCATCAGTTGTGGGAGACGTCTGTTTCTGGAGACGTTCTTGCTAGTCCTTTACTCACACAAAAGCGTGCCATTGCAAAAACAATCGATGGCAGGTTGTTTGCATTTGATAAATTTACAGGTAAAAAACTGTGGTCACTTAATCACGGTTCCCCGAATTTAATCTTACGCGCTAGCTCCTCTCCAATCAAAGTTGGAAATTCGGTGATTGTTGGATTTTCTGATGGCAAATTAGACTCTGTGGAGCTAGACAGTGGGCGTGTGCTTTGGCAACGAAGTATTGCTTACGCATCAGGCTCCAGCGATGTTGAGCGCCTAATTGATATTGATGCTGATCCGCTTTTTGAAGGTTATCATCTGTATCTAGCAAGCTATCAAGGTGATGTCAGCGCAATGTCGATGAAATCAGGCGAATTCACCTGGCATAAACCTGCAGCCACATATAAAAATTTAGCTATTGATGAGCGAAATCTTTATCTTGTAGACAACAACGATGTTGTCATCGCCTTAGATAAGAAAAACGGACGTACTGAATGGAAGCAGACGGCATTAAAAGCACGCGGTGTGACTGCTCCTGTGCGTTTGGGCAATTACATTGTTGTAGCTGATAAAACTGGTTTTATTCACGTGCTCGATACTCAACAGGGGGAGCTCGTTGGTCGGGCTTCGCTTAATGCGCCAATTGATGTGGCGCCTATCGTGTCAGAAGACCGTATTTATATTGTAACGCATGCGGGTCAGTTGGCTTGTTTTGCGGTAGAGAGGTAACATGACAACGCCTGTAATTGCGCTGGTAGGGCGCCCCAATGTTGGGAAGTCTACTTTTTTTAATCGATTGACGCGCACACAAAATGCATTGGTTGCAGATTTTCCCGGATTGACGAGAGATAGGCAATATGGTGATGTTGTTTTTCAAGGAAAATCTTTTGTCGTGATTGATACGGGCGGGATTGGAGTAGATGATCTCGCGGTGGATCTTCTTATGTCAAAACAATCTGCTTTTGCACTAGAAGAAGCAACTCGCATTTTTTTTCTAGTGGATGCACGAAGCGGATTAGCGCCAACAGATGAGATCATTGCCAAAAAACTGAGAAAACTAGGAAAGCCGGTTGATCTTGTGATTAATAAGGTTGATGGATTAGAGGAGTCTTTTGTCAGTGCAGAGTTTCAATCACTGGGATTCTCTTCGATTTATCAGATTTCTGCAGCACATGGCCGAGGCATTATTCATCTACTTCGTACGGTCACGGATGATTTCCCTTCACGCCAAGAAGAGTCTCCTGAAGAAAAAGCAATTAAAATTGCATTTGTTGGACGACCTAATGTCGGTAAATCAACACTTATTAATCGTATCTTAGGTGAAGAGCGGGTGGTCGTTTATGATATGCCTGGTACAACACGAGATAGTGTTTCAATCCCATTGGTACATGAAGATCAAGCTTATACCTTAATTGATACTGCCGGTGTGCGTAGACGCTCTCGGGTTGATGAAAAAATTGAAAAATTTTCTATTATTAAAACGTTACAAGCAATCAAAGAAGCCCAAGTCTGTTTGCTTTTAATTGATGCCACAGAAGGATTAACAGACCAAGACATGCATTTGCTAGGCTTCATTATTGAAGCAGGCAAGGCACTAGTCATCGCCGTCAACAAATGGGATGGTTTGACGATTGATCATAAAAAGCATGTCGAAACTGAATTATTAAGAAAGCTACATTTCGCAAGTTTTGCCAAAATAAGATATATCTCCGCTTTACATGGAAGTGGTGTTGGCATCTTGTTTAAAGATATTAAACAAGCTTATCGCGCTGCAATGCGATCTTTTTCGACACCGATGGTCACGCGTTTATTAGAAGATATGGTGTCTCAACATGCGCCACCGCTCGTTCACGGACGACGTATCAAGCTGCGTTACGCTCATGCTGGCGGCCACAATCCACCTCTGATTATTATTCACGGTAATCAGCTTGATTCTTTGCCAGATAGCTATAAGCGATATCTGATTAAAGGATTCACCGAAAAATTAAAATTGGTGGGTACCCCCTTGAAATTAGAGTTTAAAGGTGGTGATAATCCGTTTAAGGATAAAAAGAATAATTTGACTGACCGACAACTGAAGAAAAGAAAGCGATTGATGAACTGGGTTAAAAAAAAGAGATAGCATAGGACATCATGATGTTGAATGCGGTACAGGACAATCTTGCTACAGAACATTTAACGGCAGATCAATTCGGCTCGATCACAGAGAGTCATCGTATTGCGATGGGGCAAATCCAGCATATTCATTTTGCGAGTCGACCACACTGTAAGGTGCTCGATTTAGGCGTGCGAGATGGTCTTTTTCTGCAAAAATTACATGAACTTCTGCCTTCAGCTGAGTTTACGGGTGTGGATGTCTCGAGTGAACCTTTAAAGCGTATTCGAGATTTGTTTCCTATTACAACGATTGAAGCGAGTGCTTCTGATGTGACTAACTATCTTCCTCCACACAGCCAAGATCTAGTCTTGGCGCATTTTTTGAATGCTTATATTCCGTTGAATACTTTATTTCATGCTGCAAAAACGCTGACCCGTGCGACGGGTTATTTCTCATTGATGACCACAACTTATGAGTCATTTCCTGTGGCTCAACAATATTTAGCCGATTTTATTACGGAAGGCTCTCTTTTGGGTAGTTTTGTTGGGCATTATTATAAATCAATTGTAAAGAACACGACCGTGGCTGCAAGTGAGGAGGATTTACTGCAAGCTTTTGCTTCATACGATTTTGAAGTTATTGAACATCACCGTTTGAGAATTCCTATCGTCTTGAATAATATAGAGGAGCTTGCGCTATTTGGTATCGAAGGAACCTGGTTTTTAAATCATTTATCTATTCGAATGCTTCCAAGGCAGTTTCTAATACAACGACTGAAACGTTTATTTGATAAAGTTTTTACTTTTCCTTATCAAGATATCCATATTATCGATATTATCCTGGCCAGAAAATAAATGATCCGTTTTATTCGTGCTTGCCAAAACTATATTACCCGACAAACCGTAGGGCATTTGTCGCAAATTAATTTATTTGCTTGGGTGATGTTGATCAATTATCCTTTTTTTGCCTTCCTGTGGTCTTTAGATCATCCTTTGCCAATGGAGGAACTCGTATTAAGAGGGGTTGCAACGCTGCTTTGTTTGGGGTTACTTCTGTGTCGCTGGTGGTCTTTCGAGCGTATGCAATTGCTTCTACCTGGATTATGGTACGTGACACTTTTGTTTTGTTTGCCTGGATTTTATTTTTATGCAACATTTCTTCATCATGGTGCGACAATTTGGTTAATGAATTGTGTTGCCGCGTTATTTTTTCTTTTATTGTTAGTTCGTGTTTTTGATGCACTTATTTTGACGGGACTCGGTTTAATATTGTCAATGCTGTGTTATTTTTATGTTGGTCGACATGTTTTTTACTATGACCCTGGGCATGTCAGCATCTTAAATCTTTTCTCGGTTTTTATTTCTGTTTTTATTATTGGCACTTTGTTTGCACATGATCGAGAATTATCTCAAGAGCAAAAAATTACGGCGATGCAGCTTCTTGCTGGAGGGCTTGCACATGACTTACGCACTTCCTTAGCAAGCATTCACTTACAAGCAGATTTACAAAATTTGCTGATTGAAAAACTAAAAAACCCAGAATTACAAACTGATCTCAGGCGCAGTGTAAATAACATTATTCGAGGGATTGAGCTTGGGAATCAACTCATCACCATGCAATTAAAAAATATACAGCACGAACGTCTTGATACGCATGCATTTGAAATTCACTCTATTCGACTGTTGCTCGAAAAGACGATACAAGAATACCCCTACCGAAAAGCTCAGCGTGATCTTATTCATGTCTCTTATTCTCCTAATTTTTCCGTATGGATTGATGAAATTGCATTTAAAAATTTGGTATGGAACCTTCTTAAAAATAGCTTGGATTACATTGATGAAATTGGAAAAGGTGAAATATCGATTTGGTTAGTAGAAGGTGTCGACAAGGACAATTTTAATTATCTACATTTAAAAGATACGTCAAAAGGTTTATATCCTAAAAATGCTGAAAAGATCTTTGAGTCTTTTTATTCTGAACGCCAAGGAGGAACCGGAGTCGGTTTATCTTATTGTAAATTGCTCATGAAGGCAGCGGGTGGCGATATTGTTTGTGAAGGTAAATTAGGTAAGTATGCTCACTTTATTATGAAGTTTCCAAAAATTGATTAAGATGAACCGATTTTTTTTATTAATACTAGCTTTCTCTGCAAATGCGTATACCGCAGTACATCATCCCGGAGATTTGTTACGCGAGATTCAAGGTTCGCCTCATGAGGGTGAGCTCATCGTCAAACATTTCTGCGCAGTGTGTCATGCAGCGCATCCTCAAATTATGATTGGTGCGCCACGAATGACGCATATCGAAGATTGGAAGCCAAGATTGAGGCAAGGGCTATCTCGATTGTTTCAGCATACCGATGAAGGACTCAATGCGATGCCGCCAAGAGGAGGGTGTTTTGAGTGTACGGATGCGCAATTGTTGCTCGCAATAAAGTCATTAATAGGAAAAAATGGTCAAAAATACATTAAAGAATCCAAAAAGACTCATTGATTATCAATGAGTTAAAAAAATAATTAAAAAAATGCTAATTGTTTTTACAGTCTGACCGATAAGTAAGTAAAACGTTCGGAGGATTGTATCGTGAAAAGAGAATGGATGGCTGTATCAATGTGTGCTGTGTTGGCTTCATGTGCATCAGATAGGACGGTCCCAATTGTCGATGATGCGGGACACACACACTACACAGTGTCTCGAACAGATGATGCTAAAGGACAAGGTTATTTTCCTGAGCAGCGTCAAGCCACAGGCCGAAAAGTGTTTATTTTTGACCCTAAGGCGACGGCTTGGGCGGCTTATGACGCTAAAGGTCATCTTGTTGAAACAGGAAGTGCTTCTGGAGGAAAGGATTATTGCGATGATGTGAATCGCCCTTGTCATACTGTAACGGGTACTTTCCAAGTTTATTCGAAAAAAGGTGAGGAATGTACCTCAAGCGTTTATCCCATTGAAACCGGTGGTGGAGCGAGAATGCCATATTGTATGCACTTCTACAAAGGCTATTCAATTCACGCAGCTTATGAAGTCCCGGACTATAATGCAAGCCATGGTTGTATCCGAGTTCTACCAAGTGCTGCAAAATGGTTAAATGAAGACTTTGTTGATGTCGGTACGACTGTGATTGTGAAGCCTTATCATTAATCGATAAGCCAAAATCCAAAAAAGGGGAGCAATCCCCTTTTTTTATGCGTGTGGATAGCTTTCAACAAGTTATAGGTTTAAGATGAGAGGACGTATATTTTTTCAATAAAATAATGAAGCCTCTAAAAAACGCTCCTACACTCATTGATAAGCGACAATTTGGTCTTTGGAAAGCATTCTTTTTTGCCTTTTTCTCGCCTCGTGTGTACGTTGATGTAGCCAAGCGTTGGACTGGCTTATGTTTGTCATATTTTCTATTTATGATTGTTATCGTGACTTTGCCTTTTGGCGTACGCTTTGAGTGGGCAGTCCATCAGTATTATAAAGACCATGTGTTTGATCTAGTACACAATTTACCACCAATTTCCATCGAAAATGGGCAGGTTGAGTTTAACCATTTTATGCCTTATCGCATTAATAACCAGGCTGGCGATACCATTGGAATGATCGATACAACAGGATTGAATACCGACATTGACCATCGTATCGATCCTGAGCTAACTTGGTTGTTAACAAATAATGCACTTCATTTCAATCCGCCTGATTTGAAAATTATGCCAAATTTAAAAATTGAATTAGAAAAAAGCAAGCATACTGAGATTTTTGATGAGGATGTGGATGGAGTGATTGATATCAACAATTCATTTGGTACGATATGGCCTAAGTTACTCATTTATGGGTTTGCTTTTTTAATTTACCCCTGTGTTGTATTTGTATTTTTTGGTGTTTTAGGGACAATTTTTGCCGCTTTTGCTTGGGCTGCACAGTATTATGTTTGGGCTGTGTTTAGATATCGTATCAATTATCGTGCAGTCTATCGTTTATTGATTGTAGCGCTTACTGCACCATTGAGTATTTGTTTTGGTTTAGCTGCATTGGGAGTGGTGCTTTCAAATGCTCCTTTGTATTATTTAATCTTATTTGCAATTTATTTCAATCTAGCGGTTCTGGCTGTGAGGCGTACCGATAGGGCAATTGTTTTTGCATAGAGATTTTTGAGTAGTACATCAAGTTGGTTTCCATGCTTAAGTAGTATAGGGCTGTTTACATCTATTGGTGCTATCCAGAAGATGTAAACAGTTTTGATGCAGCACCAAATCTTTTACCAAATGATTTTATGAGCCATATTTTTCTATCTGCTCACATTAAGACTGTTTGAGGCGAGCCAAATCAAACTCTATTATTGGGAGTGATTGGAGTTGTAATAGGAACCGTTACCTGGCGCTGTTGACTAAGTTCTTGTGCAACTTTGAACTACTCGTCACTGCATTGCAATTCAGCTGGATCGGTTCCTTAATCATGTATCTATTGTTTCAAGGGATGTCGACGTTCTTTTTGGAAAGCAGCCAAGGGATGACTGCGAATACTATCATACCGACGACTAAGCATCCCTCAAAAAAAGCTAGATTTTTGATTGGAATATCATTGGGAGGAATAAATCCAATAATAATCGCAAAAATACAGCAAAAAAGTCCCATTAAAGCGAGCACCCACATGCCTACGTTCCCACCAGGGATTCGGTAAGGTCTTGGTCTATTAGGCTCCTTGTATCGTAGTACAATGGCTGCTGCAAACATAAAAATATACACTAAAAGCGCCATTTGTGCGCATAAAATCGTTAATATCCAGTAAGCGGCATAGATGGTGTCACTCAAGATAAAAATACTGATGAGTAAAGTAAAAATGAGACCTTGAGCCACTAAAATTCGTGTGGGTGCACCATGTCGATTTATTTTAGCGAAGCGTGCCGGAATACAGCCATCACGAGCTGCGACTAGAAGCCCTTTCGTGGGGCCGATGATCCAGGCCGAGACACCACTTAATCCACCTAATATAATTAAAATTGCGGTGACAGAGGTCATCCAGGGCATGTGATAAGCTTTAAAAAATAAATCGTAAGCATCAATTAACCCCGAAACAACGTTCAATTGGTGATTGGGTACGACGACGACGATAGCGAGCGAACCCAGCACTAACGTCGAAAAAATGATTAACATGGAATAAAGCAATGCTTTTGGATAGTCACGTTGTGGATTTTTAACTTCCTCAGCGTGCACCGCCGACATTTCCACACCTAATAATCCAAAGAGCACGGCAGAAAAGAGAGAGGCGTTACCCAATTCATGCATATTAGGTATCCAAGTGACTGGCGTTTGAACCGCAATAGGATGACCTTGTGTGACCCATAAAAATCCAAGTACCGCGATGCCTATCATAGGAATTAATGTGCCAATAATTGCACCGATAATGCTGACTACACCAGAAATTCGCATGCCAAACCAATTAAGCAGGGTCATAAACCAAAATAAACTTAAGGTTGTACCCAAAAGGTAAATACGATTTTTAGCTAAATCAGGTGCAAACAAATAAGCCATGGTGGTTACAATGAAAACTAGAATTGTAGGGTACCAGACCACATTATAAATCCACTGTAACCAAATCGTAATGAATGCGATGCGTTTACCAAAAGCCTCACGTACCCAAACATAGAGGCCGCCGGTACTTGGGTAGGCTGTTGCAAGCTCTGCTGCAACGAGTGCAATTGGGATAAAAAAGAGAATAGCTGCAAGCAGATAATAGCTGACGAGCGAGCATCCTAGTTGCGCTGAGACAGGTAACGTTCGTAGATTATCTACAGCAATGACGTTGATCATTACCAACGTAAAGACACTTAAAACTCGTTTTGGTGCGTGTGTTGTCATGAAGCAATTTCCAATAAAAGTTTGAAACAAGCAAACTCGTAAAAAATTTTAACAGAACTTCCTTGAAAAGCCCAGAAATAGCTGAGTTTTAGAACTCAGCATGTCCAGGTGTACGCGGAAATGGGATCACATCTCTGACGTTTGGAATACCAGTGACATAGCTCACTAGGCGCTCTAGTCCAAGCCCAAAACCTGCATGAGGAACACTGCCGTAACGTCTTAAGTCGAGATACCATTGATAATGGCTTTTATCTAGTCCTAAGGTTTCCATCCGCTCTTCTAAGTGTGATAAGCGCTCCTCTCGTTGACTGCCGCCAATAATTTCACCGATTCCTGGTGCAAGGACATCCATTGCGGCAACGGTTTTTCCGTCATCGTTACAACGCATGTAGAAGCTTTTGATATCTTTCGGATAATCTCTTAGGATGACTGGTTTTTTGCATAGGACTTCGGACAAATAGCGTTCATGCTCAGATTGTAAGTCAATTCCCCATGTCACAGGATACTCGAAGGATACAGGTGCCTTGATGAGTGCCTCAACGGCTTGCGTGTATGTCATAATCTCAAAATCAGCATGAGCCAAACTTTCTACGCGACTGAGAACAGTATTATCTATGAATTGATTGAAGAACTCCAAATCATCAGCACATTCTTCCAGTACTGTTTTACAAAGTGTGCGTAAGAAGTCTTGACTCAATGCACATAGATCATCAAGAGTTGCAAAGGCAATTTCAGGTTCGACCATCCAGAATTCAGCTAGATGACGACTTGTATTTGAGTTTTCAGCGCGAAAAGTTGGTCCGAACGTATAAACTTTAGAAAGTGCAAGGCAATACGCTTCAACATTGAGCTGTCCTGAAACAGTAAGAAAAGTTTCTCGACCAAAAAAATCTTTCGTAAAATCAATTTTTCCTTCAGCATTTTTGGGCAGGTTGACTAGGTCAAGAGTACTGACACGGAACATTTCACCGGCACCCTCACAATCGCTGGCGGTGATGATCGGGGTATGTATCCAGCAATAACCTTGATCGTGAAAATAACGATGAATTGCTTGTGACAGACAGTTGCGAACCCGAGCAACCGCGCTAATCGTATTGGTGCGTGGGCGTAAGTGTGAAACTTCTCGCAAAAATTCTAGCGTGTGTCGTTTTGCTTGAATTGGGTAGCTCTCTGGATTTTCTACAAAACCAACAACTTCAATTTGATCTGCTTGAATCTCAACAGCTTGTCCTTTTCCTTGTGATGTGACCAGTTTTCCATGAACTTTTAGTGCACAACCAGGCGTGAGTTTTAAAATATCGTGTTGGTAATTATGGAGTGTCGATGCAGCAACAATTTGAATTGGAGAAAAACAAGATCCATCGTGTAATGCAATGAAGGAGAGTCCCGCATTTGAGTCGCGACGGGTTTTGACCCATCCTTGAACGATGACATTGCTGTTCAGAGGCAAAGTTTGTTTGAGGCATTGTTTTACGGTGTAGATACTCATCAAGAAAGCTCCGATTAGAAGATCTGACATGATACACGAAGCGATGGATTGTGAAAAGAAGTTGCATTTATGAGTAAACTGCGTTATTCCTTTAAGTACTGATGTTGTCGCTTTGGTATTGGTTTCGTATTTCTAAGGAGAGGAAATATGTTAAATTCGCCGTTGCACTCGTATCTATTGGCAGAAGCTTTTGGGCTGTATTTTGTGATTATTTCAATCGTCCTGCTTTCTAGAGAGAATTATTATCGCAAGTTGATGACGCAAGAACCGCGGTATCCAAGTTTGTTGTCTTGTTCGTTGAGTTTGTTTCTCAGTATTTTTTTAGTGCTTGTTCATAACCTTTGGGTCGCACAACCGCGCGTGATTGTAACGTTGGTGTGCTGGGGATACCTCTTGCGCAACGTGTTGCTTATCGCTTATCCCGAGTTGGTATTTGGTTTGACACGAAAAATCTGTACTGGAAAACTATATTATCTCGGTTTGTTTGCGATGGCGGCTCTAGGTATCTTGCTGTTGATACGTGGTTCTTTTTTATTTTTCGCGTTGATGCACGCTTAGGGGCCGTGATAGGATGCTCTTCTTAATAAAGCGTCACAGGGAGAGCACGTGCTTACATCTTTTGTAGAGGGCTCGGATGGGTCCTCATTTTCTATTTATAACCTACCTTATGGTGTTTTTTCATATCAAAACTCGGCGCCGCGTATCGGTGTTGCGATAGGGGGGGCTGTTCTCGATTTAACTTTGCTTGAAAATGAAGGGTTATTGAAGGTCAATGAAAATCAACGTTATTTTGATCAAAAAACATTAAATGTATTCGCAGAAAGTGGGCCTGCAGTATGGGCTATGGTACGTAAGCGAGTTCAGACACTTTTGAGTGCCGATAATCAAGAATTACAAGGGCAATATGCGCTATTACAGCGTGCGTTAATACAACGACAAGAAGTAATGATGCATTTACCTTTTAAAATCGAAGCTTTTACTGACTTTTATGCCTCCGAGCAGCATGCTACGAATGTTGGGCGATTATTTCGAGGTCATACGAACGCACTACTACCAAATTGGAAGCATTTGCCGGTCGGTTATAATGGGCGTGCTAGCACGGTTTTTGTTTCTGGAACACCCATCAAGCGTCCAATGGGCTTAAGGCCGCTTCCGAATCAAGAGGCACCGATATTTTCTTCGACACAGAAACTTGACTTTGAGCTCGAAATGGGTGTTTTTGTCGGTGTTGGAAATCCTGATGGGCATCCAATTTCTGTGCATGAAGCCTCGCATCATCTTTTTGGGATGGTCTTGCTGAATGATTGGAGTGCGCGAGATATTCAAGCTTTCGAATATCAGCCTTTAGGTCCATTTTTATCTAAGAGTTTCGCTACATCGATTTCCCCATGGGTTGTTCCCATGCAAGCAATACGTGAAGCTTTTTCGGCTCGGCCTCCTCAGGAGCCGAGACCTGCGGATTACTTGTACCATCAAGTATTGCAGCCTAATATTGACTTGCGTGTTGAGCTGATACCTGCCGGCTCATCTTCTCGCACGTTGTTGTGTGAAACGAATGCAAAAGAGCTGTATTGGAGTGTAGACCAAATGTTGGCGCACCATACAGTGAATCATTGCATTATGAAAACAGGCGATTTGTTAGGTACCGGGACAATTAGTGGCCCGGAGCGGGGAAATTGGGGCAGTTTGCTGGAAATTGCTTTTAATGGCACTCAGCCTATTGAGCTCACTAATGGTGAGACAAGATCTTTTTTACTTGATGGTGATACGGTGATTATGAGCGGTGCTTGCCAAATTGGATCACACCGCATCGGTTTTGGGGATTTGGTTGGTGTTATCGTCCCTGCTAGAGGAGATAACTAAAACGTGCCATGACTGATTGGATAATAAAATCTCCATTCAAGATTGGACTGTTTGCGCCTAGTCCTGTTCCGCATGCGGGGCAGGACATGGTTTGATTATTA
Source organism: uncultured Legionella sp. (assembly GCA_964471225.1). Classification (GTDB taxonomy): domain Bacteria; phylum Pseudomonadota; class Gammaproteobacteria; order Legionellales; family Legionellaceae; genus JAGVJT01. Next base: position 3,568 of record CAYYEZ010000034.1, on the reverse strand, counting down.
AAGGAGATATCAGAATAATCATAGGTTAAACCGACAGCGATATGTTGTGTTAATCGATAATCAACACCAGCGCCTAGTGTCCAACCCGAATTCCATGGGGTGGTTGTAGACAGCACGTTGTATATGTGATCAGCTAATGTTAACGATGTATTTGCAAAAGCTCCGCCGCCAGTGACATAAGAAAGCCAACCACCGTTGACGTAGCCTAAACGGCCTTTGACTGCTGCAAGCTCATTTAAACCTGAGGTATAGCGGTCAGTTGTATAAATTGGACTTGCTTGTGTTTTAGTTAAATTTGCTCCGGAAAAAGATCCCTCTAGGCCTAACAGCCAAGGCGAGTTGCTTTGAAAGTTGAGCCCGGCATACCCTCCGCCTATCATGTTGCTTGTGTTAAAAGCAAAACGGGTACCTAAAAGCTCCGAGCCGATTGTGTTGAAATAGTTAAGATTTGTATATTGCCAACTTTGGCGAGACCACGCGCCACCCAATTGTCCACCTAAATAAAGATTTTTCCAAGTCGGTTTAAATGCTTCTTCTGAACCCATATTCCCCGCAAGAGTTGGATGTGTTGTAGTAAAGAGAAGTAAGCTTAAAAAGGTTTTAACTAGATTATTTTTTTTCATTGAGACACCTCTTTGGCCGAATACGAGGGCAGAATTCTACATTATTTTAGAAAATACACCTAGATTTTTATCGACTGACCTTGGTAGACACCATAAATTTGAGCATTTTTAAGTTATGTTTTACTTTTATTTAAAAATTAGTCTATATATTTATCATAGTTCTATTGAGTTTTCCCGACATGCGCGAGAATGATAAAGAGGCATTAATAGAAGATGTTTCAAAAGAGCTTGATGAAGTGGATGAACTTCTTCTAGTTGTCATATTCGATGAGGATCCTCATGTTGGCCTCATGCAGTTATACAAAAATATTCTAGAAACTATTCTGGACGGTTTTAAAGGTCCTAGTGCAGAAAAAAATTTCGATTTTTTTCAAAAAATTTTTGACAGTGCCTTAGAAGCTAAGGGAAAAGAAGACAGTAATGCGCTGCTCCAAATTCAAAATGATTTAAATCTAACTAAAGTTGCTGAGGTAAGTAAAGAGCTTAAAGATAGGCTGGTTGTGGTATCAACTCCAGTGGCGGATGTACTAGATGTTATCTATCGTCTTAGGAGGGAATACAATGAGCAACTAAAAGTTGTTAGTCAACTTGAGATAGATCTAGAAACTGCTAAACGACAGCCGGGAATTCGTTTTAATCCTGTTGAGTGTCGAGCGCCTCTATTAGTCGATATGGATAAAAGGTTGGCCGAAGCCTCATTACACTTAAAAAGCATTGCGGACGAGCTTGCAAAAGCTGAAATAGAATATAATACGAAGATGGCGGAGTATATTTCATCGCTCAATTTTGAAAAAAAAGGGATGACTCCTGCATTAGAAAAATGGGGTAAAAGTGTCGGCGATGCAAAAAAAATTGGCTTTTTGCAACACTGCTCTTTGGGTTTGAGTCAATTGTTAACGCGAATATTTTCTGCTATTCAGAATTTTATCTTAGAAGTAAGCTCGCCGTCGAACTCTAAGGCGTATGAGCAGGCCACTAAAGATCTGATGTCAGTATTCAGTATTGATGACATAGATGATGAGGATATTCTACAAAGTCATGATTCGAGTCGTCCTAGATCGTCAGGCAGACCTTAATGAAGCTCACTTAGAATATTTCTGTCAACCCTTTGGTAAGAGAGACAATCTGTTTTTCAAAGTTGGGAAAAATGCATGTAATGATGGTTGGGGGATTAAGCCTTGTGGGTAATGAATATGCGCACTCGCCCAAAGCTCGATAAGCGATACACCATCACATCTTAATTTTCTTTTTTTGTGATGAGTATGAGCTTGATTTTAAGTCACTTTGCTTTCTTTTTCTTGCAAAAAAACTTGATGGGGCATGACTGTGCGACGAGGCATGACTATCTTCATCCTCACTATTACCAAAAAGAATCCGAGCTGAATCATCTTCATCTTCACTGCTGTCGAAGAGAGCTCGCGCTAAATTATCCTCTGTTTCAGCCTCCTCTTGAGAGAGCAGCTCGCGAAGTTGTTGCTGTCCTGTTGGTGTAACTCTATCGCATAGCACTGTTTTAAAAGAAGACTCAAGTTTCTCATGAGCATTGGAACAGACCATCTTTTCGATCTCGTTTAAAGTGAATCCTAACGACAATAATTGACCCGAGTATCGTTGCCAGACTCGTAGCTTTTTAGAGCCTCCTTGCTTGCATGCAATAGAAAATACCTTGAAAGGGTGATGGCTTTTTTTAGTAATTCTGCAATCTGAAAAAAGACGGCGATTTTGTTACGACACAGAACACGAATAAGGTACTCGAGCGTTAAATTGGGGTGCAAATCAGTCAAGCGAATCGGGTGACCATCGGTTGTTTTCAGATTAGACAGAATCTCAATTAACCCTTGGCACTTGCGGATGCTCCCATGCTTAGAGATTACCTGAATCAGATGCTCGAGTGTTAATTCTGGGTGCAATTCGGTCAATGCGATAGGACATCCTGTCGCGTCCTTCAAATTCGTTAGGACGGTAATCAATATTTCAATATTTTTACCACCGCCATCATGACAGGCGATTTTAAGAATATCGATGACATTACATCCAAGAGCAATCAATGTGTCATGATGTGCCAATACTTGGGCGACTGTGTTTTTAGAGCTTTTTCTCAAAATCAAACGCTGAATATCTTTTTCTGTATAAGCTTGAAGGCCAGCGCTATCTTTTTTCATTATAAGACAGGCTTTTTCAACATCGTATCGATCTTTGAGAATCTTGTATTTTTTCAGTAAAGCTGTAATGTCTGCATCAGTTAAAATTTTGGCTCTCGGTCCCATATTGATACGCTTACGTCCAAACAAGGGAATTTGTTCAATTATAACACAAAAATGGTTTTATGCCGATGGGTTGTCTTGCTTACTTGTTTAACTTTAGGCATACAGTAAAGACAATTTTTTCAAAACTGGAAAAACGCATGTCATGATGAGTTGTTGCCCATGAGCTGATAGAACAACAACGATTGGCTCGAAACTCGATAAGCCACCCATCACCCCAGCTTAATTTTTTTTGTTTGCAATGAGTCTGAGTCTAAGAATGCATCTAGGAATGAGTCTGAGTCACTTCGCTCTCTTTTTTTTGTAAAAAAACGTGAAGAGGCACCGCTATACTCATCCTCATTATTGTCAAAAATAAGCTGTACTAAATCGATCTGATTTTCTTCTTGATTCTCATCTTGAGCAAACAGTTCCCAAATTGCTTGCTGTTCTGTGGGTGTAAATCTATCGTATAGGGCTTTTTTAAAAGAAACCTCAAGAGTTTCTGGAGTATTGTAACGGACTATATTTCCGATCTCGTTTAGAGAGAATCCCAATGACAATAATGGCTCAGAGTATCGTTGCCAGACTCGCAGTTTTTTAGCTCCTCCTTTCTCACGAGCAATAGAAATTACCTCGAAAGGAGGATAGTTTTTTTTCATTAATTCAGCGATCTGAATGAAGACCGCGCCCTTGCCATGA
>CAYYEZ010000033.1:0-64012 GCA_964471225.1 uncultured Legionella sp. | reverse complement strand
GAGCTCGGAGTGCGGTACTTAGAATAGGGGAGAAACTATCATGAATGCTGCAGCGAAAGTGATCAATCAAGGGAGCGTTTTTCAAGGACAATGGGTCAATATGCATGTTTCTAAGCAAGTTTATTTTCAAACAATACTTGTGATTTTGATGTTGTTTAGTGCGTTGGCCGTGGTGTATGTCACAAATTTGCATCGTGTGACGTACAGCAAATTGGAGTTAGCAGAAGAGCGCGGACATCAGCTACAATTGCAGTGGGGGCAATTGTTACTCGAGCAAGCCAGCCTTGCAACACCAGCGCGTGTTGAGCAGCTTGCAACAGAAAAATTGCACATGGTTTTACCTGCGGATAAACGCGCTTTTGTATTGCGAGCACAATGAAAAAAAAGAGCCATCATGCACTGCGTTTTTACGCAGTTTGCATTTTTTTTATTGCAATTTTTATGGCGCTTGTGTGGCGCATGGTGGTGTTGACTGTTTTAGACAGGTCCTTCTTACAAGGGCAAGGTAATGCTCGTAGTATTCGTGTCATTGATATTCCTGCATATCGAGGAATGATTCTAGATAGAAATGGAGACTCAATTGCGGTCAGTACGCCAGTACAGTCTCTTTGGGTGAATCCCAAATTATTTCATCCTGACCCACAGCAACTCAAACAATTAGCAAAATTGTTAAATATGCCAGCAAAGCGTATTTCCTCATATGTGCAGTCTGTGAATAAGCGTGGTTTTGTGTATTTAAAGCGACAGCTTCCTCCGAGTGATGCTCAAAAAATTCGAGATCTACATATCCCAGGGTTAAATTTCCAACAGGAGTTCAAACGCTACTATCCCGATGCCGATAGCATGGCTCAGCTATTAGGATTTACTAATATTGATGATAATGGTATCGAAGGTTTAGAGTTGGCTTATCAAGATTGGTTATTCGGCGAACCTGGCAAAAGACGTGTTTTAAAAGATAGAACAGGTCGTGTAATTGATGATTTAGGCGTCATTCAAGAGCCTAAACCAGGTAAGAATTTGTCTTTGAGTATTGATAGACGCATTCAATTTTTTGCTTACCATGCGCTCCAGGAAACTCTAAATAAAACCAATGCACGCTCAGGGTCTGTGGTTGTTTTAGATACGGTGTCTCAAGAAATCTTAGCACTCGCGAATTTGCCTTCTTTTAATCCGAATGCACGAGGTCGTTACAGCCGAGACAACTATCGCAACAAAGCAATTACCGATACATTTGAGCCTGGCTCTGTAATGAAGCCATTTAGTATAGCAAGTGCGCTAGAAACAGGATTATATACACCTAACTCAATTATTGACACGAATCCGAGTTGGATGGTCGTACATGGACATACTGTAAGAGACATTCATAATTATGGTGTTCTTGATGTACGAGGTGTGTTACAACACTCGAGTAACGTTGGGGTCACTAAGATGGTGCTGAGTAGCCCACCCGAACAACTGATTAATTTATTATTACGCTGTGGTGTCGGAGTTCGCACAGAAAGTGGATATCCTGGTGAAGCCGAAGGCTCGATTGTGAGTGTAAAAGATGCAAATCCATTTGTACTGGCAACATTAAGCTTCGGTTACGGCGTGTCTGTGACCACATTGCAATTAGCAAAAATGTACTCTATTTTTGCTAACAAAGGAAAGCTTTATCCGATTCGTCTTCTTCATTATGATAGCGATTCCCAAGGTGTTCAGGTGATTAAACCGGAGATTTCTGATCAAGTCTTAGATATGATGGAGTATGTTGTAAATGAAGGTTCGGGTGTGCCAGCAAAAGTTCCTGGTTATCGTGTCGCAGGTAAAACAGGGACTGCTCGTATCGCCGGAAAAAATGGTTATAGTGAGCGACGTTATATCGCAAGTTTCGTAGGTGTTGCACCAGTTTCTAGACCTAGACTCGTTGTGGCTGTTGTGATTCATGAGCCGAGTCTGTCAGCTTATTACGCAGGTCAGGTTGCAGCACCTCTATTTGCTAAAGTGATGGGTGCTGCTTTGCGTACCTTAGATATTGAGCCTGATCAACCTGAGAGTACAACATCATGAAACTTTCTGAACTTCTTGCGCCTTGGATGCCTGTCATGACTGATTGTGAAGTCTTAGGTATTGAGCAAGACAGTCGAAAAATAAAGCCAGGAGATGTGTTTCTCGCTTATCCAGGAACTACTTTTGACGGTAGGGTATTTATCGAGACCGCCCTTAAACAAGGTGCTGTAGCGGTACTTTATACGCCCCAAGATTGGCCTCATGTCATGGACGATCGTTGCGTTCCATTCGAAAATCTTGCGCAATTACGCGGCGAGATTGCAAGTCGTTTTTTTAATCATCCATCTCAAAAAATCGAGGTGATAGGTGTGACAGGTACGAACGGTAAGACAACGATCGCTTATCTTTTAGCACAAGCGTACACTCGTTTGAGACGGCCTGCTATGTATCTTGGTACCTTAGGCTTTGGTGCACCTGGTGCGATTTCGACAACCGGATTGACCACACCTGATCCAGTATTATTACAATCTCTTCTAGCAAGCACTTATAGAGAAGGGACCCAAGCACTGTGTATGGAGGTCTCTTCGCACGCGCTCTCACAAGGACGTGTGAGTGGTGTGCTGTTTAAGGGTGCTATTTTTACAAATCTTACGCATGACCATCTCGATTATCACCATACCATGGATGCCTATGCAGAGGCTAAAGCTCAACTTTTTAATCGTACGGAATTGTCTTTTGTGGTGATTAATCAAGATGATGCCTATGCAGAAGTAATGAAGAGCCATGTTGCTCCTGCTACGAAAATATATACTTATGGTTTCAATGCCACAAGTGATATTCATGCGTCAAATATTGTGCTGCATCGACACGGTAGCACATTCAGACTGCACTCGCCGTGGGGAGAGTGGGATATTCAGATTAAATTAATTGGTGCTTTTAATGTGTACAATACATTAGCAGTGATTACGACATTAGGTGCTGCTGGATTTAACATGGATGAAGTGGCTGCCTTGATGTCAGAATTAAGCGCATCACCCGGTCGAATGGAAATTGTTCATGAGCATCCTTGTGTGGTTGTCGATTATGCTCATACTCCAGATGCTTTGGAGAATGCGCTTAAAACCTTACGAGAATTAAAAGAAAATTCACTTTGTGTCGTGTTTGGATGCGGAGGAGACCGTGACAAAACAAAACGTCCGGTGATGGGAGAGATAGCGAGTCGTTATGCTGATCGGGTGATGATTACTAGCGACAACCCAAGAACAGAAGATCCATTAGTGATTATAGAAGAGATTCAAGAGGGTGTGATTCAAGGTAAAAGTACTGTGACTCAAGAGCAAGATAGGAAAAAAGCGATTTTCTCTGTGCTTAAATCTGTTACAAAACAAGATATTGTGTTGATTGCAGGCAAAGGACATGAAAATTATCAGCAGATTGGGCTTAACCGTTATCCTTTTTCAGATCAGGCTGTTGTCCTTGAGTATTATAAGTTTGTTGAACTTGATGCGTGACTCTTCTCTTGTTTTGATTTATCGTTGGGTAAGTTTAGATGTAAGAGGTTGGTATGCCGACGTTGTTCGTTGTAGTTGCAAAAAATCTAATTTGTAGAGAGCTTGAAGCAAAAATTACTGCTTCACAAGCTAAGGATGACCAAAGAATACTCGGACTTGTGCCCATTCCACAAAATAAAGAGCTTGCTGTAAAAAAGCGTAATATTTTAATTGCTTTGAGCACAAGTATAACGCAACTGCCTGAGGCTGAGGATGATCTTACTGCGGCTAGAAAACTCATAGAAGAGTTGACTGTGTGCAAAACGAAAACCACTGCAGCGGCATTAGAAAGCTCACAATCTTCGAGTGCTACTGAAGCAATGTTAGTTAGATTGAAGGCCTTTGTCACTTCTTTTTATGAGAAGTTAAAAGGATTAAAGCTTTTAAATCAACCTGAAGAAATAGGGCCTTTTTATACTTTTTTGACGGCAATGGCAGCATATCACGCTGATCGTCTTTTTGAAAAAACGGCTCCTCCTAGTTTTTTTTCGAACCCCAATATTAGTTGTATTAATGACTATCACAGAGTGATTGATAATTTGGTTGATGAGAAGCTGCGCATTGCTCTTGAAAATTTAAACGGGCAAAATAAAGAAGATGAGGGTTATGTCGAGCGAAAAGATGCGCTTGGCATCTTAAATATCGAATACATGATTTTAAAAAATCAAGCCATACGCGAAAAATATAAATTAACGGTTACTAATGCGCTTTCATGGCTTCCTGCAGTTTTAGAGCCTCATTTATGTCATGCGGAACTTATACTTTCATCCAAGGCAGGAGCAGCCCTTGCACCAACGATTGATCCTGATGTTCTAGCATTAGAAGAAGATGATTTACTCGAGAGAACAGGTTCGGAGTGTGGTTTTTAGACTGTTTCTGTTGGATTTTGAGGATCAAAATTTTCTTGAGTCATGCTTGGCGTTGTTTTAACTTGCGATGAGATTAGATTGCCATTAAACCTCGCCATTTTTGACTTGAATCGATCGAGTGCGGTATCGCGGTGAGCGTGGTTTGGAAGCGTGTTTAATAATGCCGCCAGTGTTGATCGTGGTTGATTGGCGACGATCAGCAAATCGCATCCAGCTTCAAGTGCTCGCTCTGCTCTTTCGGATAGCGTACCAATATCCGCACCTTTCATCCCTAGACAATCACTGATGACGATCCCTTTAAAAGAAAGCTCATCTCGAAGAATGGTATGGAGCCAAGTGGATGAATAAGTTGTAGCATAATCTCGGTCTATTGCAGGATAAACGACATGCGCTGGCATGATGGCATCCAATACATTACGATGAATTAATTCGATAAAAGGTTTTAGATCGGTTTTATCAAGTGCCTCTCGTGTTTTATCCAAGACAGGCAGTGTACGATGTGAGTCACCTTCACATGAGCCATGTCCTGGAAAATGTTTCCCTACAGCGGGCATGTGCATCGTATGCATCCCTTCGATGTAGCTTTGTGCAAGGCGTGTGATATGCTCTGGATCTTGATGAAATGCTCGGTCTAAGCCTCCGATAATGCTACATTGATTTGTTTCAAGATCAATCACAGGTGCTAAACTTAAATCAATCCCGGCGTCTAATAAATCTTTCGCCATCGCCTGACCTTCTTGATAGGCTAATTGTAGTCCGACCTCAGGATTTAAAGCGTACGCACGACCGATGCTGCCAGCAGACATCAGTGGACGAAATCCCATACGTCTAAAGCGCTGTACGTTTCCTCCCTCGTGATCCGTCATGATAAACATATCTGGACGCATATCGTGTAGTGTTTGTGTTAAGTGTATCAAGCTTTCACGATGATATTGGACCACATTGCGTTCGAATAAAATCACGCCGGCAACACAAGGATGCTCTAATATTTTTTTTTCTTCTGCGGTAATTTCAGGACCAGTGAGGTCAACAATGGCGGTCTTTGTCATGTGATTTTCTATCTTGAACAGTTATTTCAGTATAACTTGTTTTTATATGGCGTTGCCAGTATAGTTTCACCGTTCAACCACCCGGAGAAAATAATGACATCATCACATCCCAAGCTTGTTGCTGCACAAATTCGCGAGCGTTTTCCTGAATATCAACCCAAAATCGGGATTGTTCTGGGTTCGGGGTTGGGTGGTTTTGCCGATGAATTAGAGCGCAAAGTCTCAATACCTTATGCTGAGTTGCCTGGTTTTCCTGTGATGTCAGTGCATGGACATAGTGGTGCTTTAGTCCTTGGAAGCATGTCCGGCGTTGATGTGGTGTGTTTGAAAGGTCGTGCGCATAGCTATGAAGGACCGAGTCATGAAGCCGTGAAGATGTATGTTCGTACATTAAAATCATTGGGTTGTGAGTATTTTGTTGCGATTAGCGCTTGTGGTTCTTTACGCCCAGAGGTTGGACCAGGAGAATTGATGTTAATCAACGATCATATCAATTTCCAACCAGGCAATCCTCTGATTGGTGAGAATGATGAGGAATTCGGTCCACGATTTTTCCCTGTCGATCAAGCTTATGATTTAGATGCGCGTCGTACATTGATGCATATCGCTGAGGAGCAAGGTATCATGCTCACAGAAGGGGTGTATATTGCTGTTTCAGGTCCAAATTATGAGACGGCTGCCGAAATTCGTGCTTTTCAGCGACTAGGTGCTGATGCTGTAGGTATGTCAACTGTGCCAGAGGTGTTAGTTGCTGCACACTGTGGTATGAAAGTGGTTGTGATTGCATCGATGACGAATTATGCAACAGGTATTGCTGAAACAAGCCATAGTCATGAGGCCGTCGTCGCTATGGCGATGCAGTCGAGTGAGAAGGTGAAGCGATTGATGAGAAAATTTATTCAAGCGCAAGCATGATTTGTGATGAGACGATGCGAATGGAATGAAAGCAATGAGTGACGAAATATTAGACGGACTAGAAGTCCTTCCATTAGATGTCTCTTTGAAGAAGCCTGTGTGGCGAACACCTCAATTAGAAAAGCTTGACTTAGTAGGCATTGCCGGCGGTTTTGTGAGTGTTCCTGAGGCGACGAGTGGCGCTGGTCTGTTAGGGATTTCTTAAGCTAAAATAGGGTATGAAAAAAATCGAACTATTCGTTGCATTTTTTCTCATTTCCTGAATAAAAAGCCTCCATAAATGGATCTGTGAGAGCAAAAGGAGAGTTGATATGCATAAAGAACGTTGCGAATCGGTTGCGAAAAAACTCACGAGTCTAAGTTTTAATGATAAAAAAATATTTGCGTCAGCATGTGCGTTACTTTTTTTCATAATCTTTTTTCTTTTTTCTTCTATAGCCTCTGCAAAAGACCCTGATGTTGGTGCTTTATTGAAACCAAGCTCGAAAGGGCTTGGTTTAGCCACAGCGACGTTTCATTTATCAAGTGGGAATGCGACACAAATTCAAAAAGTAACGCTGACGTATTTTACCTCGGCCGATTGCACCTCGGGGCCATTTATTCCGGCATTTAGTACGCCAGAAACTAGTCCTGCGTTGACTATTCCGGGAAGTGGTAATTTTTTTCGAGATGCGACATCTACTTATCAGGTGGCCATCCATAGTACACCAGGGACAACAAGTGGTCTGCAGTCTGTCTTAATGGGTTTAAGGAATACAAATGGCACATCTGCGGTGTTTACAGGCAGCTGTGCTTCAACAGGAGGAGATTGTTGTCTTCCAATTACTTGTGATCAGGGTACACAGACCTGTAGCTCTAGCGTTGTCGGCACTCAGGGTTTTACTTTGAGTACTGGTGCACCCAATACCACAATCTCAACCTCATCGCCTTTACTTATTCAGCCGAGTACGACAGGTTCACTGTTAATTACGAATACAGGTGCAACGACGGCGACTAATATTGTCGCGACCTTGCCGAGTACGCTCAGTGATGTCACACAGGATAGCAGTGGTTGTACCTCTGTTGCGTCAGGTGCCACGTGTCAATTGTCATTTACATCTGCAAGCAATACTTACGATCCGACTTTAATTTCAATCAAAGGAAGTAATACCAACACTGTATTCGCGACACTATCTGTAGGGGTGCCATGGGCTGCAAATGGCACGATTATTACGATGACTCAAGACCTCGTCAATCATCTATTATATATTGGCGGATCTTTTGGTGTGATTGGACCGAATACGGGTAACGGTGTACCTCTCGATACGACTAGTGGGGAGGCATTGGCAACGTTTCCTAAAGTAAACGGTACCGTGAATGCAGTGATTCCTGACGGTAGTGGTGGTTGGTATATTGGCGGATTATTTACAAACGTGGGTGGGGTTGCTATCAATAATCTTGCGCATATTCTACCGAATTATACCTTGGATATAAATTTTAGTCATACTTTTGATAAAGCTGTGAATGCGCTCGCGCTGAGTGGCAGTAAACTGTATGTGGGTGGGGCTTTTACTGTAATTGATTCCTCTAGTCGAAGTTATGTTGCAGCATTTGATACCACTAATGCTGGGCTTTTAGCATGGAGTCCAAATGCTGATAGCACAGTCAACGCATTATTGGTGAGTGGTAGTACTGTTTATGTTGGAGGAAATTTCAGTAATATTGGTGGACAGACACGAGTTTGTCTCGCAGCACTTGATGCAGATTCAGGTAATGCTCTTTCGGGCTGGATTGCCAATACTAACGGTACCGTGAATGCGCTTGCTCTTGATGGTAGTCTTGTTTATGTCGGTGGGACGTTCTCTCTTGTCAAGGGTACCATACCTCGCAATCGTATAGCTGCGGTTGCGGCGGCAGATGCAACGCTATCTGCCTGGGATCCTAACATTGACAACACGGTTAATGCGATCGCTGTAAGTGCTGACACGGTTTATGTTGGAGGAATATTCACGAGTGTTGGAGGACAGCCACGTAATCGTATTGCTGCGATTGATAAAAACACTGCCGCGCTCACGGCTTGGAACCCAAACTGTAACAGTAGTATTAATTCACTTGCTTTGAGCGGCAGTACAGTTTATGCAGGAGGTACCTATAGCAACATCGGTGGCGCGAGTCGGAGTAATTTCGCAGCACTTGATATAAATACAGGTGCTGCCACGGCTTGGAATCCAATTGCCGGTAGTACCGTTAATGCGCTTGCTGTCAATGGCTCTACGATTTATGCTGGAGGTAGTTTTGCCACAATCGGGGGGGTTATTCGTAACCGTCTTGCTGCAATTGACACGGCTACAGGCAAGCCGACCAGCTGGGACCCGAACGCAGATAATTCGGTATTTGCACTATTGCTAAGTGATAATATAATTTATGCCGGGGGACAATTTACTCAAATTGGTGGACTCTCGCGTAATCGTCTTGCTGCGATTCGGCCGGGTAGTGGAGCTTTGACTAGTTGGAACCCTGACGTTATCGGAGGAAGTTCTGTTGCAGTGAGAGCCCTTGCTGCGAGTGGTTCTGTGCTTTATATTGGAGGGAATTTTAATAAAGTCGGATCGGCTACTAGAAATCAACTTGCCGCTGTGAATGTCAGCGATGGAAGTGTTACGAGTTGGGACCCTAATGTGACTACTTTATTAGGTATTCCGATTGTGAGATCCCTTCTTGTGAGTGGATCTGTGATCTATGTTGGAGGCAGTTTTTCCATTGTTGCTTCGACTCCTCGAAATGGTCTGGCCGCCGTCAGTCTAAGTGATGGAAATGTGACGAGCTGGGATCCGAATATTGCTCCAGTTGGTTCGATAGTCAAAGATCTAGCTGTGCGTGGCTCTGTGATTTATGTTGGCGGAGGGTTCTCTAATATTGGTACTAATTCAGCAGCTCGTAGTAATCTTGCTGCTGTTGATACGAGTAGCGGTGTGGCGACAAATTGGAATCCAACGCCTGCTCCGACGGGAGGTACTGGCCTTATTATTTCTTCTTTTGTTTTTGGCGATAGTTTGATTTATACGGGGGGCACTTTTACTACACCATATAATCGTCTTGCCGCGTTCGATATCTCCACGGGTGCATTGAGCAGTAGCTGGAATCCAAACGCAAATAGTAACGTGAATGCGCTTGCAATCAATGGTACGACAATTTACATTGCTGGAGCTTTCTCGACGCTTGGTGACTTACCTGCGAGCCGCTTTACAATTATGACACAATAAGTTTGATTTTGGGTTTTATATGGAGTTTAGTATCAAAGCGCACCACATGATTAGTCCATAATAGCTTTGTGTCGTAAACGCCTGTGTATAATCTGGTTTGTGCGTTTGATAAAGACGGATATTTTCAATCACTAGCAGTACCGTTGCAAGACTCCAAAAGCTATAAAACAAAAATGAAAAATGGTTTAAATACGCGATAATTAGCCACAGTACCGACATCAGTATTAAGCATATGATAATGATTGCATGCCAAAATTTTCCAAAAAGAATTGCCGTAGATTTGACACCAATGCGTACATCGTCAGGTTTATCTGCCATCGCATACAACGTGTCATAAGCTAAAATCCAGAAAAAATTAAGCGCAAATAAAAGACTCATGGAGAGATTAAATGAAACACCTAATGCAGTATATGCCATCGGAATTCCAATGGAAAATGCAATCCCTAAAACAAATTGAGGGGCTTCAAAAAACCGTTTACAAAATGGGTAAAGGAATGTGACAAATAGTGCAAACAAAGCCTCGTAAAAGCATGCTGCTGGTAGTTGAATCAAAATTAGAAAAGAAAAAAATAATAAAATCGAAAGCACTAAAAAAGCGATCGGTAACGAGATTTCACCAGAGGCAATCGGTCTCATGCGTGTACGTGTGACATGTTGGTCAATATGTCTGTCTGCGATATCATTCAGAACACAGCCTGCTGAACGCATGAAAAAAGTGCCTAAAAAGAAATAGAGGACGGTCAGTAAAGGTGGGGTTGATAATTTTGCAAGCCACAATGCCCAAGCAGTAGGATACCACAACAGGAGTGTGCCGACGGGCTTATGGAATCGGATAAGACGTAAGATACTATTCATAGTAATGCTGAAGTTCCGGTAAGAAAATTTCTAAAAGATAAAATGGCAAAGTTTGTTTGATCATAAAAGTTGATAATCTTCCCCAGAGGCATTGCTCTGTAAGTTTTAGAGGAAGATTTTGAATATGCTGATAAAGTGAGGTCGTTTCATCGAGAGAAAACTGCAACATGGTTTTTCGTTTGATGTCTGAGGCATGCCAAATAATGTTTCCAAGAGGCTCTGTTTCGAGTCGTGAAAATCGAGACGCCTCAAGTAGATAAGTTTCTAGAGGAATGATGGTTCTTGCATACCAACAAGTATGTTGTCCGGCAGACATTAGAATTTCTCGACGAAAGATAGATTTTTCTGGGAGATGTATTTGCTCCCAAGTATCAGGCGTATCCCACGTTTGTGTTAAGCAAGTGAGTTGAACATCTGCATGATAGGCCTTGAGCCTATCTGTAATCGAGGTTGGGTGATCGAGCCAACTTTGTAGTGCAGGGGAAGGCGTTTTCATGTCGTGCTATTAAAGAGATAGCCAAAGCCTCGCACAGTTTTTATCCATGGTTGGCCTTTAGGATTATCACCAAGCTTATTTCTTAAATTGCTGATATGGACATCAATACTGCGGTCATAAGCTGTAAATTTTCGACCAATCGCAAATTCTGTTAGTTCTTCTTTAGAAAAAGCATGTCCTGGTGATTTGATTAAAATTTCGAGAATATTAAACTCGGTATTCGTGAGTTCGAGAAGCTTCCCAAACACAGCGACGGTGCGTTGTCCGCAATCGACAATGATTCCTGAAAATTCAATTAAACGTTTCTCATTATTCGAGTTGTTTTGATTTGCACGGCGTAAAATGGCTCGAAGGCGGGCTACAAGCTCTGCAGGGTCACAAGGTTTCAATAGAAAATCATCAGCCCCACTTTCAAGAGCGAGTAACTTATCGACATCATCCTCTCTTGACGTTAAAAAAAGAACGGGGACCGTTGCGTGGCTTCTAATGGCCTCGAGTACGCGAAATCCGTTTTTTTTAGGGAGTAAAATTTCAAGTATGATCGCATCAAAGTTATGGTTTAACGCCATTTTTACACCAACTTCACCATCAGCTGCAGTGTGGACGTGAAATCCTTCCATTTCCAGATGCTTTGTTAAGTGTGTACAGAGAATAGGATCGTTATCAATGACAAGAATTTGCTTATTCATACATCAACTTTGGCTGTTTTCAGAAGTTCGTTTATCAACACATTCTAAGAGTTTAATTCCTCTCATGTCTGCGTGAAGAATAGTAAACATCAATCCATCGATAAGAATGTGTTCACCTCGTTTAGGTAGATGACCAAGTTTTGCCATCACGATTCCGCCAATGGTGTCATAATCTTCATTGCTAAAATCGCTGTTGACTGTTTCATTAAATACTTCAATCGGTGTGTGTGCTTTCAAGATAAATTGACTTTCCCCGTGTGCTTTAATGTACGCTTCTTCGTCGATGTCAAATTCATCTTCAATATCGCCAATAATTTGTTCAATAATATCTTCAAGCGTGATAAATCCAGAAACAGCGCCATATTCATCCACGACAATTGCCATGTGATTTCGGGTATTCCTAAATTCACTTAAAAGTAGATCTAAGCGCTTACTTTCTGGAATAATCATCGCTTTTCGAACAAGCTCATTCACATCAAAAGAGGCACATTCTTTTTTTTGAAAGCGTAGTAAATCTTTCGCATGGAGTATGCCAATCACTTCATCTTTATGCGTGCCTGATACAGGAAAACGAGAGTGTCCAGATTGGGTGACGATGTCCAAAATTTCTGAAAAAGAGTTATTTTTAGAAATCCACGTCATTTGATTTTTAGGCAGCATGATGTCTCTGACTTTGAGCTGGGCTAATTGAAACAAGCCCTCCACCATCACCAATGTTTGTGAATCAATTAATGTTCGTATCTTGGCTTGACGTAACAGTTTAATCAAATCCTCAAGGGATTGCGGCTCAAACTGCAGGAACTGTCTGAAGCGAATTAGCCAAGAGTGTGCATCGTTTTCTTTATTCAATGTCATCATCCTCTGTATGATAAGGGTTAGAAAAGCCAAGTTTAGCCAGTAGTTGAATTTCTAGAGCCTGCATGATTTGGGCGTCTTCTGTTTCGATGTGGTCGTAGCCTTGTAAATGCAAAATGCCATGAATGACAATATGAGCCCAGTGTTCAATCAGAGGAATCTCATCATGATGACTTTCCTCTTGAAGTACCTCAGGGCAAATAATCACATCGCCTAAAAAAGGATGAATTTTTTTGATTTCATCGGGAAGAGATGATGGGAAAGCGAGCACATTTGTGGGCTTATCTTGTTGTCGATAAGTGCGATTAAGTGTGCGAATTTCTTCTTTTTCTACGAATCTCAAGGTGAGTTCGTGAGCCTGATACGCCTCTCCTAGAGCAAGCTTTGCCCATTGTCGTAGGATTTTTTCTGAAACAGGTAATGCTGTTTCAACGGCAAGTTGGATGTCTATTGTTTTTTTCATGGGGCCTCAAGTAACCATTTAATTTGTGTTTCGATATTAATATCAATACTGGATAACTCTTCAATCGTGCGATCTTCATAGATGGACTCAGTGGCAGATGGGTCGCGTTGTGTTTGAAGTATTTGAATCATCTGGTCACGTTGTTGGTGCAACCAAATAATTTGTGGTGAAAACAAGCTGAGAATCGACTCGACCCAACGATCTAAAATTTGCCAATAGGGGCTGTCTGTTAGCGACATCTTAAAGCGATTTAAATGTGTGCTGATGTGCTTGCTATCATACCATATTTCTGAGGAAATCCATCGGTTTACTGTAAATAAGCGAATAGGCTGGCCGTATTGACTCATACTAATTGCAACCAAGTGTGTCATCGGATTATCTATATATTTGTCCCAATCAGGCAGCGGTGTAGGCTTAATTCGTTTAGAGATTTGTCCATAACGCATAAAACAGTGAAAATGTCCGTGTTCAAGTTGTTCGTAATTTTCTCTATGGCAATGATAAAAATATTGTGCTCCCGTTTGTTTATCGATACGGTCGCCATGAGGATAATGCTGCATGCGCACATGCTTATCGTGCTCTTGAAGTGTGTAATGAACGATATGCTGACCCGTGGTTGTGGTCATACTTTGTTGCGCAGATAAAGCGCGCTCAGCACAAACAAGCAAACTTTGACGTTTTGTACGACTGAGTGTTGGAAATTGAAATTCAGCTGGTTGCATAAAAAAAAAGGACGTGCAAGCACGCCCTTTCAATCAGTCTTAGCTACCGCTGCAACCGCTGCAAGACGATCCTGCGCAACTTGGTGCAGTACTGCCAGAGCAACCTTTGCAACCTGTGCAGCCAGTGTTTCCTGAACAACCTTTGCAACCTTGGCATGCGCTGCCTGCTGGTGCAGTCATCACCGCGTCATCTGCATAAGCTGCAGGGACAACTGTCGCCATCGAAAGTGTAGAAAGAAGTGCTGCAACTGCTAATGATGTTTTTTTCATGATAACTTTCCTTGTACTGGTTGATAGTCGAGTCAAATCCGGTGTTATCTTATCACATCAACTCAGAAAATAAGTAACCCGTATCTTTATCTTAGCAAGAGCGATGTCATCTGCGAAGTGGTTTTTTTAAAAAACTGTTATAGTTTAAACACAAACCCCTTCGAATAAGTGATTTGTTTAAGGTGTATAAGTCGAGACGCAGCGTACGTATCTATTTAATGTTCGGCTGACTGAGGTAGCAGAATTGTTTGAAAAATTGAAGTCCCACGCGTTACCCCCACTAGAAATTGTCGCCGTCCAATAAGGGCTAGCATTAAAATTGGTGCCACCAGATTGAGCGAAGCCTGCTTCAATTGCTGTTTGATTGCCATTAAGACAGTTCGTTTGAGTGATACTGCTTGTCGAGCCTCCGCTAGCTAGCGCCCATGTGACAGTATTATACCCTCCTACTAAAGGTTTGTAGCTTGAGCATGTTGAGCTGGCAGCGGCAAAGTTTTGACCTGTACTTTGATCGGTTGTTGCAACAATAAGATTGGACCTATTAGAGCCAGAGCCCGTATTTTGACACCCGACAATACCGCCATCTACTGGATCACCGATAGATGTAATTGTGTTTAAAGAGAAGTATTGTGTACTCAACGAGGAAGATATACATTGGCCCAAGGGACCTGCTGTGCAAGCAACGGGAAGACAGTCAAAACTCATTCCTGAAAAATTTGATTGAGGGGTGTTATTGTCCGTGCTCTTAAATGTTACGGCAATAGAGCCAATGCCAGCCATATTACTGATTGATAGTCTTGTACTGCCCACATTCCATACCGATGCAGCGACTAGACCAAAAGTGGTGGTGGAATCGATACTAAAAAATGAGCCTGCTGGCGTCGTATATGCACCTGTACCTGCCGGTGTGCCGCTACAATTTATTGATGTAAAGTAAGCTAGTCTAATTCTAGCTATCCTTGTTGCCGGGCTAAATGTGTTCAGTTGTTGAAAAGTTGCCATTTTAGTTGAAGTGATTACCCCTCTATCCCAAGGCTCACCTTGACGTAGATTTTCTAGTAAGTTTGTTGTCATGATGGGTTTTATTTCAGAAAAGCTTGTTGTCGGAAATAGTGCGAAATGAAGCGAAAAAATACATATGGATGAGGTTTTTTTCATGGAAATTTTAATCCTTTATCAATATGCTAAGAGATCAACCCATTGTTCCCTTCGGGCACGTTTACACTCCCGGTTCCTATGTCCAAGGTTTCCAGAATGGTTAGTCTCGGTTTTTGATAGGTTTTAAGTAATTCTTTTTCAGATTTTTGGGGAGGGTTGTGATAAATATTGTTTGTTTCATTATGAGTCATAAATATCCTTATTCACTTTTCCAACCGATTTATTGTACAACATATGATAAAAGCAGATAGTGAGCTGCACGGCTTTAAGCTACTCTAGAGCATTCAGTTTGTCGAATATCGATTATTTAGTCTTGGTCAGAATAGGCCTTCATTAGACGTTCTCTGGCATACCAGTTATACTGTTCGTTTTCGAGTGTGTTGAACGTTATTGATATGATTGATTTCCATTGCCACAGTACTTTTTCAGATGGATTACTCACCCCCGAGGCCTTAGTTGGTCGAGCCGTAGAGGCATCAATAAAGATGCTGGCCTTGACTGACCATGATACAACACTTGGTTTGGCATCGTTGCGCGCAGCCGCGTTGTCTTCTGGCTTGGCTATTGTGAATGGCATTGAATTAAGTACACGCTGGAAAACGCATGACATTCATGTGGTCGGTCTGCAAATTGATCCGGAGCATAAAACGTTGCAGGCTTGCATAGAGGCGCAAACACAAAGTCGTAATATACGTGCAATCGCTATGGGTCATTTATTAAGTCCTTATGTCAAGGATGCATACCAAAAAGCACGAGCTCTCGCAGGGCATGAGCGAGTTTCGCGTCCTCATTTTGCTGAAGTGTTGGTGAAAGAGGGGGTGGTGCGCGACATGGCAACGGCTTTCAAACGTTATCTTGGGCGCGGTCGCACTGCTTACGTCGTGACTGAGTGGGTGAGCCTGCCTGATGTCGTTCGCGTCATTCAAGAATCGGGCGGTTTGGCGGTGCTTGCACATCCATTGAAATATAAATTGACTCGTACCAAGCTTAATGCGTTAATTTGTGCGTTTAAAGAAGCGGGTGGTGCCGGTATTGAAGTAATCTCAGGTCTGATGACTTCAACTGAAATTAATCAAATTGCAACTTTATGTAATGATCAGGGCTTACTCGCTTCTTCTGGCTCTGATTTTCATGGGGATATGGTGTCTCGTGTGGCTTTAGGTCGACAAGCTGTATTACCAGATAGCTGTACGCCAATATGGGAACAATGGGGGCTTCATTAGAAAAGGAAGGGGTATGAGTCAGTTGTTTGCTATACATCCAGATAATCCTCAGGCACGACTTTTAAGACAAGCCTCGATGATTATTCAAGAGGGTGGTTTGATTATTTATCCTACGGATTCAGGCTATGCATTGGGCTGTGCACTGGGAAATAAGCAAGCATTGGAGCGGATTCGAAGGATAAGGCAATTAGATAAACATCACAATATGACATTGGTTTGCCGAGATTTAAGTACGGTAGGCACCTACGCACGAGTTACGAATCCTATTTTTCGTTTACTCAAAGCATTTACGCCAGGATCGTATACTTTTATTTTAAAGGCGACAAATATTGTGCCGCGGTTGATGTTGCACCCGAGTCGAAAAACCTTAGGTTTGCGTATTCCTGATCATACGATAGCTTTAGCGCTACTCGAGGCTTTAGATGCGCCAATGATGAGTTCGACTTTATTGTTGCCCTCAGGCGAGGCTCCATTGAGCGAGCCAGAAGCTATTCGTGATTTATTGGGTCACCAGATTGATTTAATTATTGATGGGGGAAGTTGTAGCTACGAGCCTACAACAATCGTTGATTTGACCGACGATTACCCTCAAATTATTCGTGAGGGCAAGGGAGATCCCGCGCCTTTTCGTTAGGAGGTTTGAAAGATGTCGTTGTTTGCTGAAGTAAAGCGTGTGGTGTCTGGGATGCGACCTAGTGGTCGGTTACATCTTGGACATTATCATGGTGTTTTAAAAAATTGGGTGAATTTACAGCATCAGTATGATTGTTCTTTTTTTGTTGCAGATTGGCATGCGCTTACGACGCATTATGAAGATTCTAGCCTTATTCGAGAGCAAGTATGGGATATGCTCATTGACTGGTTGGCGTGTGGTATCAATCCCAATTTGTGTCGCTTATTTATTCAATCATGGGTGCCAGAGCATGCCGAGCTTCATACGTTGCTTTCGATGATAACTCCGTTGGCATGGCTTGAGCGTGTACCTACTTACAAAGACCAGCAAGAGAAAATCCAAGATAAAGATTTATCGACCTATGGGTTTTTAGGATATCCGCTTTTACAAAGTGCAGATGTCTTGTTACATCGAGCGGACTTCGTGCCTGTTGGCGAGGACCAAGTTCCACATCTTGAGTTGGCGCGTGAAATCGCGAGACGATTTAACTATCTTTACGGGCGTGACCTTGATTTTGAAACTAGCGCGATAGAAGCAATCAAAAAAATGGGGCAAAAAAATGGCAAGCTCTACCAACAATTGCGGACAGCTTTTCAACAAGAAGGTGATCACGAAGCGTTAAACACAGCTCGTGCTTTGCTCGAGTCTCAACACAACCTGTCGATGGGTGATAAAGAGCGCTTGTTTGGTTATCTTGAAGGAATTGGAAAGCTCATTCTGCAAGAGCCTCAGGTGTTATTAACTAAACAAGCAAAGATGCCAGGCCTGGATGGACAAAAAATGTCCAAGTCTTATCATAATACAATTAGCTTACGTGATACGCCGGCACAAATAGAGAAAAAAGTATTGACTATGCCTACCGATCCCGCACGTGTTAGGCGAACCGATCCTGGTGAGCCTGAGCGTTGTCCTGTATGGCAATTTCACCAAGTATATACAGACGCCACAACTCAACAATGGGTGAAGCAAGGCTGTAAAACAGCTGGTATTGGATGTGTCGATTGTAAGCGTCCTGTGATTGATGCCATCTGTAAAGAAGTGGCACCTATTCAAGAGTCTATTGAATCTTACTCCTCGGATTTGGGCTCGGTCAGAAGAATTGTTGCAGAAGGGAGCGAAAAAGCGCGTGATGAAGCGCAAAAAACGCTATCTGATGTGCGTGATGCGATGGGGTTGGAATATTGATGCAAAAAGTACGATTACAAAAAATATTAAGCCAAGTGGGTTTAGGCTCTCGGCGAGAGATGGAGCAGTGGATTGAAAATGGTTGGGTCACTGTCAACGGCAAGCCTGCGAAAGTAGGTGATGGCGCCGGACCAAAAGATAAAATTATGGTCAAAGGTAAACTGATTAAACAGCCGAGCGCCGAAGAAACAGAAGCTTGTCGTATTTTGTTATACCACAAACCTGTGGGTGAAATTTCAAGCCGACGAGATCCTCATCATGCAAAAACTGTGTTTGATAGTCTCCCTGCATTAAAATGTGGACGATGGATACAAGTAGGGCGTCTTGATTTAAATACATCTGGTTTATTGTTGTTTACCAATGACGGTGAGCTGGCAAATCAATTAATGCATCCTAAAACGCAAATTGAGCGAGAATATGCTGTACGTGTTTATGGTGAAGTGACAGATCAATCCATACGAAATCTACTTAAAGGTGTTCCTTTAGAAGAGGGGTTAGCACGTTTCAAATCAATAAAATATCAAGGTGGAGAGGGGACAAACAGTTGGTATCATGTTGTCTTGACTGAAGGTAAAAATCGAGAGGTACGGCGTCTTTGGAAAACTCAAGGTATTGATGTCAGTCGCCTTATTCGAATTCGTTATGGCAAACTTTCGATGCCTCGATATCTTTCTCGTGGTCAATGGTGTGAGTTATCTCGCGCTGAAGTCACCCAATTTAAGAATTCTTTACCGAAGTCAGTCTCATGAACACAGCAAAAACAATCATTGAAAAATTAAGCCATGATGGTCGTGGTATTGCTCGTATTCAAGGTAAAACTACATTTATTGAGGGTGCCTTACCGGGTGAGACGGTCTCTTTTGTCTATACGAAACGTAAAAAAGACTTTGATGAAGGTGTCGTGACAGCGATTGAGGTTGCTTCTAACGATAGAGTTGAACCTAAATGTCCTCATTTTGATGTGTGTGGTGGGTGCTCGCTACAGCATATCCGCGCTGACGCACAGATTGAAATGAAACAGACACAATTGCTTGATTTGTTTCAACGCGTTGCACATATTTCACCACAAAGCGTCTTGAGTCCCCTGAGCTCATCGCATTGGCATTATCGTCATAAGGCCCGATTGAGTGTGCGTTATGTTGAAAAAAAAGCAAAGCTTCTTGTCGGTTTTCGTGAAAAAAGGAATCCACGATACCTTGCAGAAATGGAACAGTGCTTTATTTTAAATGCGCAAGTTTCTTCTTTGATCACCCCTTTGTCATCTTTTCTGCAAACGCTAGAGGCTTGTCGAGATATTCCTCAAGTTGAGGTTGCTGTTGGTGAAGACGATGTCGCATTGATTATTCGTCATATGCGAGCACTATCTGACGAAGATATTCGTCGATTGAATGCATTTGGTCATGCGCATCAAGTGTGTATTTTTTTACAACCGGCAGGCATGGATTCGGTACATGTGCTATATCCTGAAGCGCGTTCGCCATTTTTAAAATATAGTTTGCCGGCGTATGATATCACTTTTCAATTCCACCCCACAGATTTTACCCAAATCCACCCTATGCTTAATCAAAAAATGGTTGAGCGGGCATTACATTTGTTAGAGCTTTCTCCAACGGATAGGGTACTCGATCTTTTTTGTGGTTTAGGTAATTTCTCTTTACCGATGGCTAAATTTTGTGAACATGTCTATGGTGTAGAGGGAAGTGATACCATGGTCGCGCGCGCGGGGATGAATGCTCAGTCTAATGGGATCGGTAATGCCACATTTCAGTGCGCGAATTTAGAGGATACCGATGCGATGGATCAATTGGCTGCCTACCGTGTTAATAAGGCGTTGATAGATCCTCCTCGAGCAGGTGCGATGTTGTTTGTGAAAAATATTGAGCGTTTTAATCTGGACAGGCTCGTGTATATTTCGTGTGATCCGGCGACACTCGCAAGAGATGCAGCAATCTTGAATGACAAAGGTTTCGAGCTTGCAGCTGCAGGTGTGATGGATATGTTTCCACATACCACGCATGTAGAGTCGATTGCGCTATTTAAGTTAAAAAGATAAAAGGTTGATATGGTTAAAGTCAAAGAAGGGATGCCACTTTTACCTGACGGTACGATAGATGTAGCGCTTTGGTTACAACAATTGAGTGGCAAAGGCTACTTTCAAGACATGGAAAAGGTCAAAAATGCCTGCATGCTGAGCCAGATAGCAGGGCAAGATCATCCCACAGAAACGGGCGAATCTTGTCTACAGCAAGGTTTAGCAATGGCTGATGTCTTGGCTGACTTGGAGGTTGATCAAGACACGTTGGCTGCCGCGATTATTTTTGAGAGCGTTCATTACGCCGAGCTGTCGCTAGATGATGTCGAAGAGCAATTGGGGTTAGCGGTTGCGCGCCTGGTAAAAGGCGTCAAAAAAATGAGCGCTATTTCTAGCCTGCATCTTCCTAATAAGTATCAACAAAGTAAACATCATTTAGATAATATTCGTAAAATGCTGTTAGCGATGGTGGATGATGTTCGTGTCGTTTTGATTAAATTAGCAGAGCGTCTTTGCTTTTTGCGAAGTTCAGCTCCGATGCCCGAGGCGATGCGTAAACAAATTGCAAATGAAGCCATGGAAATTTATGCGCCACTTGCTAATAGATTGGGGATTGGTGCGATTAAGTGGGAGATGGAGGATTTAGCATTTCGCTATTTACAGCCACAAGATTACAAAGAAATTGCAACAGGTCTTAAAGCAAAGCGACTTGAGCGAGACAGTTATGTTGATATGATTGTAGGCAGTCTAAATGAGCATTTGAAACAGCTTGGAATGACACACTTTGCAGTGTATGGTCGCTCAAAACATATACATAGTATTTATCGCAAAATGGTTCGTAAAAATGTACCTTTGCAGGAAATTTACGACGCAACCGCAGTGCGTATTTTGGTCGAAACAGAAGCGCAATGTTATGAGGTGCTTGGATTAGTTCATACCTTATGGCAACAAGTCACGGCTGAGTTTGATGATTACATCTCTCATCCGAAAGCCAATGGATATCAATCGTTACACACGGCTGTACTTGGACCCGAAGGTCGTGTTTTTGAGGTTCAAATTCGGACATTTCAAATGCATGAGCAAGCTGAGATGGGGGTTGCTGCACACTGGAAATATAAAGAAGGGGGCGTGCGTAAAAAGCAAGCGCATGAGCGGAAAATTGCATGGCTACGCGAAGTATTGGCTTGGCATCGTGAAATGGCAACAAATCAAGGTGCGAGTGATGCTGTTGAAATGGAGTTTTTAGACGATAGAGTTTATGTGTTTACACCCGATGGTGATGTGCTTGATCTTCCTCATGATGTGACGCCACTTGATTTTGCATATCACGTCCACACGGATATGGGGCATCGTTGTCGAGGTGCAAAGGTCAACGGTCACATTGTCCCTTTGACTTATCCTTTAAAAACAGGAGACAAAATCGAGATCTTAGTCGGTAAGGATATTAAACCTTCTCGAGACTGGATTAACCCCCATTTAAACTACCTTAAGACTTCGCGCGCAAAAGCTAAAGTGATGCATTGGTTTAAGATGCAAGACTTTGATAAAAACAAAGCTGAAGGTCAAGTCCTCTTAGACAACGAGTTGAAAACTTTAGGTATTAAGCACGAACGCGTGCAAGAAATTTTACCGGTGCTTGGATTTAAGCAATTAGATGATTTGCGCGCGGCATTAGGTCGCGGCGATATTAAAATGAATCAGATTATTAGTCGGTTAGCACCTACGGAGTCGACTGGATCAAGTGAGATTAAAATATCTAAGGCAGCACCTAAAAAGCCAACGACATCGAGCAATCAGTTGCGTATTGAAGGTGTTGGGCGATTGTTGACACATATGGCTCGTTGCTGTAAACCTTTACCGGGTGAAAAAATCATTGGTTATATCACGGTGGGGCGTGGTGTTTCTGTTCACCGCCAGGATTGCTCGAATATTTTACATGCTAGTGAGCGTCAAAAGCAGCGATTTTTACAAGTCTCGTGGGAAACCGATGCGAAAGATCGTTACGCTGTAGATATTTTAATTCGCGCATTTGATAGAACAGGCTTATTGAGAGATGTGACGTCACTTCTTGCGAACGAGCATGCTGATATTTACGCGTTTCAAACACATGTGAACAAACAAGAAAACATGACTCAAATTACCGTAAATGTTGCGATTGATGGTTTGAGTAGTTTATCTAGATTGTTAACGCGATTACGCCAAATACCTAATGTGCTCGAGGCTCGGCGTCAGCTTTAAATTTATTTTTTGTATTTTGTACAGTTTATATCGTAATATCTCTCATCATCACCCGATTATGAATAGGGTGATGATGAGAGATATTACGGCTATCATTGTTTTGAATTTTAGTATAATCTTTTTAAATCGAGTTGATGCGGTATCTTATTCAGGACTTTTTATCATGTCGATGATAGATAAACAGACTCATGCTGAGTCAGAAAAACGGTGCGAGTCTTCTAAAAAAAGTTGGATCGCTCCCTCGCTCGTTTTGATTGAAAAAGATGATGTGCAAAGTGGCTCAGGCGGAAATCTTGAGGGTTGGTGGTCTTTGGACAATATCTTGATATTGATTGGAGAGAAAGTTATGACAATAAGACAGTACGTTCAATCGAGTGTCATTCTTGTGTGTTCTGTGTTTTCAGTACAAGTTTTCGCTGATGTAGGCCTGCTCTTTTCGAGTCTGTCGTCAAAAATTACTGCAGGGACTGTTGCCGCGACATTTAATATAACGAGTGCTGGATCTCCTAGTGCGCAGTCAACGGCGACAGAACTAAAGATTTTTTCTGATAGTTCTTGCTCGATAACTATGGGCACAATAAATGTATCCGGTAGCACAACATTTAATCAAAATACTACGGCGTATGCGGACGCAGGGTCGATTTACAATATTATCAGTAATAACTCACTCAGTGCATCAAGTGTGCATAGTATGCAAATAAGCCCTCTCCAAGCGACTATTCCTATTTTTAGTCCTGATTCGAGTTGTTTTGTTGTATCTTGTAGTGGCGGTCAATGCTTGGGCTCATCTGCTTTTTCTGTTTTTTTGATTGATAATCCTGGTTAGTTTGTCGTTGCTTAGACTTGCTTTCGAAACATAAATCGAATGATGGCATCAAGCGCTTTTGTTGGTAGAAAGCGTTTTAATATCATAAAACCGTATGCTGGTAGCGTCACTGGATATTTTGCATGTGGTTTTTCAGACTCAATGGCGTGGATTAATTTTTGAGTGACTGCTGTGGCTGGTTTCGTAAAAGGTGGATTGGCTGTTTTTTCTTTTTCATACTCTTCGAGCATCGCCTCGTAATGTTGCTTAAATGCGCTATGCTCTGTGTCGATCTCTTTCAAAGAGTGATTTCTGGCATTTTCTCGAAATTGACTTTCAATAGGCCCTGGTTGAATGCAAATGACATCAATATTTGCCGTTTTGAGCTCGAGCCGTAGAGTGTCAGAAAGTCCTTCCACTGCGTATTTTGATGCGTTGTAGGCGCCACGAAATGGCATACTAATGAATCCTAAAATAGAGCTGATATTGATAATGCGACCTTGTCCTTGATGACGCATGATTGGAATAGCAAGACGTGTGAGCTCCATTAAGCCAAACACATTGGTTTCGAATTGACGTCGCAATAAAGACGAAGAGAGGTCTTCTAATGCGCCTACTTGTCCGTAACCTGCATTGTTGATCAGTACATCGAGTTTACCTTCTGTTTTTTGTAGTAAGAGATCAAAGCCCCGTCGAATGGAGGTTGAGTCTGAAACATCCATTAAAATTGTTTCAAGTCCGAGTGCCGTAATACGCTCAACATCCACTTCTTTACGACAGGAAGCAATGACACGGTGACCGCGTATAGTGAGTTTTTGTGCGGCATCGAGCCCGATTCCTGTCGAGCAGCCTGTGATAAAAATAACTTTCGATTTAAAAGGTTGATTCATTTACTCGTCCAATGTTTGCTGTAGTAAGGCATCCAGTGCTGAAATGTTGATTTCCCCAGCATGCATCAATGTTTTTAATTCTCTGCCTTCTTTTGAAATAAAGATAAAAGTAGGTGGCGCAATCACTTGATAATAAGCGCTTAATGCCTGTGTTTCAGGCGTATTTTCAGTGATATCAGCACGAATCACTTGAAAAGAAGACAGGGTTGCTTGAATTTTTTTATCTGTTTGTAACTCTTCCTCAATGATTTTACAAGAGCGACACCAGTCGGCATAAAAATCAATGAGTACGGGTTTGCTTTGTGCCTTGGCTTGTGCAAGCAATGGATGGAGGTCTTCCAGAGAACGGACGGTTGTGATGGTGTGTTTTTCTGTTGGTGCTGACAGTGGCTTCCATGGTGAAGTGTGTCCTTGACTTGCGCCAATTAAAATTAACACGCCATATACAAGAAAAATTAAGGCGAATACTTGTCTGAGCTTTGAAAGATTTGTTTTAGCGGATTTGAATGCACCAAAATACAGGCCAGAAAAAAGAAATAACGCTGACCACAAAAGCATGGTTATCATGGGTGAGGCAATCCGGCTCAATAAATCAATGGCAACACCAATCAGAATTAAACCAAATAAACCCTTGACTTGGTTCATCCACGCGCCTTTTTTTGGCAGTAGGCGTCCGAGAGAGGTGCCAATCAGAAGAAGGGGGGTACCCATACCAAGGCCTAACATAAATAAAGCACTCATACCGAGAAATAATCGTCCTGTTTCTGCAATGTAGCTTAGCGCACCAATTAAAGGCGCTGTAACACAAGGCGATAAAATTAATGTGGACAAGCACCCCATCACTAATGCATTGATGTAATGCCCTTGTGCTTGACGATAATTGATTTCGGCAAGTTTTGATTGCCAAGCTGTCGGTAATTTAAGCTCGAATAAGTCAAACATCGAAAGTGCTAAAAACACAAAAAAAGCGCTTAAAAGACCAATAGCAAGCGGTGCTTGTAGCATCACTTGTATATTTTTCCCCACCAAGGTAATGGTAGCGCCGACGATAGCATAAGTGACAGACATACTTAACACATAAGTGAGCGACAAGCCAAAAGCGTGTGGAGTGGATAACTTCTCGCCGCGCCCAACAATGATACTGGAAAGTACTGGAATCATAGGGAGTACACAGGGTGTAAATGAGAGTAGCAAGCCCAAAAGATAAAAAATGAGAAGTGTCACTGCAAACTGTGTTTCAAATGGATTTTTTAGCAAATCGCTTAATGATTTTTCGGTGGTGGTGGGTGGTGATATCGGTTCTAACGTGACTTTTATGAGTGATAAATGGGTATCAAAGGTAAGCTGGAGACCAAGTGTTTTCGGTGGGTAACAGTAGCCATCATCAGCACAACCTTGAAAAGCAACATGGATAAGTGTTTCACCTGCGTGCAAACCTAATACATTCACAGGTAGCACGAGTTTGTCTCGGTAGACGTCAAAGGTGCGTCCTTTACTGTCTTTTTTGATGATAGCATCAGGTAAGTGAATAGGTGCAATTTCAGCAAAGCGCTCTGTGCTCAAAGGCTCGATGAGTCGAATGCTTTTTTGATATAAAAAAAATCCAGGCTTGATATGCCAATGTAAAATCAGTGTATTGGGATCATAGCGTTTGGCCTCAAATTGAAAAACAGTTTCTGCCGTCGGCGGAGCGTTATCTGCGATTGCTATTTGACAAAATATGACGCTCAAAAACAAAAGAAGTGATTTCATTGTATTGACTCATTGGTAAGGAGTTGTGATTTCAGACTATGGAATGCCTGAGCGCGATGGCTGATCTGATTTTTGATATCAATCGGTAATTCTGCTGCTGTGCAATGATGGGTATCTAGATAAAAAATTGGATCATAACCAAATCCCTGTGAACCTTGGCATGTATGTTGAATACGCCCATGCCAGAGACCTGTGGCTATGAGTGGTGTCGGATCGTTTTCATGTTGAAGCAACACCAAAACACAGTAAAAATATGCACGACGATCAACTTCATCCAGGTGTGCCATTGCGGCGAGTAAGGCTTCAATATTCTGTGCGCTTGTGGCATCAGGTGCTGCAAAGCGAGCCGAATGTATTCCCGGCTTTCCTAAAAGTGCTGGCACAACGAGTCCTGAGTCATCTGAAAGGCTTGGAAGATGACTCATTCGGCTTGCATGACGTGCTTTTAAGAGCGCGTTTTCTATAAAGGTCACACCTGTTTCTTCGATGCTTGAGATATGAAGCTCTTCTTGTGAAACACACTGCAAAGGAGAAAGTAAGGCTTTTAATTCTTTTATTTTTCCGGAATTATGTGTAGCGAGAAGTAGAGTTTTCATGCGATAAACGATATTCCAAGAGGTTATAAAAGTAGCATTTTGAAGTTTCTTGGATATATAGTCAAAGGATGTTTTGAATAAATTTAAAAAGGATTAAAATCGATGGATGCTAGCACTTACCAAACGATGTATCACTCTTCCCTTGAACACAATGAAACATTTTGGTCAGCTCAAGCCGAGCAATATATTTCGTGGTTTAAACCTTGGGATCGAGTGCTTGAGGGTAGTTTTGAAACGCATGATATCTCTTGGTTTAAGGGGGCCTCGCTTAATGCTTGCTATAACTGCTTAGATAGGCATTTACCTTTGGGCGCGGATAAAGTTGCTTTGATTTGGGAAGGTAATGATGCGAGTGAGCATCGTGTTTTGACTTATCGCATGCTATACGAGGAAGTTTCGAGATTTGCTAATGTTTTAAAGCGTTACGGTCTTAAAAAAGGCGATAGGGTTTGTATTTATTTGCCCATGATCCCTGAGGCTGTAATCGCGATGCTTGCCTGTGCACGTCTTGGTGTCGTGCATTCTGTTGTTTTTGCTGGTTTTTCGCATGATGCTTTAAAAATGAGAATGCTAGATGCAGCGTGTTGTCTGGTTATTACTGCAGATGAAACTCATCGTGGAGAGAAACGTATTGCTTTAAAAGATCAAGTTGATCAAGCCCTTTTGTCCTGTCCTGAAGTCAAGACTGTTATTGTGATCAAGCACGGAGAAGGGCAGGTGGTATGGCACGCTCAAAGAGATGTTTGGTATCATCTCGCAATGGCTCAAGCTTCGGTGGCGTGCCCTTGTGAGCCGATGGATGCTGATGATCCATTATTTATTTTGTATACCTCAGGATCGACTGGCCAGCCTAAAGGCGTGGTGCACGCCACGGCGGGTTACTTAGTCTATGTTGCAGCGACTTTTCACGACTACTTTGATTATCACGACGACGATATTTTTTGGTGTACTGCGGATATTGGTTGGATCACTGGGCACTCTTATTGCGTTTATGGCCCACTTCTTAATGGTGCGACCACACTTTTGTTTGAAGGTGTGCCAAATTACCCAACTTATGCACGTTATTGGGAGGTGATAGATAAACATCATGTTACGATTTTTTATACGGCCCCCACTGCGTTGCGTGCTATTCGCCGTGAAGGGGATGACTTAGTGGAGAAAACTTCAAGACAAAGCCTACGTCTTTTGGGGAGTGTTGGCGAGCCTATCAATCCTGAAGTGTGGCGATGGTACTATGAGGTTGTCGGGGAGGGGCGCTGCCCGATTGTCAATACTTGGTGGCAAACTGAAACAGGTGGAATTTTAATGTCTGCATTTCCTCATGCTACAGCTTTAGTTCCAGGGGCCGCCGGCGTGCCTTATTTCGGTATTGTGCCTAATCTTGTTGATGATGAGGGCGTGCGACTGACCGGCAATCATGTCTCGGGACAATTGGTGATCGAGCGACCTTGGCCTGGCATGATGCAGACAATTTACAAAGACCACGCACGTTTTGTTTCTTCTTACTTAAGTGTTGTCCCTGGATGTTATTATACCGGTGATGGTGCTTATCGAGATGAAGAGGGTCAGTTATGGATTACAGGACGTAACGATGATGTGATTAAAGTTTCTGGGCATCGATTAGGCTCTGAAGAGTTAGAGAGTGCGCTGGTGGCTTATCCTGCTGTCTCTGAAGCTGCGGTGATTGGTAAGCCTGATCCAATTAAAGGCGAGAGCGTGGTGGCTTTTGTGACACTCAAAGCAGATGTGGGTCCAAGCGATAATTTAAAACAGACACTGATTCAACATGTTCGAACGGTGATTGGTCCTGTTGCGACAATAGAGCAAATTTATTGGGCGCCACAATTACCCAAAACGCGCTCCGGAAAAATCATGCGTCGGCTATTGCGAAAAATAGTTTGTGGTGAGCTCAATTCATTAGGTGATATCTCAACCTTAGCGGAGGCTTCGGTGGTAGATATATTAATCCAAGAAGTGGGCCTTACAGCCATTTCTTGAATTTAAAATATTTATAAGGCAACCATGCGGCAACGCCCATTAATCCGAGTGCAAAGGCGTAACCGTATCTCCATAAGAGTTCTGGCATGATACGAAAGTTCATGCCATAAATACTTGCAATCAGTGTCGGAGGTAAGAAAATTACCGCTGCGACTGAAAAAAGTTTAATAATATTGTTTTGTTCAATATTAACCATGCCTAATGTTGCATCAAGCAGCAGATTGATTTTAGTCGATAAAAAGGTGGAGTGCTCGCTTAACGCTGCGATATCTTTGTTAAAAGTCATAAGGCGCCCCTGATTTTCTGGCGCAAGAGGTGCGTTCGGCGTTTGTTGAAAAAAGGTGATTAAACGGTTAAAGGTGACAATACTTTCACGTACTTTGGTATCCAAATCTCCCGCGGCGCCAATTTGTCTGAAGAGTTGTTGGTAATTGAGTTTGTGCGTGCCTGGATTATGAAAAACAATTTTAGAGTACTCATCCAGTTGGTTTCCTACAAGCTCTAAAATATCAGCAAGTCTATCAATTGCAGTATCAATTAATGTAATGAGTAAGGAGGTGGGATTGATGGTTTCGAGTAATTTAATATGACTTAGGAATAAATCGAATGATTTCGGATGAATATAACGAATGGTAAAGAGTTGTGATGGTGTGAAGATATAAGTGATAGGCTCGAGTTTTGGATCTTCTGAGCTAGAGTTCGCAATGACCATCGCTGTCATATATGAACGCTCAGCAAGACGATAAAGGCGACTCGATAACTCAATAGAGTCCATCGCTTCTTGTGTCGGGATCTCGATAGAGATATGCGCCTTAAAGAGTGTTTGCTCTTCCTCTGTGGGAGAATATAAATCTATCCAAACAGCCTGGGCGAGCATTTCGGCATTCTTCGACGTAAGAAGCTGAGGTTGTTTGGAGTCGGCTGTGAGGTAGGTGATCATCGAGGAAACTCATCGAGTATTCATCCTATGATATTAATCGATACGGTGCTTCCTCACAAGATGGTGCTTCATCTCTAATGTGAATCCATATTATCATCTGCAAGAATGGGGTTCAGTTGTAAATCTGTATGAATATGCATCACAGCGATGCGCGTATACTCACAAACCTCCATAAAAGAGCGTTCATCATCGTGAGAGACGTCGATCGCTTCGTAATCTAAATTTGCGAACTCGAGGATGTGTTCGTATGCTTCTTTGGTTTCCTCATCTTCAAACTCATGCTCATCTATGCCTCCCATCATGGCGCCTTGCGAGTAACCTTCACACCACTCACTGAATGCTTTGGCACGGTCGATAAGGCGCTGGTGCTCATCTGGCAGTAAGATCTCAAACTCATATTGTTGTTGAGTCATTTGTTGCTCTGTGATGGCGAGCAGATTAAAAAGCGCACGTGCTGCAGTTCGCGTACCGTCATCATGTTGTTGTGCCATAAGCGCTCTGACATAAGTTTCGGCACTTCTTGATGCACCAGTAGACAAATAGCCACACATTACTCCGTGTAAACCACTGCTTGAGATTGGTAAATCTAAGCTAGAAATGGCTTGGGAAAAGCTCTCATAAGAGGGCAATTTTAATGTTGTATCGAGCGTCATGCGTTTTAATCTCTAAAATTATTGAATTGTAAGGGAAGTTTGATCTCTGATTTTTTAAGTAGAGCAATACATTCCTGGAGGTCATCGCGGTTTTTCCCTGTCACTCGAACTTTATCGCCTTGAATCGAAGCTGAAACTTTCAATTTACTGTCTTTAATCAGCTTCACAATATCTTTGGCACAAGGCTGTTCGATACCTTGTTTAAACGTCATGTTTAGTGAAAAAAACTTACCACTGTGGATGGGCTTATCTTCGATATCAACCCCACTGGCATCTAACCCGCGTTTTACACAGTGATTTCGAAACATATCTTCTAATTGTCTGACTTGAAAGTCTGATTCTGTTTTGAGTGTCACGACCAGCTCATTCTGGGTGATAGTGGCTTCTACACCGCGAAAATCGAAGCGTGAAGCGAGTTCTCGTGTTGTATTTTCAACGGCATGCCGAAGCTCAACCTCGTTAATTTCAGAAACGATATCAAAAGAAGGCATAGGGACCTCATTAACTTTTATTAATTTATTATTGTACATCGAGGACGTCTCGATATCCAATTTATTGCTCTCAACTGAGCTAAAAAATAAAATCAATTTTTGTTTCTTGAGCAAAACACTTTGATTTTAAATTAGTTTAAAATTGTGTCATAATAGCCATTATAACTTTTTGTTGAATTAAGATGATTTCAAAAGATAAACAAGCGCTGCGTGCGATAGCGCATGGATTAAAGCCGGTAGTATTATTGGGCGCGAAGGGTTTAACACCTGCTGTTGTCCAAGAGATAGATATTGCTTTAACGGCACATGAGTTGATTAAAATCAAGCTGACTGGCGTTGAGCGAGAAGAAAAAGGGGCACTTTTAGAGGGACTTTGTCTTGAGCTGAAGGCGACATTGATACAACACATCGGACATATTGCTGTGCTGTATCGAGAAAATCCCAAAGCCTAAATTTTCCGTTTTAGATTCGCTGCTGCCATGATTTTGGTGACAATTTCTTCGATGGAGTAGCGTGTCGAATTTAAAAATGGAATTCTCTCTCTTTTAAACATATTTTCCACCTCAGCGACTTCTCGGCGACATTGCTCAGTAGATGCGTATTGGCTATTGGGGCGGCGTTCTGTTCTGATGTGTTCTAGACGTTGCGGGTCAATAGTAAGACCGAAAAGCTTAGATTTATAGGGAATAAGGTGCTCTGGGAGCTCAAAATTGGTCAAGTCATCCTGTGTAAATGGATAATTTGCTGCTAGAATACCAAACTGTAGCGCCATATACAGACAACTCGGAGTTTTTCCGCAGCGTGACACACCGATTAAAATGATATCAGCCTCGTTATAACCCTTTATTTTGATACCATCATCGTGCGCCAGTGCATAATTGATGGCTTCAATACGATGGTCATAGGTTGCTTTATTGGCAACCCCATGTGTTCGTCCCACGGTATAAGATGATTTTGTACCAAGCTCTGTTTCCAGCGGTCCGACAAATGTGCTAAACAAATCAAGCACGCAGGCGTTGGCTTTTTTAATACGCGCACTGATTTCAGGATTCACCAGGGTGATAAATGCGATAGGACGATTACCCGTATTTTCTTTACATTGATTAAGCTCTTGGACAATCGCGTCTGCTTTTTCAAGTGTATCAACGTAAGGAATAGTCTTTTTTTCGAAAGAAATATTCTCAAATTGTGTGATGAGGCTATCCCCAAGAGACTCGACGGTGATACCTGTGCCGTCGGAAATCATATAAGCATAACGTTTCATAATGATGCGATAGCCTCATTTAGTGTAAATCCATTCAAGATGCCGGGAGTGAATGGATTCAACGGCGTGACAGTTTTGAGGAGATAGCGCCCAGCGTTGCCATTTACCTCAAATAATATTTGTAACATACTGCTGTCTTCCTCGTCGGTCAACACATTGATTTTTTGTAACATTTTAAAAAATGCCCACGGTCCTGCTTCTGTGAGTTCGTATTGTTGTCCTTCTATGGATGTGAGCAGTAGTTTTGCACCTGACTCAGGCCATCTAAAATGAATCAAATGATCTGTTTTTTGTGTATCTAGGATTTTTTCATTGCCTAAAGAGAGCTCAAACTCTTCGATGACAGGATCTAACATCATTTTTTGTAAGCTAAATTCAATATGCGCATTATCTGTGGTTCGAGGAAAAAACATGGCGGTAATCACATTTGCGCGCATGAGTTCGCTCATCATCGTTTCTGAGAGCGGGAGTTGATAGTCATCGAGACTACGTGGTTTCCACTGTGCAGTCGAAGTATCTATAAATGGCTTTAGATAATCATTGATGAAGTTTTGCAATACCCCATGCCTTGCAAAAAAATGATTAAAATCACTGACAGAAACCTCATTAGTTTCCAAAGGCTCAAAAGGATAACGTGATGCAATCGTTTGCGTATAGGGTTGGAAGACTAATTGTTGCCACTGTGTGTTGATATAATGTTTAGTATCATTCATCACAAGATACCATGCATTGTCTGCAAGTTGTTTCATCCATCCTGAGATGGGCTCGGGGAATTGCCGCGCTTGATCATAAAGCTGTGTCAGAGGGTTTGTGTGATTGGTATTCTCAAAGCGCATTTTACTGAAAATAAATGCAGATCGGCCTTGATCATTCACGACACTTAATGTCATGAGAAAAGGTTGCAGCTCTCGAATGGTTCGAATGAGCTCGCGAATACTAGCGGGACTGATGAGATTAATGGTCGTAAATTGACTGGCGACTAAACGGTTAAATAAGCTATTTTGATTTTTAAAATCAGGGCTAGTTTGTGTCTGAATAAATCCAATCAGTTTTTGAATCGCTTCTGACTCATACAAAATTTGCGTGGTTTGACTGGCTTCCTGATAAGTGTTGGCACGTGAGAGCAGTACTTTTTGTGTAAAGTGCTGCCACCATAACACATAATCATAACAGTAAGCCTCTTCTAATGCGCCGACGAGATTTTTTAAATCACTACGCTCTAAAATCCAATTTTCTTGCTCGATATGATGCACGATGTTAGGCAGTGAGCTTAGAGTTTGATCAAAGCCTGGTTTCGTGAAATAAAAAGGAACATGATCGACGGGTAGTGTGAAGCCAGAAAAAGCAACCGTTTCTTTAGATTCCGAAAATTGTTTTTTGGCAAGAGAGTAATAAAAATAACTCATCGGGAGTGCATTTAAGTAATTACGGACATCTCGCACAACTTGTTGATTGATAGAAATAGGCTCTGCTGGTTTTCTTAAGACGTGTTTGAGTAGTGCTGTGAGTTGTTGGATATTTTGATTATATGCTTGTTTTTCCCAGGCGGTTTTAAACCATACGAGAATTTCATCGTTGTTTCGTTTAGACGGCTCATTTAACATCAGATAAATTTTTAAGGCCTCATAACGTGCTGTGGGTGATTCTTGCGGTGAAATCAGAATATTTTCAATGGTTGCTTTCAAAATAGGCAAGAAATCATGTTGTAATTGTTCATTTGTTGTATTTTTAATGGTTATTTTAAGTTTTTCTAAGGCGTTGCTCGAAATGAGTTTGGGTGTGTAATGCTCAATGATGGAGGCTGCTTTTGATAAATGGAAAAGAGCCTGTGTATCTTGTCCGCCTTGACGGATCCCAAAATCATACGCGAGAAGCTCTTTAGATAAATGGTCAAGCGCTTGTCTTGAATCCATATAATGATGCGTAATCCAAGCAATCAATAATCCAAATGCGCCCGCCAGCGCGTAAAGTTGTGCGAGATGTTTTTTGGGCATCTTTGCATAATGACGTTGTGTCAGCTTTTGGAATGCAATGAGTGCACCTTCGATAAAATAAGCACGATAATTTGTAGATTGTGCGTAGTACTGTTGTACAGTTAAAGCGTAGTCATCGCTAATTTTTTTATCCAGATGATTGGTGCTGACACCGCCTTGCTCGGCACTTGTGAAATAAATCGACTGCACTCGACAATGATGGTGAGATGCGCCTGTGATTAAAGTTTGCAATGCGTGCCGTAAGTTGATCATCTGTAAAGGAAACTCACGAATTGCTGTTCGTTTGGTATTAGAGCGTACCGAATGTATTTTATGAATAACTTGTTGCTCTAGATAGTGAATCCAATGCTCGAATCGAGATTTAAAGTTATTAGCAAGCTGTCCTTTGAGTAGCCCCCAGTCTAGAGAAAATCCAAAAGGTTTACCAAGCTCGCTGACATGATCATGTTGAAAGAAATCTATAAAGCCTGCAACGCCATCCATTTGGGTCAAAATAAGCCCCACGTCAATTCGATGTCCTAAGGCTTGCCCGAATCGATGAAGTAGCTTGACCTCTTTTTTAATGATTTCGGTTGCTTCTGTCGGTTCTATACCGCGCAATGTGTTGACATCGATTGCAAAAAGCAGGCCTGAAATTTTAACACGCTTATGGCAGCGATTAATCTCTTTAAGGGTGGTTGAAAGCAACGTTGTTTGATCGTGAAGCCAGGCCTCTGTCAACTCAACAATGATACCTTGCGCATTGTAATAAAGATCGACGGTATGCTCATTTGTGATTTCAATATGTTCAAATTGACTTTGTCTCAATAAAGCACTTTTCCCCGCACCTTTTGGGCCGATTAACAAAACTAATGACAACGGGTTTTGGTAGGGTTTGAGTGTTGCGATAATTTTTTTGAGCGTTTCAGTCAGAGAAAAAAGAGAGTTATCCATGAGATTCCATCTGCGTTTGTTGTGTTCGTTCCATGAAAATAGTTTTTGCTTTTTCAGAAATAAGTGCTTGGGTGCCGAGAAAAATGGCAAAGACAAAACACAAACCCAATGCGACACCTTTCCAAAAGTGAGGGTGTACTGCCTCATCTTCAGCGATAGCTGGCTGAGGTGTTTCTTTGAATAGGCGAATAGGCTTATGAGCACGATGCTGAGTGATCATTTCATAAAGCGAATGAATCAAATTATCCAGGGCGTGTCGACCATCGGCACGTGCGTGATACTCTCCCTCAAATCCACAGATTAAACAATAATAAGCAAGCTCGAGTAAATCGAGATATTCGTGTGGATTTTTTTGCATGAAAGTAACGAGATCAAAAAACCGTTTTTCAGGCCCGTCTTCATTGGCTGATATAGGCGTATAAGCGAGGAACTGAGCAGGAGTTCCTTGTACACGCAAATAAGTTTTTCCGATGAGTTCATCGAGTGTTCCGCTGATGAAGTATTCAGCAACCGCTAAAAACTCAGGGGTTGATTTTAAACCCGCCAATCGGCTTCGAAAAGCTCTCCATTCATGATCAATATGATGCTTGATAGCTTCGATTGCAGGTAGAGTTTGTGTGGCAGTAAATCGCTCAAGCAATGAGAAAATAGGGCTTGAAGCGGCCAAAAAAGGATTAATTGTGAGTGGAGACGTATAAATTTTTGAGCGAAAATAGCCCTGCTCCAGAGGGCGGAAAGTTCCTGTGAGCATCAGTGACAAGTCGTTAGACATAACTTTCTCAGGTGACGTTATACCAGTTGATAGTATGTTATATCATCTTAGTTGACAATCATTAAATTTTTGATAGGGTCTTAGGGTCTGGTTCAACCTCAAAGAATATGGAAATTCTCTTTTTTTAGCCGGTATCGCAATGGTGCTGATGCCGTCATTATTGCCATTAGCCCTGGTGGCGATTGGCTTATGGTTTAATTACGCTCATCGTTTTGTGATGTGTTTTTTACTCGGTTGCGGGTGGGCGTTGCTCCATCAGTGGTGGACTGCGCCGAGCTTGCTTGCAAATTTACCTCGAGAGATTACATTGACCGGAGTGATTGCCTCTATTCCCAAAAAAATTGAAACAAAAACCCAATTTGAGTTTGTAATGACAAAGCCTGTAGCAGGCCGCGTGTTATTGACATGTTATGATCATTGCCCCACATTGCAGGTGGGTGAGTCTTGGCGTGTGACTGCCATGTTGAGAGAGCCTCGTCAATATCGAAATCCAGGCGGGTTTGATTACCTTGGTTTTTTAAGATCAAAGCACATCTCATGGACTGGGTTTACAAAGCGCGATTCATTTGCTCGGGAGCAATTACCAATTTCTCTTGATTTACGCTGGTTTAAGTGGCGTTATTCTCTTTCCAAGGCTCTTGAAACACCCAGACTCAATGAGGAAAGTCGAGGTGTCGTAGAAGCGCTGGCGCTTGGGATGACGTCGCATCTTTCTCAAGACATGTGGGGACTCTTTAGGCGGACTGGAACGACCCATTTAATGGTGATTTCAGGTGCGCACATCGGCCTTGTGGCAGGTTTTATTTTTCATGCGGTACATAAAATTTGGCGATACTGTGGACGATGGAGTGCTCGGTTTCCTGCAATGCGTATTGCGCGTTATATTGGGTTTTTAGGGGCGTTATTGTACGCTTTTATTGCTGGATTTGCTGTTCCTGCAGAGCGTGCAACAGTGGCATTTTTAGTCCTTTCTTTACGTTATTTTTTGCCAATCTATTTTACACCGGGACAAGCCTGGTGTGCGGCATTATGGTTTGTTTTGCTTTTTGAACCACATGTAGTACTCCAGCCTGGGCTGTATTTATCGTTTATTGCAGTGGCGATTTTAGTTGCCACAAATCGACGATTTTTTAAATATGGTTCTTTTAAAAAAATGCTATTTTTACAGGCTGCGTGTTTATTAGGGTTGATGCCACTCACACTTTACTGGTTTGGTTATGGCTCATTGAATGGATTTTTTGCGAATCTTTTGGCGATTCCTTGGGTAAGCTTTATTCTGATTCCTTTAAGTTTGATTAGTGTTTTTTGTCATTTACCTTTTTTATTTTTACTTGAAAATTATGCGACTCATGGATTAATCACTTATTTAAAT
Source organism: uncultured Legionella sp. (assembly GCA_964471225.1). Lineage (GTDB taxonomy): Bacteria > Pseudomonadota > Gammaproteobacteria > Legionellales > Legionellaceae > JAGVJT01. The sequence continues at coordinate 27,079 of CAYYEZ010000033.1, read as the reverse complement.
TGGATTGATCATTTTTCGTCGATAAATTTCACTCACGTCTTTGCGAATTCTTTTTCACCTATTCTGATGATGTTTGTCATGGGGATCGCTTTTTTTATTCCACTCCGTTCATTGCGTGGTATTTTAATTTTGTTGTTTATCTCCACTTGGATGCCAGTTCGATTATGGTTAAAGTCCGGAGAAGCCGAAGTCAATGTCTTAGATGTTGGACAGGGTTTATCAGTCGTAGTTCGCACCGCACATCATGTGTTGGTTTATGATACTGGGATGAAATTTTATCGCGGTTCTGATATCGGTCAACTCGTCTTGATTCCTTTTTTAAGAAAATCAGAGATAAATTATCTAGATAAGGTGGTGATCAGTCATCCTGATTTGGATCACCGTGGTGGACTAAAGTCGCTGGAAAAGGCCTTTCAAATCGGAGAGCTTTTAGTCGATGACACGAAAAATGATGTCCGTGCTAAAAATTGTCATCGAGTGGTGCCTTGGGTATGGGATGGCGTAAAATTTGAATTTTTCCCAATTAATCTTTCATCTAAAAGTCGAAACAATCATTCTTGTGTCTTAAAAGTTACTGGGAAGCATGCACAAATTCTTTTAACAGGAGATATTGAGTCTCCTGCAGAGTTTTATCTCGTGAGTCATTATGCAAAAGCTTTGCGTTCAAAAATTTTACTTGTTCCACATCACGGGAGTAAAACCTCATCATCCAGGTTGTTTTTAAAGACTGTTTCACCAGTTCTCGCATGGGTCTCTTATGGTGCTGACAACCGGTATCATTTTCCGCACGAAGCTGCGATGCAGCATTATGCGGAACAAGAGATTCTGGTACACTCAACACGAGAGTTTGGAAAGTTAACTACGGTGATTTAGGTGATTGAACCCGGCTTAACAACAAGCCTCGGCTTCAATAGCGCCAAGTTTTTTGAGCCCTAATTTTTCAAACAATGCATTGTCTTTTTCCGGTGCAGCATTTTCTGTGACCAATAGTTTTTCGCCAAAATGAATTGAATTCGCACCAGCAAAAAAACACAATGCTTGAAACTCTTCTGACATACTTTCACGACCGGCTGAGAGGCGAACATAAGTATGTGGCATTAAAATGCGTGCAAGTGCCACAATACGAATAAAATCAAAAGAGTCTACTCCAGTATTGGATGCTAATGGTGTCCCTGGAATCGGAATCAGTTTGTTAATAGGCACAGACTCAGGCGGTTCGGCTAAGTTAGCTAGCAAAACGAGCATACCCACTCTATCCTGAACTGTTTCACCTAATCCTAAAATACCACCGCTACAAACTTTGACACCAGAGTCTCTTACTTTTTGTAGTGTATCAAGCCTGTCTTGGAATGTGCGTGTTGTGATGATCTCTTGATAGTATTCAGGCGAGGTATCGATGTTATGGTTATAGTAGTCTAATCCCGCGGCTTTGAGCTTTTCTGCTTGCTCATCTTTGAGTAAACCCAGGGTTACACAAGTTTCCATGCCTAGTTTTTTTACCTCACTCACCATTTGACACACAATATCTAGATCTTTTTCTCGTGGACCACGCCATGCGGCTCCCATACAAAAACGAGTGCTTCCCAGTGCTTGTGCACGCTTTGCGGCTTCGACTACGTCATTGATTTCCATCAGCGGTTCTTTTTTTAATCCGGTATTATAATGTGCTGATTGCGGGCAATATGAGCAATTTTCAGGGCAAAGACCTGTTTTAATATTTAAGAGTGTGCTAGTCTGAATGGTGTTTGGCTCAAAATGTTCACGATGCACCGAATGCGCACGATAAAGCAGTTCATTAAAGGGTAGAGCGTAGAGCGCCTCTGCTTCTTCAACAGTCCAAACTTTTTTTTGAGTCATGTGTCACCTTTGGGGTTCATTATGCTTGAGCGTTACCGAGAACACTGCGAAAGCCTGCAGCGTACAGGAAATTATCGTCAATTACCAGTCGAGCTGTCGAATTCTCTGGCACTTGATTTTTCCAGTAACGATTATTTAGGCTTGAGTCGCCATCCAAACGTACGAGAAGCAGGAATTTTAGCTGTTGATAAATATGGGAATGGTGCCACGGGTTCCAGACTTTTATCCGGTAATCGTCCTATTTTTGAAAAACTGGAAAAAACTATCGCAAAAGACAAAAAAACAGAGGCGGCTTTAGTCTTTAGTACAGGTTTTCAAGCGAATTTATCCGTGCTTTCGAGTTTATTAAATCCATCGGTGCTGAAGGAAAAACCGTTAGTTTTTTTCGATAAACTCAATCACGCTAGTCTTTACCAGGCTGTGTTTTTGAGTCAAGCCAAATTGGTTCGCTATCGGCATTTGGATTATGATCATCTTGCTGCTTGCCTGTACGAGCATCGTCATGCAACTTGTCCTAAATTTATTGTCACAGAAACCTTATTTGGTATGGATGGCGATGTCGTTTCATTGCCTCATATCTTTGAGTTAGCACGGACGCATGATGCATTAGTTTATCTCGATGAGGCGCATGCTCTGGGTATATTAGGCGAGTCGGGTTATGGATTATCAACTACACTAATTCATGATGTGCCTTGTGTCGTCATGGGGACTTTGAGTAAGGCTGTTGGATGTGCTGGAGCTTATGTAGCTGCTTCACGTGCCATCATTGATTTTTTAGTGAATACGGCATCTGGATTTATTTTTTCAACCGCACCCTCTCCGTTTGTCATCGGAGCTGCACTCTGTGCTTGGCAGCTGATTCCTTCTTTTAAAGAAGAGCGTCGTGCTTTGTTTACCTTAGCAGATGAGATGCGTGCGATGTTAAAGTTTCATCAATTTGATGTGGGAAATTCAAGCACACATATTATTCCAATGATTATTGGTCATGTTGAAAAAGCGGAAGCTTTGTATTATCAACTCCTAGACTCAGGAGTTCGTTTGTCTTATGTTCGTCGTCCAACAGTCCCACCCAAAGGTGAACGCCTTCGCATTGCGTTGAATGTCTCACATACTCTTCAAGATCTTGCTCGATTCGGTGCTTTTTTATGAAGAAGACTTGCTATGTTTTTTGTCATGGATTAGGTCTAGATCGCTCTTTTTGGCGGTTTTTAAAGCCTTATTTTGAAAAAGAAGAAACTTTTTATTGTGATTTAGGTTATTTTGGGGAGCCTTCTTTTCCCAGTGAAATTCATCCTGAAAAATTTGATTATGTGGGTGTGGGACATTCGTTGGGACTCATCAAGCTACTCGCTTTACCTATTCCTTGGCGGTCATTGATTGGCTTACATGGGTTTATTAATTTTTTAGGGTATGATTCCTCACTCAGAGTAAGACGCACACGAGAATGGAAGGGGTTATGTGCGCAATTTAAGCGCTCACCTATACTCACGCTTCAAAATTTTTATCAACGTGTTGGCGTTGAAATGTATCCTGCTTGGGAGGCAATGAATAGTGAGCGATTATTCGGCGATTTGGAGTCTTTAGCGATTCCTACAAACTCTACAAAAAGTATTATTTTATTAGCGTCGAGAAAAGATGTGATTGTTCCGCCAGATCTTTTGGAGGATAACTTGCGTGTCAATCCTAATGTATGCATGCATTATGTGGACGATGCACAGCATAATCTTGGGTATGTCTTACCCGAGATTGTTACGAAGTGGTGTTGTAATTTATCTTTACTCCGTATATCGTAATTTTTGCGTACATAGACAAGGATGCCTGATGTATTTAAAAAAAATTGCACTGATCTCTTTTTTTTTGACAGGGGGGTGGAGCAGCTCAGCGTTGGCTAATGCTTATCATATTCACGGTGTGGGTGGTTTTAGTTGGGTAGATATGGGAGGGCGTTCTTCTGTAGATTTAGGTTTTGTGACTGATCAATTTGACACTTTTTCTCAAACAAAAACTTCAGCACTTTGGGGTTACGGTGTGGGTTATGAGTGGGATTTTTCAAACAAGCCTTACCCGTTTTTATTTGATCTAAGCCTCACTGGGTACTATACCCACAGTCATCTTTCTGGGACTGAAACACCAGCAACGAATCTGATTCATAATGCCGAACCGTTAAATTACGCTGCAGATGCAACAAATTGGTCATGGTTGGTTGAGCCTAAATTTATCAGTAATCGTTACGCTTGGCAGCCTTATTTCATGTTTGGTCTTGGTTTTTCAAATAACCAAGCAGATCATTATGTAGAGGTCCCTTCTAATCCTGCTTCAAGTGCTGTAGCTGTCAATAGTTTTTCAAGTAATACGGCAACTCAATTTGCCTGGGAAGTGGGGGCGGCTCTGCAGCATGAGTTATGGGCTTTGCCTAAAGGAGGTAAGCTTATTATTGCTGCGGAATATCGTTATATGGACTGGGGACCACTTACGCTGGGCACGACTCCTGCGCAAACTTCGTCAAATCAGCTTAATTTGGGACATTATCAGTCCAATATTTTTGATTTCAGACTCAACATGCAATTCTAAAAAATTAAGGAAAAATGATGCGATTAAATAAAATTGCAAGCTTGTTGTTGTCAGTAAGTTTTATGAATGTTGTTTATACACAGAACGCTATCTTTACAATTACACCACTCAACTCAAAAGGGTCTCTTGTCAAAGTCGGAGCTTATTTTAATGCACCATTTCAATTGATTTGGAGTGTTCTGAACAATACTTCTCGAACTGAAATGGTTGATGATGGTTTCGGTCATATCTTTGTTGCCGGAGCTGGAACCTCCCCACAAATAGCTGCACATTATCTTTGATGACATGATGTTACTCAACTCCTTGTAATGGCGAGCATCGATGCTTCGAAGCAAATCTCATGCTTTCACTGATCTGTTCATTCAGCCAAGCTGGGAATATGCGTTTCAAATATTTCACGAAAGGCCAAATAGCAGAAACATTATAGGCCAAGCGACCCATTGTATAAGGAATTGTTTCTGGGAATGCTATCCCTAATCCATAGATGCCTGGAGCAATGACACCCGTGATATAGGCTCGGTGATCTGGAACAAAAATCAGGGAAAATAAGAGCTACTCCCATCTTGTTGGCTTAATTACCTCACTCTCAGAATGGCTTATCCACAAGTCGATAGGCCAGGAGAGCTATCATTGTCTCGGATAGGCCTGTGGACCCTATGGGTAAGCCATGACACACGGAGTTTATGCTTTTTGGTTGTGTCCAAAATACATGTTTGCTGGTGTGAAGTATCCGAAAGACTGATGCGGTCTGCGGTTGTTATAATAATCAAAGTATTCAGATAATGCCAGCTCAACTTCATCGATTGTTTCAAAAGAATACCGATAGAGCTTTTCTTGTTTAACACTACGCCATAAACGCTCTATGAAAATATTATCAAGGTATCGACCCCGTCCATCCATACTGATAGAGAGCTTGTGGGCCTTGAGCGTGTTGATCCAATCATTGGAAGTAAGGCGAGCAAATAAACATGACCTCCTTTCATCCGGACGTAGGTGATATCCGCTGCCCAAACCTGATCGGGCCTTGTGATATCGATATCTCGCAATAGATAGGGATACACGGTGTGCTTGTGCTCTTTATTGGGAACGCTTGTATTTGGCTTTGGGTAAACGGTTTCTAACCCCATGACCTCCATAAGTCTCTTGATACGACGTTTACCAACAGGATAACCAACTTCTTTTGATAGCCACTGTGCGCGCTTAATTTTACCTTCACATGGATATTGAAGATAATGCTCGTCCAGCAGAGCCATCAATCGTTCATCTTCTGCTGATATGGGAGACGCTTTGTAATAGTAGCTGGAAACGCTCAATCCGAGTAGCATGCACTGCTCTCGGATCGATATTTCAGCGCTATCAGTGATTAGCTTACGCTTTTCATCTAGGCTCAGATGGAAACTTTTTTTTTCACCAAGACAATTGTGCTTGAAGCCGACCAATTTCCTCATATAAGGCATCGACAAGCTCTGCTTGTATTTTTTTATCTTTGTCTCGAGCGTTGGAAAACACGTCAGATATCGCTTGTAATGCTGTTTGCTTCCAGGCTTTAATTTGGGTAGCATGTGCGCCATATTCGCTGGTTAACTGAGCCTGCGTCAATTTCCCTTCAATCGCCGAAAGTGCAATTTTTGATTTTTTTGATGCAGTGTAATAATTTCGCTTTTTGGTCATTCTATTCTCCTCTTATACTAGAAGAATAGCTCTTAAAAATACCTTTTTTTCGTCCAAAAATCCGAGCCTATATCAGTCGTCTATCAGAGTGCGGCAAAAATTTTAAAATTGAATCCTTCTGAGATTTTATTAGTCGCTTCTCACAAGTATGATCTGGAGGCCGCGCGTCAATGTGGCTATAAAACGGCTTATATCTTTCGTCCCTTAGAGTTTGATTCAGTACATGAAGACCAACTACCTCATGAGCACGAGTTTGATTTTACTAGCACAAGCATTGAAAAATTGGCGGATATATTGCTTTTTTGATACCATATTGGGCTGCAAAATAGAGTTGGTAGTCCATGCTGAGTGTGCAACAACGCTTTAATAATGCGAGTCAAACTTACGATGATGTCGCCGCTGTGCAGAGAATGTCTGCGCGTAAATTATGTGAATTAATCATGGCTCAAGGCACCCAGCAATCTTACACTTCGGTGTTAGATCTAGGTGCAGGAACCGGTTGTATGACTGAGACGTTACTATCTTACTTAGCTGATAGTACATTTACTCTTGCTGATTTTGCTCCGAGTATGTTGTCTCGTGCTGCCGAAAAACTTGAACGCTATACTAATCTTTACTATCAGTGTGCTGATTTTTCGACATATCCGTTTGGTTTTCACGACCTTACTGTTTCCAACCTTGCGCTTCAGTGGATAGAAAATTGGCAAGAAGTGATCACAAGATATTTCAAAAACACGCACACGTTAGCTTTTAGCTGTCTTTTAGCTGGAACTTTTGATGATTGGTATAACTTGTTTAATGAAGATAATGATGTTCAGTTCAACATGAAATACCCCGAGGAAGGGACTATTTTGGAGTTTCTGAAAACCTTGGATGCAGAGATTGTTACGCTCTCTGAGACGTATCCATTATCCTTTGCAAATCCACAGGCGTTTATGCGTTATTTAAAAGCACTGGGAGCTTCGAAAACGAAAGCAAACATACCCCTTCCTCTACTAAAAAAAATACTTGCACATGCTACACCAATTCATGTGAAATATCGTATTTTTTATGGAGTGATACGTCCATGGTCATCGTAACTGGCACAGATACTAATATTGGTAAAACGCTTGTTTCAAGCTGGCTGTGTTTGCACACCGGTTTTGGTTACTTCAAACCGATTCAAACAGGCCTTAGTGAAGGACGTGATAGCGATATTGTGGCATCTCTCTCAAATGCTCTGACTTATCCCGAAACTTATTGTTTTCAAGACCCAGTTTCTCCTCATTTAGCTGCTGAATCTGAGGGGTGTCGTATTGATATACAGAAGATTAATCTTCCGGTACAGGATAACTTGGTGATAGAAGGGGCGGGGGGCGTTTACGTTCCTGTGAACGAACATGCATTGATGCTCGATCTCTTTAAACATCTTAACCAACCGGTTATCCTGGTTGCTTCATCACGTTTAGGCACAATTAATCATACGTTACTCAGTATTAAAGCAATACGCGATCATAAGCTAACTCTACTGGGTGTTGTGATGGTGGGAGAAGATTTACTAGCAAATCAAAAAGCCATTCAACATTATGGTCAAACTGAGATACTTGCCAGTTTACCGTGGCTAGACGATGTGAGCCAAGACTCATTACGTGCGCTGGCTTTTCCCGTCGCATTACAGAACATATTGGGCAGAAAATCATGACATTACTTCAACGAGATAAAGCTTGTCTTTGGCATCCTTTTGAACATCAAAAAACAGAAATTCCACCTGTTGTTGTTCGACGTGCCAAAGGTGCTTATGTTTTTGATGAGGCCGAGCGTGCTTATTTAGATCTTGTATCAAGTTGGTGGGTTAATGTTCACGGGCATGCAAATGCTTCAATCGCTGAAGCGATTTACGAGCAAGCATTGACGTTAGAGCATATTATGTTTTCAGGTTTCACACATGAGCCTGCGGTACTCTTGGCGGAAAGTCTAAGTACTCATTTACCTCAGGCACTGAGTCGATTTTTTTATTCTGATAATGGTTCGACGGCTGTTGAGACTGCGCTTAAAATGGCTGTTCAATATTGGGCTAATCAAGGAGAGGCGCGTCAGCTTTTTTTAAGCTTTGAAGGGGCTTATCACGGTGATACTTTCGGAGCGATGTCTGTTGGCCAGACTTCAGGTTACCACGAACCTTTTCGCTCGTTGTTGTTCGAAGTATTAACCTTTCCTTTTGCTGAGACGTGGCATGATGATACATCACTTGCCTCGAAAGAGGCTGCATCTTTAGCGAAATTAGAGATGCTTCTAGCATCGCATGCCTCTCAAATTGCTGCATTAATTGTGGAACCACTGATACAAGGTGCAGCTGGAATGCGAATGTGTCGCCCTGAATTTATGAATGCAGTGGTTCAGCGAGTACAAGCACACGGTATTTTGGTAATTTTTGATGAGGTCATGACGGGGTTTGGACGAACAGGCACGTTGTTTGCACTCAATCAATTAAGTGTTGTACCCGATTTTTTATGCTTGTCCAAAGCGCTTTCTGGTGGATTTTTGCCTCTAGCTTTGACTGTAACCAGAGAAGACATCTATCGGGTATTTTTAGATACGCATGCACGCTACGCGTTTTCTCATGGACATACGTATACTGCAAATCCATTAGCGTGCCGAGCTGCACTCGCCTCTTTGGATTTATTTACACCAGAAGTTTTTCAAGCCATGCAAACAATACATGCTTGTCATGTGATTGGATTGGAAAGGTTAGCGAAGCACCCGTTGGTGATGCATACTCGTGTGACAGGAACTGTTGCGGCTTTTGAGGTCAAGACTTCTTCGCCGGATAAATTAAATGCGCGTTTAAAAGAAAGATTTTTGGAACAAGGGCTTATATTACGCCCATTAGCTAACACAATTTACTTATTGCCCCCTTATTGTGTCACAGAGGAGATCTTACAAGAAGTGTATGAGAAAATTTTATATATCCTCAATGAGCTTGAGCTGATGTAACACGAGGATGCCCTTGAAGATCTAAATGGCACATAATGTTCTGAAACTGCTGTGCTTGAAGAAGCGTCTTTACGGCTTCAGCTTGTTGATAGCCATGTTCTAACAACAAAAATCCTTGTGGCTTTAAAAATCGAGTTGCGTCGAAAATGATGCGGCGTAAGGCATTTAATCCATCAGGGCCACTTGCTAATGCGTTCTTTGGCTCAAAGCGTAGATCACCTTGGTTAAGGTGGGGGTCATTGTCTTCAATATAGGGTGGATTGGATACAATGATGTCAAAATGTTTTAACGGAAGATCTTCGAACCAATCTGAGTTTAAAAATTCAATATGAGTCAGCGATAATTGATCAGCATTAGCTCGTGCTGTTTGTAATGCTAAGTCTGAAATATCAGTTGCTGTGAGTCGCCAATGTGGTCGGCTATGAGCGAGCGCGATTGAGATAGCACCAGAACCTGTCCCGAGCTCGAGAAGATCGGTTGTTTCTTTGGGTGCTAGTTGTAGGGTTGTTTCGACTAAGAGCTCTGTTTCAGGTCTTGGTATGAGTGTCGAGGTATTGACAGAAAAATGAAGGGACCAAAACTCTTTGGTTCCTGTGAGGTACGCCACAGGTTGTCCTGTTTGTCGCGCTTTAATGAGGGCGTCAAACTGAGCATCTAGCACAGGCGAGAGCTTGTCGTCGCCATGCGCGTAGAGAAATGCTCTGGAGGCTTGTAAGACATGGCACAGTAGCACCTCTGCATCGATTCTTGCTTCTTCATGTGGCTTAAGTGCTAACGTTGCTTTTTCTAATGCTTGTTTAATGGTCGTCATTGGCATGAAATTCAGCGAGTAGCTCAGCTTGATATTCTCGTTTTAACGCATCAATCACCGAAGTTAAGTCACCCTCCATGATATCTGTGAGCTGATAGAGTGTGAGATTAATGCGATGATCAGTTAAGCGACCTTGTGGGAAATTATACGTGCGGATGCGCTCAGAACGATCTCCTGAGCCTACCAGTGATTTTCGCATTTTTGCTTGTGCTTCACGTTGTTTGGTTTGCTCTGCATTGAGTAATCTGGACTTCAGTAAGGCCATCGCTTTTGCACGATTTTTATGTTGCGAACGTTCATCTTGGCACTCGACAACCACCCCTGTTGGGAGATGCGTGATACGAATTGCAGAATCTGTTTTGTTCACGTGCTGTCCACCGGCACCAGAGGCTCGGTAGGTGTCGATTCGAAGTTCGTCGGGATTGATGTCGATATGCTCAACTTCTTCAACTTCAGGCAATATCGCGACAGTACAAGCAGAGGTGTGAACACGACCTTGTGACTCTGTGGCGGGCACGCGCTGCACGCGATGTGCGCCTGATTCAAACTTTAGTTCTGCATAAACATTATGGCCACTAATGCTTGCAATGACTTCTTTAAACCCACCGTGCTCACCGTGATGTGCACTGATAATTTCAGTACGCCAACCTTTTGATTCTGCGTAGCGTGTGTACATTCTAAATAAGTCACCAGCGAAAATAGCGGCCTCATCGCCGCCTGTACCTGCACGTACTTCGAGGTAAATATTACGCTCATCATCTGGATCTTTGGGAAGTAGATGTTGTTGTAATGCCTCTGTAAGCTCTGTCAGTTGTTCAATAGTTCTTGGGCGCTCTTCTTCTGCTAGAGCGACCATTTCGGCATCATCGCTTTGTATCATCTCATCGAGTGATTGGAGATCTTGCTGTGTTTTTTGGTAAGTTGCAAAACAACTTGTAATGGGTTCTAGTTGAGCGAATTCTTTCGACAAGGCTTTAAATTGCGTTTGATCAGCAATCACGCTAGCGTCTGAGAGAAGATGATTGACTTCTTCAAAGCGTTCTAAAAGTTGTTCTAAGCGAAGTTCAAGAGATTTTTTCATGAGTTGTTGTACTTAATGAGGAGGTAAAAAGGTATTGAGCTAGTTCTAATAGCTCGTGACGGTTGTCTGAGGCAACTTGTTTTAAACCAATTGTTGGTAAATGCATCAGTTTATTAAGCAGGCGCTCACTAAATTCATTTAAAACACTATACTGACATTGACCATTATTTAATTTCTGTTTCGCACGCCGAAGCTCTGAATCGGCTAAGTCTTGCATCTGTGTTCGAAAATCGCAGATCACATCGTTGGCTTTTAGAGATCGACGCCAGTCAGCATATTGTGCTAATTCTTGTTGAATTAACTCTTCAGCATATTGAGCTGCTTGCTGCCTCTTAAGCATGTTGCTTTCAATGGTTGCGTGTAAATCATCGATATTGAATAATGACACATCGTTAAGCTCACCCACTTCTTCTTCAACATCACGAGGGACCGCCAAATCCAAAATGACAAGTCGGTGCGATGAGCGACAAGTGAGTGCTTGTTTAACCATCGTTTTATGAATAAATGGCACAGGGCATGCGGTAGCGGTGATAACAAGATCAACTTTTGCAAGATAAGTCGGGATTTCGCTGATAGTTAATGAAGGTGCATGAAGTGTTTCAGCAAGCATGGTCGCATTTTCGAGTGTGCGACTCGCAACAAAAAATTGATGTACGCCTTGTTTTCCAAGGTATTGTGTCATCAGTGTTGCCATTTCGCCTGTACCGATAATCAAAGTTTTAAGTGCAGAAAAGTCGGTAAAAAGCTGAGTGATAAGACGAGTTGCAGCAGATGCGATTGACACAGGGTTATGACCGATACCACTTTGGTGACGGATGCGTTTAATTGCACTAAAAATGTAGGGAAAAATTAAACGCAATTGTTTTTTAACAAAGCCTAGCTCTTCAGCGAGCGCATAGGCACGCTTCATTTGACCAAAAATTTGCGCTTCGCCTACCATCATAGAGTCTATGCCGCATGCGACACGTAGAGCATGATGAATCGCATCGTAGCCCTCGTAGCAGTATAGATACTCTTCAAAAAAAGGTGTATCAAAAAAATGAGTAAAAACATTTAAGACTGTTTGTCTATCAGGTGCTTCTGCATATAACTCTGTCCGATTGCATGTAGAAAGGACTAAATGTTCTTGCAGCGCTTTATCTTGCGTGAACGCAAAAGGAGTCGAACCCAAATGCTGCGCTATTTTTTCACGCACGGCGAGGGGGGTTGTTTTGTAGTTTACACCACAAGCGAAAAATGCCATGTACAACCAGTCGGATTACAATAAAAGACAATTATACCAAAGATATCCTAAAATGCGAAAGGGCTCTGCTTATGATGCCAGTAGAAATTGCATGGGATTGAAAAACAAAATATGCTTGTTTATAATACAATCTCATTAACTGTAATTAATTAGACACTGTGTTGATTAAGTGGTCATTCGGTTCTAATTGAGTAAAAGTGAGTATTGTTGTGAAAAATAGGTGGTTCGATTTATTCTTCAAACAGGGCTTGTGCGTCTCGTTGACGATGTGTTGAAGAAACGTTCGATGCCGACTACTCCTGTTTTATCATATGTCAGACACAATCACGCAGAGCTTCGCTGTGCTCTTGAGATAAAGCGCTATATTTCGCAGGGAAATTATCGTTTGCTCAAGGCATTTTTACAGAAATTTACGACAGTTAACCTGCCCTTTTTGTATTATCTGAATTGGAAGTATGCTTTGTTATCGTTTGCTGTGACGCGTTTCGATGAGTCCTTGAGCAGTAGTACATCATATGATGAAGAGCAAAAAAAAATTGTCGAACTCTTAGTTGCGTATGGTTTTTCTGATAAGCATGTTGAAGAAAAACATATTTTTTTCAAACACTCGTCTCAAAATGAGTTTTTTTTGCGGGCCGTCAGTCAGCAATTACGATCTTTTTCTGATGTGAAGGCATTAAATCATTATTATCGTACTTTTGTCACCGCTCGATTTTCCATATTAAGTAATTTAGATCGCATGGAGATAGAATTGCTCTACTCAAAGGCTAAGATGCATTTGAGTGCATTAAGTGACGAGACTTATTGGTCTAAAGTGGACAATTTTTTGGAAAATTTATCGACGGCACCTTCTAAAAATGACTTATTACCCTATCTTTCTGAGTGTTCATGTCATTTTTTCGACCGAGGTCGGAGTTCACGACGAAAACAGCTTGTGCATAAAATTCTTAATGAAACAAAAGCACGCTTGTCTCGCGAGTCTCCACTTGTTTATTTGAGTATGGGGTGTGGTGGTGGATTACAAGACTTCGAACTACTTTATCATTTTATCAAGCATGCTTACTCATCCATTAAAGTCATATTGATCGATGAAGAAATGCGACTAGATATGATGAGACAGATGAAAGAGTTGTGTTTTTTAGCCGCTGAATATCAGATCAAGTTTGAGATGTTTTTTTATGAGTCTATTGAGGCTTACCGTCTGTCGGAAGAATTTGAGTCGCCTAATCTGGTCTGCTCGATTGATTTTAACAACATTTTTGCTTTTTCTGGGTTTGGTGATCTGATGACAGCACACGCATGCATGGCATCAGATGGGTATTATTACTTGTCGTTTAGTGAGTATGATGTTTTTTTAGATGCGCATCGTTGTCGAGGTTATCGTATACACGCGCATCAAGAAGCGATGGCGTCTGTCAAAAAGCATTTTTCAACATGTGAATCTTTCGAAAAATTATCTTATGCTTCTCTGACGCAAAAATATAGTTTTCAAGAGTGGCTGGAGTTGGCCGATGTGTTTAATCGCCCTACTTGCCAAGAAGTGTCAATCACATTAATTGCACCAAAATATATAAACAAACGTGGTTATGCAACGACCTTAGCACATCAAGATTTAAATACTGAGCATCTGACTTATTTTTTTAAATTGCTTTTTTCTGAGGCGAAAGAAAAATTTACGCTTGTTCTTGTTGATTCATTATTATCTTTTGGTCGTTATCAGCGAGAGCAGCGTAAAGAATTTGATGTCGTGACACTCATTGATCATGAAGCGAGTGAGCCTCATGCAAAAACGTTGCAACGATGGTTTCAAAGTATTTCCGTCCGTACCTCTTATTTTTATCGACTGATTGTTGAAACAAAACAAGGCATGGTCACGTGTGAACATCGAAATCAAGCACAAGAATATCCTTCCGCTTTGCCACAGCATTTGTAAGAGAGTATGATGAAATGAGTGGCTAACTTTCTAAGGAGAGAACGGATGAATAAGTCTCGTTTGGGTCTTGTTGTAAGCGCGTTATTGTTTTCCTTATGTTCAGAAGCAGGAAGTCGAGAGCATATGCGAGGAACAAAATATTGTGAAGTGATCTTAGCGAAAAGTCCCTTTACAGCAGAAGTGTACAATACTGTTGGGTTGAATAACTGCCCTAAAGCGCTTTGGCGTACGATGTCTAAAGAAAAAATCAAAAAAGACAATGATGCGAGCTTCGTGGAGTTAAATGGCCCGCGATATTTTATGATGGATGAGTTTAAAAACACGTCTGTTTTAAGCAAAGAAAGAAAATCATTTAACGGTATGTCGATGCATTTAGCAGCGGTGCTGCATCTGAATATCCTAGACCGATTGAATGTTCGAGCTTATCAGCGACATGAAGTAGAAAGGCACACCACTTGGGTATATAAGGCACATCGTCCTGTTTATGAGCTCATTGACGCACAAGGGGATGTCTATGTGATGCAGTCATACAGTGTTCAATATGTTCATCAAACGAAAAAGAGCCTTGCAACCCTAGGAAGTCGACTAACTTTACCTAAAGGATGGCATTTTAAAACAGGCTTATTGAAAAAAACGAGCGAGGTTATTGCTGTCGATAATAAAGCTGTGGTTATTCAGGATGAATATAAAAACACGTACCAGCTTGCTGCCAGGGATTTGTTGGAGTAAAAACTATTGAAATCTAAAAATCCCACGAGCTCATAGAGCTCATGGGATAGAGTGATCAAAATCGATCTGCGTTCATGACCTTGTTCCATGCTGAGATAAAGTCGTGAATGAATTTTTCTTTGTTATCATCTTGCGCATAAAACTCTGCATAGGCACGAAGAATCGAATTTGACCCAAAAATCAGATCTATTCGAGTTGCGGTCCATTTTACTGTCTTTGTTTGACTATCTCGAATTTCAAAAATATCTTGCTCTATCTGATGCCAAGTGTTGCTCATATCTGTTAAATTTACAAAAAAATCGGTGGTTAATGCGCCTTCACGTACTGTCAATACGCCGTGCTTGGTTTGATTGTGATTGGTGCCTAACATGCGCATTCCGCCAATCAGTACGGTCATTTCGGGTGCAGTGAGTCCCATAAGTTGAGTGCGATCTAGCATCAGTTCTTCGGGTTTACTATCATCATTTTTTTTCAGCCAATTACGATACGCATCATGCAAAGGTTCTAACACATTGAAAGATTCTGCATCTGTCATCTCATCTGTTGCATCACCACGACCAGGTATGAATGGAACTGTGATGTGAAAACCTGCTGCTTGTATGGCTTGCTCAATACCTACATTTCCAGCGAGCACGATTACATCAGCTAAACTCGCGCCTGTTTCTGCGGCAATCGGCTCAAGTATTTGCAACACTTTAGCAAGACGAAGAGGCTCGTTTCCTTCCCAGTTATTTTGTGGCATCAAGCGAATACGTGCACCATTGGCACCTCCTCGCATATCTGAGCAACGAAACGTTCTCGCACTATCCCAGGCAGTAGAGACCATTTCTCCAATACTTAACTGACTAGCTAAGATTTTTTGTTTGACGGCATCAATATCATAATTTGAGTTGCCGACGGGAATAGGGTCTTGCCAAATTAAATCTTCAAGAGGGACGTCTGGACCGATATAGCGTGTTTTGGGGCCAAGATCTCGATGCGTTAATTTGAACCAGGCTCGAGCGAATGTGTCTGAAAAAAAATCTGGATGAGCGTAAAAATTCTCAGCTATTTTTCGATAAGTAGGGTCCATTTTAATGGCCATATCCGCATCAGTCATGATGGGATTAAGTCGGATAGAGGGGTCTTCAACATCGACAGGTTTATCTTTTTCATCGATATGTATAGGCTCCCATTGCCAAGCACCTGCTGGGCTTTTTCTTAACTCCCAGTCATGGTTGAGTAGGAGATAAAAATAACCATTGTCCCATTGAGTTGGATGTGTCGTAAAAGCTCCCTCAAGACCGCTAGAAAGTGTGTTTCGACCGATGGCGCGTTCCGTTTTGTTTAGCCAGCCTAACCCTTGATCTTCAATAGCAGCAGCTTCTGGTTCTGGTCCTAAGTGTCTTGGATTGCCTTGACCGTGACATTTGCCTACGGTGTGCCCACCTGCGATTAAAGCGACCGTTTCTTCGTTATTCATGCCCATGCGTCTAAAGGTAATACGGACATCTTGAGCCGTTCGAAGTGGGTCGGGATGCCCATCAACGCCTTCGGGGTTAACGTAGATTAATCCCATTTGTACAGCCGCTAAAGGTGTTTCTAATGAAGCACGATTTTTATTGTCATGATAGCGGTGATGTTCAAGCCATTTTTTTTCTGCACCCCAGTAGATATCTTTTTCCGGATGCCAAATATCTTCTCGTCCAAAACTAAAACCATAGGTTTTCAATCCCATAGATTCGTAAGCAATGGTTCCAGCGAGTACAATTAAGTCGGCCCAGCTAATTTGATTGCCATATTTTTTCTTAATTGGCCATAATAATCGGCGAGCTTTGTCTAAGTTAATGTTATCTGGCCATGAGTTAAGCGGAGCAAAGCGTTGATTTCCTGTTCCAGCACCTCCTCGGCCGTCCGCAGAACGATATGAACCGGCGGCATGCCAGGACATACGAATCATTAAACCGCCGTAGTGTCCCCAGTCAGCAGGCCACCAAGTTTGGCTGTTTGTCATGAAAGTATGCAAATCTTTTTTTAATGCGTCGACATCAAGCTTTTTAACTTCTTCGCGATAGCTAAAATTTTTTTCGATAGGTGTCGTTTTGCTATCGTGTTGATGCAAAATGTCTAGATTTAATGTGTTTGGCCACCAGTTGATATTTGACTCAGCAGTGGTCGTGATTGCGCCATGCATCACAGGGCATTTCGATGTTGCTCCATCCATAGTACGAGCTTCCTTAATTTTTTATCAGAACAGTCTACACTCGTAAACCTTTAAAATGCAAATTTTGAAGGTTTACGAGTAGGGTTCAGTTACTCATTTATAAACGATTGCTTCGAGATGTTTAAGGTGTGTTCGATAGCATTTTTCTCATTCCATTTTCAAGTGGGTGATCTCCAGTAATCTCTGTGTCATTTCGAGGCTTACTTGTGAGAGAAGTCGTTGATAGTTGTGTTATCAGTTTTTCGGGTGACATCATTGAAAAAGCCAATAAACTAGAGACTGTCATGGTTGTGATTGCAGGTGGAGTTGTCTTGGGGATAGCGATTCCACTTTCTTCAAGCTCTCGAATATCTGAGACTGATAATCCTGATGGATGTCCTGAGGCGCAGCGTAATCTTGCTTCTTTTTCTAGCCTCAATTTTTCTTCTATAAGAAGTTTTCGCTCATCCAAAATTTCATTTTGGGCATAAAGATAGGCCTCTAAGAGATCCACGTATTGCATCGACTCAACGTAGAGTACGTCTTTAATCCGATGAGAGTTCTCGACAAGACGCTCTTTGGTGCTTTCTGGAGAAAAACTAAAAATAATATCGCTTGGGAATTCAGTGAGTTCTGTTATTCGGTATTGCATCTGTGTTTCCAGCTCAACAAATAATTCACCATTCCATCAAGAATATTAATTAATCACTATGCTTGATTAATGAATTTTATGCTGCTTTTTTATTGAAAGCTTGATTGAGTCTATACATCAAGCTATAAAGCAGCATAAAATTTTTTCATGAGCTCTTTAATGATCAGTTGTTTCCAGTAGCGCTGTCAGTTTTCCGTCGCGATCTAATGCGTATAAATCGTCACAACCACCAACGTGTTGACCATTAATAAAAATTTGAGGGACAGTATATCGATTAGTTTTAGCGATCATTTCTTCTCGTTTTTTATCATCCTCGTCGACCAAAATCTCTATAAAATCAGTGATGCCTTTACGTTTTAATAACTCTTTTGCACGTACACAGTAGGGGCAGTAGGTGGTGCTATAAATAATGATCTCGGGTTTCATCATGGTTCCTTAGTATGGTTTTTATAAAACGAAGCATAATATCACTCTAGCCCTGATAACATTCGGCGTATTTGATTAATTTAAGGGATGTGTGATGGCGAGAGAATATCAGATGAAATGTGTCAATGGAAATGATTGGCGCAACAGGCAAAAAATGTTTTTAATGATGGGCTGTTGAGATTTCACCCGCCTCCTACCTGCCGCTGCCCGTCCTTGGCATCCAGTCATAAAATTCCAATAAAATTTGACCGATTCTTTTATTACACTGTAAGATTGATTCATTCCTTTATTACACTGTAAGATTGATTCATTCCTTATTTATCTGCACGCATCTGATTTCTAAATCTCGGTTGCTTGCTTAGTGAGCTCCATCATGAATAAGCCAACGAACCATGACGAAAACTCACTGGAGCAGCTCGTTGATAAATTGCGTAATCCTTATCAAGCACCTAAAGTTACTCTTCTTGAAATGAGTGAAGTACATGGCGGAGACCAGCATCTTCAAGAAGTAGATGGCGGTGGTTGGGTGAGCTAATCATAGGGTGCATTGCAATGGTCAGTGCAAGCCAATGGTATTTTCAAGCTTTCATTACTGTACCTGAGCGTTTTGGAGTAGAGCCTTATCACTATGCTGATGGCCAAGTTATTTTCGAAGCGCTATTTTTCGAAGCCGAATTCAACATGGAGTGATTTATGAAGCCATCATACGTATTGACGTTCCTGTTAGCGAGTTTTCTTCCTATGGCTTATGCAGTATCGTCACATCACGATGAGCGGTTAGCGCTATCAACGTTTTTCAAGCCGCTCGGTCAGGATAAAAAGCGTTTAGGCATCAGTTCACTCAGTTATACCTTTAGTGGGGCCACAGCAGACACCATTAATATGATTCGACTATGCAATGCCACCGATGCAACTTGTAGCACTTGTAACACTAATTTCACAATTATTACCGCGGGCACCCCCATTCCATACACAACAAGCGGCACGAGCTATGGGATATCAGCTACTTCTGTAGCAGCCTATTTAGCTACTCAGGGATTGCCTGCAGGAAGTTATAACATAGGGATGTATGTGCAATCTACCACCGCAAATTGCAGTGGCAGTGATTGTTGTACCAACAACGATAATGCGGGCATGCCTCATGCATTATGCATACAGGCCACATACAGCGGCGGAGCGGTTACAGCACTCGCGCAATCCGACAATGGCAGTGCTGTCTTAAACACGCCAGCCCCGGAAACTCAATTAAGTGCGACTCTGAATATATTGGCACTTGCAGTGAGTGGGCAACCCAGAACTATTACCATCACTAATTTAGGTTTAACAGCCGCGAGTGGCGTGACCTATACCCCATCTCCTGGATTACCTTCAGGCGCAACTATCGTGCCAGCAAGTTGTGGCACTATCAGTGCATCAGGGGGGACATGTGTGTTAACAATCACACCAGGAGCGACGCCGAGTGCTGGGGCTTATGACATAAGCCCCACACCCATCACGCTCACTATCGCCGGCAGCAATACGAATACGCTAAATCCAACGACCGATATTTTAACTTACGGCAGTGTGTATCAAAAAGGTTATGTTTTTTCAATCGATGACACCACAGCCACAACAAGAAGTATTGGAGGAAAAGTAATCGCTTTAACAGACCAAGCAGCGGCTTCTCCGAATGGCACAGTCTGGAGCTCTGATGGAACAGGTCCAACTAATGTCAGTCATGATACTATTCCAGGAATTGACGAGAACTCAACGGTAGGGAGTCCTTCGCCTGCATTAAACCCACCACCTATACTCACAGGTTGCAATGGCGCTACCGATGGGGCATGTGACAGCAATAATATTGTGAGTTACTATAATTACTATCGTACAGGAGGAGGAACTCCACCTACACCTTTAACTGATTATTCTGCAGGGTTGTGTGCAAATTATAGTATTGACTCTTTGGGTAATACACCGTGTGTTTCTGGTAACACCTGTTATACAGGTTGGTACTTGCCTTCTATTTGTGAGATGGGACCTGATTCGGGCAATAGTATTTGCAGTACCGCTACTGTCGAGCAGAATATCGTTGATAAGTTGTCATCACTACTAGGTGATGGCAGCTCATGCACTGCTGGGACAGGATGTGTTTATGGCTATTACTGGAGTTCTACTGAGAATTTACGTAGTTCGCAGCACGCTGCGTGGAGCGAACACTTTGCTTCCAGCGGCGGCAGCTTTCAGATCGGTGCTAACAAGTTCAACACGCTTGGGGCTAGATGCTCTCGAGCTTTTTAACCTCAACCATTGAAACAAGGAGACAGGGATGGCCATCATGCAAAAGCGCGGAGTAAAAGTCTGCATATTTATCGCAGTTACATCTGTTACTTTATTACCGATGATGAGCTTTGCTAAAACAAAACCCATCATGACCACAGATTTATTACAACACCTTAAACAAGGTGAGCCATGGGATAGAGGTGTTCTGACTGCAACGAAAATGGTGATGTTTCAACAGTCAGCAAGTGGCGGTACGGATGCGAGCAGTGTATCTAAAATAACATTAGCTTATTTTACTTCATCTGATTGTACCGGTACCAAAGCAGGCAACGGTTTTTATACGACCCCGGATGGCACTTCATTTTCTATAGGTGTGGGTACGGCTTTTGGATTGGTTGCAGCATCCGCCTGGAATGTGGGTAGCACTCAATTATCAATTGCAGATATGACCACGATTCAATCCATTGCGGTAACACTTAAAAGTACCAATAATAACACCCCTCAAGCAAATTTCTCAGGCGTAAGTTTTGCGTGCATTCCAGTGACATGTACTGCGGGACCTGGAGGACAATGTACATCTGCAAGTGGCACACGAAGTTTCACGTTAAAAACTACAGCGGCTATCGGCGACCCCGCGAACGGTGGCGTAATTGCCTGCTTAGGAGGGGGGAGAAATAATTTGGTGGCGGGAACCTTAGATAGTGCTCAAGCATATAATCCTGGAATTCAGTGGGGTGGCTTTGGTAGCGCTATTGGCGCAGGGGCTCAAAGTGATACAGACGGTGCTACAAATACTGCTGCCATTGTCACGGCCCTTGGTGCAGGTACAACGTATGCGGCCCGCCTTTGTCAGTCCTATGCGACAACGGTTGTTACGGGCGGTTATAACACCTGGTTTTTACCAGCAAAAAACCAATTAAATTGTCTCTATACGAATCGAATCGCAATTGGAAATTTTGACTTGACCCGTAGTCCCTATTACTGGAGCTCTACCGAGTTTGCGGACGATTCCCCGGGGGACTACGCGTGGTTCCAGAACTTCGGTGACGGCAGTCAGTACGAGGAGTATAAGATTTATCCTCTTGGTGCTCGTTGTGTTCAGGCTTTTACCCCTTAATCTCTTTAGCCAGGATAATATCCAGTCTTAATTCGGAAGAGCTGCAGGGTCTATTTGTGCGAATTAAAGACATGTATGGGCTGTAGGTATAATTCTGGGCGGGAATTTAGGTAACATCTATTTTTCTTTATTTTTGCAGGATTATGCCATTTTTAGTATACTTAGTATACTTAGTGTACTTATCTCTCTAGAGTCTGGTGACATTTATGAAAAGAATAAATCTAACTCTTTGTGGCGTGATTTTTTTTGTAATAATAGAACCAACACATCTTTATGCTGAGGGTGTACAACAAATCCAACAATACATCGTTAATCATACTTCATCCGCGGTATTAGTCGATGTATGTACACTTTCCAAATGCTACAATGAGGCAAAACATCATGATTGCCCATTAGAATGCAATACTTCTTTTTTTATCAGGCCGGGCCAAACTCACCTATGGAAAGGCTGCAAAGTACCATCAACTTGCGGCTATACTTATTCGCTTCATGGCTGGATTTATGATCAATTCAAACATAAACTTGAAGGCCCGATGCCGGAGCAGGAGCAAAGTGACATACTGTATTTGAGGGCAAGATGGCAATCAGGCATGTTGACTAAAGATGGATATGGAAAAAAAATATATCTACCCTCTGGGACAGAAGGCTCGTTATATTGGTCAATTTATGGAAATTACTATACAGATAAACCTAAAATATCTACAAAAAATTACCGCTAAAGGATTATGGGGCTTTTTGCACCGGCTCCGGACAAAGCCAGAATTCTTCTTCAAATCTCTGAGTTAGAAAAAAGGTACCGTTCAACGAACCTATTGATTTTATTATGACGGCTAGTTAATCTTGCTTCCCTTAAGGGAGTAGGGTTGCTAAATGCGCCAGCAAAAGAATTACCAAAAGTAATTGAAAAGTCGCAAAAAGAGAATGATTGTCACACCCATAAATAAATGCTCTTTTATTTACAAAATGCTATTCTTGTCTCATAATTTGATTATTGAACATTAATCAAATTAAAAAACATGCATGGTGGAAAACGAATTGGGGCAGGTCGCCCTGCCGGAAAAAATAAATATGGCGAGGCAACAAAACCTATCCGTATTCCTATTTCTAAAATAGATACTGTGCTATCTTTTCTTGAGGACAAGCCCTTAAAGCACGAATTACCACTCTATTCAAATAAAGTCAGCGCAGGCTTTCCATCGCCTGCAGATGATCATTTAGAAATGAAGTTAGATTTAAATACCTACCTTATCAAACATCCTTCATCCACTTTCTTTGTTCGTGTTTCAGGTGATTCAATGATAAACGCCGGCATTCAATCCGGAGATATGTTGATTGTTGATAAAAGCGTAGTGCCCTCCGATGGTAAAATAGTAATTGTTGCAATCGATGGCGAACTGACTGTAAAACGCTTGTATCAACGAAATGGTGTTCTGAAGCTACTAGCTGAAAACGAAAAATACAAGCCGATTAACATCACTGGACAAGATATTGTCATTTGGGGTGTAGTGACTCATGTGATTCATGAGGCTAAATAATGTTTGCGTTGATTGATTGCAATAATTTCTACGCAAGTTGTGAGCGTGTTTTTCGCCCTGATTTAATTAACGAGCCCATTCTTGTGTTATCGAACAACGATGGTTGCGTGATCGCGCGCTCAAATGAATCCAAAGCACTTGGTATTAAAATGGGCGAGCCCTATTTTAAAATAAAAGCGCTATGCAAGCAGCGCAATGTTCAGGTATTTTCATCAAACTTCGCACTATACGGTGACTTTTCTGAGCGAGTGATGTCGGTGATTGAATCGAGCTGGCCTGAAGTAGAAATTTACTCGATTGATGAAGCCTTTCTTGATTTATCTACGATGCCAAAAGACTTGGTGCAAGATTTTTGTATTCAATTACAAAAGAAAATTTATCAATGCACTGGCATTCCTACTTCTGTCGGTATTGGCGAAACCAAAACCTTGGCCAAAGTCGCTAATTTTATTTCAAAAAAGTCAGTCACCCCTGTTTTTAGTATTGTTAAGCAAGCTCTTTGGTTAAAACAAATCTCAGTTGGGGACATCTGGGGCATTGGTCGACAATGGTCAAAAAAATTAAATGCATTGAATATTATGACCGCATATGAATTGGCTAACTCAACTGAACTTATTAAGCACAAAATGAATATCACTGTGCTTAAAACCGCTTTAGAACTCAATGGACAACGTTGTTTGGATTTAAATGCCTGGGAACCTAAAAAAGCGATTATTTCATCTTGTTCCTTTGGCGAAATGCAAACAACTCTATCTGCACTCAAGGAGGCCGTCAGTTATCACTGCGCCAAGGCATGGCAGAAAATGCACAAACAACAATCATGCGCACACTATTTATCGGTGTCCATTTGTGCCAATCGATTTCGACCTGATTTGCCACAATATTCAAACACCAGTGGGCTGAAATTAATACATCCTTCTGATGATATTAGAACCTTAACAAGATATAGCTTGCAGTGCCTTGATGGCATTTATAAAGCAGGATTTTATTATAAAAAGTGTGGCGTTATGCTGACGGATTTTGTCAATAAAGATGTTAAGCAACTCGATTTATTTTCTGAAGTTTCTTCTGCGTCTCAAGAGAATACAGCGCGAGTTATGAATACAATTAATGCAATTAATAAAAAATATGGCTATCGAGCAGTGCATTTGGCCGCTGAAGGCGTTAAAAAACCATGGTCAATGAAGCAGAAAATCAAAACACCTTGTTATACGACACGGTGGACTGAAATACCTGTTGTTTATGCTAAGTAATTTAGCATGTCACATTTGGCTCTCCGGAACTTGCTCGCTGATGAAAAATTAAAAATACCTGGTTAGCACTTGATTTTCTTTGAGGCACCACTCGAAATTTCAGCCATTCCTTTTGCTCGAACAACCACGCCCAATGCTTTAGCATAAAGCTTACGAAAAACACGGAACTCTTCGTTGGATTCTGTTTTTAATTCGGTCATTTAGCGATCTAAACTCCGTCATTAAAAACAAAGTCCGCATCTACCTCGACGTTTTTCGTAAGTCCTGGATAATTGATTTTGTCGAATCTGCAGTTTTTACATACAAGAGCGGCCTTAATTAAAGCCAAATTTGGGGCTCGCTGGTTCTTATCTGATGTCTACCGCGCAACATCAGCACCATGATCCCGCCCAAAGCAGGCTAGTGATTAATCACTGGCCTCAGGAGGAATGTTGGTTCTTTAGGCCGAGGAAGGTTTAAGTAGACCCCATACTCAAAGTGGTATGATTAGCATCGCTTTCTCCTCCTGACAGGATGAATGTGCGCTTCACTTCTTCATAGGGGATACGGATTTCTGCTTGTGCAAGGTATTTTGCGAATGCCTTGTCGAAATCCTTTGCATACTCTTTAAGCTCTTTTTTCGATAACCACATATCATTGTCCAATCCTTCGCGAATATAGTCATCACGCGTCTCAATTGAAGTCACAAGAACATCCTGGAAAAAACTCACTCTCTTTTTGAGCTTGTCTTTGCGGGAAGATGAGGAGGAGCTGGAGCTAGAATCAATCGACAACAAACTCGTTTTAGCTGAAGAACTAACCTCAAAAGATTGATCTCTCTCTAGTTCTTGAGACCCATTGGGGCTGGATATTTGACTAATATCTGTCAATTGACTATTCGGTGACTCCGTCGAACCTAATAATGTTATAGCGCGCGACTGTTCTGGAGATTTTTGCGAGTTCTCACACAATACTGAATATCTAGACGTGGGTAGCATCGTTAAATACCTTGCATTTAAAACAATAAGGTTAATTATATCTCAATCAATATAAAAAATACACGTTTTTCACGAGTCTAGTTGCCTCAAAAGAAATGTTACCGAAAATAGGAAATTTTAAATTCGTTACCTCATAAATAAACAGGACTTACGAAAAACTCATCACAAAGGAGGGATTTCGTAACCAAGTTCGATGAAGATGATGCGATACCCTCTATAATCCCCTCATATTTTGAATCTTGGTAAAAGGTCAGTTTTGAGTGCGATACCGGTAGCGTTTCGTAAGTCGATACAATAATAAAAGTTGATTCGGATTTAAATGATCTTTTGTACATTAAGTATGACAGATATCTCTTGAAATCAATTGATCCATTGACCTATAGGCCTGGGTTTTTCGTAAGTCCTGTAGCAATATAAGCAGAATCTCCCGTTTCCAATGCATCAGCCATAAAAACAGCTATGGATTCTTCATTGATTAAAGCTGATGCTGGATCGTAATCAAATATTGATGATGCTTTTATTCAGCCTTATTCCGGACATGCGAAAAGAGACTCGCTGGAAATTTATTCAAAATTAAGTTTGGCTGATGCACAAGATAAATATAATGATGTTATAGGAGACTTCCCAATCTGATATTTTAAATTTTTGCATCAGGGCGCAAGTTCCGGAGCGCTAGGCCTAATCGTATAATTTTTTACTACTCATATTAATCCCCTAACTCTAAGGCGAGTTTTTTAGCTGCTTCAATGTCTTTTTTTTGTGTACTCTTATCCCCGTCACACAATGGAAATTATTTGCAACGGAGCCTTCAGATTTATTAACAACATTCTGTTTTTTTAATTAGAATCCCTTTGAACAATTTTAAAATGCAATTTAATGATTACGATGCATGCTTTAGCTCAACAATATAATCTAAATGTTGCCTTCTTAATTGATCTCTTATTAAAAGCTCTATTAATGGCTCTATAGAATATCCAAGGGCATCGGAAATTTTTTTTGCAAAGGCGATACCGACATCTTTTCTGTTATGCTCAACATCACTGAGAAATTGCTTAGATACTCCTACTCTCTTTGCTAATTCCACTTGTGTAATTGCATCACTTACACGCAAAGAATGAACCAGCCCACCAAAAGTCATATCATTCCAGACATCTTTGGTTGCATTTAAAGCATTTAATGTATCTTTTGATTTAGTATTCATGGGGCATTACCTCCCTAACTTCTAAAAATTTAATTGTTCCATTACTCTTAATTATATATAGCGCGCCATTGTTTATTTAATCGAATAGAGCGCTGCCCTTTTCGATCGCCTAAAAGTGGCTCATCATGCCAACCAGGCCGTTTCCTTGTTTCTTCTAAACCAGCTTTATTTACTGCCACCAACTAAGCTCTGAATTTTTCTTGAAGATATAATGGTGCCCGTTTTAGGTCCTTTAAAGCACTTTTAGTTATTTGAACTTCTGTTATCACTTTATCGCTCTTTTATTTTAACAGTACATCTATTTTAGTAGAGCTCTTGCATAACATGTAGATTTTTCTTTAGAGCAAGACACAAAAGGTTCGAGGAGCAGAGTTTATATGAGGCGGATGAGCCCCTGTGAACCTTTTGTAACGCAGTAATAAAGCTAAAGATGCAGGCGCTCTATGCGCCATACAAGTTACGGTTCGCGACGTCTTGCAGATGTTGCCCTGACATCGTTTGATTATTTTGGGGGGAGAAAAACAGCATATTCGAACTTCGATGATAAGTTTCTCTGCGTATCTGATGATGCCGTGAAACAGATTGGGGCATCATCAGCACATGCGATG
>CAYYEZ010000032.1:0-25285 GCA_964471225.1 uncultured Legionella sp. | reverse complement strand
ACCATAGCCGTTTGGAACCACCTGAAACCATACCGAACTCAGTAGTGAAACATTCGAGCGCCGATGATAGTGTGGGGTCTCCCCATGTCAAAGTAGGTCATCGCCAGGGTTTTATTCCTAAAGGCCAGTACTCTGTATCATCGAGTCCTGGCCTTTTTTTATGCTCAATCCGTATCATTTTCTTGCATTTATAGAAATATATATCATATAATTCTAGATTGTTTTTTTTTGACTTAGACGAATGAATGTTGGTGTTTTAAGACGATACATTTCAAATGCGAAAACTTTTTGGCATACGGCTCTTACCGATGGATTGTCGCTTCCTTCTCCCGCTTCCTTGTCTGAGCGAAGTACTCATGCACTATCATCTTCACTAGTAACAAGCCAGTTGTTGACTCTTTCTGAAATGGATATTCAGTCTCTCTCGCAGAGCGATGCTAAAATACTTAACTACCTCAATTCGATGACTTCAGACTCTCCTGATAGTCGAACATTTAACTCAGATGAGTTACTGATGATTGGTAAAGTTTCATTATCAAGACTTCAAGATTCATTGGTACGCGCTTTTTCTCGAGTGAATCCAGATTATCAAGAGAAAGTTTTTTATATTTACTCCTCTATTTACAAACAAGTTGGATTGGCTTTATGTTATACAATTCGGACCTCAGTGTCGGGGGAGATTTTAAAATTTCCAGTAGATAAGTTATCTATAAAAGCGCACGCTGAAACTTTAGCGCTTGTTACCGAGCGTCCTTCTTTACCATCTTTCTTTACTCGTACACATAGTGCTATTAACCTAGGCGGTGCAATAAGTAGCTTAAGACAATATACGCCAGGATCTGGGTTCCCTGATTTAATGCGAGCGACTCAAGAGTTGCATGGTGTTAAAGATCCTAAAAAAGGAGTAGCAAAGTTTAATCATGCTCTTGTAGAAAGTTTACTAACGTTATCTCCTAATGATCCTCGTCAGGAGTCATATCGTCGCTTAGAGTATTCAATTCGAGAAAAAAACAGAATTTTGTTTTCTTTGGAAACAAAAAAAGTAGAACATACCGAAAAAATGAATGCTAATCACGTGTTTCGTTTAAGCCATTTGGATCATTTTATTGCTATGCTTGATGGCGAAAATATTTGTTTGCTATCGAAGATAACACGACAAGAATTTGATATGCTAAAAACGCACTTGTCAAAATTTAGAACGCCTGACGGTTTGCTTTTTAGTTCCTTGAGATTCGAGGAAGCTCGAGAAATTGAGTTTGATGATGCGTGCTATCGAAGCTTGAAGACAGAGTTGCATCATTTATCAAATAAAAGTAGTAAGCTTCCTGAAAACGAAAAGTCAAAGCTGAAGCATTTTTTGGATGCTCGTCTACCGTCACTGAGATACATGTATCTGATTAAACGCTTGGAAACAAGTTTTCGTGAACGGTTAGGAAATCGATTTTTATTGAATTTAGAGGATGACTTTAGAGGTATTTTTTCTTCTTATATTGATCCTGAGCTTATTAAAAAAATATCTTTTCATATTCCAAAGCGCTTATTATTTTCTGTGGACAGTTATGTTTCTGTATTCTGTGAAAAAATATTCAATTCTGACTTTTTGTTAAGTGCTGATTCAAAAAATGAGATCATGCAAAAATGTGTTGTTAAAGAAAACGAATTACGTCTTATTTATAGCAATAGCTATACTGAGTTGTGCCAGTTAATTCCCTCTCGTTTAGAATTTGAAATGGTTTATGTGCGAGCGTTAAAAAAATTACGCGATCGTATCGTAGAAGGATATCGTCCATTAACATTGAGTGAGTCAAAACGCCTTGAATCTCATCATGATGCTCTGAAAAGAGAGTTGAAACCCTCAATGATTGCAAAATTTTCTATAGATCCACGAGAATTTAGAGAGTTAGCATATGAAGACTTAGTCTCTATTCTTGAAATTATTAAAAGTCGTGAAGTTGATTTGCGCTCGTTATGGGCTGTTTCTGAGAGGGATGCGATTACTTTCCATCCTACGCATTATCCACACGATCCTTTTAATTTATATTATATCAAGTTTTGTAGATTGGTCGTGCACAGTATAAATATTAGATATTCGAGTGCCTCTTCTCCCCCTCTTGATCTTATCCAAGGTATGTTTGATGTTGATAATATAGAGTGTCCTAACATGGCTTATGTTAAGAAGTTCGGCTTTACTTATCCGGATTTGATGGTGAAGCAGAGTATGGTTGAGTTTAGTCAATTTTGTAATACCGACGCTCTCAGCGGTATCGAGTTTGTTGTTCCTGAGCTCATGGCTATTTATCTTAATGAAAACACTTTTTATACCGTATTAGGATTATTGTTAGTCAATGGTACTAAATTGTCTAAAGAAATACTTGAAGGAAGAAATTATCTCACTTTAGATATTCCGAATGTCAAAGAGTTTCGCCTGCTAAAAACCCTGGATAAAAAAGGTCAATTCAGAGCATTAACTATTTTAGAAATGGGAAATTTTTGGATGCAGGAGTACCGTGTAACAAGTACTCGAGCGACTTCGAGTTTTCCTTTATGGGTTCGAGGTGATGCTACCGTTAAATTTTATCATTCGTTCCAGTTCCTACTTTCTCAATTGGTTATTTCTTCTTGGCATGGGCTTGGCAAACCGGATCACTTCTTTGTTTTGAAACTTATTGAGCTGTATTTAACCAATGATCCTGTATTACATCATGGAAATGATGACTTATGGAAACAAGCATTGACCGCTTGGGCTGATGATTTGATCTATATCGGTGAGAAAGAACATAGAAAACCACGCGACAGAGCCTATGTTTATAAATTGTATGGTCAAGTGATTGATGGTGAGATGTATATGTTCCAGCTTCTTCATCGTTTAATTAAAGAGGTTCACTTGACTGATGAGTTGATGCTTAAGCTTACAGTATGGTATCTAAATAAACATCAAGGAGAGACCAGCGTAGATCAGAATGATCGCCTCGGGCTTTTACATCAAGTTTTTATAAAAATATTTCAGCGATCAAATGATCTACACCTACTTTATTTTAATTGTTCTGATACGCGCTGTGAAAAATTAGCGAAAGGCTTAGAAGCTAAGTCTAAAATAGAAAACCATCGCCGCTTTATGATACCTCGACTAGTTTCAGAGTTAGAGCCTGTTTACCGCTCGCATATTGCAGAGATCCCCTTCGAGCATGCACTCCTTTCTGATGAGGGGGAATATGTTTATGACTTGAGAGTTGTCGAAGCGCGTTTTCAAGAGACCGCTCAATTTATTAATGTTGCTTTCGATAGACCTTTTACACTTAATGAAAGACTTCGAATTAAAGCCAATCCGTTATATGCGCAGTATACACCTTATATTGAAACAAAAGAGGAGGCAATTCGGCGAGTTCAAGCTCAAACTGAGCGGTTATCTTCAAGAATGGTGAGGGAGTTATGGAAACTTCTTAATGATACTCACTTATTACAACAAGAAATCGGACATGAGCTCAATAGTGGCCACACTGTATGTCATGAAGGTATCACAATTACGCCGGACATGTATAAAGAAAGTGCTAAAAAATGTGATGCATTAATACAGGAGATTGTTTTAATACGTGTTGATAGATTTACTGTCGATTACTATCAGACGCTGTCTGATTCTGAAAAGATAAGATTAGATAATTACCTCATTTTTCATCCAGACTCTGAGAAGGCGATTCCTTTGATAAATTTGCTTCGACAGATTAGTGATCCCACTTATTGTGCGAAGCATCATTGTTTGGATACGGTTACTGAGCCTTTGTTTAAGGTCGTTTTAAGTTATGATAAGGTGACTCGTTTTCGAGATTGGTTAGAGATTATCGATCATAGACGTAAGCGATGGTTAGATCATTTAAGAAGAACAACCCAGCAACTAGTGTATTGGGATAATCAAAATTCTGCTGCTTTACAGAAATTAAAAGTAATTTTATTTAGGTTAAAGACTTGTGATAATTTTCCTTTTTGTAAGGAGCTTGAGACAAGACTATCAACTACATTGCCTTTTGATTCAGTCGATAACATAAAAACAATTTACGATAGATTGAAGGCAAATGTTGCCGCGGAGTTAGCGATTATCTCAAAGCAAGTTTCCAATTTTAGTCTATTTAGTAGCTACAAAACGTCTCCTGAGTTAACAAAAAAACGTGATACATTACGTGTTGTGAACCATAGTTTCACTTCCTCTTCGGAACTTATCGATGATGAGATGACTTATTATGATCCAGAGTTTCTTGTGAGTGCTTTGAACCGGTGCCTAACAACTTGGAATCCAAAAGATATTCCGGCAAAATTGCGAGATACATATCGTCTATTATTAAAAATGTCTGCCTCAAGAAATGCATATTTTTACTCGAGACTAGCTGATAAACGAAATATACCGGATTTCTTACGGGATTTGATTGAAAAATATCATCAAAGAGGAGTCGATATCACCTCATCAGATACGATTAAAGTCAGACCTTCTCACATGATTGAAGTCGAGATGAATGTGCAGTGGCAACTTTATTTAAAATCACTAGATGAAAGTATTCGCACACGATTAGAGAATTATCTAAGTCGACAGGCGACCCATGCAAATTCGTTTGGATTGTAAACAAAAAAGCCCCATTGACCAAATTAAGGCCTTTAAGATATAATCATGGCTTCACAAATCAAACGGGAGTCAATATGAAGTTCAAAACGCTTGCCTTAGCTTTCTTGATGGGATTGTCAGCGCCTTTGTTCGCAGCAAATCAGCATACTCATGCAAATGCACAAGACACAGCACCTGCAGCAGCTGAACAGTCTAAAGGTCAAAATAAAATGGGCTGGCCGGGTTATTGTGAAATCGAAATTATTAACCATAGCTACGATGATGTTCGTGTTTATGGTGTGTATGACGATGGTGTTGCTTTGACTCCGTTCACAGTTTATAGCTATGAATCACCACATTATATTTCATTGTATTACTACGGCTATTGTCATAGTGGTATGGATTTATATATTGACACAGTATATGGTGCTCATGTTTACTCTGGCTATACCCCACGCTACAGCACAATTCGTATCGTTCCTTCAATGTTTGGTGGAAAGCTCGAAGCAAAAGTACAAAGCAAATAAGCTGAACTTTACTCAGTACTGTGGTACGCTATGCCACAGTACACTGAGTAAGGAATGTTATGTTCAGCCCATCTTCTATTTCTTCTTTCGATACATTACTTTGGGATGCCTTGACGCAAGAGCGACGTCGTCAAGAAGACCATATCGAACTCATTGCCTCTGAAAATTATGTGACACCTTGTGTGCTTGAGGCTCAAGGATCATTGCTCACGAATAAGTATGCAGAAGGTTATCCGGGGAAACGATATTACGGTGGATGTGAGTATGTAGATATTGCTGAGAATTTAGCGATTGAGCGTGCGAAGAAGTTATTTTCCGCTGACTATGTGAATGTTCAACCGCATTCCGGTTCTCAGGCCAATGCTGCTGCTCTTATGGCATTGATTCAGCCGGGTGATTTAATCATGGGAATGTCTCTTTCTCATGGTGGACATTTAACGCATGGCTCGCCTGTGAATTTTTCTGGAAAGTTATATCAAACTATTCAATATGGTGTAAATGAAAATACTGGATTAATTGATTATGACGCGGTTGAGGCCATGGCCGTAGCGCATCGTCCACGCTTAATTATTGCAGGTTTTTCTGCTTACTCTCGCGTGATGGACTGGCCGAGATTTCGAAGTATTGCAGATAAAGTAGGTGCCTTGTTGATGGTTGATATGGCTCATGTTGCAGGACTTGTTGCGGCTGGGTTGTATCCGTCGCCGCTTCCTTATGCAGATGTTGTGACTACGACAACGCACAAAACCTTACGCGGACCTCGTGGGGGGTTGATTTTGGCAAGAAAAAACGAAGAAATCGAAAAAAAATTGAACTCAGCTGTTTTCCCCGGGATGCAAGGTGGTCCGTTGATGCATGTCATTGCTGCAAAAGCGGTTGCCTTTCTCGAAGCCCTTCAGCCAGAATTTAAACTATATCAAGAAAATGTAATTCAAAATGCAAAAGACATGGCGAATGTATTAATTGCACGCGGTTATAAAATTGTGTCGGGTGGCACGGATAATCACTTGATGCTGGTTGATTTAATTGACAAAAAAATCACAGGAAAAGATGCAGATCTAGCCCTAGGTCTGGCTAATATTACAGTAAACAAAAACACAGTACCGAATGATCCGAAATCACCTTTCGTGACTAGCGGATTGAGGCTCGGCACACCTGCTGTGACAACGCGTGGTTTTATGAGAAAAGAGATTCAATTGCTGACGCATTGGTTGGCTGACATCCTTGATGATCTTCAGGATGTGGCTCGACACCAGAAGATCCGTGAGGAAGTGATTCAATTGTGCCGCGAGTTCCCTGTTTATTCATGAGGTGTTATTGTGTATTGTCCATTTTGTCATGCAGAGGAAACAAAGGTCATTGATTCTCGCTTAGTTGCTGATGGCGCTCAGGTAAGAAGACGTCGTCAGTGTTTATTATGTCATGAGCGTTTTACGACGTTTGAGACGGCAGAGCTCATTATGCCTTTGATTATCAAACGAGATGGTCGTCGAGAGTTATTTTCTGTAGATAATTTACGCGCAGGGATGTTACGCGCTTTGGAGAAACGTCCTGTCGGCATGGATGCAGTTGAGGATGCTATTGTGATCATCACGCAAAAAATTCGTCGTAGTGGCGAACGCGAGGTAGATTCACGACAAGTAGGCGAGTGGGTGATGGAGCAACTCTATCGTCTAGATCATGTCGCTTATGTCCGCTTTGCGTCTGTGTACAAACGCTTTAAAGATGTAAGTGAATTTCGACAAACCATCGATCAAATGAGCGATGAAACCAATTCTTGAGGGTAATAATAGTGGATAAACAAGCCATAAAAGCGCGTCGTCTTGCGCGAAGGCTCGCGTTGCAAGTGCTCTATCAATGGTTAATGTCTGGCGATGAGCTGGTGGCAATAGCGGCTCAGACTGAGGCTTTGAGCTCGATGGATAAAATTGATAAAGCCTATTTTAAACGATTAATTTTTGGTATCGAAACTCAGTTAACTGAAATTGAATCTGCTTTTTCCGTGTTTTTAGATAGGCCGCTTCAGCAGCTTAATCCGATTGAGCATACGATTTTGAGAATGAGTGCCTACGAACTTTTATACGTACCAGAAATTCCATTTAAAATTATTCTAGATGAGTCTGTAAATTTGGCACGTACTTTTGGGGCCGAGGAGGGGCATCGTTATGTCAACGGCGTGCTACATCACTTAGCTCAAAAAGTAAGAGCAATTGAAATAGAGGCATTCAAGTGAATGAGCTTGCTTTAAAAAAGCGTGTTTTTTCTCGACTTTCTTATTGGATTGCTTTTGGATTTGGTAGCGGTCTTTCACCAAAGGCACCTGGAACTTGTGGTACTTTAGTTGCAATACCTCTGTACCTTGGTCTAAGTTTCTTACCTGGTTGGCTTTACTTAGTTGTTGTGCTTGCTGGATTTGGGCTAGGTGTTTATGTCTCGTCAATCGTAACACGAGAGCTTGGTGTTGAAGATTTTTCAGGAGTGGTCTGGGACGAAATCGTGGGTTATTGGTTGACCATGCTTTTTGTGCCAGTTCATGCATTGTGGATTGTCCTTGGTTTTCTTTTGTTTCGTTTATTTGATATTGTCAAGCCGTTTCCAATTGGTTGGGTTGAAAAGCGTGTTCAAGGAGGATTGGGGATTATGTTAGATGATGTTTTGGCTGCTATTCCTGCTTGGGTTATTCTTCAAGGTCTCTGTTATTATTTTGAGGGGAGTTTGTTATGAATGAAAACCATAAGGAATTGATGAGCATTCTCCTCTCTGTCAGTGTTGTCGTTTTCGCATTGTATATTATTCATCGTTTTATTCCTTCCGTGGTTTGGGCCGGTATTATCGCTATAGCAACTTATCCTCTTTATCAAAAATGGTGTCGATTTTTTGGAAACCGCAAGAGTATCGCTGCGTTTTTGTTTACGTCTGTCCTTGCTATTTTAATTATTGCGCCTTTGAGCTGGATGATTAGTGTGCTTGTTCGTGAGCTTCAGCTATTTGTGAATTTCTTACAATTAACAAATCAGCATGGCAGTGAGTTGCCTAATTTTATGACAGATCTCCCTTGGTTTTCCGAAGAAATTCAAGCATATTGGGACGAGTTTGTTGGACAGCCAGGAAATGTAAAAGACTTATTATCTAATGCACACTTTACCCTCGCTCCTGTGAGTCATTATGTGAAGCAGGTAAGTTTCAATATTTTTCATCGTGGATTCCAGATTGGGTTTACCTTGATGAGTTTATTTTTCTTTTATCGGGACGCAGATCCATTGACAAAAACAATACATCGTATTGGTCAAAATTGTTTTGGTGCCCGCTGGTATCGATATGCGGAGAAGTTGCCTGGCGCTTTACGCGGTACTGTAAATGGGACAATTTTTGTTGGTCTGGGTGTCGGATTTTTGATGGGTGTTTGTTATGCCTTTGTTCATTGCCCAGGTCCTGCCGTATTAGGATTTATTACAGCTTGTGCTGCGATGATTCCTTTTGTCGTGCCTTTAGTGATCGCAGTTGTTGCGACTGTGGTATGGATCAAAGGCAGTATTTTAGGCGCGTTGATAGTCATTGTGTGGGGAACTGTCGTTGTTTTTCTTGCAGATCATTTTATTAAACCAGCACTCATTGGTGGCGCTATCAAGCTTCCGTTCTTGGTTGTATTGTTTGGTATTTTAGGTGGAGTTGAGACACTAGGACTATTAGGACTATTCATTGGCCCGATAGTCATGGTTTTATTCCTGACATTATGGCAAGAAACAGATCCTAATATTCAAGGCCACTCAAATACATATTGTAATTATTTTTGAAATCAGGGCTGTTTTGATAGCCATAAATAGCCATATTGAGTGGAGTGAGTAAATCAATTTGCCCTCTGTTTAGAACCAGACCTAATCCAAATCCAATATTAATAGGGCTTCCTATTGAGCTAAGCACACCTCCTGAGTTGTGTTCCCAGTAATTAGCAATATAGTTATTAATGAATCCAACGTCGATTTGATGTGCTTCGAGTGCTGCGATAATGTCACTATCTGTTTCAAATGTCTTGATCTGATTATCTTGAACATTCATTCCCCCCAGTGCAATCGCGTAAGCACTGTTGACGATCACTCCGATTCGCATATTTCGAATGGCATCAAGATCCAGTGTTTTATTTGCCTCGGCTTTGAGACCAATAAATTGTGCCTGGCTGGTCATATAAGGCATCGAAAAATCAACGTATTCCTGCATTTTAGCGTTAATTACGAAGTCGCCAATCGCGACGTCGATTTGATTGTTCTCAAAGGCAGATAAGAGCCGAGATCGCTTAACCGGAATGTAGCTACATTTTTTGTTCATTGTTTTACAAATAGAATTCATCGTTGAGATATCGAATCCATAGTATTCTGTTGAGCTGGCCTGCATAATAAAAGGCTCTGTAAAAGGAACAATACCGACCCGAAGTACGGAATCATTTTGAGGGCTCAAAACTGGGGCTGCATTGGCTACGTAAGAAAAAAGGGCGATGACGACAGGTGTTAAAATATTTTTCATATCGATGCTCGATAGAGTTAAATTATTATATATTTATATAGCACAATAATCAGAGACTCACCGGATGATTTCAGAATATTTTGTTAAAAATAGAGCGGCACAACTCGTAGAGAAAAGTGATTACGTGGCAAAACATCGATTGTTGCTTGAAGCGCTTGTCGAAACTAAGACATGGATGGATATTTTTTCTTTTGAGGCTTGTTTAGATGCGCTTAGTGCATACAATTCTCAATCCCTAGAAGAGTTGATGGTCTCTTTGAGAGTATTTAGGCATCAACATTTATTGAGGTTATTGTTAAGAACACACTTAGGATTGTCAACGATTGAGGAGACTATGCGTGTTTGGTCGGATGTTGCTGATGCCCTGATTCTCACAGCTCTTCAGCATGTTCATCGTTGGTGCGTTGCCTCACATGGTGAGCCTTTAGATAGTAAAGGATCGACTGTGTTATTGTATCCTATTGCTCTTGGTAAATTAGGTGGGCAAGAACTTAATTTTTCTTCTGATATTGATCTTCTTTTTGTCTATGGTGAGACTGGACAAACGAGTGGCCCTGTTGTCATTACAAACGAAGAATATTTCGCCAAACTAATCAAAAAATTCACTTATGTTTTGCAATATGCCTCCGAAGATGGATTTGCTTTTCGTGTTGATTTGCGTTTGCGACCTTTTGGCAGCAGTGGCGCGCTTGCAATGAGCATTGCCGCGACAGAAGCATATTATCAAGAGCAGGGAAGGGATTGGGAGCGCTATGCTATGGTAAAAGCGCGCTTGATTGGTGTAGATACTGTTTCTTTAATTAAGCGGTCTATTACACCCTTCGTGTATCGGAAATATGTTGATTTTAGTGTTATTGCGTCATTACGTAGTATGAAGATGTTGATTGAGCGTGAGTTAGTCCTTGATCCTACATTGGATGATATTAAGAGAGGATATGGTGGGATTCGTGAAATTGAATTTATTATTCAATGCTTTCAATTAATTCGCGGTGGCCGGATACCTCAATTACAAGTGACAAGCTCAATGCGAGCGCTAGATGTGTTAGGACAGATGAAAATATTAAAATGGTCTCAAGTTTTAAAACAAGCATATCTATTTTATCGAAGACTTGAAAATGGATTACAAAGTTTTGCAGACAGACAAACACATACATTGCCAGAAAATGAGCGTGCTCGAGCTTATCTTTTATTGATCTTAGGATATGATTCATACGCACTTTTTGATAAAAAAAAGAGACAGTATCAGCGTATTGTTCGGCATTTATTTTGTCGTATGCTGAGTCAAAAACAGGTATTCACCTCTAACGAAGAGAGGTGGGTAGTTCCTTTATTCATGCAAGTTTGGAAAGGACATATTGAAACAGCAATGGCGATTAATGCACTTAAAAATCAAGGTATTTTGCACGCTGAGGAGTGTTATCATTTGATACATGCGTTCAGGCATTCCCCAAAGTGTAGACGGTTATCTCAAGTTGCTCGTTTGCGTTTAGATCATCTGATGAATCGTTTTTTGGTGTCTTTAGCAAAATCTCAACCCACATTGTCCGTGCTACAGTCTATGTTTCAGTTATTTGATGTGATTGTAAATCGTAGCGTTTATTTGGCGTTATTAACAGAGAATGATCATGCTTTGCATCGAGTGATGTTTTGGTTTCAAAAAAGCGGATTAATTGCAAGTTGGGTTGTGTCTAGCCCTTTTTTGCTCGATAACTTAATTTTTTTGAATCAGCAGTGGCGGCCGCTAAGCTTTTTAGAGCTTAAGTCCGCATTAGAGAAACATCTTCTACACTCTGATGATAGAGAGGTGCAAGGCGAGTTATTAAGAGAGTTTAAGCTAATCTACTGGTTACATATTGCTTGTGCCGAATTAAGCGGTCGATGCACCGCAGTACAAGCGTCTAGATTTTTATCAGATTTAGCCACTGTGATTGTCCTTGCGGTAGTTAATTTGGCAAGTGCTGCATTAGCTGATAAGTATCCTGAAATTCATCGTATTCAATCTCAATTTTTTTTGCTCGCCTATGGTAAATTAGGGAGTAAAGAAATGAATTATCATTCAGACCTAGATCTTGTATTTTTACATCACGCCACACCTGCTGAAGAAAATTTAATTTTTCGTTTGACGCAAAAAATGCTTTATATGTTGACGACACGTTCTCGGGCAGGAGTGCTTTATCCTACAGATACTCGTTTAAGACCCTCTGGGTCATCAGGATTATTGGTCAGTAGCGTATCCGCTTTTACTGAGTATCAGCGTACGCACGCATGGACTTGGGAGCATCAAGCACTTTTAAAAGCACGTGTTTTATTGGGTAGTGCGACATTAAAAAAAGAATTTTTTCTCTTAAAAAAAGAGGTGTTCACTCGCGTACTGGATAAAAATAAAGTACTCAATGAAATACGTGCAATGCGTCTTAAAATACAGCAATACCACGTCTATGAAGAGATTAAATATCGTGCGGGTGGATTATTAGATTTAGAGTTCTTTATTCAATATCGTGTGCTTACAACGCCGAATATTGTCTGGTGTCGAGTGATGCATACCGAAAGGCAGTTACTCCACCTCAAGGCTTTGGGTGTGTTGACATCTCTGCAATGTGAGCATCTAAAGTGTGCTTATGAAGTATTTCACCATGCTTTGCATCAAGAAGCACTCTGTCGTAGTGAATCTATTGTTGATGCAAAGCACTATCATGCTGTAAGCAGAGCTTTATCGTGATGAAAAAACACCGATTAAATCGTAGTCGTCACTTTGCTCAATCTGAACATCGACAAGCATACCCGCGGTGATGCCTGGTTGATAAGGTAAGTGAACCACGCCGTCAATTTCAGGCGCATCGCCTTTAGTTCTGGCGATGATCTGATCGTCATAAACATGATCAATCAGTACGGTTTGCGTTGTGCCTATTTTATTTTTAAGGCGGGCACGGCTAATTTTAGCCTGTGTTTGCATAAATCTATCATACCGCTCTTGTTTTACTTCGTCAGAAACAGGTGATGGAAGCGTATTCGCTGCTGCTCCCTCGACCGGAGAGTACTGGAAACAGCCTACGCGATCTAGTTTTGCTTCTTCTAGAAAAGCCAAAAGCTCTTCAAACTCTTCATCTGTTTCGCCAGGGAAACCAACAATGAACGTAGACCGTAACGTAATTGAGGGGCATATTTCGCGCCAGTTTCGAATACGTTGGAGCGTATTTTCTTGATTAGCAGGTCGTTTCATTGCTTTCAAAATACGCGTGTTCGCATGTTGTAATGGAATATCGAGATAAGGCAAAATGAGTCCTTTTTCCATCAATGGAATGACGTCATCTACGTGAGGATAGGGATAAACGTAGTGAAGTCGTACCCATATACCAAGCTCGCCTAATGCCTCACATAAATCATAAAATTGTGTTTTGTAAGCTTTATTCTGCCATGTGATAGGGGCGAAACGTGTATCTACACCGTAAGCACTTGTATCTTGAGAAATCACGAGGAGCTCTTGTACGCCTGCCTTTTTAAGATGTGTTGCTTCAGTCAGCAACTGCGTCATATCATAGCTTTTCAGTTTACCTCGCATCGTTGGAATGATGCAAAACGTACACTTTTGATTACAGCCTTCAGCGATTTTCAAGTAGGCATAATGTCTTGGAGTGAGCTTTATGCCTGCGGGTGGGACCAGGGTTGTAAATGGGTCTTTCGGTGGCGGAAGGTGACGATGAACGGCGCGAACGACCTCTTCGTAAGCATGTGCTCCGCTGATATGCAGAACATCAGGACACGCCTCTCTAATTAAATCGGCTTTGGTTCCAAGACAGCCTGTGACAATGACGCGGCCATTTTCCTGCATCGCTTCTTGAATGGTTTCTAGGGATTCTTTGATTGCTGCATCAATAAAGCCACAAGTATTAATGACAACAACACCTGCATTTTGGTAGGTTGATACTAGCTCGTAACCTTGAGCTCGCAATTGCGTAATGATACGCTCTGAGTCTACTAACGCTTTGGGGCAACCTAAACTGACAAAACCAACACGATGATTCATTAGATAATGCAACATTGTAAAAAAAGTGTGCTAATTATACTTCAAATTAAGAAATCAATCCATGCCTTGGCAATCAAAAGAGAATCTGCTAATGTTCAGAAGAATATGGAATGTTGATATCGAGGGTGCGATGGATCGTGAAGATAAGTTTTTTTTGCTCAGTTTATTATCACTCGCAGTGAGCTTGTTTTTGTTTCCTTTGGCGTTGTATTTATTACCGCAAGTTTGGCTGGGCTGGGTCTACCATACGCCTGATTTTACCGGGGCACTTTCAGCGTATTTTCAAAGCTCTTGGGGGGTTACGCAAGAAGCTTCGCAGTGGATCGTGATTAATCTATTATTTATAACCGGTATCATTTCAGCTACTGTTGCCTACTATGCGGCCCGACAAGTACGGATTGATCATAAAAAACGTCCAGGACATGAGGCAGTCGACGAGGCAGAAGTGCGCTTAAAACAAACTAAGCACGGACTACGAGAGATCATGTCTCTACTCGTTAAAATTGCTATAATCATATTTTTGGTGGTCATTATTTCTAATATGATGCAATGGGGTATGACCGTTGCAGGGTAAGGAGAAGGCATATGTTTTCTTGGAGGCGTTTTAAGATTAATCGGTTAATGAAGAAGCTCTTACTGATGCAGCGTAATCGCATTCATAATCCGCCGACTGAAGAGTCATTAAAAAAAGAAATCGAAGGCTATCACTTGCTTGCTTCCATGTATCAGCGGCTTGAAGGAAATAAAAAATTTCCATTTGCGAAGGAAGCAAAACTAGCTGCATATCGTGCTGCAGCAATGATAGATGATGTTAAATCTCAATTTATTTTAGGAAAATGGTTATTAGATGAGGGCAAAATACGTAAAGAGTGGGAGCAAGGTTTGTTTGCAAGCCAAAGCAATACTCGCATGATGGGACTTTTGTTTGAGGAGGCTCTGGGTTTTTTAGAGGCTGCTGAAAAAAATCAACATGTTGAAGCTAAGAGACAGCGCGCGCTTTGTTACATTCATGGTTGGGGGGTGCCGCTTGATCAGCAAAAAGGCTTTGAGATGATTGTGGATAGTATTCAACAGGAAAACAGCTGGGATAAAGTACCACAAATTTTTGCATCGTTGGGTCTAAATAAACCGGAATTTTTCTCTCGATTGACACAAATGCGTAATAAAACGAACAGCTAATTTGATTTTAGCTAGATTCGTGCTATTTGTTAGATATAGGATATAACAGTGTTCTATGGGGTGATCATGAACACAAGAATGTTTGCAGAACGTTTGAACCAAGGCTTAGATGAAATCGGTGTTCCTACACTTTTAAGTGAGCGCATCGATGTCTTTTCAAAATTACTTGATGTTCCGAAATTTAAGGCGGAAGCTATTCTAAATGGTCGTTTTATCATTGACCATGAAATTTTAGAGCAAATTGCGAAGGAGCTAGAAGTCTCCCCCGATTGGTTGCTCGGGGAAGAGGACGACTCCTACGAATAAGTACTAGCCTTGAAATCGCTTGTGCTTGACTGAGCGAGCGTTTTTTTCGATATGTTGGATAATCTTGTATGCAATATTAGTCTGTGTCGCTTTTTCGATTCCTTCGAGCCCTGGAGACGAATTAATTTCTAACACTAAGGGGCCGTTGTTTGAGCGAATTAAATCAACGCCCGCAACCTTTAACCCCATTGCTTTTGTTGAGGCGATAGCGAGTGCGCGCTCGTGAGGGGTTAGTTTTACCTTCATTGCTTTTCCGCCTTGGTGAACGTTAGCTCTGAATTCTCCCTCTTTGGCCGTTCGCTTAATCGATGCAACCACTTTGTCTCCAATCACAAGGCATCGAATATCTGTTCCGTGCGATTCTTTTATAAATTCTTGAACTAAAATATTCGCGTGCATTTCTTTGAACGCATTGATGATACTCACTGCCGACTGATGACTATCTGCCAACACAACACCTTTGCCTTGTGTGCCCTCTAAGAGTTTGATGACAAGTGGTGCACCACCGACCATACGAATTAGATCTTCGGTATCATCTGGCGATTGTGCAAAGCTGGTCAAAGGCATGGGGATCCCTTTACGAGCTAAGATTTGAAGCGAGCGAAATTTATCACGCGAGCGAGAAATAGCGATAGATTCATTGAGTGTATAAATGCCAATGGTTTCAAAATGTCTTAATACGGCTGTACCATAGAACGTGTTTGATGCACCGATACGAGGAATGACCGCATCAAAATGAGGCAGCTGCTCTCCGCCACGGTAGTGAATATTCGGATTTGATGCAGAGACGTTCATATAACAAAATAGAGGATTGATGACGAACATTTCATGTCCTGCCTCCACTCCCGCATCAAAAAGACGTTTGTGAGAGTAAAGTTCGGCGTTTGTAGCAAGGATGGCAATTTTCATACAACAATGTTCCTATTGAATAAGTAAACGATAATCTTCAACGAGTTGATCTGCGTGATGAGGGGGCGTTGAAAATGCGACTAATTGGCCTCGAGGATTAAAAAACAAGAATGCTCCGGTATGTTCAATATCTTCATAACTTCGCTCTAGTGATGAGGTGCG
Organism: uncultured Legionella sp.; assembly: GCA_964471225.1. Lineage (GTDB taxonomy): Bacteria > Pseudomonadota > Gammaproteobacteria > Legionellales > Legionellaceae > JAGVJT01. The sequence continues at coordinate 9,072 of CAYYEZ010000032.1, read as the reverse complement.
AGTGACGGTTGTGTAGGCAATACCGAGTTCTTTTGTCAGTGTTTTTAGTGCGCTGCTGGGTGCCCGAGCTCCAAAAAAATCAGGATGAAAAACATGAACATATTGTTTCAATTTATCTAAGGTATCACGTTTAGGATCGATGGTGATCATGACGACAAGAGGCTTAGGTTCGATGCGAGCATCTACAAGATGACGATACATTTTGGCAAGTTCACCCATGGCGGTGGGACACATTGAGCCACAACGAGTAAAGCCAAAAAATAAGATACTCCAGTGCCCTTTAAGGCTGTTTTGATCGAATGTTTTTCCATCAATTCCAGTTAATGAAAAAGCTTGGATTTCTCGCGGAGTTGTAAGTAATGTCCCGTGAAATTGATCTGGATCAACACGTTTATTGCCATAAAAAAACAAAAACCCACTTAACACACCGATGAGGCAGATTGCGATGAAAAGATAAGTATATTTTTTTACCATGAAAACCTCAAAAAATGGTGGTCAACGAGTAGCATAACGAACAACAATAATAAATATGTGATTGAATAACGGAATGTTTGCATGGCGATGCGTGGTTTCTGATCTCGATAGAGTTTTATAACCCAATACATAAAGCGAAGATTTAATAAAAATGTCGCAATAAGGTATATCAAGCCACACATGCCAATCAGATAAGGGAGCAGTGTTACAACACACAGCAAGATCGTGTACAACACAATGTTTAACTTAGTATAAGCAACGCCATGAGTCACCGGTAGCATCGGGATTTCAGCTGTTTTATATTCATTTAAACGATAGATTGCTAATGCCCAAAAATGTGGCGGTGTCCATATGAAAATGATTAAAACTAACAGCAATGCTTGAGGATCTAGATGATTCGTGACAGCCGTCCAACCGAGCAGAGGAGGTGCGGCTCCGGCTAATCCACCAATCACAATATTTTGTGGTGTCGCCCGTTTTAAAAACCCAGTATACAAGCCTGCATAACCAATGAGAGAGATAAAAGTGAGTAAAGCTGTGAGCGGATTGACATATAGAGTGAGAATAACGAGCCCTAAAATGCCTATTAAACTTGCAAATACAAGTGCTTGGGTCCTGCTGAGGCGGCCATGTGCGACAGGACGATTTTTTGTCCGAGCCATGAGCGCATCAATGTGCCTATCTACAGTATGGTTGATCGCGGCAGCACTTGACGCGCATAATGCAATACCGATAAGGCTATAGCAAAGTAAAGTAGGCTTTACTGTTTCAGGAGCCAAATACATACCAACTAATACGGTCAACAGCATGAGTAGAACGACGCGTGGTTTGCAAAGAACCCAGTAATCTCGCCAATTCGCCATGTTAACGACGTCCTCCAATGAGATAACGCAGGCTTAATACTAAAGCGAAGAGTGTGGCTGCAACACCATTATGAAGAACCGCAACGCTTAAAGGGAGAAGATAAACCACGTTCATGATACCTAGCGTGATTTGTAATATAAGAACTAAAAAAGTCCATATGATAAAGCGACGTAGTAATTGATGCTGTACTGTAGTATGCCGATATAAATGACTTAAGAGGAAAAGAAGATAACTTAAAGTTAGCAGTGCGCCTATACGGTGCATCATGTGAATTGTGGTGCGAGCGGCACTATCTAAAAGTCCTCCTTGATAATTTAAGTCTGTCGGTGAGAAGAATTCAAAGGCATGCTTAAAATCAAGCGGTACGAGCCACGTGCCATTGCAAGTTGGAAATCCAACACAACCGAGTGCTGCATAATTTGAGCTCACCCAACCACCAAGTGCAATTTGTAAAAAGACAATTATCACACCAATATTCATGAGTTGTGTGGGGTAAGACAGCCGCGGATAATTGAGAGTGACGTGTTGCCAGCGAAAATAGACTAGTCCACCAAAAATCAGCATTCCACCTAAGAGATGCCCCATTACTACGGCAGGAAGGAGTTTTAATGTGACGGTCCACATTCCTAATGCCGCTTGAAAGCAGACTAGTCCAAATAGAAAGTAGGGGAGACGACTTTGCTTTGATGACGAGCGATAAGTGAATACAGCGATACCCACAATGAGCAGGCCAAGTGTTCCTGCAAAATAACGATGGAGCATTTCTGTCCATGCTTTAGTCAACTCAGATGGATTTGTAAGGCCTGTCTGTTCTGAAACGACCAACTTTCCATAACAACCGGGCCAGTCTGGACATCCTAAGCCTGCGTCAGTGAGGCGTGTGTAGGCTCCAAGCAAAATTACGCCGAAAGCAAGGAAAAGTGCTACGGTGGTCAGTTTTTTCATCATGTTGCTCATGAGACATTTTTCCCGTCAGTGGTTGTTAATAGATGCTTGAGATCGTGATAAATATCCTCAAGCTTCGATTGCTGATTATACCTCAGTATCAGTCGCTGTTGTGGTGTCGCGATAAATATGCTTGTTGGATAAGCTGAGAGCAGCGTGATATTTTCATTTTGGGATAAGAGCCTGATCAAACGCACGCCATGCTTTTTCATTCGTTGTATTTCGCCTTGAGACAGTTCGGTGTCTTGGTTACCGTCGGGCAACACAAGCCAAAGATCAGTGTCATAATAGCGTCTGCCAAGTGCGAGGCGAAGTTTCGTAAGTTGTACGAGACGCTCCATACAAGTTTTAGTGCAGGCGTTAGGACTCCATAAGACAATATGCCATTTCGAATCATCAAACAAAGTGAGTGCTGGAGCTGGAGAGAGTAGCTCGCCTTTGTTTGTAGTTTGACTGCTGCGCCACGCTGGATGCTTATACAAAAGGTAAGCTGACAAGCTGGGTGCAATAAAAATAAGCGCAAGCAACAAAAGAATAATTTTATTTTTTTTCATAGCGGATATTACGTACCAGGTAAAGAATAATCACAATGATGGCAAACACAAACCACTGAATTGCATAAGCAATATGGCGTTGCCAAGGCATGTTATTGATAATCCAATGGCGCACAAATCCGTGAGGTTCTTGTGCATCCAGGCGAATGATAAACGGATAGACTGATTTTTGCAAAAAACGGTTAAATAATTTTTGATTTAGTGTTTGTATAATCGCCAGTTTGTCTGATTTTATTTCCATCTCTTCACCCAATGCCCATTGTTTTGATGAAGGATAGTAAACGTGACCCACCAAAGTAACGAGCGTGGTTGGTGGCTCTGTGATATGGCGTATATCTTTTGGAATCCAGCCTCGATTTATGATAACAATGGTATTGTTTTCTAGTAAAAAAGGAGTTAAAACTTGGTAGCCCAGCTGATGTTGCTCGTGCTGATTGTCTAAAAGCAATGTTTTTTTAAGATACTGACCTTTGATTTGAATGCGTTGATATGCCGTGGGTGTTGTAGACAGAGCCTGGGGTAATTGATGCTCTGCTTGACTCGCTTGTTGCTCGCGAGTTTTTTTTTCATCAGCACGCTGGAGTTGCCACATACCTAAAGTCAAAAAGAGTATTGTCGCAAACAGCGCGAGGAGTGTAATATGCAGGCTAGGCGAAAAGATCAAGCGACGATCTGATGCATGGCGATTTGAGGTCATGTTTTTTCCAAAACAGGGTAAACAGCGGAGTATACCAGATGTTCGTAAAAATATTGATTGTTGTGGTGATGCTGCTGATTTTAGGCGCACTCGTGAGTAGCTTAATTTTTTTAATGAAAGACGAAGGCAAAACGGATAGAACAGTTAAAGCATTAACATGGCGAGTCTTGTTGTCTGTGTCGCTGTTTATTTTTTTATTAGTTGCATTTTATTTTCGTTGGTTGAAGCCACACGGCGTGGGGTGAGATATGAAGAATTTTTTAAAGCCACTTTGTTTTGGGTTGATGATCAGTTCAGCACACGCAGACACGATTGAACGCTATATGAATGTGGCCGACAGTATTCCAAAAATGGAAATGAAGGCTGATTCTGACGCCCAGATTTGGGTTCGCTCAGCAAGAAATATTTTGAACCTGACGTGTGAGGCTATCGCTGAGACGTTGACTGTAGCGAATAAGGCGGCAACGGAGCAAGGTAAGCCATTATTTTGTTTTAATGGCGGTAAAGAAGGTCTTGAGCCTGAGTTTTTGAATACATTGATACAAAAAACTTACACAGAGTCAAACTCGCCTAAAGAAGTGAAAAATAGCATGACAGTTTCTGAAATTGCTTTGATAGGATTGATGCAAAAATACCCCTGTACGCCAGATCATGCTTTATCAAATACACATAATTCTCCCTCTGGATTTTCTTCTTTCGGTGACATGAGGCATGTGTCTGGATAAGTCAGTTTTCTTAACTTTATCTTAATCATACTGCTATATAATTAATTCTTTTTATGAGTTAAATAGAAGCAGGCTGCATGAGAATTTTTCCATTAGACTATTCTGAATTCAGGTTTATTGATGTCTTACCTCAAAATGAAGAACATCGTAATGACATTCATGTCGTTGCTTTAGAAGGGAAAAAGGCCCGTTGGTATGCTAAAAAAATGAGTGATCATAACGTTGCTGTAGAAAATTTGTTATCTGCAGAGTTATATCGTCTTATTTCTACTCATCCACATCCTGGAACTTTAGTCGCTAAAACTGAAGATAATGACTGGTATTCATTGTCTGAAGATTTGAGTGAAACGCATGCAGTGGTGGGTACAGCCGAGCTTTCTAGTAATCCTGGTTTTGCGGATGTGTTGGTGGTGTCTCTTTGGCTTCATGAAATTGATCTTAAGTTACCTAACCTACTCGTGAATCGAGAGACTGGTGCAATTGCAAAAATTGATGGTGAATACTCATTTTTTAGTCTTATTTATCATAAACATCAGCATGTAATTAGCGAAGAAACATTGAAAATGTTACCTTTCCCTCACAGATATCCTACATATAATTGGCTTGAGTATATTAGAGATAATAAGTCGTTTGGATTACGAGAGTTTCATGACCCTAATGGGCTGCCTGAGGCGTTCGAAGAGGAAAAAAATAGGGCTTTGTTACGCATCTGTTTGCTCCCCGATCGTTTTATTATGTCGATTTGTAAAACAATATTGTTTAAGAGAGAGCAAGCAGACTTTAATGATTTTCTGATAGAGCGACGCGAACAGATTAAAAGGTCTGCTCTCGTTAGTCATTCTTTTCGTGCCTACCTTAGCTCAATGAGGGCTCGCTCTGACTTACAAAGTTTTTTGGAAGACTTGAAAACCTTTACAACACAAGGTGTCCGTATTATTGATAATAGTAGAACCGAAAGTCTGGAAAACGAATACATGGCCGTTTGTCGTGAGTTAGGTTTGCCTGACTCATCTTCGGCTAAGAAAGAAAATCATCTATCGACTTATTCAATGTTCGCATCGTGCTCGAGTAGTGAGTCAAGCACTGCTCAAGCTTTAAGTCAGTGCAAGACCATTGATCACTCACGCTTAGCCAGGCTGTAGTATAGCCTTCCTGGCTTTAGCTTTTTAAGAAGTCTCGAACTCCTCAAAAGCCTCAAGTGCTTCTGCAGCGTACATCAGCGAGGGGCCGCCGCCCATATAAATTGCCATGGCAAGCGTTTCTAATAATTCTTGCCGTGTCGTTTGTAGTTTCACAAGTGTTTGCGAATGAAATCCGATACAGCCAGGGCAACGGTTTGCTACGGCTAAAGCGATTGCGATTAACTCTTTCGTTTTTTTATCTAATACTCCGTCTTTGCTGGCAGCATGCGCGAGCGCAGAAAATCCTGTCATGACTTCAGGAATTTCTTTACGTAGCTTCATGAGTTGTGCGCTGATTTCTTGAGTTATTTCCGTAAATTTTGTCACAATTTTTCTCCAATGAGGCTCAAAATAGTTTCTACAAAAAGCGGATCGTTGTTGAGACAGGGAACCAGACTGAGTGAGTGTCCGGTGAGTTCTTGCCATTGTTCATTTGCTTGCTCTCCTATCTCTTCTAATGTCTCTAAGCAATCTGCAACGAAAGAGGGACAGGCGACCACTAGTTTTTTTATACCACGCGCTGCAAGTGCTGGCAAGGTCTCGGTAGTATAGGGCTGTATCCAGGGTGTTCGACCTAAACGTGATTGGAATGATGTTTGAAATTGTGTCTCTTTCAATTGTAACGATTGAGCGACGAGCCGTGTGGTTTCATAACATTGTGCACGATAACAGCGTGTATTTCGAATAGTACAAGGTGTTTCGCAATGAGAACAATCTGAGGTTGTAAGATGATTTTTAGGGAGGCCGTGGTAACTAAAAAGGACAAACGTTTCTTCGTCAAGATAAGGTTTAATTTTCTGACTGAGTGCTTGAATAAAGATTTGATGTTGATAAAAATCACGTATCACGCGTAAGTGAGGAATCACATCCCAAGTTTGTAGATGCATCAGTGCTGCCTCTACCGCAGAGCCAGAAGCAGAGGAAGCATACTGTGGATACAGAGGTAAGATTGTTAACGTATCGCAATCTTTAAGGCTCTCGAGTGCTTGACTGAGTTCAGGTTTCCCGTAACGCATGCCTAACGCGACCACATACGAGCCCTCGAGTCTTTTTTGTAAGGCTTCTAGAAGTGCTTGGCTATAAACCATTAAAGGGGAGCCTTGATCAGTCCAAATCGATTTATAGGCTGTGACAAGGCGTTTAGGACGAAAAGGTAAAATTAATCCGTAAACCAATATTGTGCGTAACAGACGAGGCAAAGTAATGACTCGCTTGTCAGTCAAAAAGGGGCGTAAATAACGACGAATCGCGCCAGTTGTAGGTTGTTCTGATGTTCCTAAATTAATAAGCAATAAGCCTTTTTTCATCATCAATCCTAAAAAGCAGAGAGGTGATATTTTATACCTAATAAACTTTAAAATACGAATTTAGTTTCATTGTGCATTTGAAAATACAATCTCATCACAAGCTGCTGTTGCGACAATTGTAGGCGCGGTGATCTTTGATTTCAACATGATAGAGGCTGGTGCTTATGGAGTCTATAACGCTAGGATATAAAGTGAAAAAACCTGATGAATTTTAAGGCCGAACATTTTTTAGGTAATTCAAAGTGTAAACAGAGCGCGCACTTTTGTGCGCGCTCATCGAGAGAGGATGATTATTCGCTGACGCTTTGAATATTACCCCAAGTCTTCACTGTGGCTTTTTGCTTCACATCTTCAGGTAAAGCATTTAAAGCACGTTGAGCGGCTTCGTAAGTGGGGTAGCTACCGTACACTCCTTTGTAGTACTGCTTACCATCGTGTTGATATTTGACTTGCGCCGATGGTTCATTTTTAGGTGCTTTTTGCAATGAACCCGCTACATCTGCCGGTTTATCACTGTTAGAGATTTCGATAGTATAGCCTTGAGGATTTTGTTTGCTTACCCATCCTCTGTCATGTTGTTTAAACGAAACCGGGGTATTCGTATCGAGTGTACCGTCAGGGAGCATCGGTTTTTGGCTAGAGATACTGTTTGGATCAGGTGCATAAGCACCGCCATTATCATATCCGTCTGGATAAAGCTGAATGGCTGAATCTCTGTTTTTTGTGCTTTTTGGAACATTTTGTGTGGTGTTATGGTAAAAATTGTTACATGCAGTTAAGCTAAGTGCACAAAGTGCGATAGTGATACTTTTTATATTCATGATCGTCGCCTTTATTGTTATTGTTTTGATCTTATCATTAGTATTATCTGCTAAATTTCAATAAACTTTAGCATTATTAAAAAAAAAAAGTGAAGCGTATGTGGACTCAACGTCGTTCAGGCCAAACTCATCAACGAGGACAACACGATCATCGCAATCCTTATGAGCGAGATAGAACAAGGGTGATACATTGTCCAGCCTTTCGACGATTGCAGCGTAAGACTCAAATTTTAGGAATGAATGAGGGCGATTTTCATCGAACGCGCTTAACACATTCTTTGGAAGTTGCATCCATTGGTGTGAGTATTGTCCATGGGTTAGCTCGCCAGACGTCCTCGCAATTACTATCTGGTTTGTTACCGCAAGATGATTTGATGTATACGATTTGTTTACTCCACGATATTGGTCACCCTCCTTTTGGTCACGGGGGAGAGGTCGCGCTTAATTACATGATGCGAGCGTATGGCGGATTTGAGGGAAATGGCCAAACCCTACGTTTATTAACAAAAGTAGAAGATAGTTATGGTCCTTATGGATTAGATTTAACCCGTCGTGCTTTGTTAGGTATCCTTAAATATCCTGTCCCTCGTGTTTTGGTTGTAGCTAAAAATCAACTTAAAGCACCAGTCTCTCTCAAACCAATCTGTGTGAACGATTGGTTACCGCCGAAAGCTTACTTTGATTCAGAATCTGAAGAAGTGGCTTGGTTATTGGCTCCTTTTGAAAAAAAAGATCAAATATTGTTTCAGTCTTTAGCCACGCACCCCACCTCAACGAAGCATGGCAAAGCGGCTTTTCATGCATTTGATTGTTCTATTATGAATATTGCTGATGATATTGCTTATGGTGTACACGATCTTGAGGATGCAATTCATTTAAGACTGATACGTCGTGAACAGTTAGATACACCTGCTTGTAGATCATTGATTCAAGCCTCTTCAATTGCTCACCCCAAATTACTTGATGCGTTGTTTAGTGAAGATCTTTGTGCGCGAAAAGAGGCGATTGGTGAAATGGTCAATTATTTTATTACATCAGTAGAAATTCAAGAAACGAATCCGAGTTTTGAAAACCCATTGTTAAAATTTAATGCCATCTTATCCGAGCCTGCTCGGGCTTGGTTAGATGAATTGATGGCATGTATCTATCGTACCGTGATTGATTCGCAAGAAGCGCGAGCGTTTGAATACGGTGGTCAAATGGTGATTTTACGTCTATTTGAAGCGATTACATCAAACCCCAATAGTCTATTAGATCTGAAAAACCGAGAGTTATTTCAGCAGGCAAAGGATGAGGCTGCCGCTCAACGGGTTGTTTGTGATTATATTGCAAATATGACAGATGAATACGCGTACCGTTTTCATGAACGATTATTTGGATTGAACACTAGAACGATATTTGAGCGTTTGTAAATTTAGGTTCTGCTGAGGAACGATATCGTATATAAGAATTAGTTCGATCTGTCTTAACGTTTAGATGATGCGAGTTAATTTAGAGAGCTCAA
>CAYYEZ010000031.1:0-20998 GCA_964471225.1 uncultured Legionella sp. | reverse complement strand
AATCCAGTGCGTCTACCAGTTCCGCCACTTTCGCAAACTGAGTGGAATTATCAAACAGTAAGTTAATCTTGTAAAGATCACTTGTCATTTCTTGAACCAAAAGTTGTTTCAGGTCCTAATCCAATTAAACTGGGGTGAACGATGGGGCTCGAACCCACGACAACCGGGATCACAACCCGGGGCTCTACCAACTGAGCTACGTCCACCATTTTAACGATCACTGCTTGACGTTGGCACGCCCGGCAGGATTCGAACCTGCTACCCTCGGCTTAGAAGGCCGATGCTCTATCCAGATGAGCTACGGGCGCATCTTAAGTAAATAATTGGTCGGGGTAGAGAGATTCGAACTCCCGACATCCTGCTCCCAAAGCAGGCGCGCTACCAGACTGCGCTATACCCCGATACCCGTCCAAGGACAGATGCCGATAATACCCAAGACTAATTGAGAGGTCAAGAAATTGTGTTAAAATGCTAAAAAAAAATTTGAGTAGCTATGACAGAACGATACAGTACAGCAAAAAAAATCACCCTCATCGGTGCGGTAGTCAATATTTTACTCGGTATATTGAAGTGTATTGGTGGCTTTCTTTTTCAATCACACGCCTTGATTGCCGACGGACTACATTCCTTTTCTGACTTGCTTATCGATACTGTCGTCATCTTTGCCTCTAAATATGGTAGCCAGCATGCAGACCCCTCTCATCCTTATGGGCATCAGCGCATTGAAACTGCGGCTACGTTCTTACTCGCACAATTACTCGTCGCAACAGGCGCGCTTATTGCCTGGGACTCTATCGACGAGTTGTGGCATGATACACATGAAATTCCAACTTACTTAGCGCTTGTGGTAGCCTTTATTTCGGTCATTTCAAACGAAGTACTTTTTTACATCACACGAAAAATTGGTGAAAAAATAAAGTCGGACTTGATCATCGCAAACGCATGGCACCATCGCTCCGATGCCGCATCATCACTTGTGGTGCTAGTAGGTATTTTAGGAAGTCTTTTGGGTTTTCACGCACTAGACGGTATTGCTGCTGTTATCGTTGGTCTATTAATCATACAAATGGGTATTTCTTATGGTTGGAGAAGTATCAAAGAACTAGTTGATACCGCCGCAGATCAAGCACAGCTGGAGCAGATTCAGACTATTATTGAAAAAATTGCTGGTGTTAAAAAAATCCATCAGTTACGCACTCGTAGTATGGGTGGTGATATCTATATCGATGTTCACGTGCTTGTTTCTCCTTTCATCTCTGTATCAGAAGGACATTTTATCGCTCAGATAGTTCATCATGAACTCCTGAAAGCCATGCCTGAAGTCAAAGATGTGACTGTACATATAGACCCAGAAGATGATGAAGTGAGCACACCAAGCTTACATCTACCTAATCGTCAAAAACTTGAAGCAGAATTACTGAGCTCATGGAAAATGAACTATCCAGAAATCGAATCATGGACAATCCACTATTTGGATGGAAAAATTATGATTGACCTATTCTGTCTGCATCCCTTGGAAATTTCGAAATCCATAGAAAACACAATCCAACGTGACATTCAGCAATCCGAGCATCCAATTCAACTGCGCTTTTTTACACATCAGAACCAACATATGCTAGACTAAAATGTAAAGAGGATTTAGAGAAGCGTATGAAAACAGAAGATCTACTGAAAGCACTTCACCTTCCGCTCACAGCGTCTAGCGTAACAGAGCTAGAGCAGCTTAAGACGTGGTGTGCGAATAATGTTTCTCGTGATCTCAAATTTGACGGTTCAATCGAGCAACAGTATGCAAAGTATGCAGAGATTGCGACAATTCAGCGGACATTCACTGAGCTCGCGGTAGGCGATGCAACAACGTCGAACCCCACGCTTGGTGACATGAGCGCTATACAATTTGCTGCGATGCGTGGTTTTGATATTTATCTTGAAAAACTTGAGTGTACACCAACACAGATTAACCTGGTCACATCAAAAGGAAAAAATACGCCTCTTCATCTTGCTGCCAGCGGGGGGCATCTCCTTGCTGCTGAGCAACTCATAAGAAAAGGGGCTCGGCTGGATGTGTTAGATAATCAAAACAATACACCTGCAATGAGATGCTTGATGCTATCAGGGACATCCTCTCGAGAAAAACGCCAACAGGTGTTCGAGCTACTCAAAGACACCTCGAATCTTTTCGTGCATCATAACTCTTCAGGTAACACAATTTTCCACCTTGCCGCGCAATTCGGCTTTCATCAACTATTAAAAAACTTTATCACCATTCGTCCCGAAGGATTATTAGAGCAAAATAATGACCATCTATATCCGATGCAACTTGCGATTCGTCAAGTAGGAAACTCAAAAGAAACTGTAGAGCTATTTTTAACTTATCCTGAAGCCATGAGTGCTGTATCAACAGACACAGGAGAAGTAGCATTACATGACGCAGCACGTTACATCAAAGAAGATGCAGGACTTGCAGAAGCCTTGGTTATAGCCTCTATGCATGCAAATGTTCCTCTAGATATAAAAAATAGCCACGGCCAAACACCACTTGCGCTTGCATCGAAAGCGATGAATAAAAACATGATCAGAGCATTGTTGGCTCATGGTATACATCTTGCTCCTAAGGATATCGTTCACGCCTACCAAGCTAATCGTAATATCGCTTTTTGTGAATGGATGGCGGAACAACAGCCAGACCTTCATCATGTCATAGATGATCTTCGAGCTTACGAACCTAAGCTTTCTTAAAGACTATTTTCTCTTATTTAAGAATCTGTTGACCGCCCCTTATATTTGAATAATCGCATTTCTCGTACTATAAATAAATAAATAGAACAAATGACGACCAAATATGACACCCATTTCTCAAGCAGGACAAGGCATAGGGTCACAACCCATGACAGCAGCACCTATTGCACTGTTGTCAGACATCATAGTAGATCCCTCAACAATGACTACTCTGCCCGGATACATAATGGGAATATTGCCTTATTGGCTTAATCTCGTTAATAAAGAAGTAGAGCGTCTTAACCAAATTATTTCAGCTTACAATGCAGAAACCGACGCTCAAATAAAGCAAATGTATTTCGGACAACTGATTGCACAAAATCAGCTGATAAAAGATGTATTGCCTGGTTATATCATTTCATCATTACCGGACTTTCAAAATAAATTTTATAAGCAGCTCGCACCGGCAATAGCAGAGCACGCAAAACAATTTCAGCCTACTAACACCCCATTAACCCTATCTGTTCCGAGTTTTAATGATGTTCTGAATGGCATGTCGCAAGTAAAACTATCCCGACTCATGGAAATTTTATCTCATGGCGCGCATACAACCGATATTGAACTGGATAGCCTGTATGATGTAATGGATATGTCGACAGAAGCACAACAATTTAGAAATTTTCGCCAATCCTACTCCCTGACATTCATTGGGGGAAGCAATGCTCAAAACTTCAAGCTAACACGACTCGATACAAACGAAGAGTCTGTCCTTAAAGTTGAATACAGAATGGATAGCCCAAAAGTTGTTGAGCGACGATTAAGAGGCACATCAATCCGCGATCATTTCCCTAGTATTTATGCGGAAAGACAAGCAACATTCAAGCACGCTGTACATGGCCAAACGACATGTTGTTTAATACAAACGGATCTTGCACAAGGTGGAGACTTAGAGGCCTACGCTAAAAAATTTGCTGGACACCCTTTACCTAGACTACTAGCAGCAAGTGATTTATTTGGGCAGATGAGTAATATTTTTATTTCTATGCAACAACAAAACGCAGCTTTTCCTGATGCAAAAAATACTAACTGGCTAGTCGACAAAAGAGGAAAATTAATATTAGCGGATACAAAATCATATATCCCAACGAGACCAGACGGAACATTCGTACGTAATGAAAATATGCTTTATTATGGATTTGGTTGTATCAGAACACCTTATGTTAGCCCTCCTGAAATAATGACTCAAAACATGACCCTTCCTATTGATGCGGATGCCATGCATGCTTATATGCTAGGGAAAAATTTGTATCAATTCGTCACTAATTGCGAATGGGATATTATCGAAGATAAAAAAAATTTCGATTTTACCTTACCTGTTTTTCAGACACCCGAAGGAATGCTGATTGCACAAATTATTCAAAATACTATTTTAGATGATCCTCAACATAGAATGAGACTATCTGCAGCCCAGTCCCAATTAAAAACGATTCAAGATATGCTTAGTGCTAAAAAAGAAGCAAACATGACACTGACGAGGATGGGCGCGCTTGACCCACAAAACACAGCTTATTTTGAAAATCTGCGTATCAGACTAAACAATTCAGGCAATCTGGCAGAGGTGCAAGTCAATCAATATGAAGTTCAGCTACAATTTGAGAGTTTACATAAAAAATTAGCTGCTGAGTGCGAAACTTTAAAAAACGATCTCATAACTGAGCTGCAAAAAATTGCGCCGGAATTTAAACAAGATATCCAGCAATGGGAGCTTGAGATACAACAAGCTCTCTCCTCGCCCGAATCGCTACATCTGATTTCACAGCAAATAGCTCATCAAAAAGCGATGATTCAAGCGATAAAGGCCGAAGTAAGACAAGCTGGGTATCATCAGACACAACCTAGAGCAATACAAGAGCAAATTCGAGGGCTGATTAAACAAACTATCATCACCGTTCTACATGAGCGTGACCTCAGTAAACTACAGGGAGCGAAAGATTCGATAGGCTTAAAAATACGAAAGCACATTCAAAAAGAAATAATCAAACCTAACGCCATAAACTCATCGATTTCTTATAAAAAAGAATTAGGTAAAATTACAAATGCAACAGCAGAGAAATCAGCTAAAAAAACAGCAGAAGACGGTGAAGAGAGTACGTACAATCCAATGCACCGATCGTAAAAATCGCTTTTTAATACCTTTTGATATACAATCAGCGACCCAATCTAACAGGAAACGTCAATGACAGCAAGCACTCTTAACCTCTGCTTTGCGCTAACCGCCTTGCTCATTATCTTTGTTGCGGGTTGGTTTCCATTCAAACAACGTTTAACAACGGAAAAACACATCGATTTCCCTATGGGTGAAACACTTGCGACAGGCGTTTTTTTGGGTGCCGCTTTGTTACATATGCTGCCCGAATCTCACGCTTTATTTATGCAAGCGAAACTCCAATATCCCTTTGCCTACTTGATCTGTGGCCTTATTTTTCTGTTTTTTTTGTGGTTTGAGCATCTAGGAAAAGAGCTTTATCATCATCGTGAAAAATCTCACCCCGCCTTTGCAATGGTTGCATGGCTGATGCTATCTATCCACTCTTTTGTTTCGGGAACAGCACTAGGTTTGAGTCATGATTACGCAACACGAATCATGCTTTTTATGGCAATTATTACTCACAAGTGGGCTGAAAGTTTCGCTCTCGCGATACAATTAAACAAAAGCACGCTCAATATGAAAAAAGGAATTGCGCTATTTTTTGTTTTTGCACTCATGACACCTCTTGGAATTTGGACAGGCTGGGCGTTTGGACAAGATGTGACTAATCACTCCCTCATTGAGCCTATCCTTATGTCAATCTCTGCAGGTACATTCCTCTATCTAGGAACACTGCACGGTTTAGAGCGCTGCGTAATGGTTGAGCGCTGCTGCAACCTGAATGACTTTAGTTTTGTCATTATTGGCTTCTTACTCATGGCAAGCGTCGCAGCTTTTATATAAGCAGACCATTATCAATGCGCAAAGATCCGCCATAACTCAGCAATCATTACAAATACAAAAAATAGCCCTGTGATCCCCAGGGCTATTTTTCCACCTAATACACGATAGCCGGTGTATTGACGTACGTACCGACCGCGCCACACCATCATAACAGGTAAAACACCCATCAATAAAGAAACCAATCCTCCAGCAAAACTTAAGATTTGGCTAAAACCGGTAGGAAAAAAGAACAAAAAAAGCATGGAGGGAATATATGTCATCAACAACAATAACACTCCAGAAGGGCCATGAGCGTCCATTTTAAACCCATCTGCTAAAGCGTGATACAGTGCCATAGACACACCCAAAAATGAGGTCACCACAGCAAATACAGCAAAAACAGTTAGGAGCGCACCTAAAAATCGATTTTTTGAGAAATAAATCAACGCATTTGCAACTTCAGTACCATTATCTTTGCTTTGAGCAATGAAAGATAAACTGTGGTCCCCCTCAGAGGGAATGTTCCCAAAAGTCCCGAATTCCCACAAAATGTACACCCCTAACGTTAATAGACTACCTAAAATAATGGCTTTTTGTAGAAGATGTGCTTTCTTATCAAAATAAGCATCTAATGAGGGAACAATGATACTGTAGCCAAATGCTGTAATTAGAAGAGGTAATGCACCCGGCATCGCAGACCATTCGCCCACTTTATCAAATAATATAGTGGTATTTGCCGTCGGTAAAATCAAAGCCAAAATCAACACGAAACTCACCGCTAAGCCAAGCGACATGAAGCGATTCACTCTATCAACCACACGGATACCAAAGAATATAAATAAACCAATCATTAAAATAAAAACAAACATACCCCAGACACGCGTCAGATGGATAGGTGTATATACTGTTAAAACTTCGATAATCCAGCTAGAGCCCGCGAGTAAATAGGTGCACATCAAAGAATAGAGCAATCCTAAATAAACTACCCAAACAGCAGACTTTACAATTTTTCCGAAAAAATACTCGGACATACTCAGTAAGTTACTTTGAGGACTCTGCTGCCATAAATGCGCCTCCATGTAATACAAGGCTGCCAGTGTTGAAAATAACCAGCAAATTACAAATAAAAATAAGCTATTCAAAAGACCACTTTCTGCAGTAATACTTGGCACCCCTAAAATACCTGTGCCAATCGATGTTCCACAAATTAAAAAAATACCGCCCATTAACCTTGAGTTCATGACTTATCCTATCAAACCAAATTAATCACTTCTTGGAGAATAACCAAGATGAAAAAAGCATTCACACTAAAGATGACCCATCCACGATAAATCACATGTTGCGTACGTAACAATTTTTGGCGTTTCAACTTGAGTATCATCCCTATAGGGAATAAACCTAAAAGGATAGCGACAAAAATACCTGAAAAACTTAAAAACTGGACAAACGCTCGTGGAAAAAGTGTCACCACAATCACGGGCAACATATACATGCCTACCGACAACAAAAATCGGGATTTTCCTTGAACAGAAAGATGTAACAAATCTCCTAAGAAGTGTAACAATGCCAGAGAAATTCCTAAAAATGAAGTCACGACCAGTAAAAAAGCAAATAATTTTCCTAAAAACAGAATATAAGGATGATGAGATAACCCAGCAAGAGCCACAATCACCCCAGTGCCATTATCGCCAGTCAAATGCATCTCCCGCAATCCATGTACGCCATCCAACGGAATGTTGCCAAACGCAACCCATTCCCACAGGACATAAGCGACTAACGAAATGATACTTCCCCAAAAAATAGAGCGCTTAACTTTAGCCTCATCATAATGCAAATACTCTGTAATTGCTGGCACCACAATACTAAAGCCGAAAGTTGTCAATAATAAGGGGAAAGAAGGAACAATTGCAGCCAAATCAACATGTGCCACAAAATCAGCTTGAGAGGGAAAAAGACTTGAGGCAACCATGACTACAAAAGCAACTAAAACGATACCTCCCAAAAGATTATTCACTTGGTACAGCCACCCCTCTCGACAAACCATGATGAGCACAAATAAAAAAACAAACCCCATTGCGAGAGTGATATCTTGAGTTTCGCGAATAGCTGGCCATAAAAGCTTTATCCATGCCACAGCAGCCATCAAATAAGTCGATAATAATGCATAGAGCAGGAGCAGAATCACTATCGATGCAAACCAATGTCCAGGCTGACCTAAAATCGATTTGATCATGCTAGCTAAACTTGCATGACCTCTTACTTGCATCTTCGCGTCTAAAATATAAAAAGCAGCAAGTGTCATAAAAATCCATGCAAAGGCAAAGACTAGCAAGGTCGGCAAGAAACCACCTTCTGCCGTAGCGATAGGGAGTCCTAAAATCCCAACCCCCACTGAGGTACTCACAATCATCATTACAGCACTTATCATTCTCATTTCTATACCTCAACTTCGCATTTTGGAGTATAATAAAATCTTTTGATTAATATAAAGACACGATTCTATGTTACGCTTTTTACTCTCACTCTGTCTCTCTCTTTTTTCGGTATTCACTTTTGCTGAGGCGCGCCCGCAAGTTCAGGTCGATGTCATCATCTTTACACACACCTATACCGAAAAAGATCAACAAGAGCATGTCACGCAAACAGACATACAAGATTTGCAAACGGCAATTCCGCTCAGAGCGCGTGATTCTGGAGAATATCATGCTTATCAGCTGATTTCGACTTCACATTCCAAGCTCCAGCCATTGTGGAATAGACTTAGTCGAGAAGGACATTATCAACCGCTTTTCCATTACACTTGGATTCAACCGACCAACAATCAAAGAGCAGTACTCTTACCTGCTCAATCAAATCAAGGGTGGACTGTTCGTGGCACTATTCGCGTACGACAAAGTAACTACTATCTACTCGATACATTTCTTGAATTTAAAGCACTGAATCGAACAACACCAACATTTGTGCTATCGCAAAAAATGCGTCTTAAACCAGGGAATACCTATTATTTAGATCACCCGCAAGGTGGGATGTTGATTAACGTTCATAGAGTATAAATACTTTGACTCAGTAGACACGCGCCTTGTAATTGCTGTTGTGACACAAGACCTACTGTCATTAGCTTTTGCTCAACAGGATGAGATAAAGTAAGGTGATACTGAGGCAAAAGTGATTGTATTGTCCATTCACCCATTGTGGTTCTTTGAACCTCTATAAATTGCGACATCGGATGCAACTGCCCCTCTCCATCAAAACGCCCAGCAAGCGCCCCCTGCAACGCATCAGGCTCAAGTAACTTTATAGCATAAAAGCCACTATCATCATTAAAGTGACAGAATAAACCACTGACTTCGTGCGAGCCATGTTTTTCGACTTGAGGAGAGCCTGTAATTTTTCGTACCCAGGCATGAGGCGCTGTGACAAATTGATCTTGTTTTTTCGATAAATAAATATGACCGTTTAGTGCTTTGACTTGATTGATACTCATTTTTAATCCCGGGCGCAAACGCTCCTGAAGTACCATTGTTGCATCAGCATTCATCATGTCAATTTTGAAATTAAATCCTTGTTTTTCTTTTGTTTTGAGTCCAAAGACCCAACTGCCCGTAATAGGATTAAGATGAAGAAAAGCCTGCCCTACTTGCCAGTGCTCAGCAGCCTGAGAGATATGCACTTCCTCTGACTCTTCTTGAAAAATTGGCTCGTTAGACTGCATATCAAATAACACAACAGCACTTTTAAATGCATCGCCTTGATGTTGCATTTGAAAAAAATACGCGTACCTTTCTCCTTTTTCATTGCTGACCATTCCAGAAAAAACCCAATTATCTTGATCAGCCAATGCAATTTCTGCGGCAAAAGATATTGATGTGAGAAAACACAGCGGTAACCAAGAAATAATTTTTAAAATAGATTTTTTAATGCTGGATGAGCCCATAGTGCATCCCAAAAAGATTCTTCTACCAGAGCCTTAACAGGCAAAAAATACATCATATCTGTCGCAAACGGCTGACATTTTACCGCATCTTTCTCGGTCATGAGAATGGGTTTGGTAATTTTTTTAAAATCTTTCGACGAAAACGCATGATGATCAGGAAAAACATGCGGCTCAAAAGATAACGATAAGCTCGTCAATGTTTGGAAAAAACGCTCCGGATGGCCGATACCAGCTATCGCCGCGATAGGAGACGGTATCTCGCTTAGCACAACGCACTGATTATTTTTCAGCGACATCGGTGCACCTGGTTGTAAAGTCATGCTATATGCATTCGGCCAAAAGCCACTATTCACAATAGTGAAATCGACAGATTTTAAGCGAGCAACAGGTTCGCGCAAAGGCCCCACGGGCAATAGTCTCTGATTTCCTAAAAGACGTACACCATCTAATACGACAATTTCAATTGCACGAGGCATACGATAATGCTGCAAGCCATCATCACTAATGATTAATTGAGGCGCATGATGTTTTAATAAATACTCAACTGCAGCGACCCTATCTGGCGCAATAATAACAGGAACACCTGTTTTTTTTGCGATAAGAAACGGCTCATCTCCCACCATCTGAGCGGTATCAGTTCCCCTCACTTCGTGAGGAAAATCTTGGCAGGCTGCTTTATAACCGCGGCTCACAACACCTACGCGTATCCCTCGTGCTTGACAGGCCTCAATCAATGCAATCACCAGCGGTGTCTTACCCACACCCCCGGTTGTTAAATTGCCGACAACAATAATTGGTACATCAAATGCTTGCCGGTTAAAAAACACCTGCCATCGCTTACGTAAAGCAGTAATCCCTTGAAAACACCACATGAACGGATACAACAAACCATGCCATGGCGTCATATTTTGCCAAAACGAGTGCAAGCGCTTGCTCATTACGTCATCGCTTCTAGAACTGGCTCAGAATTAAATTGTTGTGTACGGCACAACGCTGCGTAATGATGATTGAGACTGATCAACGCCTCATGCGTCCCCTCCTCTACAATTCGCCCTTGATGCAATACAATAATTTTGTCTGCATGGCGAATCGTTGATAACCGATGAGCGATAACCAGCGTCGTTTTTCCCTTCATCACCTGCTCCAAGGCTTGCTGGATATACTGCTCAGATGCGGTATCGAGAGCAGATGTTGCTTCATCTAAAATCAAAACAGGGGCATTTTTCAAAATCGCACGCGCAATCGCAATACGCTGTCTTTGCCCACCAGATAACAATACGCCGTTTTCACCAATCATTGTTTCATACCCCTCAGCCAAGCACTGGATGAATTCATCGGCATAAGCCAATTTTGCAGCCTGCTCAATTGCCTCGCGAGAAATATGCTTTTGCCCATAGGCAATATTGTTTGCAATCGTATCATTAAATAAAGTGACATGCTGACTCACTATCGCCATTTGTGAGCGTAAATAAGAGAGTGCCAAATCTTGGATAGGCACATTATCTAAAAGGATTTGCCCTTCAGTCACCTCATAAAAGCGTGAAACAAGACTGGATATCGTCGTTTTTCCACTTCCAGAATGTCCAACTAGCGCAACAGTTTGACCTGGCTCAATGCTAAAATGTACATCCTCAAGGACTTTTTTACCGGGAAGGTAGGCAAAAGAAACATGTTGAAAAGACAACGCGCCTTCTGCTCGTTTAGTTGGCGACTCGCCGGCATCAGGTTCTGTAGACTCATCTAACACCCGAAATACACTCTCTGCACCAGCCAATCCTCGCTGAAACGTTGCATTAAGTGTTGTTAGCGTTTTCACAGGTTTAATTAATTGTAGCATTGCCGCAATAATGGCTAAGAAAGAGCCTGCGGTCACCGTCACCACAGAGGCTAATTGAATCGCTGCAAAAATAATCATCGCAATGCCCAAACCAATAATACATTGCACGCCTGAGACATTCATTGCCTTACTCACTGCGACTTTCATGTCATTTTGCCGAGATTGCTCAGTAGCTCGATTAAATTTACCCTTTTCGTATTGCTCCCCGCCAAACATTCGTACGACACGATAACCATCTATCGCTTCACTCGCGATTTCGGTCACTTCTCCCATTGTTTGTTGTACGCGATGACTAATACGTCGAATACGCTTGTTGGTATAATTCACCAAGACACCGACACAAGGGATTGTCAGTAAAAATAACAGCGATAATTGCCAGGAAATCACCATCATCACAGTCAAAAGACCTGCAACTAAACAAACGTTCTGCACTAAATCAGTCAAGGCATCCGCACTGACCTGCGCGACTTGCTCCACATCATACAAAATTTTAGAAAGAAGTTGACCTGAGGTCGCATTATCGTAATACCGCGCCGGTAATCGAAGAATATGCGCAAAAACACGTTGCCTTAGTACATTAACCACAGAGCGGGCAACCCATGTCATAGAATAACTACCGAGCGCACTGATCAGCCCTCGAATAATCACCCCAACCAAAATAATCGCCGGAATTTTTCGAATAAAATTGATATCTACCTCAATAAATCCTTTATCGAAAAAAGGACGCATGAGATAAGTTAAA
This sequence comes from uncultured Legionella sp., assembly GCA_964471225.1. Lineage (GTDB taxonomy): Bacteria > Pseudomonadota > Gammaproteobacteria > Legionellales > Legionellaceae > JAGVJT01. The sequence goes on along the minus strand of CAYYEZ010000031.1, from coordinate 8,796 downwards.
CCAGCATCGATGCCAGAATATAAAATATTCGCAACAAGCCCGAGCAATAGCACTCGCCAAAAAGGCTTCACAAAAGTAAACAAACGAAAATAAAGCGTACGTGCGCTACGATAAGGGCGATTTTTCATCATGGGCCATGATACTGAACTGAATTTGTCCATTTTACGCTGTTTTATACAAAATATCCAACACAGATCTTGTAGTAAAATGCATATTGACTTATAATTGCACAAATCAATTCCAAAGGAGATTACAATGCATCGGATGGTACAGATACTCACCACTCTAACTCTCGGACTTGCTGTGCAAGCCAACGCACTCGCGAGCCCAAAACAACTGGTTACACATAATTTAACAGATCATGAGTCAAATGCATTCATCGCAGGTACTGTTCCTTCGCAGTATCCAACTAAAGCGCATAGCACAGGCAAGGTATTTTGGGCAGCTGTACGTATGGCTTGCTTTGGACACATCGTCGATGATAAATGCCCTGCTTTAATTAAAATGGATACAGACACAGACCACCCTGTAGAGCTTGGAATGGTCGAGTTGAACGTTGAAACGGGCGAAATCACGCCTCAAGTTCTACACGGCAACGGTTACAAGTTTGTAATTAACGGTCCAGGTGAATCAACCATCACTGACGACAATTAAGCCCGAAGGCTGCCACTACTTGGTGGCAGCCTTACCAGCTACAGCATCGAAATTCCACACGGCTTGAATCCCAGCCAATTGAGCATGATTCATCGCTTGCGCTTCAATTTTCACAGAAGATAATTCATCAAAGACCTGTGTCTTATTGATAGAAGACTGACCAATACCAAACAAGTAGGTATAGCCTACATCAAATCCTAATGCAGGGGTCACTTGATAATGTAATCCAGCAGAGATTGCACCACGATCAACATCAGGTAATCGAATATCGCGCTCAGCATTCACTGTAGGCGTTTGATCATATCCTCCACCAAGACGCAACATGAGGCGATCATTCACATGATAATTTCCTCCTAATGCGGCTCGCCAAGTATCTCGATAATTTTGTGGGGTAATTAGATTAATCGGTGCTTGCTCACTTGATTCGGTAGAAAATCCGGCAACATTATAGAGCTCTATCGTTTTAAATGAGCTCCAACCTGTATGCAAGACAGAGCCTAACAATGCAAATTTTTTCGTAATATCTTGATAGGCGCTTAATGTAATCACATCTGGCAATGCAACGTAGTTACTGTACAAACCATCTAATTTATACTCATTAAAAGGATTAGTTAACGTTGGTGAAGCTAATCTCCCCTTTAAAATACTATGCCCTTCAAACTGATGCTTGACCTGCGATTGATAATTTAAACCAATTCGTGTGTGATTTTGATTAAATAATGCTAAGAGTCCCGTATGAAAGCCTACACCCATCGAAGATCCTTCATTATTACTTGAAGAATCAAGCATCGACGGAGTCACGGGCACATGGACACTTTCCAAATATTGCAACGCAGCAGGAGACCCTGCAACACCATCAAATTTTACATCAGCGTACTGCAAGTCTAAACCAGCACCAAAAGCTAAATGATCAGTGAGTAAAACACCCATCTCTGGTGAGAGATTCGCTGTAAGTAATTTCGTTAATGTTGCAGCATAACGGGTAGCTGCTTCTTCAGGCCAACTGGTTGAAAGACCAAAAGGCGAAACAACACTGAGCCCAAACACAGCGCGCGGTCCGAGAGGATGGCTAAGATGTATCGCGGGTACAATGGCTTGTTGTCCCCCTGATAATTTCACGAACGACTGCTGATAAGGGGCAAGCGCATCGGTATAATATGAGCTGGTTCCTGAAATTTTTGAAACAGGCATCACACCCACACCGCTCAATAACGCCTCATTTTTCTGTAACAACACGAGCCCTGCCGGGTTATACCAACCAATTGAAGCATCCTGAGCTTCTGCCGCAGCTCCCGCAGCAAAGACTCCAACCTCAGCAGCACTTCCTTCGGTATATAATGAAAAACCACCAGCGTAACTCGATGAAATTGTACTGATAAACAGCGCCAGGCTCGTTAAACGCAAACCAATCATTCCCTGTCCTCCATCAACATCCAAAGAAAATAAACAGGCTATGCTGCCAAAATAAAATGCCTATGTCTACGATTTTTGAAAATTCTTGTCACAGTCATCACGCCGTGCTAGTGTTGTACTGTTTTTGCTCCATTTTAAGGTCCTTATGCAACAGATCATTACAAAATTCGGTGGAACAAGCGTTTCGACAAGAGAGATGTGGGATTGTATTCTTGAGATCACAAAACGACATTTAAAAACAAAAACGCAACCAGTGATTGTCTGCTCGGCTCTCACACAAACGTCGAATAAGCTAGAAAAACTGACAGAGGCAGCCCTCATTAACAAACATCAAGCTTTACTTGCCGAGCTCATCGACGAACACTATTCACTCGCAAAAGCACTAGAGGTCCCTCATGAGTTAATTAAACATGAAATTCAACAACTGACACAATGGCTTACAGGTATCTCCCTTTTAAATGAAGCACCCGCAAAAACAAAGGCTCAGATATTAAGTTTAGGTGAGTTAATGATGACACGCTTAGGCCACGCTTTTCTTGAGCGCTCAGGCATTCGTTGTGCATGGTTCGACGCAAGAGATGCCCTCATCACAACGCACATTCCCCACGCACAAGATGCAAACTATCTTGCAGCCCGCTGTGAAGGTACGCCTAATCCAGAACTTTCAAAAAAACTGATTGCAAGTGGCGCAGAAGTCATTATCACACAAGGATTTATTGCCAAAAATAAAGATGGAGAAACTGTTCTGCTTGGGCGAGGAGGCTCTGATACGTCTGCCGCACTTTTTGCATCCATACTCAGTGCACAATGTTGTGAAATTTGGACAGATGTTCCGGGAATTTATACTGCAAATCCACATCAGCTACCCCAAGCACGCCTCCTAAAACAATTAAATTATTATGAGGCACAAGAGATTGCTTCTATGGGTGCAAAAGTTTTACACCCACCTTGTATATCGCCCGTACGCCGAGCGAATATTCCTATGGCCGTGAAGTACACAAAAATGCCAGACCACTCCGGCACATTAATTACGCATGAAAGTGATAATAATGCCCCACCGATTAAGTCAATTCAAGTCAAACACAGTATCACGTTAATATCCATCGATACGTTGGATATGTGGCAACAAGTGGGTTTTTTAGCAGATGTATTTGCAACGTTTAAGCAGCATGGATTTTCAGTCGATCTCCTTTCTTCCTCGGAGTTCAATGTCACTGTATCACTTGATAGCAATGTAAAATGGAAAAATCGCGAAGCGCTAGATGCGCTGATTGATAATTTAAATCAATTTTGTCGAGCTAGAATTATTGAGCCATGTAGTGCGGTCAGTTTAGTAGGACATCATATCCGAACAGTCCTCCCTCAACTGGGTCCAACGCTAGAGGTTTTTGAAGCCAAACAAATTTATCTCATGTCTCTGGCATCAAATGATCTAAACTTAACTTTCGTTGTCGATGAATCTCAAGCAGATAAGCTCTGTCAAGAACTACACACACTGCTCATCGATAACAATCCACAAAGCTTCTATTACTCTCCAAGTTGGCAAGAACAATTTGGAGAACCTTGTACAAATCAGAAACCTTGGTGGGTCGAAGAAAAGCAAAAACTTTTAGCTATCGCAACAGCACACTCACCATGCTACGCGTACCACGCACCAACACTACTTGAAAAATGCCGTGAGTTACAAACCTTAACGGCCATTGATCAGTTGTTTTATGCTATTAAAGCCAATCCTTATCCTGAAATATTAAAAGTACTAGAATCTCAAAAAGTTGGATTCGAATGTGTTTCCATACAAGAGCTTGAGCTTATCTTCGGACTCTTTCCTCATATTGATCCCAAAAGAGTATTATTCACCCCCAATTTTGCAGCGCGACAAGAATACGAGTTTGCATTAAACAAAGGGTGCTACCTGACTATTGATAGCCTGTACCCTCTCGAGCACTGGGGCGAACTATTTAAAAATCGCGATATCTTATTACGCATCGATCCTGGCTGCGGCGCAGGACATCACAAATATGTGTGTACAGGCGGCAACGAATCTAAATTTGGCGTGCCAAAAGATCAAATCCCCAAAGTACAAACACTTGTGGAGCAACATCACATCAACGTCATTGGATTACACGCACACTCAGGCAGCGGAATTCTCTCTTCAGAGCTTTGGCAACAAACAGCAATGATGCTCGCAGAGGAAATTGTACATTTTCCTAATGTGCGCTTCTTAAATTTAGGCGGCGGATTGGGTGTTGTCGACAAACCTGGTCAAAAGCCTATTGATATTATCGCACTGGATGAAGCATTGCTTGCAGTCAAATCACGCTATCAGCAGATTTCTTTTTGGCTGGAACCTGGACGTTATTTTGTCGCAGAGTGCGGCGTAATTTTAGCGAAGGTCACACAAAGTAAAGCAAAAGGACGCGTGAATTTTATCGGTATTGAAACAGGGATGAACTCACTCATTCGCCCCGTACTTTACGGTGCTTACCATGAGATTGTGAATCTCACTCGATTAAACGAAGAAAAAACAACTTTTGCACATATTGTAGGTCCAATTTGCGAGTCTGCAGATACATTAGGTTATGATAGAAAATTACCACCCACAACCGAAAACGATATCTTATTGATAGCGAACACCGGCGCATATGGTCATTGCATGAGTTCTTCATATAATCTAAGACCCGCTGCACAAGAACTGATGACGGAGTGCAATGTAGCTCGCTTTACAATATCATCAACTTAACTTTTTGATGTTAAATCCGAAGGAATAACGCAAGTATTAGCCCACACACGTAGCATTGCGTTCCCCTTCGGATAAAGTGAAAAAGGAACTTCGCGGACTTCAACGCCATAATCAGCTTGTTGCAATGCTAAAAGCACAGGCCCTAACAATGTAGAAGCTTCGCCCGTTCGGTTAATAATTGGGAAAATTCGAACTTCATGAGCGATACGTGCAAGCTCTTTGATCTCGAGGATATGCTGCACAATCGCATCTTGTCGCTCTGATGCGGGGATATTCGTAAAAAAATAATGAGAGCTCAAGGCATATTGAAAGGTCATATCAGAAAATGGCAAAGGTGAAGATGATGCAATATAGCGCCCATCTCTGACACCATCGATAAAGTCACCAAAAAACGCCTCACATCCAAGATGCCGCTCTTGAATAAAATGCTCTAAACCACCATAAGCGGCCGTATCCAATTGATACTGATCAGCACGAAGCTCAGCAACACGGCGTTCAAAAAATTGATTCACTTCTTGAATTAACACCTCTTTTTCTAATGAAAAAAGAGGGTCACAACTGACAATGTCAGAGGTTCGAGGCTGAGCATGCAACGCCGCATTCATCGCGGTTGGTCCACATCCAAATTCAAAAATAGACGCTTGGAGATCTTCATCTGTCAAATCAAACATTGCCTGATACTCGGCAACACTCTGCCCCCATAGCACCAATTTTCGCATATCGCTCTCTCTTCACAATGTGGTTCATGCAGGGTATAGTCTACCGTATTTAGCGAAGAAATAGGAAGTTAACATGTTGCAAAATCTGCCCCATTTTTTGGGCGATACTTATGATGCGTTACGCGAGAGCGTACGACAATTCGCACAACGAGAAATTGCACCCATCGCAGCACAAATTGATAAAGAAAATACATTTCCACATCATCTTTGGCGCAAACTAGGTGATTTAGGCGTGCTGGGTATCACGGCCGAAGAAGAATATGGCGGAGCGAATATGGGTTACCTCGCACACACCATCGCAATGGAAGAAATTTCACGCGCATCAGCTTCTGTCGGTTTAAGTTATGGCGCTCACTCAAATTTATGTGTCAACCAAATTTCTCTTAATGGAACACCAGCTCAAAAAGCCCGTTATCTTCCCAAACTTATCACAGGCGAGCACGTTGGGGCTCTCGCCATGAGTGAAGTTTCTGCTGGCTCCGATGTAGTAAGCATGAAGCTTCGTGCAGAAAAAAAAGAAGAGTATTATCTCTTAAATGGTACAAAAATGTGGATTACCAATGGTCCTGAGGCAAATGTCTTAGTCGTCTATGCAAAAACAGACATGACTGCAGGGAGCAAAGGTATCACCGCATTTATTATTGAAAAAGAGATGCCGGGTTTCAGAACAGCTCAGAAGCTTGATAAGCTTGGTATGCGCGGCTCAAATACTTGCGAACTTGTCTTTGAAAACTGCGAAGTCCCGGCTGAGAACGTATTAGGCGAGGTCAACGCTGGAGTCAAAGTTTTGATGAGTGGACTCGATTATGAGCGAACCATTCTTGCTGCAGGTCCTGTTGGCATCATGCAAGCTTGTCTTGATGTGGTCATTCCTTATGTTCATGAGCGTCAACAATTTAATCAAGCCATTGGTACTTTTCAATTTATCCAAGGCAAAATGGCAGATATGTACACCGAACTCAGCGCCTCGCGCGCCTTACTTTATGCCGTCGCAAAAGCTTGTGATCATCGTCAAGTGACTCGAAAAGATGCAGCGAGTGTTATTCTCTATACCGCAGAAAAAGCAACACAGATGGCATTGCAAGCCATTCAAATTTTAGGTGGGAATGGCTACGTTGAAGAATATCCTACTGCTCGATTATTACGCGATGCAAAACTTTATGAGATTGGTGCAGGGACTTCCGAAATTCGCAGGATGCTCATTGGACGTGAACTTTTTTCCGAGACCTCATTATGATCAGTGATGACATTGTTATCGTTGCTGCCCGCAGAACTCCGACTGGAAGCTTACTCGGCACACTATCATCCTTTACAGCTCCTGAGCTCGCCTCTTTTGCTCATCGAGCGGTCCTTGAAGACTCAAATATTCCCAAAGAGGATTTGAGTGAAATTATTACAGGCTGCGTGCTATCAGCCGGTATAGGTCAAGCTCCCGCGCGCCAGGCAGCGCTTAAAGCAGGTATACCACAACACGTAGGTGCAACCACAATCAATAAAATGTGCGGATCTGGGATGAAAGCTATCATGCTAGGTGTCGATGCAATTCGCACCCATACTGCATCTATTGTTCTTGCTGGCGGCATGGAAAGTATGAGCCGCGCCCCATTTCTACTCCAAGGCGCACGCAAAGGTTATCGACTTGGTCACCAAGTCGTCAGTGATCATATGCTACTCGATGGGCTCGAAGATGCTTATGAGCCAGGAGTCTTGATGGGCTGTTTCGCTGACCGCACTGCACAACATTTTTCTTTTTCGCGTGAAGCGCAAGACGAATACGCTAAGTTATCGATGACTCGCGCCCTCCATGCTCAAGAAACTCATGCATTTCAAGCAGAAATTACTCCTATCATGCGCCAAGAGCGAGAGAGTACGATTATCATTGATAAAGATGAAGGACCTGATGCAGCAAAGCTTACAAAATTAGCACGTCTTAAACCTTCTTTTTCAAAAGACGGGACAGTCACACCAGGAAACTCAAGCTCGATTGCTGATGGTGCCGCCTCTCTCCTATTAATGCGTTCGGAAGAGGCTTCACGACGAGGCATCAAGCCACTAGCTCGTATTATAGCTCACAGCTCACACGCACAAGCTCCAGAATGGTTCACAACCGCCCCAATTGGTGCAATCCAAAGCTTACTTCAAAAAACAGGTTGGACAACACACGACGTGGATTTATTTGAAATTAACGAAGCATTCGCTGTCGTTGCGATGGCGGCGATACACACTCTTGAATTGTCACCCGAAAAAGTGAATATTTATGGAGGTGCTTGTGCGCTCGGTCACCCTATTGGTGCGAGTGGAGCAAGAATTGTCACAACACTTGTACATGCATTAAAGCGACAAGGGAAAAAACGAGGCATTGCCACGCTTTGCATTGGTGGGGGTGAAGCAACCGCCATTGCCATCGAGGCTTATTTATAAATTCAACATGAAATCAGGAGGATACATGTTACTCAAGCAAACAGCAGCTTATTTTATACTCAGTTTATTGGTCGTACTTTTTGCCAAGTACGTTCAACTCGCCACACATTACATTGCGCAATTTTACAGTAGTATTAACCTTTCACTCGTTCCTTATTTGGCAAGCGATGCAGCAAGACACATTTTGCTCATGGTGCTTATCCCAATCATTATCGCAGGAATTCCCGCGTTGATTTACCGCTTAATCAAAAAACAAAACATGCCTCATTATCTAATTTGCACATGGATTTTATGGCTTATTTTGGTGCTTAGCAACGCGCTAGCGTAATAACTAACTTTTGTATTGAAGAGCTTGTTTATGCCTTTACTCACTACACAAATTAATACCAATGGCGAAGCCTTCAAGGCGAATCAGGCCATGATGACGCAATTGGTTTCTAAATTGCAACGCACACTTATCACTATTGCATTGGGTGGTGATGAAAAAGCTCGCCAAAGACATCAACGCCATGGAAAATTACTCCCAAGAGAGCGACTAGAAAAACTTCTTGATCCTGGAAGTCCATTTTTGGAACTTTCTCCTCTTGCAGCTGATGACGTATATGATGATATTGTTCCTGCAGCAGGAATCATCACCGGAATCGGGATGATTCGTGGTGTGGCGTGCATGATTATTATTAACGATGCCACCGTCAAAGCCGGAACATATTACCCTTTGACGGTTAAAAAGCACTTACGCGCACAAACAATCGCAGAGGAAAATCATCTTCCTTGTTTGTATTTGGTCGACTCTGGCGGTATGTTTTTACCTAAACAAGACGAGGGTTTTGCTGATAAAGAACATTTTGG
>CAYYEZ010000030.1:0-30579 GCA_964471225.1 uncultured Legionella sp. | reverse complement strand
ATGTTGCAAAAAGAAGTCGTCGAACGTCTTGCAGCCAAACCAGGCTGTAGAGATTACGGGCGACTCAGTATCATGCTGCAATATGACTGCGAAGTAGAGTATTTATTTACTGTTCCTCCCACAGCTTTCTCACCGGCACCTAAAGTGGATTCGGCGATTGTACGCATCACCCCCTACCAAACATCGCCTTATAACGAAGTCGATCGCACAACACTCGCCTGGATCGTTGCCAAAGCTTTTCATATGCGTAGAAAAACCTTAAGCAATAATTTAAAAACTTTCATCGAAGGCCAAGTACTTGAAAGTCTGGGAATTGATATTCAAAAACGCCCTGAACATCTTTCTATTGAAGAATATGTTAAAATAGCGCGTTATTACTCGACGAGGATTCAAACAGGAGATTAGTGTGTTTCATCGCCCCAAACCCCCTGCTCAAACAGAAACAAAATCTCTCAGCACGCTGACTCCTATTTTATCCGCAGAGCAATTACTCGCCGAGCGCAAACGTCAAGACATGCTTCAAGCCATCGCCAATACGAGTAAATTTGAGCAAGCACACTACGAAAATATGGCGACAAGCTTAATTCAACAAGTCGCTTACTATTGTCAGCGTATCCCAGAAGGATCGGTATATTTCGCAGGCCCGGGTGGATTACTTGATCACGCACTTTCACGCACGCAAGCCGCAACAAAACTTCTACGAGAATATCTTTTGCCCCCGCCTTCAAGTCAATTGTCTGATGATCAGAAGCGATGGTGGTACGCACTCTTTTCTGCCAGCCTATTACGCGGGATCGGAACATTGTGCATTGAGCATCGTGTTCATCGATATAGTATTAAGGGCCACTTTTTGAAACAGTGGGAACCTCTATTTGAAAACATAGGACAAATTAACCATTATTATTCACATGAATTTGATTCACGTGAAGATTCCCCTATGAAACGACGCTTAACGCTGCTGATGGCAAAAAAACTGATGCCAGAATCAGGATTAGCCTGGATTGCTGAAAATAAAGATATTTTTTCAGTATGGCTTGCTTTGCTGGATGAGGACACCGAAGGTGCAAGAGCACTTGGAGCAATTCTAGACCGCGCAGATTCACTTGTGATTCAACACGAGTTAAATGAAATCCCACTCAAAACAGGTCCTTTTAAGCGACCCAATGCAGGCATTTCTAGTTTCATCGAACCGGCTGCAGGAGAAGCATTACTCGGTAAAGAACATGCCGCAGGTTTAGAGTTTTTACAGTGGCTACAAAATAAAATTGAAGCAGGACATTTTCTTCTTAATCGAGCGCCCATTTTTTCGGTACCAGGGGGGGTGCTCGTTTGTATCGAAGCTTTCCAACTTTTTGCAAAAGAACATGTCCACTATAAAAATTGGAATACCGTTCAACAAAGCTTTTTATCATTAAAAATCCATCAGCTTGGCATTGAAGGCACAGCCGTTAATAAATACGAACAAGGTGAGGGACTGGTCACAAAAAACTCAATCATCCTGCCAGAAACAATCTCCATCAAAAACACAAAAACACATGAAATCAATAAAACAACAGCAACCGCACTTGCGATTGGTGAAACTGGCATGCATATCTCAAATAAAGGCGAGTGGATTCTTGAGCAAACACCACCTCAACCCTCTTTAGGCCCAAAAGTAGGTACTGGTTATGGCGGCTGAGTACGCAATTGGTGATGTACAGGGCTGTCTTGATCCTTTAAAACGCTTACTTGATGAAATCCAATTCAATGAAAAAGAAGACCGTTTATGGTTTGTAGGTGATCTGGTCAACCGAGGACCAGCTTCTCTAGAAACATTACGTTTTATTCGTACACTTCCTCTCGCCCCTAGAGTTACACTCGGTAATCATGATTTACATTTACTACACTGCGTATTTAACGAACATCCTCCCAACAAAGAGGATACACTTGAGTCCTTGCTTAAGGCGCCAGATAGAGATGAATTATGTCATTGGCTACGTCAACAACCTCTACTTTATCATGATACACAACAACATATTGTCATGACACACGCGGGTATTTATCCGCGCTGGTCATTAGAGGAAGCCAAACAACATGCGAACGACTTCGCTCAAGAATTGCGAGGCGATGATTACCAAGTCACGCTCTCTTTACTCTATGGAAACCATCCTAATCAGTGGTCAAATGCGCTTCGTCACGATGAAAAACTTCGCTTTATTTGCAATGCCTTCACGCGCATGCGCTTTTGCTCAGCAGAAGGCGCGCTAGAATTGCACTATAAAGGACAACTGGAGAATGCACCTGAAAATCATTATCCGTGGTATGCAACACCACATCGTTGTATGATAGATGAAACGCTTATTTTTGGTCATTGGGCCGCACTGAATGGCAAGTGCCCTGTTGCCAATATTTACGCATTAGATACTGGCTGTGTATGGGGCAAAAAACTAACAGCACTGCGTCTACACGACAAGCAGCGTTTCTTTGTGCATGGAGCTTAAATGCCGTTGTTTCTAAGAACATTAATTTTATCGAGCCTTTTACTTATTATCGGCTCTAGCTTTGCTCAAGATAATTTGTATCGTTGGGTCGACTTACCTGATGAAGAACACCATCGAGTCAAAGAAGCACACTTACGGCTTAAAAAAGCGATTAAAGATCCAGAGTTTATGTTAGATAATTGGATCAACTTACCCACATCACCTTATGTACAACATCAAAAGGCATTACACTTGAGTTTAAGAGAGGCGATATTACTTGCCCTGCGCTATAACCCGAACATCCAAAATATCGAGCTTGATCGAGTCATACAGCGTTATCAACTACGACAAGCATATAACGAGTTTGAGTTACAGTACGCACTTGCAGGCACAACAGTTTTTGAAAAAAGTCGTTACAGTCACGCAGGAAGTACGAGCACACGGAGCTATCTTGCAACACCTGAATTTAACTTGAAAACAGGTCTAGGCACAAATGCTTCGCTTAAAATGGACAATACGGTTGCAACAATTGGAAATTATAACCCGTTACTTACGTTTTCTTTAACTCAACCTTTACTTCGGGGGTTTGGCAAAGAGGTCAATGAAGCAGCATTAAAAGATGCGATTGAGGCAGAAAATCTTAACAAACTTTCGACCGAGCAAGCGGTGATGAATCAAATTACGGAAGTCATTGTCGCTTATCGAACACTCATTTTAAGTAGCAATAATCTAAAAAATCAGCGCTGGCAACTCGATGAGGCACAAAAAACATTTGAAATTAACAAAAAGAAAATCGATGCAGGACAACTTGAGCCGACAGCGAACGTTCAACAGTCTTATCAAATTGAGTCGTTAAATCTCATGGTTGAACAAGCGCACAATGATTTTGAAACCAGTGCTCAAAATCTACTGCAAACCATCGGACTCGATCCGAACATGAATGTCGCCGTTCCGAGTGATGTGACACTCGATCATTTAGTTGTCCCTGATTTGAAAGACTCTATCGAACAAGCACTTCTGCACAACACGGAGTACTTAGCTCTGCAAGCAGGCATTCGTGCTGATGAACGTGCTTATACTGTCGCAAAAAATCAACAGCTGTGGCAACTCGATTTAGCCGCCAACGTGCAGACAGGAACGCTCACCAACGTTGATAACGTTAGCACAGGTCTGCAAAATATCTATAATGGCAAAAATATCAATGAATCAGCCGGTGTCACGATGACCATTCCTTTACACGACATCAGCCGACGCCAACAGCTCATTTCGGCTAAAATTCGACTTGAAAAAGATAAACTACAACTTGTTGCTGCAAAACGCGTCTTAATCACCGCGATTAAAAACACGATTATTGCCATTGAAAGTCAGACCAAGCAATACGAGCTCACAAAGCGTCAAGTTGCACTGGCAACAGAATCTTACGAACTGGCAAAGAAAAAACAACAGGCAGGTATTGCCAGTGCTCTTGATGTCAGTAATACACAAAATCAGCTAATTCAAGCGCAAATGAGTCTGATTAACGCTAAAATTGCCTACTTAAATCAACTCTCTGCTCTTGAAAAGACATTGGGCACGACATTAACGCATTGGAAAATCAAACTGAGGTACAATGGATGACCAACATCACTCGAGCTTTTTGCGTCACACTCATCACCACTCTCGTGTTAGGATGTCATTCTAAAGCAGAAGTTCATCCTCTCAAAACACAAGTCATTCAACCGACAACACTACATAAGACATTGCATTTCACTGGAACCATTCAACCCATTCACGAAAGCTCGATTACAAGTCCGGCAGACGGAACGATCGAGGCTGTTCACTATCATTATGGTCAATGGGTTTCAAAAAACAGCACTGTTTTTACACTAAACTCTCCAGAGCTTCAAAAACTCTACCACGATACGGTTACAGAATACTTAAAAGCCAAAGATAGCTATACCATGGCTAAAACAAAATTCTCAGGCACAGAAGATTTATGGAACTCGGGACTCCTATCAAAAAATAATTATCTCAGTGAAAAATCTAGTCTAAATACTGAGCGCGTCACACTGATGCAATCTACGCGCAAAGTCACAGAGCTTCTTGAAAAGATGGGAGAAAACTCAAGTGCTGACGACGAGCTTGCGGGGCTAAGTTTATCTGAGTTTGATAAGGTCCATCTGGCCTTGATGAGTAAGCATAACTTAGTACAGCTCAAAGCACCACGTCGGGGTATTTTATTATATCCACCTAAATCAGAAAATGATAAGCAAGCTCAACTTAGCGTGGGTTCTGCTGTGAAATCAGGTCAAGTTTTAGCACTGATTGGTGATATGAGTGGCATTCGCATCGACATCGATGTTCCTGAAATTGATATGAATGTGATTCATCCGGGTATGCCTGCAACAGTACGAGGTATTGCTTTCGGTAAGCATACTTTCTTAGGAAAGCTCGTTGTGATCAATGCGCAAGCATCGAATAAAAATAATGGATTGCTACCCTCATTTACCGCTATTGTTGAAATTAAACATCTTGATGAAAAAGCACAAAAAATTATTAAAGTCGGTATGAGTGCCTCTATTGATCTGAGTATTAAGAGTCAAGATAAGCTTTTAGTACCCATTAAATCACTAAAACAAAACAAAAATATCACCACACTCACGGTACTCAACAAGAATGGAAAACCAGAAACAAGAACAGTCACCACCGGCGCTGTTGAAGGTGAACATGTAGTTATCGAGTCAGGATTACGTGCGGGTGAGACCATCCAATATGAAGAATAACATCGCACCTATCATTCGTTTAACTGGAATCAATAAATCTTACTATGTGAATCAAACCGCTATTCCTGTGATTAAAAATCTGTCTTTAGAGATAGATTTAGGTGATATGGTCGCAATCCTGGGACAATCAGGCTCAGGAAAATCGACCTTGATGAATATTATTGGTTTACTTGATCATGATTACACCGGAGAGTATTGTCTGCGTGGTCAGACAATGCGATCGGCCAATGATGACGAGCTCGCTCACTTACGAAATCAAAGTATAGGATTCGTGTTTCAGCAATTTCATCTTCTTGGACGACTTACCGCACTACAAAATGTCGCACTGCCAATGTTATACCGAGGCTTAACCCCGGAAGAAAGCGAGGCACTTGCTTTTGATGCGCTCGCACATGTCCAAATGAAACAATTTGCAAAACGACGTCCTTCGCAGCTTTCTGGGGGACAGCAACAGCGTATTGCCATTGCACGAGCACTTGTCGGTCAGCCAGACGTCATTCTCGCCGATGAGCCCACAGGTGCTTTAGACTCTAGAACTAGCCAGGAAATTATGGATATTTTTCAGTCTTTACACCAAGAGGGACGCACAATTATTCTGATTACACACGAAGAGCAAATCGCGGTGCAATGCAAACGCAAAATTGTCATTCAAGATGGAGAAATCATCATGGATCAACAAATATGACCTGGATCGGTTATCTACAACAAGCGTTTTTATACTTCATTACTGCAAAATTACGCGCTTTTTTAGCAATGCTCGGGATTTTGGTCGGTACTGGTGCGATTGTTGCGTTAATTAGCTCAGGAAAACTGGCCACCGAGTCTGCGCTACAACAATTTAAATCGATGGGAACCGATTTATTAGGGGTCTACCTCTTTCAGCAAGGCGATCGATCAAATTTAAGTGCAAATCAAAAAACAGATATCCCTTTACCGATCTGGCAACAATTTCCCTCTCTCATCCCTTCTGTCATTGATATCGCTCCTTACAGTACGTTGTACCAATCCGTCAGCTATGATGGTCATGCCATCACCAGTCCTATCATTGGGGCAGACGAGTCATTGGCGCGGATTATGCACATTCGCATTCAAACGGGGCACTTTGTTTCAGCGCTAGAATCTTACGAGCATCACTGTATTATCGGATATAAGCTCGCGTTGCAGATGCAGCATGTTACTTTTGCGAATCCATTAGGTCGACAACTTCAAATCGGAAATATGCTTTACACCGTCGTAGGTATTGCAAAACCCTGGAAAGAGAATGCGTTTTTTAACGAAGACATTAATCAGGCGATTATCATTCCTCTCACAGGGATTCAATTTGTCAATCCATCTCTAAAAATCAACAGCGCCATTTTACGTGTAAATTCAAAAGTTAGCGTGGATATCATCATTGATGAGGTAAAACGTGTTATTCGTAAACAAGCACCTAAATTAGGTGTTTTTATTCGAAGCGCACAACAAATTATCGATGGAATGGAAAAACAAGGACGCATTTTCACACTCCTGCTTGCCACAATTGGCAGTATCGCACTCTTAGTCGGGGGTGTCGGTATTATGAATGTCATGCTTGTCTCTGTAGGTGAGCGCAAACAAGAAATTGGGATCCGAAAAGCGCTTGGCGCGACACGTCATCACATTCAACTTCTCTTTCTAACAGAGGCACTTTTTCTATCATTGAGCGGCGGACTGTCGGGGATTATTATTGGCGTTGTCATCACATGGATCATCGCTCATTTTAATCATTGGCCTTACACATTTTATTGGCTTCCGCTTGCTATCGGCTTTGTGGTATCTGTCGCAACAGGTATATTTTTTGGATTTTACCCAGCGTATCGTGCAGCAAAATTAGATCCTGTCGTTTCTTTACGATTGTGATACCATAATCTGAAACATGATTGAATTATAAGGGCCTATACATGCGTAACATACTCATACTCATCAGTTTTTGGTTATTCTCTTGTATCGCACAAAGTGCGCCCTTACCAAACTGGAGCGCGTGGGTTGCTGACGTGCGCAAAGAAGCACTCAATCAAGGCATTTCACCAGAAGTTTTTGACAGCGCTTTCAGCAATGTACATGAGCCAAACCGACGCATTAAAAGCTTGCTACGCTCACAACCTGAACATCGATTAAGTTATTATAAATATCGTAACTCCCGGGTGGACAGCTACCGTATTGCTATTGGGCGAAAAAAATATACAACTTATCAGCCACTGCTCGAATCAATCAGTAAAGATTTCGGTGTTGATCCTTGTTTTGTATTAGCCTTTTGGGGGCTGGAAACAAGTTATGGCAGCTACATGGGGACATTTCCTGTCATTCAATCACTGGCTACTTTAGCTTATGACTCGAATCGCCCAGAATTTTTCAGAAAACAGCTTTTCATCGCACTTCGAATTCTAAATGATGGACATGTCTCACTTGCACACTTCAAAGGAGAGTGGGCAGGCGCTTCAGGCCATCCTCAATTCCTCCCTTCAAGCTGGGTCGAATATGCTGTTGACTATGACGGTGATGGACACAAAGATATTTGGGATTCTATTCCCGATGCATTAGCCTCGATTGCTAACTACATGAAAAAAAATGGCTGGCATAAAGATGAACCTTGGGCCGTATTTGTGAAACTGCCAGCGAGTTTCGATCATAATCTTGAAGGTAAAGCTACCGTCAAACCCGTAAAGGAATGGAGTGCCCTCGGAGTTCGCACTGAAGATGATAAGCCACTACCCTACCCCGAGCTTGAAGCAAGTATTATCCAACCCAATGGTGGGCCAGTATTTCTAGCCTATCCAAATTACAAGATGATTCTCCGTTACAATAACTCAATCTACTATGCAGGGGCGATCGGTTATCTTGCTGATAGTATTTGTCGACGAAAAACAGACTAGGATCTTATACGAAGCTTAGAAATCTGGGCCATTCACGTGGTCAACATGAGACTCAACGGTTTCTTCCCCGGTCATGCTCGCCGCTGGCATGACCATACTTTCTTGGACACAAACCACACCAGGGACCTGGCTTAAACGATGCCCAAGTGTCGCCGGTAACACATCACTTTTATCAACAGGCAGGCCTACTTCGTGTAAAATAGAGGACACTGCCTGCGTGCAATTAAATAGTTTGGCTTGCACGGGCTGTTCTGGGATCGATGCTAAATCAGTCACCACAAATCCAAGATGATCTTCGTGCGGGGTCGTTGCATAATGTAGTTTAAAATTTTCAATCGCCTTATTATGACCCAGGTAATACCCCCAAAGCGCGGTCAAAAATACGCTCATTAAATTCCCCACCCCTGTCACAGCGTAAAGATGAATACCTTTATCAACACCCTCTTTGATTTTACGATCTTCCTCTAACCCTCTATCAAAGGCATCTTTTGAGACAGGAATACGATAAATCGACGTTGATTTAATGATATCGTCATCGCGAATATCACCGACATTTTCAGAAAGAACTGGTATTGTGCCGAGTGTTGCACCGTTAACTAATGTCATTAATGCCGTCGGAACATAGCTCATGTGAGTCACAACAGAGGCTTCATTATTTTGTTTTTTAATCATAGACATGGAAATATGACCACTTCCATTAGCCTGAGAGGTCGGTGTAAGATAAACCTCAAGAAAATGTTCCGGTGACTTTTCCTTGGTACTAAATTTAAGATCATTTAATCTTGCACGCATGGATGAAATTTTTGGAAAAATCCCGGGGAAAATCGCTTCTTTGACTCGATGAGCGACCGGCGTTTTCTCTCGGTACTTTAGAGCAAACAGTCGAAAAAGAAAAATAGAGCTAAATGTTTGTATTGACATTTTTTCACCAAAAAAGATCACATAGTGCAATTATACACCATTTTTTGTAAATTAAAGTTCATGTTGTGCTTATTTTATCAAAGTGATAGAATGTTGAAGTTTAACTACACCGGAAGAATAGAGCATGCAAAAAAGGATTGAGAGTACGCCTACCTCGGAAAATACCTGGGTTTTTATTTGGCGAACAACAGCACAAGGCGTCGGTCATGTTGGAATACAAATTGGAGGTGAAAGTCCGGGTGATTCTACTGGAATTTACAAAAGTGTCCACCCTCTAGTGCCTGTTTTTGGCCCATTTATTACTTATCCCGTGCCTTTAGTGAGCTCATCATCTTGGATAGACGATGCCGAAGCAGAAAGCCAGTCATTGCATAGCGCTGTGACTAGAAATCCAGATGCCATTTTTCACACAAAAAAACTTAATACCGAAATAATGCGAGATTGTGCGACACGAGAAATAGAAGAGGCGAAATATCAACTCGTGCCAGACATTCATCCTTGGAGTTTTTTTAACCGTGCCGCAGAAGATGTCACTTATCAACCCACTGAACGCCCAGAATATCCGCATATGCATTTCGCTCCCAAAGAGAAAACACATAATTGCGCAACTTTTGTTGCAGAGGTTTTAAACACGGGAGGCGCTCCACTCACTCACTCACGCGTTCCATGGGGAATAAGCCCTAGTGGTGTGTTGGATCAACTCTCGAGACACCCGGACTTTACTTCTGTAGATATCAAAGCACCGAAGAGGTAAGTTTTAGACTTCTTTCTTCTTTCGATAAATATGAACTTGTTGAACCACCGGCTCGAGCCAAGGCCCCGTGATGGTATAAGTATACCCTGTCACCTTATCGACACCTTCGGTCAATATCTTGCTTGCAGCCCATGTTGCAATGCCTGCAATGGGTCCACCTGCGATTGCAGCAACAACAGGCAAACTCGCGGTAATATGGGGCAACACATGCAAATCAAGATCGTATAAACGCTTATCTAAGTCTAATCGCCCTTTCATACTGACCAACGCGACAGGACCATCAATCACACTGTTATCTGTGCTCATCACACCATCTTTCAGCACAAACTGTCCTTCAAATTGATCAAAACTATAGCCGTCATAAGCAAGATCACTAAAATCAAGCTTCAATCGTCGCGGGATAGTTTGCAAACTCAAAATGCTAAGTAGTTTACCTAAACCTAATTTTTTCTCAGTCTCGGGATCAAAATGTGTGATGCGCCCATTTCTCAAGACAAGAGCGAGTTGTCCTGAAATGCGGTTCACTGCAAATGCTCGAAAATCTCCTAACCAACCGCCTTGTAGAGTCAATATGCCTTCTTTTGCTGTGATCACATTGGGGACATCCCAGAGACTTAAAAATGCGGCAAGATCTCGAATATTAAGTATGGCATCAACCTCCGTTTTATCAGTCAGATCTTGCTTAAACCAAGATCCTTTCAAAGTAAAAAGATACGGTTTAGCATCTAAAACTGCTTCTGTTAGTCGCCATATATTTTTCTGACTTCGACCATGCAGCGAAAGATGGCCCAAGGGTTTTTGATTCCAGTAAAGTGATTCAACATCGAGATCAAGATTAGGAATTTGATGAGGGTAAAGCGGGGATTTTTTCTCTGTTTTATCCTCTTTAGAAGACGTATAAACTAGCTTTTTGACCTTTCCAGACAATGTATTTGTCGAATTTTTGTAGTTCAAATTAGCAAAAACATCCTCTTTTTCTTTCACAAGCACATGCCACAAATCTTTAGACTGGTTGACAACAAACACCAAACCCTCATAGGTTTGCCCTAACATCGTCAAAGAACCAATGGTAAGATGAATCGATTGAAAAGCCTGAAAACTCATGCCTGTATCGACTTGTGAGCTTAATGTGCTGATTACTTTTTGCCACGCAGACCAATCAACGGTCTCGACAGCGCCTTCTAAAATCACACCGGAGGCTGAGGATGCTTTTGCTTCATCACAATTAAAGCAGACTAAGCCACGAGCAGGGCTAAACTGTTGCTGTTTACCATGAAACCAGATGTCACTGTTTAATCGTTTTCCCCAAGAGGTTTGTAAATGAATCCCTTGGTCAAAATTAAATGCAGCCTTCACGGTCATTGGAGCGGGCAGCATTTCTTTTTTATCGAAGGGCGAAGGTAATGCAATTGCCACGTTTTCTAAGTTACTATGCACTTCGATGCTATCCCATCGTTTCGCGTCGTCGACTAAAGTAATTAATCCATCAATTGGAAGATGTCCTGTCACAAGCTGTAGCAAAGGCAAACCTGATGTCTGCCGTAATAAAGCAATGTCAAAATCACTGGATAGCTCAATCACTGTCGCAGGCTGAGGTTGTGTGACGGTTTGAAGCTGCAGTTGAAGAAGCGTGTCAAATAAGTTTGCTTGTAATAAACTTTGAGAAACACCATGCTCATCAAAAAATAATGTCCCCAAGACTTGCTTCAAAACAATCGGTGCTAAAGCAAGATTAACTATCAAATCATTATTATCGAATAATATCGAGCCACGAACAGACAGCTCGTCGCTATCATACAGTGGGATCGCGAGTGCCAAATCAAGATCAAGCTTATCTTGCAAAGATAAAACAGCTAATTTTCGAAGCTTTTTTTGCAATGGTGAGCGCAACACGTATTGCAACATGGCATTTCCCAAGGCTTCTACGTGACCGTGTACAAGCAAAGTTTCTTGACCTAATCCCAACTCGGACACATGAATATTCAATTTTTTAACGGGCACATCCGGGGCTAACCGACCAGTAGTAATATCAGCATTCAAGACACGCTTATCCACAGTCAAGTAAGCATCGATATTCGTCACTTTTTGCCAATCTTCATGGAAAATAAGGTCAACCTGTTCCAATGAACTTGTGATAGTAAAATCGCCAGGCTTGTCATCAAAAGGAAAATCACTCAACTGACCATTGAGTAGAACGCGCCCGTTCGCTTCACCGATACGCTTGATGTCATTCTTCAGCCATGCCGCCAACTTCGGCTTTAAATAGGCTTCTGGCAAATAAGGTAACCATTTTTGAGCCTCTTTGGAGGAGAATTCTGCCGTAGCTTGCATACGTCCAGAAGACTGCTCGCTATATCCATCCCAAAGACCTCGAGCACTCAACAGTAAATTGGGATGAACTAAAATAAAACGATCTAAACTAAATTGCCATCCATCTTCTTGTTGCTTCCAATCTAAAGACAAATTTAGTGTGTCAAACATTAACGGTGCTTGTCTTGGCAATGAGATCTCTGTTTTTTCACCATCGAGCTCTAAACGACCCTCTTTGGGATCCCAATAAACTGCACCAGAAAGATTTTTTACTGATGGAAAAGAGTCTTTACCTTGCCAAGACAGTTTTTCAAATCTCGATAAGAAAAAATCTGGATGTCCTTGAGTAAATCCTATTTGTGTATCATGTAGCTCGCCTTTTGTCTTCCAGATAGTTAGGGGTGTCAAAATAGGCATATCTAAAACAGCAAGTAATGCTGGACTCAGTTTTAACTTTTCAATAAATAAGCGATAACTTTCTGAAGAAGAGTGATACTCCAACATGAACGCATTTTCAGGCCAAGACTTATCATCCAACGATAAGAAAATGTGATCAGCACTCAAGGTCCAGCCTAACTCAGTGGGATGCCATGCCAAATTAGCATCCACATAGTCTAAATTACCATGAGAACTATTTTCTGTTTTAATCCACTCAAGCCCACGCAACTTTAAAGTAGACTGTACTTGTTCAACACGCCCCTCTGTCAATTTAACCCAAATTTGAGTATCCGCTTGACCATGAATCAACTGATAAGGTAAATGTGAAAACAACGCTTTCCAGGCCTCAAAATCAACATGTGACCCAGATAAAAAAAGCTCACCATTAACAGCCTCGGTATGATTTGTGTTGTAAGTCATGTCTCCTTTTAGATTAAATTCCGTCGATGACACAGCATTACCTAAACGAATTTTACCATTAATCCGATATCGTCCACGTCGATGCGCCGCTTTGACCGTGACTGACTCAATTGGAACTAATGTGCCGTCTTTCAAATAAATTTCACCAGACACATGCTTTATTTTGATTTTTTGCTGCAACATTAGCCAACGCAAAACAGGCCAATAAGACGTCGGCGTCATGCTTGGTAATTGCTCACCCTGCCTTAGCCCATCAATTTTCCAACCCGTTTCCGTTTGTCTTAGCGTTAATTGCACATCATCAATTAACATAAGACCTGGTTGAATTTGCCAATGAAAAAGAGACTGCCATAAATCAACGCCGACTAATAATTGATTCAATTGAAGTAAAGGAATTTCATTTTCTGAAACAAGGACGTGGTTTAACTTTAAAATGGGTTGGAACCAATACCAGCTCGTTTCCATCTCTTGAATAGTGACTTTCTCTCCCAAAAGAGAGGAAAGTTGCTGTTCAACCTCTCCTTTGTGCGCATTGAGCCAAGGCATCATCGCTCTAAAAAAAGTTAAAAGAATTGCTGCGATAACCAGGCCTAATACACTCATTCGCCATAAATAGCGAGCAGAATGGCGTGTATATCGATGCAATTTTTTAAGCACTTTCCTCCTCCGCACCCTCGTCTACGACGTCAACACCCTGAGGCGGTTTAAAGCTAAATAAACTCGATTTTAACGCGGTATTTATCTCAATGTGGTGAAAATTAATGCGTGTTCGTTGACCTAAAGCATCAAAAAGCTCTAGTTGGACAAGTTGATGTTCGCGGAATTCAAAAATCACGTGTTTAAAATCAGTGTGCGTAGATTTTGAAAATAAGTCATACTGAACGCCATGATCTTTGGGGGTGGCAACCACACGATATGCTTTTGAAATTTTGCCTTCTTTAGTGCTTAAAAATAAAGCCGCACTATTATCAGAAATTTGACTTTGCTTTCTTACAGTCACTTGCTCCAGCAAAATATCATAAACCCAAAGACGCTTGCCATCAGCGACGACAACCTGCGCCATAGGCTCTTTCGTTTCCCAACGAAATTGGCCTGGTCGATGTAATGCCATGATCCCAGAAGAAGTGTTTTTAGCCTGACCCTTCGAAAAAACAATCTGCTTAAATGAGGCGTGCATTGTTTGAATCGCATTGAATCGCGTCTCAAAAGACAGGGCATCATCCGCCCAAAGTAGCTTCGATACCATCCCTAGCAGCACAACACCAATCAATCGCCTCAAACCGAACCCCTTTTCATTCATCACTTGCTATTTGGCTTACTAGAACATCCCTAAAACCACCCTCTAATGGCCCAACAATACCCGCACGCTCCATTTCTTCTATTAACCTCGCAGCACGATTATATCCGATTTTAAATCGCCGCTGAACAGCAGAGGTACTGGCTTTTCGTGTTTGTATCACAAATTCGACGGCTTCATCGTAAAGCGCATCCGTTTGCTCAACATCATCACTATATCCCCCCCCCTCCTGTCCTTCGAGTGCGACTTGGGTGATTTCTTCAATATAATGAGGCGTACCACGCGAGCGCCAGTCATTGGCGACACGATGCACTTCTTTGTCGTCGACAAAAGCACCATGCACGCGTAGTGGTGTGCCTGTACCCGGGGCTAAAAATAACATATCACCAAATCCTAGTAGTTGCTCAGCACCTTGTTGATCAAGAATAGTTCTCGAGTCAATTTTAGAAGAAACTTGGAAAGAAATACGTGTAGGGATATTTGATTTAATTAATCCCGTTAACACATCTACAGAAGGACGTTGGGTTGCTAAAATCAAGTGAATTCCTGAAGCACGTGCTTTTTGAGCAATACGAGCAATCAATTGTTCGACTTTTTTACCCACAACCATCATCATGTCAGCCAACTCATCAATCACAACAACGATATAAGGCAAACTCTCTAACGAAGGCGCGGTTTCACCTTCAACAGGCTTCCAAAGGGGGTCAGTCAATACTTCATTTTTAGTCTTTGCTTCAGCAATTAATGTGTTATAACCCACCACATGACGCACACCAAGAGCCGCCATGAGTCGATAACGTCGCTCCATCTCTTCAACACACCAACGCAACGCACTCGCGGCCTCTTTCATGTCAGTGACAACAGGTGTTAACAGATGAGGAATGCCGTCGTAAACTGACAGCTCTAACATTTTAGGGTCAACCAAAATAAGCCTGACTTGCTCAGGCGTTGCTCTAAATAGAAGGCTTAAAATCATAGCGTTAATACCAACAGACTTCCCTGAGCCGGTTGTTCCCGCGACTAATAAATGAGGCATCTTAGCTAAATCAACAACCATAGGGTGACCCGCAATATCCACGCCTAAAGCAAGTGTCAATGGTGAGTGCGCTTGCTGATATACATCTGCTGAAAAAACTTCTGAAAGAGCCACCGTCGCACGATATGGATTAGGAACTTCAAGTCCAACAACAGTTTTTCCAGGAATAATTTCAACCACACGCACACTCATCACTGATAAAGAACGAGCAAGATCCTTGGATAAAGCGGTTAAACGACTCGCTTTCACACCTGCAGCTAATTGTAGTTCAAAGCGGGTGATCACAGGTCCCGGATGAACGGCAACAACATCCGCTTGGACACTGAAATCAAGTAAGTGCTGCTCCAAATCTCGTGAAAGCTGCTCTAGCTCGGCAGGTGAGTATCCACCCAAAGGCTGGCTCACATCATGCTTTTCAAGCAAATTCAAAGAAGGCAAACCCTCCGTTACAGGGACAGACAACGTTGTTTTTTCAGCACGAGGCGGAGGAGAAATAATTTCTGGCTTCGTGATTGGTTTTTTTTCAGGGGATGACGTCGCACTCAACACAGGTATTCTTGGCTTTTCAGGCTGAGATTCTGCTTTTTTAGAAACTATTTGTGACGCAGACTTTGAAATTAATACAGGTGCTGCCAATCTTTCTTGAATAGCCTCAGAAGGTTTGCGCTCGAACAAAGGTCGAAGTTTAACAAGTAAAAGGTAGCAATGATGTGCACTCTGAAACGTCCATTGCCCTAAACGCTCTGTCAGATGTAGCCAAGACAATCCCGTCAACCAGGTGACGCCTACTAAAAAGCTGGTCGTACAAAGCAGAAATGTTCCCTCCAGATTGATAATTTTAAATCCTGCTCGCGCAATCCATTCACCTAAAATACCTCCGGGCCCATGCATCAAAGGATAACGCATATTCATCAGAAGCATTAAAAGACCGCACCCCCCAAAAAACATCAAAATCAATCCCGTAATTTTTAAAGAAAACATCAGCCTATCAATAGGCTTAAGTGCACGATGATCATGCAATATGACCCATGCGAGATAGGCGATACCAACCGGAAGCAGATAAGAAAAATAACCAAATAGCCAGTACAAGCTGTCTGATAAATAAGCGCCAACCGGCCCCCCCGCGTTATTTATTGACGAGCTACTTGCTCGAGAAAACCACCCAGGATCGGTCACTTGATAGGTCATTAACGACAGCAACATAAAAAAGGCAAAGGACACGATGAGAATAAAAGCGCCCTCACTTATACGTTTTAATACAAAAGGAGATAGGCCAGCAGGTGCACTATTAGATATATTTTTTGTCTCTCGTTTTTTCATAGATATTTTAATCAATCTTGTTTTATCATACTATCTCGCATCTTATCACAAATCAGAAGGAAGACAGAGAACATGCATGCAAACAATCATCATCGATTGATCATTCTAGGTTCAGGTCCCGCAGGTTACACCGCAGCAATCTACGCCGCACGCGCTAATTTAAATCCGGTCGTGATTACCGGGATGCAATCTGGTGGACAACTGACGACAACCACAGACGTCGATAATTGGCCAGGAGATGTAGAAGGTCTGCAAGGACCCGCCTTAATGGAAAGAATGCAAAAGCATGCAGAACGTTTTGATACAAAAATTATTTTCGACCATATTGTTAACGTTGATCTAACTCAAAAACCTTTTACTCTGACAGGAGACTCTGAGCAATACACGTGTGATGCACTGATTGTCGCAACAGGAGCAAGTGCGCGCTACTTAGGCTTGCCTTCAGAAGCAGCATATCAAGGGCGAGGCGTATCAGCTTGCGCCACATGTGATGGATTCTTCTATCGGAACAAACATGTCTGCGTTGTCGGCGGTGGAAACACAGCCATTGAAGAAGCATTATATTTATCAAACATTGCAGCCAGCGTCACGTTGATTCATCGTCGCGATACCTTGCGCGGAGAAAAAATCCTTCAACAAAAGCTACTTGAAAAATCTCAACACGGCAATGTCAAAATCATTTGGAATCATGCGGTAGAAGAAGTATTAGGAGACTCGAAAAAGGTCACTGGCATTCGCATTAAAGACGTGCAATCTAACGCGACACAGGATCTCACTCTAGATGGCGTCTTCATTGCAATCGGACACACGCCTAATACAGAAATATTTAAGAACCAACTTGAAATGCGGGACGGTTATATCAAAATCCGAAGCGGTCTCGACGGGATGGCCACAGCAACGAACATCGAGGGTGTTTTCGCCTGTGGAGACGTTGCCGATCACGTGTATCGACAAGCGGTGACTTCCGCAGGCTTTGGATGCATGGCGGCCCTCGATGCAGAAAAATATTTAGACGAGGTTTTCTGAGCCTAGCCTGTCTAGATAAGTGAAGCGTTGGAAGAAATCCACGTTTTTCATCAATCAGGCCCAGCAATGACGAAGATGCCGGGCCTGAAAATCTAAGAGCAGTGTACTCAAAACCGATTGGTCAGCAAAATCTCGAGCTACTCCTACTCCATTCTTAAGTGCGGAAATAGAATCACATCACGGATAGAAGGCGCATTGGTAAACAACATTGCCAAACGATCTATGCCAATTCCCTCACCGGCCGTCGGAGGCATTCCATACTCGAGTGCTTCAATATAGTCACTATCAAAATGCATTGCCTCGAGATCACCCGCATCTTTTTCTTCGACCTGCTTCATAAAGCGCTGTGCTTGATCTTCGGCATCATTCAACTCAGAAAATCCATTGGCAATTTCGCGTCCACCAATAAAAAACTCGAAACGATCTGTAATTTCTGGGTTTTCAAGATTACGTCTAGCTAAAGGAGAAACCTCTGTTGGATAGCCTGTAATAAATGTAGGCTGAATTAATTGATGTTCAACTGTTTCTTCAAACAAAATCATATGCAACTTTCCAAGACCATCTGTTGGTTTATAAGCAAGATGTGCTTTTTCTAGTACACGACGACAATCCTCTAATGTATCCAGAGATCCAGGTGTAATACTCCCTTTATTGTATTCTAAAACAGCCTCTTTCATACTTAAGCGCAAGAACGGCTTATCAAAATCGATGGTGGTCTCTTGATAAGTAATTTGACGTGTTTTTAGGACTTCATCACACAAATAGCGCATTAAAGTCTCGGTAAAATCCATCAACTCTTGGTAATCCGCGTAAGCTTGATAAAACTCTATCATGGTGAATTCAGGATTATGCCTTGTGGACAACCCTTCGTTTCTAAAATTACGATTAATTTCGTAAACACGCTCAAATCCCCCAACAACGAGACGCTTGAGATAAAGCTCTGGCGCGATACGTAGATACATATCCTGACTCAAGGCATTATGATGTGTCACAAAAGGACGAGCGAGCGCGCCACCAGGAATAGGGTGCATCATTGGTGTTTCTACTTCAAGGAAGAAATGATCATCCATAAAACGGCGTAAAACCTGAATCAATTTTGAACGAATTAAAAATGTTTTTCGTGTGTCCTCATTCGCAATTAAATCAACGTAGCGCTTACGGTAGCGTGTTTCTTGATCAGCCAAGCCGTGAAACTTATCAGGCAAAGGACGCAACGATTTTGTGAGTAAAACCATTTCCTCAGCATGAACAGTGAGTTCTCCCGTATTGGTCAAAAAGAGAACGCCTTTGACTCCCACGATATCACCCATATCCCAATACTTATTAAATTCCTCATAAGCCTCTGGCATATCATTAGCACGCGCATAAATCTGAATACGCCCAGAAACGTCTTGAATATGGAAAAAGCTTGCCTTACCCATCACGCGTCTTAACACAATACGCCCTGCGACAGTCACAGGAATTTGCGCTTCGGCTAAAGCCTCTTTCGTATAGGCTTGATATGCTGTATTTAAATCACAAGCCAGATCTTTTCTACGAAAAGCATTTGGAAAACAGAAACCTTGGGTACGTAAATCAGACAGTTTTTGCTTACGAACTTGATAAACTTCAGCCGTTTCTTCAATATGATTAACTTCACTCATGCAACTCTTCCCCTGCTTTTAAACTTGCTACGATAAATTGATCCAAATCACCATCTAATACAGCTTGCGTATTGCTGGTTTCAACATTTGTGCGTAAATCTTTAATTCGCGATTGATCTAGCACGTAAGAGCGTATTTGAGAACCCCACCCAATATCTGTTTTTGTGGCTTCTAGTGCTTGTTGCTCTTCATTTTTTTTCTGAACCTCAAGCTCGTACAACTTCGCACGAAGCTGTTTCATCGCTTGATCTTTATTCTTATGCTGACTTCTGTCTGTTTGACACTGTACCACAATACCGCTAGGTAAATGAGTGATTCGAACAGCGGAATCTGTACGGTTGACATGCTGTCCACCGGCACCAGAGGCACGATACGTATCAATTCTTAAATCTGCCGGATTAATATCGATCACGATGTCATCATCAATTTCAGGA
Source organism: uncultured Legionella sp. (assembly GCA_964471225.1). GTDB lineage: Bacteria > Pseudomonadota > Gammaproteobacteria > Legionellales > Legionellaceae > JAGVJT01. The sequence goes on along the minus strand of CAYYEZ010000030.1, from coordinate 10,868 downwards.
GACACAAAAACTGCTGCAAAAGAAGTATGTCGTCGATTCCCAGAGTCAAACGGAGATTTTCGCACTAAGCGATGCACACCGGTTTCCGTACGAACCCAACCGTAAGCATAATCACCCACGAGATGTATTGTCGCACTCTTAATTCCCGCAACCTCACCGGCCGAACACTCTAAAAGTGTTGTCACAAAGCCATGCTGCTCTCCCCAACGCAGATACATACGTAGCAACATTTCAGCCCAATCCTGAGCCTCAGTACCACCAGAGCCCGCTTGAATATCGACAAACGCATTGGCTTTGTCCATTTTACCTGAAAACATACGCTCAAACTCAAGTTTAGCAACACGAGTTTCGATACTCTCGACGTCTGGCGCTAGAGCATGGATGGTGTGTTCGTCCCCTTCCTCTTTTGCCATATCAAAAAGCTCACGTGCATCAGACAATGCCTGCGTTAATTCTTGAATCACATGTACAACACTCTCAAGATGCGCACGCTCTCGACCTAAGGACTGAGCTTCTTCTGGATTGTTCCAAATAGTCGGAGACTCGAGCTCCAACACGACCTCTTGTAATCGTTCTGATTTATGTTCGATTTCTAAAAAACCGTAGAGCGCTTTCACACGCGCAGACAAATCTTCCAACATCAGATTAATCTGATTGATTTCTAGCATGTAGCCCTTTTTATTTGCTAAAGAAAGACCATTATTTTACACCCAAACTATGAATCAAACCACATGGATTTTTGTGCCATACCCTTTGCGAATGAATTTGAGGATTTTATGCCTTAAGACAATGATGCTTTAAGTTGTTTTACTCTACGATAAGCTTCGTCAATCCTGTCTGCAGAGATCTCTCCGGCATTAACTTTTTGCTCAACGAGATCAATCAGCTCTTTAAGCTTGGGTGAATTATCTAATTGTGAACCAAAAATTAACATATCAACACCTGCATTGATAGCCAAGACCAAGGCATCTTCTATGCGATAATGTGCGGCAATCGCTTTCATCTGCATATCATCACTGATAATCACTCCATCAAAATGCAATGTGTCTCGTAGTAAGTCTGTTAAAATGGCATGAGAAAGAGTCGCAGGACGTGCTGTGTCATCCAATTGGCGATTCACAATATGAGCAGTCATCACCACACCACAAGCATTTGATTGATTGAGCAATTGCCTGTAAGGCTCAAGCTCATAAGGTTGCCATGTATAAGATACGTCAACAAAACCTAAATGAGAATCTGACGTCGAGCTTCCATGTCCAGGAAAATGCTTAAACGCACATTGAACACCCTGATTCAAATAAGCTTCAGAAAAAAGTCGTGCATATTGAGAAACAACGAGAGGGTTATCCGAATAGGTTCTTTCTTTTTTGCCTAAAATCGGATTCTCTGGATTCACATTTACGTCTAAAACAGGTGCAAAATTTAGATTAAATCCGGCGTCTTTTAATGTCGTTGCCATATTCAAAGCATGCACTTTTGCTTCAGCTATAGGTAGCTTCGCAACGGCAGCCGCGGAGAGTGTCTCTGGGAAGCCATATTGTGCTTTAAGACGATTCACTAACCCGCCTTCGTAATCCACAGTAATCAGCAATGGAAGGTGAGGACGACCACGTCGCTCCTGAGCCATGTTATTTACTTGTTGTAAATACTGATTTAATGCGGTCACTTGTTGGCGATCAACAATATTTTTTCCAAAAGATTTTGTTAAATAATTGTAATCAAATAAAATTACACCACCGAGATTGTACTCTTCGATATCATGAACAATGGATGATTTTTCATCAACCGTTACACCGTCGAATCCAATCACAAACATTTGTCCAATTTTATCACGTAAAGTCACATCACGCGCATAAGCATCCTTACTGCTCACAATCCCCCAAAGCATAGATGTCGCCAAATAAAGACAAAAGCTCATTAATAAACGCATGATGATTGTGACCCAATAAAAAAAGTGTTATCATTTTAACATTATGATTTAAATTAAGTCAATATTAATGCCAGTAATACAAAAAAAACACCGCTTGCATTCCCTAGATACATTTCGTGGATTAACGATTGCGTTAATGATTCTTGTGAATAGTCCAGGAGGCCATGCGGTTTATCCCCTACTAGAGCATGCCTTATGGAATGGTTGTACTTTAGCGGATCTCGTCTTCCCTTTTTTCTTATTTATTGTAGGCATGTCATGTAGCTTAAGTTTGTCTCCTTATACTTCACGCACTAAAATATTTAAACGTTCCGCACTTATCTTCGGCATAGGCCTGCTGCTTAATGCGTTCCCGAATCACTTACATTTCGAACAACTGCGTCTACTTGGCGTGCTCCAACGAATCGCGCTATGTTACTGTGCTGCAGCATTTATTTACTTAAATTTTGATAAAAAAGCACATCTCATACTGATTGCTAGCATTCTGTTAGGATACTGGGGAATCATGGTTTATTTCTCCCCTGAAGCATTCACTGCCGACAATAATATCGCAGCACTCATTGATAGAGCAGTGCTCAGCCCGATGCATTTATATCGCCCTACGTTTGATCCAGAAGGTTTATTGAGTACACTCCCCGCCATCGCAACAACACTACTTGGAAATTTAACAGGACTATGGCTTCGTGAGAAAACAACACCCAAAATCATAGCACTTCGTGGGATGATGATGTTATTTTTGGGATTAGCTTGGAGTATTTTATGTCCAATAAACAAAACCATCTGGAGTAGTAGTTACGTACTCTACACAGGAGGAATCGCGCTTGTAATGTTTGCTTTGCTTTATTGGTTTATCGACATTCGAAAACATACCTCGTGGTGTGTTTTTTTTGATGTTTTTGGTGTCAATGCGCTTGCGGCCTACGTTTTACACGTCTTTTTTTTAAAAGTCCAGGCGATGATTTTTATTACGCAGGGCACGAATGAAGCAGTAGCTCTACGGCCTTATCTCACACAATGGTGGTTTGGTCATATGACACCAGCAAATGCATCGCTATTATATGCCTTGAGTTACCTATTACTGTGGTTTATTGTGCTCTTCCCTCTTTATCGACACAGAATATATTTAAAATTGTAAAAACTCAAAGTTCATTTTGATAGCGCGCCTTAATACGATGTGTCGCTTGGCTATGAATCTGAGAAACACGAGACTCACTGACACCTAAAATCTCACCGATCTCTTTTAGATTAAGCTCATGCTCATAATATAAAGACAGGACTAATCGTTCATTTTTAGGAAGACTTGCAACAATCTCTGCAAGATGTTTTTTCAAATCATCGCGCATGACATTTCGATAAGGCTCCATCGCTAGAACTTCATCTTCTGACTCAAGAAGATCATCTGTTACACCCAGATCTTCAAAACCATAAAGATGCGCACCGTTCGAGTCATGAAGCATGCTATGGTACTCGTCAAGAGAGACACCCAACTCTGCAGCAATTTCATGATCTTTTGCTTCACGATTTAAACGATTTTCTATAGCTTTTACAGCAGCAGAAATCATCCTCGCATGGCGGTACACAGAGCGAGGTACCCAATCATTTCGGCGCACCTCATCAAGCATGTGACCACGAATTCGAATGCCTGCATAAGTTTCAAAAGACGCGCCTTTTGTATCATCATAATTCATCGCAGCAAGCAGCAATCCTTCCATGCCGGCTTGCATTAAATCATCAAGCTGAACAGAGCGCGGCAAACGCCCCAACATATGATAAGCAATCCGCTTCACCATTGCAGCATGTGTCTTGACGAGCATTTCTTTCGTCTTTTCGTCTAATCGACTGGGGACATCCATATCCACAGTATATTCTCCTTAAGATATCGCAGTTTTCAGCATATCAAAGATTTTTTGAATTTTCACAGGTAAGTCAGGAGCCAAAGGCCCGCCCCCCTGCGCCATATCCTCTCTTCCGCCACCTTTTCCGCATAAATGCTGCACAAAAAGAGAAGCAGCAGGCACACGTCCTACCAAAGATTTACTCACACCAGCAACTACGTGCATTTTCTCCTGCTGAACACCGATTAAAACAATCACAGCATCATTCATACGTGATTTTAATTGATCAAGCAAATCACGTAACTCGTTGGGTGTTGAGCCATCAAATTGCTTAACAAGGACGCGTACATCGCCAATCGTCTCAAACTCATCGACGAGAGATGCGCTGGACTGAACCATCATTTGGCGTTGCATCTCTGCTAACGCGCGCTCTTTTGCTTTGACTTCTGTCATCAGCTGTACAAGCTTAGGCAACACTTCTGATGGCGTAGTTTTTAAATGTTCTGCTACACTGCTTAGCGCCGTCAACTGTTGATTGACCCACTCTGTCGCGTAAGCGCCGGTCACAAACTCCAAGCGCCGCACTCCGCTTGCAACGCCGTATTCTGCGATAATTTTAAATAAACCAATATCACCAGTTCGTGACGCATGTGTTCCACCACATAATTCTTTCGAAAAGTCTCCCATGGTCAGTACACGCACAGCCTCGCCATACTTTTCACCGAACAAAGCTACCGCACCACTTTGGCTTGCTTCTTGCATCGACATTTCTTCTGTCAAGACTGCGTCATTTTGGCGTACTTTAGCGTTAACCAACGATTCAATTTCAGAAAGTTGTGCAACAGAAAGCGCATCTTGATGTGAAAAATCAAATCGTGCACGAGAGGCGTCAACCAAAGAGCCTTTTTGCTGTACATGGGGACCAAGGATACGTTTAAGTGCGGCATGAAGTAAATGCGTTGCGGTATGGTTTAAACGTACTGCTTGGCGACGCGTCTCATTAATGCATGCCCGTACAACTTGACCTTGCGTCAACAACCCTGAAATCAGTTCGCCTTGATGCACAATCGCCTGACCCATTTTTTGTGTCTGATGTACTTCAAAGATAGCGTCCTCTGACAGCGAGTAAATACGCCCTTCATCTCCCACTTGACCACCACTTTCAGCATAAAAAGGTGTTTCTTTCAGTACCAATGAGGCTTTTGTTCCTGCGGGAATAGTATTGACCTCTTGACCTTGGGATAAAATTGCAAGAATTTCAGTTTGAGACTGATGATCCACATAGCCTTTAAATGAGGATGAATATAACGATAACTCGGCTGTCGCATGATAATCTTCGTGGAACGTACTTGCAGATTGAGACATTTCCCTCTGACGCTGCATGCATGATTCAAAGCCTTGCATATCTACATACAAACCTCGCTCACGAGCGATATCTGCGGTTAAGTCGACAGGAAAACCATACGTGTCGTAAAGTTTAAAAACAATTTCACCAGGAATTTCTGAGGACAAATGTTGAATCTCTTCATTCAACAAACGAAGCCCTTGCTCGAGTGTTCTGGCAAACTGCTGCTCTTCTTGCAGTAAAATACGCTCAATCTGTGACTGCTGAGTCACGAGTTCAGGATAAGCTTCGCCCATAACATCAACAAGAGCCAAGACCAGGCGTGAAAAAAATGGAATAGGTAGACCCAAGTGATGCCCATGCCGAACGGCGCGGCGAATAATACGCCTTAACACATAACCACGCCCTTCATTACTAGGCACAACCCCATCCAAAATAAGAAATGAACAGGCACGAATGTGATCAGCAATTACTTTCAAGGAAGGATGTTCTGCATCGACTTCAACGCCCTGAGGTATCGATGAGAGGATCGCTTTGATGAGATAAGCAAACGTATCGATATGATAGTTGTTATGCACACCCTGAACAACAGCGGCAATACGCTCAAGCCCCATCCCTGTGTCTACAGAAGGCTTAGGTAAAGGATGCAATTGGCCCGATTTATCGCGATTATATTGCATAAAAACCAAGTTCCAAATTTCAATATAGCGATCCCCATCAGCATCAGGAGATCCTGGAGGACCACCTGGAATATCTTCCCCATGATCGTAAAAAATTTCGGTACAAGGGCCACAAGGTCCGGTATCCCCCATCGCCCAAAAATTATCCTTTTCACCGCAACGTGAAAAACGATTGGGTGAAACACGCATTTCATCAAGCCAAATTGCAGCAGCTTCATCGTCGTCTTCGTAGACGGTGACCCATAGTTTTTCGGCAGGAAGCTGCAATATTTCAGTTAAAAATGTCCAGGCATATTGAATGGCTTCGCGCTTAAAATAATCACCAAAACTAAAATTGCCAAGCATCTCAAAAAAAGTATGATGACGTGCTGTATATCCGACATTTTCAAGATCATTATGCTTGCCACCCGCCCTGACACAACGCTGTGCGCTCGCTGCGCGCACATAAGAGCGTGGCTCTAAACCTAAAAATGTTTCTTTAAATTGAACCATGCCCGCGTTGGTAAATAAAAGCGTTGGGTCTTGTCCTGGCACCAACGAACTGGATGGCACCACTTGATGGCCTCGTTTTTCAAAATAATCTAAAAACGCACGTCGTATCTCAGCACTTTTCATCAATCTACTCTCTTAATCTTCAACAAACTCTGATTCGGCATCACTCATAACGACTGGTGCTGACGCTTTTTGGGTTAAATATTCACTTCTAATCTGAGCTTCAAGCTCGGCCGAGATCGCTGAGTTTTCTTTCAAGTAAAGACGAGCATTGTCTTTACCTTGACCAATTTTTTCTTGTTTGTAGCTATACCACGCACCAGATTTTTCGATTAGTCCTAAATTCGTCCCTAGGTTAATAATCTCACTTTCTCGTGAAATACCTTCATTGTAGTAGATATCAAACTCAGCAGATTTAAAAGGAGGTGCTACTTTATTTTTCACGACCTTAACACGCGTCTCATTACCAACAACGTCATCGCCCTTTTTAATGGAGCCAATACGACGAATATCCAAGCGCACAGAGGCATAAAACTTCAGCGCATTTCCGCCGGTTGTTGTCTCAGGGCTACCGAACATCACACCAATTTTCATACGAATCTGGTTGATGAAGATAACAAGGGTATTAGAGCGCTTAATATTCGCTGTCAATTTACGTAACGCGTGTGACATTAGTCGCGCTTGGAGGCCAACATGAGAGTCACCCATATCTCCTTCAATTTCTGCTTTAGGTGTCAACGCAGCAACAGAGTCAATAATCACCACATCAACCGCAGCAGAACGTACCAGCATATCGGCAATTTCTAGCGCTTGCTCACCCGTATCTGGTTGTGAAACTAAAAGGTCATCTAACTTAACACCCAGTTTTTCAGCATAACTTGGGTCTAACGCATGCTCTGCATCAATGAAAGCGGCTGTCCCGCCCTTTTTTTGACATTCAGCAATCACTTGTAACGTCAGTGTCGTTTTACCAGAAGATTCAGGGCCATAAATTTCAACAATTCGCCCTTTAGGCAAGCCACCAATTCCTAATGCGATATCCAGACTTAAAGAACCTGTAGAAATTGCCTCAATATCAGGAAATGTAGCGCCTTCACCCATACGCATCACTGAACCTTTACCAAATTGACGCTCAATTTGAGTCAGCGCTGCACTCAATGCTTTTTGCTTGTTATCTTCCATCACTGCCATTGGATTCACCTAATTTTTCTTGCGAGTAAAAAATTATCCCAGGTTATCAGCAGCCAGTAAACCCAAGATGAAAGTTTTTTATTAGAGTACTTGACCAACTCAGTAAATGCATTTAAGATTCGCAGCATTCCCCGGTAGCTCAGTCGGTAGAGCGGATGACTGTTAATCATTAGGTCACAAGTTCGAGTCTTGTCCGGGGAGCCACACCACACGTGGCTTCTAGTAAAATACTCACTCGTCACTAAGCTCGTATGGGGCACTGGTGGGGCAGTTAGAAATAACAAGTAGCAACAAATAGCAGCAATGCACACAGTCGAAACCAAGGATAATGGTGTAATCGTCAAAAACCAAACATGGAGAGAATTGGTGAAGAAAATCTTAATATACTTTTTAATCTGTCTAACATGTAACACAAGCTACGCTGGCTTTTTCAGTAATACAGCTCATAGCCGTGCCAATTGCGCCACGTTTGTTGAGTCTGTGACATGGAATGCTAAAGAGTCTCACTGGTGGCGAGTAAAATCATTACATACTCCAGTTAACAAAAAGAGAGACGTAGAACACATGGTCGATACTTTCATGGCTTACACCTGGCGTGCTGCTGCCTATCACAAGGGCGAATCACTGAGATCAGATAGTCCATGGATAGCGCAGGGATATCATTTTTATATGGATAATAATGGAAAAGAAATTTACGATAACTACACATATGCAGCAGATTGCAATGCTTATGATGGATGGTGGGATTAACAACACAAGGATGTCGTTATGAAAAAATTATCATGCTTATTAACTATCTTAGGCTTTGCAACAAATGCAATTGCTGATGGATATTATGAAATCAAGAACAATGCCACTGAAGCTCAATGGAAAGTAAAAATTCAACAAATGCAGCAATGGGCAAAAGATCATCCAGGTGTTCCACCTCCCCTATCTCCAGAAGAAGATTACGCCATTTTTGGTAAAGATAACCTCCCAAGACCAAATTCCGGCGTACACGTTCTGCCCGCAGGCCAAATGCATTACAGTAGTACTCAGGTCAAAAACATCAAAACAAAAATGAAAGCACTCAACGATAAAGGATATGTCGAAGAATATAATCAAAATGCAGCGACATTACTGATGTTCCATCAAATTGCCAACGCCGATTATTCTAAAAATTATGAGCTAACCGACCAAAGCACACACTTGCGTCATCATGCTTCTGATTTAAAAATGGCTTATGATTATCAAGACGTTCCGAGTAATCTTGTCAAAAAAACCATTGGGTTTGCCCCTATGAGTGTTTTTATGAAAGAAGGCTGGGCAGGTGCCGTTGAGTATTTCAATCCAGAAGCATTTGAAGGTGTCTGTAAGTATCAAGAGGTGAATATTAAATTAACCGGAAGTTCAGCCAATTTTGCTGAAGAAATTGTCAGCCATCACGTTAATGATAAAATTACATTGCTTGAGATTTCTGGAAATGATACATCAGGGTATGAATATAATGTTGAATGGTGGGATAACAATTACAGACACGTTCTAACTTGCGCATCAAAAACGTTTTCACCGGAAATTAAACAAAAAACAATTGCTTTGGCAAAACAGATTGATACAAAACAGTAAATTACTTTAAAATATAACAATATACCCGCCAAGCCTCTGTTGACTCATTCGACAAGCTCAAATCGCGCGGGTTTTTATTAAAACCAATATTGCAGTCACCCACAACTGTATAAAAAACCTACTTACGAGACATAAGTCATCCACCAGAGCTGCTGTTGCTTGCAAAAAATACAAACAGGTCTATTATTTGATTAACATCTTAACTCTTATAGGATCACAAATGCTTTTATTCATTCGAAAAAGTCTATTCTGTGCTCTTTGTTTATCACTCTCTGCCTGCTCAGTGGTCATGGCATCAATGAGTGGTGGTGTAAATCCTAAGAAACTGTCTCAATGTCACACTCGCTCCTGTTTAATCGCCGCAGGAGCAACACCTATCAGCAAACAAAATGGTGGGGAAACTTTCCGAGCAACCATGCCTACCGGATCTGCTGCACGCGCTGCAATGCACGGGGTTCTTGATGTTGGTACGCTTGGTCTTTGGGAGGTAGCCGGAACTCCTATTGAAGCAGTCAAAGGTAAAAAGACTGGGTACGTGATTAATGTTAAATATGCTGAAGATGGTAATTCAATTAAACATATGGCGTTTGAATTTTAATATAAAGCCATATAAAAATTCGTGCCTATGCAGTTTACTGATCCAAACACAAGATGATGTAGGTGAAATCGATTTTTTAGCCCCACATATGATGGTTATGTCAGTAAACTGCATAGGCACGTAAAAATTAATCAAACTCACTCAATGCATCTCTTAACACAGTCTCACCTTCATGTTCTCCGAAATAAACCTTGATACGTGAATTTTCGGTTATCATATTTTTATTATCTTCCGTTAACATACACTCCCCTTCTTCAAAACATATGTCCGTAATAAAATCTTCCGACATCGGAGTAACATCTCCTTCATATATTCTTGACGTAAGCACATTATGCTTTTGATTTGTCACAATCTTACGAAGTAACTTAATTGCATAATTTTCTGATTTTTTAGAAAACTCATTTGCACTAATTTTAGTCTGATTAGGAAGCCATTCGACAAGATGGTGGATTGTAAAAGCTGCATTTAAGGCATGATCGATTGATGATTCAACGTCCAATGCTATTTCCGATTTAATCAGTCGCTCAATATCTCTACATGCTTTTGTTTTAAGTGAGTTATACGTAAAAATATTCATACCCATACTCCTATAATAATTAATCTTCAAAAAAATAAGAGCAATTTATTTTTGAGATTGCCCCAGCACTGCCCCATAATAGGAAAAAATCACAAACTATTTGTTGATAATCAATCGATTAAAATAAAAAATAACAAGATTGATTATCATGTGTTGTCATGTTTTGTTGTTTGCTGTAATCTGCCACACATTGTAAAAAATAGATTGGCTGTATGGCAAACATTGAAAAAAGAACCTCACAAGACGGAAAAACAACAACCTATCGCGTAAAAATAAGATTGAAAGGCTTTCCAACTCAACACGCCACCTTCGAGCGCCTCACTGACGCAAAGAAATGGGTACAACAAACTGAATCGGCAATTCGAGATGGCCGTCACTTCAAAACCAATGAGGCCAAGCGTCACACTCTAAGTGAAGCCATCGAACGATACATTAATGATGTCATCCCCACAAAACCAAAAAACTTAGTCAATCTGACGTGGTCAAGCAAATTAGGACACACCAGTTAAGCAGCTTTCTTTAATTCCCGTTCCCTATATTCAAATTCAAATTGATTTGGATTCTTGTATCCCAAAGTTGAATGCAATCTGTAGCTGTTATACAGCACCGTAATGT
>CAYYEZ010000029.1:0-1890 GCA_964471225.1 uncultured Legionella sp. | reverse complement strand
AGCAATGACAAACGGAAGCAAATAATAAATTTCTCGCCGACTTGTGCACGTATCCCTTTGACAATTTCGACCGCAAAACGCATACGGTTTTCAATCGGCCCACCCCAACGGTCTTCACGTTGATTCACATGACGGCTTAAGAACTGATTCAGTAAATAACCTTCTGAACCCATAATTTCCACACCGTCATAGCCTGCCTTTTTGGCAAGACTAGCGCAGTTAACATAGTCATCAATGGTATTCAAGATTTGTTTTTCAGACATTTTACGCGGTTTAAAAGGCGAAATCGGCGACTTGATTGGGCTGGCAGAAACAACAAAGGGTTGATAGCCATAACGTCCAGCATGCAAAATTTGCATTAAAATTTTTGCGCCATGCTTATGTACGGCATGGGTCACTAAACGATGTGGAGCAATATCCCCCAGCGTATTCATCGTCCCGCCCGCAGGAAGGAGCCAACCTTGACGGTTTGGAGAAATCCCGCCTGTAATGATCAGGCCGACTCCGCCTTTAGCACGCTCACCGAAGTATGCTGCCAATTTTGGATAATTATAAAAACGATCTTCCAAGCCCGTATGCATGGAGCCCATCACCACACGGTTTTTAATGGTGGTAAAACCCAAATGTAAGGGTTTTAAAATATGTGCATAGCTATTGGTTGTCATCATGAATCCTTATCTTTGGCTTTGCAACTTGTTGCATACTACTTTAGCTGTTTTTTAAAATATTGGGATGACAATTTATAACAAATTCTTGGCATCTACGGTCAATTCAACTGAGCTCTCAAAAACATACGACAATAAAAAAACCAGTGACGTTGCCCTCACTGGTTTAGTTTTTTAGACCAAAGCCTTTTACTGCCAATGCTTTAACTTACTGGTTTGACCAATACCCACATTAAAACTATTGGTGGGATCAAGCTTTTCATAATGCGTTCGTAGTGCAGGTTTTGCTACATATAAATGTCCGACATTATGCTCAGCTGGGTATTCCGCCCCACGAGCATCTAGTACATGCCACATTTGGTGTTCCATCGCCAAAGGATCTACGCCTTTTTTCACAATATAGTCCTGATGAAACACATGACATAAAAAGTGACCATAATAGAGTTTATGAACAATCAGATCATCCATCTCTTTGGGTAAGGTTTCCACCCACTCGCGATCATTACGACGCAATGCGATATCCAGAGCCACAATATCTTCAACCTCTGAACGGTGCGTATCCCGATAACGAATTGCTGCACCTGCAACGGCAAAACGATGTAAAAATGCTTTACGTCCTTCTTCCTCTGTACAGTGGAAAAAATCACCTGAGGTTTTATCTTGAAAATAACATTTTAAAAAGCTTTCAACTTGCTCGACATCTTGATTTTCAATCCGAATAACCAAATGATGTTCATACAGATCACGAAAAACATTCATCCGTTTCGGTAAATGATTGGGCAAAAATTTGGTGATCAATTGCAGGACTTTATCTGACAGACCTTTCATACCAAATTTTTCTAAGTACGCATCGACCTTATCTTTCATTGCAAATGCGGCAGGTACTTTGGCTGTACCGAGTTTTTCAATGAACATGAAGGTGTCTTTACCGTACTCCGCCCCAATATCATAAGCCACACGGTGGATGTATTCCCCTGCAATCGGCAATCGCGGCAAATCTTTTAGTAAAAAACGGCGGATTTCAGTCAAATCATCATGTGAGTTTGTACCCACATAGAACACTTGACTTGGAATTTTTTCAAAGGTATCTAAACGTACGGCAAAAACACACACTTTACCTGCCGAACCCGATGCTTCATATAAACGAGACGGATCGGCATTAAAACGTGCAGGCGTATTTTCATCAACTTGTTTAACATCATGTCCATAACGATGGTCCGATGCG
>CAYYEZ010000028.1:0-7026 GCA_964471225.1 uncultured Legionella sp. | reverse complement strand
GATAATTTTAGCAACAACACCCGCACCGACAGTACGGCCACCTTCACGAATTGCGAATCGCAAACCTTCATCCATCGCAATCGGCGCATGAAGCGCTACAACCAACTTCACGTTATCCCCTGGCATCACCATCTCAATACCTTCAGGTAAATCACATGTGCCAGTTACGTCTGTCGTTCTGAAATAAAACTGTGGACGGTATCCGTTGAAAAATGGCGTATGACGACCACCTTCCTCTTTTGACAACACATATACTTCCGCTTCAAACTTAGTGTGTGGCTTAATCGTGCCAGGCTTAGCCAATACTTGGCCTCGCTCAACATCATCACGCTTCGTACCACGGAGCAAAATACCTACGTTGTCGCCAGCACGCCCTTCGTCTAGCAACTTACGGAACATCTCAACGCCTGTACAAGTCGTCTTTGTCGTCTCTCGAATACCTACAATCTCAACTTCCTCGCCGACCTTCACGATTCCGCTTTCGATTCGACCCGTGACTACTGTTCCTCGACCAGAAATTGAAAACACGTCTTCAATCGGTAACAAGAAGCTCTTATCAATGTTTCTCACTGGCTCAGGAATGTAAGCATCCATCGTCTCAACCAATTTAACAATCGCGGCTTCACCAATCTCGCTTGTGTCCCCTTCCAATGCCTTCAATGCAGAGCCCACAACAATCGGAATATCGTCTCCAGGAAAATCGTAGGAGCTCAGCAAATCTCTTACTTCCATTTCCACTAACTCTAACAACTCTGGATCGTCAACCATGTCGGCTTTGTTTAAAAACACAACAATGTAAGGAACGCCCACTTGACGTGACAATAATATGTGCTCGCGTGTTTGTGGCATCGGACCATCCGCCGCTGACACCACCAATATCGCGCCATCCATCTGTGCCGCACCTGTAATCATATTCTTGATGTAGTCCGCATGGCCTGGGCAATCTACGTGCGCATAGTGACGCGCCGTTGACTCGTACTCCACATGAGCTGTAGAAATTGTAATACCGCGCGCACGCTCTTCTGGCGCCGCATCAATTTGGTCGTACGCCTTCGCAATACCACCATGCTTCTTCGCCATTATCGTTGTAATCGCCGCTGTCAATGTCGTCTTGCCATGGTCTACGTGACCAATTGTGCCTACGTTAACGTGCGGTTTCTTCCGCTCAAATTTTTCCTTAGCCATTTTTAATTACCTCATTCGCTCTTGTATTTTTTGATAATCGCATCAGCAATCGTTGCTGGTGCCTCAGAATATTTCGAAAATTCCATTGTATATGTTGCTCGGCCTTGCGTTGCAGAACGCAAATCTGTTGAGTAGCCGAACATTTCTGCCAAAGGAACTTCCGCGTGAATTAACCGGCCCGCAGGTGATTCATCCATACCTTGCAAGACACCTCTTCGTCGGCTTAAGTCACCCATAACATCACCCATATACTCTTCAGGCGTCACAACTTCAACACGCATGATAGGCTCTAATAAAACGGGAGTTGCTTTTTGGGCACCTTGCTTGAATCCCATTGAACCGGCAATCTTAAACGCCATTTCACTAGAATCCACTTCATGGAACGAACCATCAAACAATGTCACTTTCACATCGACTACTGGGTAGCCTGCAATAACACCATTCTGAAGCTGTTCTTGAATACCTTTATCAACAGCAGGAATATATTCTTTGGGAATAACACCGCCCACAATTTCGTTAACGAATTCGTAACCTTGTCCTCGCGGCAACGGCTCAATTTTAAGCCACACATGGCCATATTGACCTCGTCCACCTGATTGACGAACGAACTTGCCTTCTTGTTCAACGGCAGCTTTCAATGTCTCGCGATATGCAACCTGAGGCTTACCTACATTTGCCTCTACCATAAACTCGCGTCTCATTCTATCTACGATAATTTCGAGGTGAAGCTCACCCATCCCTTCAATAATGGTCTGACCTGTCTCTTCGTCCGTATGTACTCTGAAAGAAGGATCTTCTTGAGCCAGCTTACCTAAAGCGATACCCATTTTTTCTTGATCTGCTTTAGACTTCGGCTCAACAGCCACAGCAATTACAGGCTCAGGAAAGTCCATACGCTCGAGTGTAATAATATCGTCTGGATCGCAAAGCGAGTCACCTGTTGTTACTGTCTTTAAGCCGATCGCAGCCGCAATATCCCCAGCATGAACTTCTTTGATCTCTTCTCTTGAGTTTGCATGCATTTGAAGCAAACGACCAATACGCTCTTTTTTACCTTTCACAGGGTTATAAACTGTATCGCCAGACTTCAACACACCAGAGTAGACTCTGAAATAAGTCAGTGTACCAACAAAAGGATCTGTTGCAATTTTAAATGCAAGGGCCGAGAAAGAAGCTTTATTCGAAGTCTCACGTATTGCAGGCTCACCATCTTCATCAACACCACCCACAGGAGGGATATCCAAAGGAGAAGGCAAATAATCAATTACGCCATCCAGTACAGCTTGAACGCCTTTGTTTTTAAACGCAGAACCGCAAAATACAGGAACGATTTCGTTAGCGATTGTTCGTTGACGTAGTGCCTTTTTGATTTCCTCTTCAGGAAGATCTCCAGACTCAAGATACTTATCCATTAAGCTTTCTGAAACTTCCGCTGCGGCTTCTAGCAGTTGCTCTCTATAACCCTTAGCTTTTTCGAGCATGTCTGCAGGAACATCTGCATATTTAAAAGTCATGCCTTTTGTTTCATCGTCCCAAAGGATAGCTTTCATTTTGATAAGGTCAACAACACCTTTATAATGCTCTTCCGAACCAATCGGGAGCTGAACGATCACAGGTGTAGAATTGAGGCGGACTTTGATTTGATCAACAACACGGATAAAATCAGCACCCATACGATCCATTTTGTTCACAAAAACGATACGTGGCACACCATATTTTGCAGCCTGACGCCATACTGTTTCAGATTGAGGCTCAACACCTGCAACAGAGTCAAATACAACAACAGCGCCATCCAAAACACGAAGCGAGCGCTCTACTTCAATCATGAAATCAACGTGACCTGGCGTATCAATAATATTGACACGATGCTTAGTATATTGTTTTTCCATGCCAGACCAGTAACAAGTGGTTGCTGCTGACGTAATAGTAATACCACGTTCTTGTTCCTGAACCATCCAATCCATTGTGGCTGTACCATCATGCACCTCACCAATTTTATGTGAAGTACCTGTATAGAACAAAACACGCTCTGTTGTGGTTGTCTTACCTGCATCGACGTGTGCGACGATGCCAATGTTTCGATATAGTTCTAATGGAGTCGTTGACACCTAAATCCCCTTATCTCTCTAATTCCATCTGAAATGTGCAAATGCTTGGTTTGCTTTCGCCATGCGATGGACGTCTTCACGTTTCTTCACAGCAGCACCCTTGCTTTCGAATGCATCAGCTAACTCACCAGCAAGACGAAGCATCATCCCCTTCTCACCGCGCGAACGAGCAGACTGCACAATCCAACGCATTCCCAATGCAATGCTTCGCTCAGAGCGAACTTCCACAGGGACTTGGTAAGTAGCACCACCCACGCGGCGCGAACGTACTTCTACCGTAGGCCGAACGTTATCGAGCGCCTGCTCAAAGTAGCGCAAAACAGCAGAGCCTGAGGCACTACCCTCACCATCTTCATCTTTCTTCGACTTCTTAAGCTTCTCTTCGATAGCATCAAGTGCGCCGTATACAATTGTTTCTGCAACAGATTTTTTACCACTAACCATAAGCACGTTAATAAACTTAGCTAAAAGCTCACTGTGATGCTTTGGATCTGGTAGAATTTCTCGTTTGGGGACTTCTCTTCGTCTTGGCATTTTCTTTATCCTACGCTCAATTATTTCTTGTCTTTAGGCTTTTTAGTACCATACTTCGAACGACCTTGCTTACGATCATTCACACCAGAGGTGTCTAAGCTACCGCGAACTGTATGATAGCGAACACCAGGCAAGTCCTTTACCCGACCACCACGAATCAACACAACAGAGTGCTCTTGTAGGTTATGGCCTTCACCACCGATGTATGAAGAAACTTCAAAACCGTTGGTTAAGCGCACACGAGCCACTTTCCGCATTGCTGAGTTTGGCTTTTTGGGTGTAGTGGTATAAACACGAGTACATACGCCACGACGTTGTGGGCAAGACTCTAAAGCAGGCACGTTACTCTTTTTTCTAACAGCAACGCGAGGCTTACGTACTAACTGGTTAATGGTAGCCATTAATGTAACTCCAACTATAGCAAATTTATTTCACACGCATAAAGATGCCGGATTCTATATATGTCTCTTCAGAATGTCAAGACCCTAAGTATACTCCGGCAGATCATTAGTGCTCTTCTCGATTTTCTGCGTTCAAGGCTTCACTCAATGCATGTTGCACTTCTGTCGCGGAAATCGTGTGATTTCCTGACTCTTGTGATTTCACACGAGCGCGTTTTGCCTTCCTCGTTTGATGATAGGTATAGCCTGTTCCCGCAGGAATCAAACGACCAACCATCACATTTTCCTTCAATCCACGTAAATCATCTACTTTTCCACTCACCGCTGCTTCCGTTAAGACACGAGTGGTCTCTTGGAACGATGCTGCAGAAATAAATGAATCGGTCGCCAACGATGCCTTTGTAATACCTAGCAATATAGGCGTCCCTCTCGCTTGGATTTTATTTTCTTTCGCAAGCTTATCGTTTTCTTCCAGCAATGCTGTTTCTTCGATCTGCTCACCTAACAAAAATCTAGAGTCTCCGACAAAGGTTACCGTACGCTTACGAAGCATCTGTCTCACAATGACTTCAATATGCTTATCGTTGATTTTTACGCCTTGTAAACGATAAACGTCTTGTACTTCATTGACGATATAATTTGCAAGAGCACCCACTCCCAACAAACGAAGAATATCGTGCGGGCTTGGAGGACCTTCGGCAATGACCTCACCACGAGCGACATGCTCTCCTTCAAACACAGAGATATGACGCCACTTTGGAATCAACTCCTCATGACATACCTGCTCAGTCTGAGTGATAATTAAACGTCTCTTGCCTTTTGTTTCTTTACCAAAGCTGACAACACCAGACACTTCAGCCATTACTGCAGCATCCTTCGGTTTGCGCGCTTCAAACAAATCTGCTACTCGCGGCAAGCCCCCTGTAATATCGCGTGTTTTTGTTCGCTCTTGAGGAATCCTTGCGATCACATCTCCAACATTGACTGACTGACCATCTTCAAAATTAATGATCGCGTCAACAGGCAGATAATACTGAGCAGGAACATTTGTTCCAGAAAGGAAAATCTCTTCTCCTTTATCAGAAACCAGCTTGACCAATGGCCGCATATCTTTACCTACAGCACTACGCTGTTTAGCATCGATCACTACGATATTACTCAAGCCTGTGAGCTCATCAGTTTGTCGATTCATTGTCATACCTTCAACGAGATCAACAAACTTCAATTTACCACTTACCTCAGAAATTACAGGATGCGTATGTGGATCCCAAGTTGCAATCACTTGACCTGCTTCAACTTGAGATTGATCTTGAACCGTTAACACTGCACCATAAGGCAACTTGTAACGCTCGCGCTCACGTCCGAACTCATCAGAAATTGTTAGCTCACCCGAACGGGACACAGCAACCAACTTACTGTTGTCATGGGTAACCGTCTTAATATTATGAAGACGAATAACCCCTTTGTTTTTCACCTGAATATTATTCGCAGCTGTAGCACGTGATGCAGCCCCACCGATATGGAACGTACGCATCGTTAACTGAGTACCAGGCTCGCCAATAGATTGAGCTGCGATGGTTCCAACAGCCTCTCCTGTATTAACCAGATGCCCTCGGGCAAGGTCACGTCCATAACATTTTGCACATAACCCAAACCGAGTTTGGCAAGTAATAGGTGACCGAACAAGAATCTGATCGACGCCAAGCTTTTCGAGATGCTCTACCCAAGTTTCGTCTAGAAGTGTTCCAGCTGTAACTACTGCTTCTTTTTGGTTTGGCAAAAATACATCTTCAGAAACCACACGACCTAAAACACGTTCATGTAGCGCCTCTACGATATCACCACCCTCAATCAATGGTTGCATCAGAATACCTTCTGTTGTACCACAATCAAGTTCAGTAATGACCACATCCTGAGCCACATCAACCAATCGACGAGTTAGATAACCTGAGTTTGCTGTTTTCAATGCAGTATCAGCTAGACCTTTACGCGCACCGTGCGTGGAAATAAAGTATTGGAAAACATTTAGTCCTTCACGGAAATTCACCGTAATTGGCGTCTCGATAATCGAGCCATCTGGCGCGGACATCAATCCTCGCATCGCAGCAAGCTGTCGAATCTGAGCAGCGGAACCCCGTGCACCGGAGTCAGCCATCATAAAGATCGGGTTAAATAAATCCTGTCGCGTTACAACCCCATCTCTTGTTGTCACTTCTTCTGTTGCGATTTTTGCCATCATCGATTTTGCAACCATTTCACTGGTACGCGACCAAATATCGATAACTTTGTTATATCGCTCACCGTTCGTCACTAAACCTGAGCGGAATTGTGATTCGATTTCACGCACTTCATTATCAGCTTGAGCGATGATTTCTCCTTTATCTTCAGGAATAATCATATCGTCAATACCAATAGAAGCTCCTGCTCGAGTTGCATATTCAAATCCTAGATACATCAGATGATCTGCAAAAATAACTGCTTCTTTTAAACCTAGAACACGGTAGCAATGGTCTAAAACTTTAGAAATAGTCTTTTTAGTCATCACACGATTAATCAGTGAGAAAGACATTCCTTTGGGTAAAATCCCAGACATAATTGTTCGACCAATTGTTGTCTCGACTAAAGCACATTTTTGAGAGCCGTCTTCTTGATCTTGTTGCATTCGAACTTTAATTTTTGCATGGATATCAACAAAGCCTTGTTCGTAAAAATTTTTAGCTTCATTCACTGAAGCAAAAATCTTACCTTCGCCTTTGGCATTGATCCGCTCACGCGTCAAATAATAAAGACCTAAAACA
>CAYYEZ010000027.1:0-73211 GCA_964471225.1 uncultured Legionella sp. | reverse complement strand
AAGGTGTGCTCAATGATCTTGCCAAACAAGAAGGCCAGATTATTCTTTTCATTGATGAGTTACACACGATGGTTGGGGCAGGTAAAGCCGAAGGTGCGATGGACGCTGGCAACATGCTCAAACCTTCTCTTGCTCGTGGTGAACTACATTGTATTGGTGCCACAACTCTCGATGAATATCGTCAATACATTGAGAAAGATGCGGCACTTGAAAGACGTTTCCAAAAAGTCTTAGTCGACGAACCTTCGGTCGAAGACACCATCGCGATTTTGCGCGGCTTAAAAGAGCGTTATGAAGTTCATCATGGGGTAGAAATTACCGATCCTGCCATTGTCGCAGCAGCCACATTATCGCATCGCTATATTACAGACCGACAACTCCCGGACAAAGCCATCGACTTGATTGATGAAGCAGGCAGTCAAATTCGTATGGAAATTGACTCTAAGCCTGAGAGCTTAGATAAACTTGAGCGTCGCTTAATACAATTTAAAATTGAGCACGAAGCTTTGAAAAAAGAAGATGATGCCGCCTCTAAAAAACGCTTAGAAGATTTACAAAAAAACATTGATGAGTTAGAAAAAAATTACGCTGATCTTGAGGAAATCTGGAAAAGTGAAAAAGCACTTTTACAAGGTGCCACAAGTATCAAAGAATCTCTTGAAAAAGCCAAGCTTGAGTTAGAAGCGGCAAGACGTGCTGGAGATTTAGCACGCATGTCTGAATTACAGTACGGTAAAATTCCCGCACTTGAAAAACAATTGATTGAAGCAGCCGATCTCGAGGATAAGGAAACAAAACTCGTACGCAATAAAGTCACCGACGAGGAAATAGCAGAGGTTGTGTCTAAATGGACAGGCATTCCTGTTGCCAAAATGCTTGAAGGTGAAAAAGAAAAATTACTGCATATGGAAGACGCATTACATCAACGTGTGATCGGTCAGGATGAAGCTGTCGATGCTGTGTCAAATGCCATCAGACGAGCACGAGCAGGCCTGTCTGATCCCAACCGACCTATTGGTTCCTTCTTATTTTTAGGGCCAACAGGTGTAGGTAAAACAGAGCTTTGTAAAGCACTTGCAACCTTTCTTTTTGATACAGTTGAAGCTTTAGTTCGAATCGATATGTCTGAGTTCATGGAAAAACATTCTGTCGCGCGCTTAATTGGTGCGCCCCCAGGATACGTCGGTTATGAAGAAGGCGGCTATCTCACTGAGACAGTTCGACGACGCCCCTACTCTGTGATTCTTCTTGATGAAATTGAAAAAGCACATCCAGATGTGTTTAATATTCTCTTACAAGTCCTCGATGATGGTCGCCTCACAGATGGTCAAGGACGCACCGTAGATTTTCGAAACACAGTGATTGTCATGACATCAAACATTGGCTCGGCTTCGATTCAAGAAATGTCTCATGCCAGCTACAATGAAATTAAAACTATCGTCATGGAGCAAGTCAGCCATCATTTTCGACCAGAGTTTATCAACCGTATCGATGACAGCGTAGTCTTTCATGCACTTACACAAGCACAAATTAGTAATATTGCGACGATACAAATAGACCTCTTGAAAAAACGTCTGTTACAACAAAACATTAAGCTCGATCTCTTACCGGAAGCGCTCGAACATCTTGCGAAAGCAGGTTTTGACCCTGTTTATGGAGCAAGACCACTTAAGCGAACTATTCAGCAACAATTAGAAAATCCACTCGCACAAGCTTTGCTCACCGGTCGTTTTCAATCTCAAGATCATATCCTAGTCAAAGTCGAGGGAGGAGAATTGCAATTTTCAACTAAATAGCTTAAGGTTCTGCCTCAATCTTTAAAGACGAGGTCACCGATAATGAAAGCTCAAAGACGTGTTATTATTGCATTGTCTATTGTTTTTGGTGGCCTCATTCTTTTTAATCTCGCGAAAAAAATCTTCTTTCATTTCTTTTTTGCAAGCTATCAACCTCCCGCTGTAACGGTCTCTACAACCACCGTAACAAGCAAAACTTGGCGTCCAGAAATTCATACGGTAGGTTTATTTAAAGCTGTCAAAGGGGTCGAAATCAGCTCGCAGGCCGCTGGAAAAATTACAGCCATTCATTTCGAATCAGGGCAACATATCGAACAAGATCAACTTTTAATTGATATCGATGACAGCGTTGAGCAAGCGAATTTAAAATCTAATCAAGCAGAGCTAGCACTTCAAACTGTAAACTATCAGCGCCAAAAAGACCTACAAACAAAACACGCAACAGCAGATGTAAATGTCGATGAGGCAGAGGCACGATTACTCGAGGCACGGGCAAAAGTAGAGGAAACTGAAGCACTGATTCGCCAAAAACATATTCGCTCCCCTTTCAGTGGCCAACTAGGACTAAGACAAATTAACTTAGGAGAGTATGTCACGCCAGGAAATACAACGATTGTCACACTTCAAGCACTCGATCCGTTGTTTGTCGAATTTTATTTACCAGAACAGCGTCTTACTGATGTGACGGTAGGACAAACAATCATTGCGGCACTCCCTCAATATCCTGAAACTTTTTTTAAAGGGATCATTACTGCGGTTAACGCAAAAGTAGATGCAGATACACATAACATAAAAGTACAAGCAACCTTCCCAAACTGCTCGAGCAAATCACTCATCGAGCCTAAAAAATCGCCAGACCTCATTATTGAAACACTTCCCAATGACACAACCTCTTACATTCAATGCAACACTGAAAATAACATAGAGAAACATATCTCCTCTTATGCATTCATTCCCGGAATGTTTGTCTCAATCATTATTACACGCGCACCACAAGAGCAAACACTCGTATTACCCTCAACAGCAATATCCTATAGCTTGTACGGTAATTCTGTTTTCATTGTTGAAAAAGCCAAAGATAAAAAAGACAATGATCAATTTATTGTCAAACAAGTTTTTGTCAAAACCGGTGAAAGTCAAAATAACGAAACGGTTATTCTCGAAGGTTTGAAAAAAGGTCAACAAGTCGTGAGTAGTGGCGAGCTCAAATTACAAAACGGTACACATGTTGTTATCAACAACGATATTCAGTTAAAAACAAGCCCTGCAGCACAACTTGGAGAATAATTGATGGCCAAGTTTACCGATCTGTATATTAAACGTCCTGTATTAGCGAGCGTTGTCAGTTTATTGATTCTGCTGTTTGGATTAAATTCTCTCCTCAAAATGCCCGTACGCCAATTCCCCCGAATGGATAATACGGTGATCACGGTAACAACAAGTTATCCTGGTGCAGATGCGAATCTTATTGCCGGATTTATCACAACACCACTAGAAAGCGCTGTAGCGAGTGCCGAGGGAATTGATTACATGACCTCATCGAGCACCCTTGGTGTCAGTACGATTACACTCACTATCAAGCTTGGCTTTGATCCACAAGTCGCCTTTACCGACGTGATGAGTAAAGTCCAACAAACACTCAATCAACTCCCCCCTGAATCACAACAGCCTGTGATTATCAAAAGCTCAGATACATCGACCGACTTGTTATATATTAGCCTCGACAGTGAGCACATGACACCCCAACAAATCACAGATTACGCCACCCGAGTTGTGAAACCACAACTCGAAACTGTCGATGGCGTTGCACAAGCAGAAATTTTGGGGGGCCAACAATACGCGATGCGTATTTTTATGGACCCAGTCAAAATGGCTGCACTCCATGTGACGCCAGCAGATGTCGCAAGAGTGTTATCTAACAATAATTTTCTCACCGCAGCAGGACAGACTAAAGCTGAATTTATCGCACTTAGCGTACGTGCCGATACCGATTTAAACAATGCTGAGCAATTTGGTCGTTTAATTGTCCGTAGCGAAAACCACGCAATTATTCGCCTACAAGACATCGCTCGTGTTGAGCTTGGATCTCAAAATTACAATTCATCAGTTTCTTTCGATGGAAAAAAAGCCGTTTTCATTGGGATAAAACCTACACCGATTGCCAACCCCCTTACTGTGATTAAAGATGTTCGACAAGCCTTTGAGGTACTAGTCCCTCAACTTCCCTCCTCTCTCAGAGGTTTAATTGTATACGATGCAACAGAATTTATTCGCGCCTCTATTAATGAAGTGATGCATACCATTATTGAAGCAGCACTGATTGTCATTGTCGTCATTTTTTTATTTTTAGGCTCAATACGCTCGGTCTTAATTCCTGTGGTTACCATCCCACTTTCGCTTGTGGGTGTATGCACACTGATGATGTTTTTGGGCTACTCTATTAACTTACTGACGCTATTGGCTTTTGTCTTGGCGATTGGGCTTGTTGTTGATGATGCGATTGTTGTAGTCGAAAATGTGCATCGCCATATTGAAGAAGGGCTCTCACCCTTTGATGCAGCACTAAAAGGTGCACGCGAAATTGCAACACCGGTTATTTCGATGACCATCACATTAGCAGCCGTGTACGCGCCGATTGGTTTTATGGAAGGCTTAACTGGTGCTTTATTTAAAGAATTTGCATTTACACTCGCCTCTGCAGTCATTATTTCGGGCATTGTAGCGCTCACACTCTCACCGATGATGTGCTCAAAAATCCTCACATCAGACATGCATGGCGGACAATTTACACAAAAGATTGATGTATTTTTCAATCAATTGAAAGCTCGCTACCAGACCATGCTTCATCAGGTTCTTAACGCACGAAAATTGGTGCTACTCTTTTCAGCAGCCGTCCTCTTGATGCTTCCTTTTTTATATCTCAATACAGCCACAGAAACAGCACCAGAAGAAGACCAAGGCTTCTTTTTCGTGGTGGGACAAGTACCCCAGTACGCCACGCTCAATTATACAGAAACATACACCAAACCTTTTGATGCGATTTATCGAAGCTTCCCTGAATCAGACCATTTTTTTACCATTAATGCGGATATGCCTATCTCAGGTTTAGTCTTAAAACCTTGGTCTGAACGCAAAACACAGTTTAAACTTAAAGCGCCATTACAAAGCAAGCTCGATAGCATCCCCGGACTTAAAGCTTTTGCGGTGATTCCCCCACCTTTACCCGGCGGTAGCGGAACCCCTGTGCAATTTGTGATTAAAACAACGAATGATTTTCAGTCTCTATTGGATGTCTCAAATCAGCTTTATGAAAAAGCTCGGCGTAGTGGCTTATTTATTTACATCGACAACAGTTTAAAATTTAACCGACCAGAAATTGAATTGCATATCGATCGCGCAAAAGCCTCCGATTTGGGACTAGATATGCGCGAGATTGGTAGCAGCTTAAGTGCAGCACTGTCTGGTGGGTACATTAATTTCTTCAATTTAAGCGGCCGAAGCTATCAAGTGATCCCTCAACTTGCCAGATTTTACCGCTTGACCAAGGATGATCTAGGACAAATTTATGTCCGTACACAACAAGGTAGTATGGCGTCTTTGTCTACATTCATCACCCCGATTGAGCACGTACGGGCAAATGCTATCTCACATTTTCAACAATTAAACTCAGCAACACTCCAAGCTGTCATGGTACCAGGCATTACACTAGGTCAAGGCATCGCTTACTTACAAAAAACAGCACAAGAGATTTTACCGAAAGGATTCACCTACGATTATGGCGGCCAGTCACGCCAATATATACAAGAAGGTAATGCACTGATGGTGGCGTTCTTTTTCTCTATTGTCATCATTTTCTTAGTATTAGCCGCACAATATGAAAGTTATCGAGACCCTTTAATTATTTTAATTAGCGTCCCCATGTCTATTTGTGGTGCATTGATCCCTCTAAATTTAGGCTTAGCAAGCATTAACATTTACACACAAGTCGGATTAATAACGCTCATCGGCCTCATCAGTAAACATGGTATTCTGATCGTGGATTTTGCAAACCATCTGCAACGAGAAAAAAATCTCGATAAAAAATCTGCGGTAGAAGAAGCTGCAGCAATTCGTTTGCGTCCGATCCTGATGACCACCGCAGCAATGGTTTTTGGTGTGATTCCCCTTTTAATCGCATCAGGAGCAGGAGCTGTGAGCCGATTTGATATCGGTCTTGTGATTGCCTCAGGGCTTTTGATTGGCACATGCTTTACATTGTTTGTCGTGCCAACCATGTATAGTTATCTTGCGTCAGACCATCGCAATAAAAATGTGGTATAATATTGAACGAATTTTATGATTAGGTGTTGCTTATGATATTTTTCTGTATTCTTGCCTTGAGTATCTGGTGTGTGAGTGTGATGCTTTATCGACTCAAAAAACAGCCTCCAGTAAGCATTTCTTTTCAAGAGCGCTTGAAATTAATAATCAGTGGTGTACTTGCGTTTATTTCGGATACGATTGGCGTGGGTAGTTTTGCTGTAAATATTGCTTTAGCGAAATGTTTTAACACATTTAAAGATGAAGAGCTCCCTGCTATGAATAACGGTGCACAAGTGATTCCTGGGACAATAGAATCACTATTATTCATGCAAGTCATACAAGTTGATTTCGTGACTTTAGCAACGTTAGTTTTGGGAACTTGCATTGGTGGCGTCTTGGGCGGACATGTGGTTGCGCGCCTAAGCCAACAAGCGATTCGTGTTTCAATGATGTGTTGCTTTGCTTTGATTATGAGCTTACTCGTAAGTAATGAGCTTCATCTTCTCCCTATGGGAGGCGATCTTACTGCACTGCGCGACCATCAATTATTGATTGGCTTTTTAGCAATGATTGTGTGCGGCTCGCTCACCACGGTTGGAATTGGTCTATTTGCTATGGTTCAAGGTGTGCTATTTATCCTCGGTGTGTCCCCTGCTATTGCTTTTCCCATTATGACGACAGCGGGAGCCATGCAACAGCCTCTGACGACTTTAATGTTCTTAAAACAAGACAAAATCCCCTTGAAAAAAACTTTGATTCTAAGTCTCTCAGGCATCTTAGGTGTCTTCATTGCCCTTCCTATCGTCAGCCATCTTTCTTCTGCATGGTTGCATCGCTTACTGATTGGCATCATGCTTTATAATTTTATCGCCATCGGACGAACTTACTTTCGCAATAAAAATGAAAAAATCCAAGCTGAAGTCATGGCTTAGCACTCTTTGCTAGGCCTTTGGCCCAGCCCATCTAAAAAAATAAAATAATTTCACATTTTTTTATTGCAAACATACCGTGGTTCAGATAGTATTCGCGTCGGAGAGGTGGCAGAGTGGTCGATTGCGGCGGTCTTGAAAACCGTTGAAGGGAAACCTTCCCAGGGTTCGAATCCCTGTCTCTCCGCCAAGCCACATTAGTGGAAGTTATACTTATCTATTCCTGTTATCCCCATCAAGCCAAGAAGCTGTTGCCGTCCACGAAAAAATGTAATACCCTCTTTTTGAAAAATAAATTTTAGAAGGATCTAAAATATGAGTTACATCCCTCCCGTTTCCAGAAAATTCAAAAGCACAACTGCCTCACTCTCTTTTCTGATTTTTACTTTTGGGCTTACTACGAGCTTAGCTACTTATAGCTCAGATCGGATATGGTCAAATTCGCCTAGTTTTACAGGAAGTTTCCCTCGGATACCGATTTCCATTACTGTAGATAGCCCTCCTTACGCGATTACCTACACAACGATATATAATTATACAAGCTCCGATTGTTCAGGCGGCGGGGGCGGAATTGGCTTTGGAAGTGGTTCGTATACTGTTTCTCAGAGTGGCCCTTATTTCTTGGGTCTGAACAATTTCACTAGTTATTTACACGGGAATGGCGCTCGTTCAATAACCGCAACTGTTGGCCCAGACATGGGAACGCAATATAGCACTTCCTGCATACCCATCTCTTGCAGTGATGCTAATAACTGTACTGCTACTACGGGAACATACACGCTGCACATCACTAACGGAGTTCCAGCATGAAAAACATTGCCGCTTACACACCACCTCATGAGAATGACTTAAACGCATCAGCAACTAACAAAATAGCAAAGCGAGCTTATTCTCGCCCCAATCCTAGCACCGCTTGAAAATGAATCGATACAAACTGGAGATGCGTTTCGACAAGTAGAAAACACAGGTGGTGTCTGGGGCTCATGAAAACGCCTCTTTAAACAATAAAGCTTGCACAGAGTAAACGCATCATAAAACAAACCAGAAGAATTAACGCCACAGGTAAACCCTCAGAGGCAAGAAGTATCTGGCGCTCACAGACCTCTTGCTTTTTATCCTTCTCTCTGGAAATCAAGTAGATAAACAACAATAGACCATAGAAATATATCGAATATAACACTGCTTTATCAAAAATCTGCGGCATATGACGCACAGCAATATAATCCACGGGTAAATTTAAAAAGAAAAATCCTAAAAGAAACCATAAATGTGTCATATATCTCTTTGACAACATCAAAAGAGGAAAAGTCAGCAAAGTACAATAATAATACCAACCGAAAGGACTCAAAAAAAGCATCATCAAAAGCGTCAGAGAAAATCCATAATGCGCTTGGCTCTCACTAAACAACTCTTTGATATACCATATAAAACTCAATGCGCTGAGCATTAAAAATAAGCCATGAATAAAATGATAGCGCCCTGACAAGACACGATGAAGATAGCCATATAAAGACACATTCCAGCTATCCCCATACCAAGTGACTGATTTTAATAAGTGAACATAATCCCAATAAATAGATACAGGGTAAAGATAGAGCGGTAAGGCAAAAAGCAATAACATGGTGAATAATAATGTAGCAGCCCCTCTCCACTTTTTTTGACTGATTAAATAAAATAGTAAAAGTGCGGGAAATAACTTTATTGCCGCAGCAACACCCCAAATGATACCCGCAGCACACTCTCGTTGGCGAAGCAGTAGCGCATATCCTGCGATCACCAATAGCGCGAGCAATGTCCCTAACTGCAAAAAACCTTCATTTGCTAAGAGTGCCCCAAACATGCAATACAAGAGACCAAGCATAGGCCAATGAGCCCTCCAGGTGCGTGATGGAAAAAGTATCGATAAACTTAAATAAAATGAAGCTAATCCCATCAGAATGAGACTGATTAACCAAAGTACGGCACTGACTGTATAGGGCAACAATGTAAAAGGAAGGAAGATTAAAAAAACAATCGGCGGATTCAAATTATAAGGAAGAGAAAGTGTGTGCTCATCCCACAAAGGATGAAACTCTTGGTAAGGAATTTGATGCGCAAGATAAGCTTTAACTCCACTATATAGCGACATAAAATCGTTGACATGTTGATGTTTCAGCACCAAGCCAACCATCAACATCCCATACAACATATTTAGGAGTATGAGTAAAATGAACGAGTACCGATATCCCACAGCACTCCTCCTTTACATTTACATTTTTACAACTTTATCTATGGCTATCAATCGCTCGAGCAAACCACGCATTTGATCCAATGGCCAACTGTTAGGGCCATCGCTTAATGCTTTTTCAGGCTCAGGATGCGTTTCCATAAAAATACCAGCAATGCCCGCCGCAGTCGCCGCCCTTGCAAGTGTTGGAATAAACTCTCGCTGCCCACCGGAAGCACCATTCAAACCACCGGGTAACTGTACAGAATGTGTTGCATCATACACAACTGGACAGCCTGTTTCTCGCATAATATGTAACGAGCGCATATCTGAGACCAAATTATTATATCCAAATGACACACCCCGCTCACAAACCATAATCTGGTCATTTCCTACAGCTCGCGCTTTTTCGACCACATGCTTCATTTCCCATGGTGACAAAAATTGTCCTTTTTTGATATTCACAGGCTTATTCATCGCCGCAACTTTTTGAATAAAATTGGTTTGACGACACAAAAAAGCAGGTGTTTGTAACACATCAACCACACTAGCCACTTCAAATAAGGGTGTATCTTCATGCACATCAGTCAATACAGGCACGTTGATTTGTGATTTAACTTTCTCAAGAATTATCAATCCCTGCTCAAAACCAGGGCCACGATAACTGTGCGCAGAGGAACGATTGGCCTTGTCAAAAGAAGATTTATAAATGAAATTAATATTCAATGATGCGCAGATTTCTTTTAAATATCCTGCGGTTTCCAATGCCAACGCTTCGCTTTCGATTACACAAGGGCCTGCGATTAAAAATAACGGGCTTTCACTTGATGCTTCAAATCCACATAATTTCATGCTTTATCCTGTTGATGATGAGTACGTGCAGCCTGAATAAACGCCTTAAATAAAGGATGACCATCACGCGGGGTAGACGTAAACTCTGGGTGAAATTGGCATGCTAAAAACCAAGGGTGAGCAGTACGAGGCAATTCTATCATTTCAACCAAAGCGGCATCTTTTGAGCGTCCTGAAACAACCAGTCCTTTGTTTATTAAAAGGTCAATGAACTTCGGATTAACCTCATATCGATGGCGATGACGTTCGATACATGTATCCCCATAAACTTCTGCCGCCAAAGTCCCTGCATCGACGATACAAGGCTGGGCACCTAAACGCATCGTGCCACCTAAATCGCTCTCTTCTGTACGTAAATTGACAGCACCCGCATCATCGACCCACTCACTAATTAAAGCAACCACTGGATGAGTCGTTTCTTGATTAAACTCTGTAGAATTAGCATCATGAAGCGCTGCGACATGACGCGCAAACTCAATCACCGCTGTTTGCATTCCTAAACAAATGCCTAAGAAAGGTAATCTATGTTCACGTGCATATTGAATTGATAAAATTTTACCTTCGACACCGCGCTCACCAAACCCACCTGGGATAAGTAAAGCATCGACAGTTGCCAGTAATTCTGTACCCTGAGCTTCGATTAACTCCGCATCAATATAAACAATCTCAACACGCGTTTGTGTATGAATGCCTGCGTGGAGTAACGCTTCATTTAAGGATTTGTAGGCATCACTCAGCTCAGTATACTTTCCAACCATCCCAATTTTAACTGTTAAATTTTGAAGTTGTTGTGCATCAACCACTTGCTGCCACTCAGTCAGATCGGCAGGCTTAAGCGACATGCCTAATTTTCGCACTACAATTTCGTCTAAACCTTGCTCGTGTAGAATCAGTGGAATCTGATAAATACTTTTCGCATCTTGCAATGCAATCACAGCCTCTTTATCTACATTGGTAAACAACGCAATTTTAGCCCGATCACTTGTCGACAATTCCCGATCGCTTCGGCAAATTAAAACATCTGGCTGTATCCCGATTGAGCGTAACTCTTTGACAGAATGTTGTGTAGGCTTAGTCTTAATTTCACCAGAAGTTGGAATATAAGGCACTAAAGTCAAATGTATAAATAGCGCACGTTGTGATCCCAATTCAATACGCATTTGTCGAATCGCCTCCAAAAAAGGCAAAGATTCGATATCACCAACTGTACCACCAATTTCAACCATGGCCACATCAAATCCTTCTGCGCCACGTTTGATACACTCTTGAATTTCATTTGTAATGTGAGGAATAACCTGAACTGTGCCCCCCAGGTAATCACCGCGTCGCTCTTTTTTAATAACATTTTCATAAATTTTACCCGTGGTAAAATTATTTCTTTTAGTCATTGTTGTCCGAACAAACCGCTCATAATGCCCCAAATCCAGATCTGTTTCAGCGCCGTCTTGCGTTACAAAAACCTCACCGTGTTGAAAAGGACTCATCGTTCCAGGATCAACGTTGATATAGGGGTCGAGCTTAATTAACGTCACCCGTAAGCCTCGAGCCTCTAAAATCGCAGCCAATGATGCAGAAGTGATTCCCTTCCCCAAAGAAGAAACTACACCACCGGTGATAAAAATATAATTCGTCATGACTTACCCATAAAATTAAATATGTTTTAATGTTTGATACATAGTTACTGCACAATCCACCGCATCTCGGCCTTTGTGTCCATGTGAGCCACCGAGCCTATCCCAAGCTTGAGCTTCATCTTCGGTCGTCAATACCCCAAAAATTACAGGGATGTTAAACGTCAACGAAACTTGCAGACACCCTTCGGCAACGACTTCGCATACAGACTCGTAATGGCTAGTCTCGCCACGAATCACCGCTCCCAATGCAATAATTGCACCATAAGTTTCTTTCATTGCAAGTCGTTGTGCTGTAATTGGAATTTCAACCGCACCAGGGACCTCTACCACTTTGATATCTTTGGATTGAAAACCATAGGCAGCGAGTTGCTCTAACGCACCTTGCTTTAGTGCCATCGTAATATCTTGGTTAAACAAGCTGACAACCAATGCAATAGGGAAAGAGCATGGTATATTGTTTTCATCGTAATGTGCGACACTCATTCTTTTTCTCCATTCAAGGCCAGCATGTGCCCAAGTTTTTTTTGCTTGACCTTTAAGTAATCAAAATTTTCTTCCGTAGGCGGAGTTTCTAAGCCGATACGTTCTTCTATCGCAACACCGAAGTTTAAAAGTGCAGCCACTTTTTCAGGATTATTTGTCAAAAGACGTATCCTATGAATCTCTAAATATTGAAGAATTTGAAAGGCAACCTCATAATCTCGACCATCTACCGGCAGGCCTAACTCTTGATTAGCCTGAACCGTATCAAATCCTTGCTCTTGTAAAGCATAAGCTTTTAATTTATTAGCAAGACCGATCCCCCGCCCTTCTTGACGAAGATAAATTAAAACACCACCTTCTCGTGCAATCTGCGCTAAAGATTCATGCAACTGAGGTCCACAGTCACATTTCAAAGAGCCAAATAAATCACCAGTGATACATTCAGAATGTACTCGCACAAGAGGGATGCCATTAAACGGTCGTTTCTCAAGAATAAAATGCTCCGTACCATCTAACAGATGTCGAAAGACAGTCATCTTGAAATCGCCGTAGCCTTTGAGTGGCACACGACTACAAGCCATCGGTTCAACACCTCTTGGCTGATGACGTTGTTCTTCATCATTGAGCATCATATTCACCTCATACCATGAAAGGCTGTATTATAGTCGATCCGCGTAAGAATCCCAATGGTCAAAAACCGGAACCCCACTCAAAAGTTGCTAGCAAATTATCATCTAAGGGTTGCCAGACCAGGTTGTGTGGCCTATCAAACAGATTATTGAAGCCGTATAAAGGCAATGCATCGCTCCCTAGCACTTTCGGCACTAAATAAAGATGTGTTGTATGAACTAAATTGGATGAGTGCAAAGCATGAAATAATTGTGCGCCCGCCTCGACCCAAACGTCATGAAATCCAAGCGCACCTAAATGACTGAGTACCGCTTCTAAATTCAATCCAACAGATAGCTCTTCGACAGCATAAATTTCTAATTTTGGCGTTGTCGAACTTAGGTTGCATCGATTTTTTCCGTGATAAATAAGACATCGCTTTGCCGTCGTATAGAGTTGTAAGTCCCTACGAAGTTTTGAGCATCTATCTAATATTGCAACAGGTTTAGCAATAGGTGTCTGGTCTTTTAAACGCACATTCAAAGCAGGATTATCTCGATTCACGGTATTAGCCGTTGTCAAAATAACATCGGTATGCAATCGATGTTGATGTGTAAATTCAGCACACAGAGAATTAGACAACATCACAGGTTGCCCTTCGGGGCCTGCAATTTTTCCATCCAAAGTTTGTGCCATTTTGACTGTCACCCAAGGACGCTTTGTTTTCATCCAATACGCATAACTGCGATAAAAAAGAGCTATTTCTGGCATTGGATAAAAAACCACATCGATACCCTTGGCACTTAATTGCGCTGATGTATTGTTTTCAGAAACAATAGGGTTTGGATCGGCGTAACCATACACAACTTTTTTCACTCGTCGCTCAATGAGAATATCGACGCAAGGTGGTGTTCTTCCCCAGTGATTACAAGGCTCCAAGGTGACATAAAGTGTAAATTCGCTACAATCTTCTGGAAGCGTCTCAAGAAGCTTTCGCTCAGCATGAAGGGAACCCGCGCCAGAATGAAACGCTTGTGCTATAATGGTTTGGTTGTGAACGGCAACTGCACCAACAGCTGGGTTTGGCGCGCATTGACCTCGCCCCAGCCAGGCTTGCTTTAGTGCGGCAAGCATAAATTGTTCGTGCATGGCTTTACCACTCCTGAAAAGGACTTAATTGTACCAAATTATCCAATTTTTGAGTAGAGGTCTTAGAGTGCGAATGAAATTTATTTCTCTTTTTCTATGCTCAGCGCTGGTTCTACCATCGCTAAGTTTCGCTTTTTCGCCTTATTCGAACAGTGAGCTAGATCAATTAGAGAAAGAATTTGTAGAACAAATTAACCAATCGCCTCAGATCATTAGAGACCCATTAGCAAAACAATATATTCACAATTTAGGTCAACGTCTTGCACAGCACGGAGGACTCAGCACACCAGATTTTTTTATCGTAGCCTCAAACGAAATTAACGCTTTTGCAGGGCCTGGCGGTCATATCGGTGTCAACACACAGCTGATTTTGGTCAGTGATAATGAAAGCGAGCTAGCCGGGGTGATGGGACATGAAATGGCCCACGTTAGGCTTCATCATCTCTACCGCATGCTTGAGCATGAAAAACAGATGAAAATACCCATGTTGGCCTCCCTACTTGCCTCAATCGCGCTAGGTGTGGTGAACCCCGCGATGGGTACAGGAGCCCTCATGGCGACTTTAGGCGGGTTTGCTCAAAGCGATATTAACTTCATTCGTTCTAATGAAAAAGAAGCAGATAGAATCGGAATCGACGTGCTGCGTAAATCAGGATTAGATCCTCGTGGCATGGCCAATTTTTTCAAAAAAATGCAACTCAACACGCGATACTATTACACAGATAACGTCCCTACAATTTTACGCACACACCCTATGGACGCAGACCGAATCGCAGAAGCAGAGAGTCGTACTGCTTCGATGCAATTTCCAGCAGAGCACGATGAGCTAGATTATCAACTATTTAAAACACTCATCCACAGTATTGTCCTTACGGATAATAAAAGTGCTCTAGAGCATTACAAAACATGCTCACAGAAAAATAATAATCCCGTATGCCGCTTTGGCTACGCGTTAATTTTAATGAATGTTAATCAGTACAACCAAGCAGAGGAACTTCTACAACAACTCAGCCTTGAGAATCCTAATAATCTTTACTACGCCGTTGTGTTATCGCGTGCGCAAAACGGAAATCAACATGCAAAAATTGCCATGGAAAAATTACAATCTCTTCTGGCAACTTATCCTGATAATTACGCTATCTTAAATGCATTAGCCGAAAGCGCTATGGCAGCTAACGTACCCGATAAAGCCGAAGCTGTTTTTTTAAAAACAACACGCTTATTTCCGAAAGATCTACCCGCATGTGAATCCTTAGCTCGTGCGGAAGCTGCAAATCGACGAAAAAATTATGCTTACTTCACAGCAGCACAATGTGCACTACTTCAAGGACAACCTAAAGAAGCCAAACGACTATTGAAGCTTGCTCAAACGATGAATAAAAACGACCCTTATTTAAAAGCTAGAATAGAGGCTAAATTGGATGAGGTGAGTGACAGTTGAGCAATATGAAGTTTCAGTATTAGGGAAAAAAGTTCAATCGAACAGCACTCAGTTAGGAAAAAATTGTTGTTCCCACCTTCGCGGGAGCAACATTATTCTTAACTCTGTTTATTTGGCTTTAATCTAACGCATAATTCCACGCGTAGATTGATTCAAAGAATCTATCATCAACTGAATTTCAGGACACTCAGGCAGCATGACCTCTAACTCAGCAACGGCTTGTTGCACAGTCAATCCTTTTCGAAAAATAACTTTATAAGCGCGACGAATCATATCCACCGCAGGAGAGGAAAATCCACGACGCTTCAATCCCACAGTGTTGATACCACAGCACGCGGCAGATAAGTGACCTGCAATCATTACGTAAGGTAATACATCTTTAGTAACATAAGTCGCGCGCGCCACAAAAGCATGCGCACCTACTACACAAAATTGATGTATCGCAGAGTATCCTCCAATTTGAGCATAATCTTGTAGCGTCACATGCCCAGAAAGCGCAGAGTAACTCACCATCGTGACATTATTGCCAACGATACAATCATGCCCTATATGCGTATATGCCATTAAGAAATTTTGATTTCCCACACGCGTTACACCACCACCTTTCAGCGTACCGCGACTAATCATGCAATACTCACGAATAACATTGTCATCGCCAATATCAAGACGGGTCATTTCGCCTTGGTATTTAATATCTTGTGGTGCATCACCAATGGACGAGAATTGAAAGATCTTATTTCGCTTACCGATAGTTGTTAAACCTTGAATGACAGCATGCGGACCAACCCACGTTCCCTCACCAATTTCGACACCCTCGCCAATAATAGCTCCAGGCCCAATCGTCACATCATCAGCAATACGAGCTGAAGGATGAATAATAGCGTGTTCACTAATCATTACGTTTAACTTCCTTGGCAGCACTCATTAAATCAGCAGAACAAGCTATTTTTTCATCTACATAAGCAGTAGCTTGCATTTTCCAAAAATCTCGCTTTTTCATTTGCAACTTTACTTCAAGACGGAGCTGGTCTCCTGGCGTAACCACATGCTTGAATTTTGCATTATCAATGCTTGCAAAAAAATACAGAAACTTATAACCCTCTTTAGGCGTTCGCGATAAATCAGACAAAATAGCACAAGCCTGAGCCAGCGCTTCCAACATGAGAACACCAGGCATAATCGGGTTTTCAGGGAAATGGCCCTGAAAAAAAGGCTCATTAATCGTCACATTTTTAGTTGCTATCAAATACTCAAAGGGCTTGTAATCCAGCACACGATCTACCAACAGAAATGGGTAACGGTGAGGTAACAAATTCAAAATTCGACCGATATCTACAACTTGAGTCATGTATTAACCTTGCTTACAGGATAAAAACTGCCCGCATTAGCGGGCAGACAATAAAGAAATTAAAGACTAATTAATTTCTTTGATTACTCTATCAGTTACATCTAATTTATCTACACTGAAAGGTGCTGCGTCTTTCTGGAAAACTAAATCATAAGAATCTTTTTCAGCTACTTTAGCAATAGCAGCGCGAATCTTGTTATAAAAGTCTTCCATTGCTTCGTTATGTGCAGTACTTAATTCTTGCTGATACTGTTGACCTTCACGCTCAAATTGTTGCTGTGTTGCGACAATCTTTTTCTCAAGGTCTTTACGCTGTGTAGCATTCATAACTGCGCTATCACGCTTAAATTTTTCCATGTCTTTTTTCAAGCCTTCTTCCATCAACACCAACTTGTCTCGACGTGGTTTGAATTCTTTCTCTAACTTGTCTTGAATAACTTTCATCTGAGAAGAGGTTTGCATAATTTTCTGCAAATCGACCACCCCTATCTTCGCGCCCTCCGCCCATGCACTGCTACCAACGATAATGAAAACCAGCGCGAAAAGAACGCCACTAATTCGTTTCATGATTTTTCTACTCCTGATTCAAAGACTTAAGTAAAATCGCCCAAGTTTCGTAGTACCAGCTACAATCCCGTTTGATTGGCTACAAATCGTAGCACAAATTATTTCATCTTGCGATAACCCCTACACGAAAAAACTTTTACATGCAGGGGGGGGGCACTAAAATCCAGAAGACACGGTGAATTGAAAATACTGCAGCGTGTCAGTAGGTGTTGGATTAAGTGCTTTTGCAATACTAAATACAAGTGGGCCAAAAGGCGAACGCCAATCTACAGCTAAGCCCGTAGAATAGCGAATCGGACCAGCATCTATACCACTCAATGCAACCGGCGTGCCACGCACAAAAACGTTACCAGCATCGACAAAAAGTGACGTGCGCACGTTCTCTCGACTCAAAGGATAAGGCAAAATTGCACCCGCACCAGCATTTAATAACAAGTTCGCACCGATAGCCCGGCCACTTGAGTCATGTGGACCTAAAGAGTAGTTATCATAACCACGAACTTGGCCTGGTTGAGCGATACCCCCAGCAAAGTAGTTTTCGTAGAAAGGTAAACCCTCTTGACTAAATGTGTTCCCGTATCCCACATTCCCCATCAAGGTAAAAACAAACCCTTTCGGTAGCGGTTGATAATAGCGTGCTTTATAGGCAAGCTTATAATAAGTAAAAGAAGCTGATGTTGCAGGAAGTGCAACCAATACCCCAGACTCCTGATTTAATCCTTTATGTGGATAAGGCATTTGGTCAAAGCCGTTGCGATTCCACCCTAATGTAAGGCGAATCTGATTAAAGTCACGCCCGTACAGATTCACAAAATTTTGAATCTGTTGAACAATGCCTACATTATTAATGCTTAAGCCTTGATAACCGTAACCAAGCTGCAAACTGCTTTTCTCACCCAGCAATAGGCTGTAGGTGACATCACCACCAAAACGATCTGAGTTATACGCACTGACATCTAATTTTTTAGGGTCAACCGTTTCATAATAAAAATCGAAGCCACGTCCAACGCCGGTATTGGTATAAAATGGATTGTAATAATTTGCAGAGTATGTCTGTCCCCAATAACTCCAGTTAAACCCAAATCCGACAGTGCGTCCGGTACCTAGAAAGTTGTACTGATTCACAGCGATATTCGCTTGTGGACCTGTGCTGCCGTAACCCGCAGATGCACTTGCCTCTGCAGAGGGTGTTTCTGCAAGATCAACATCTAAATCGACCTGATTGTTTGCACCAGGAACAGGTGTCGTTTTAACATTAATATCTTTCAAATAATTGACTAAACGTAATTGACGCTCAGATTCTTTAATATTATGCAAAGACAGTAATGAGCCCTCATTTTGTCGAATAATATTCCGAAGCACGTAATCTGCAGTTTTTGTATTTCCGTGGAAATTAATACGTCTTACGTATACATGACGACCAGGATCAACAACGAATGTTACAAAAACTGTTTTTGTTTCTTCATCGATTTTAGGCTCAGCATTAATCGCAGGAAAACCATAACCGACATCACCTAATGCAAGCCCTATAGCTGAAATTGTTTCGGTCACTTCTTTTCTAGAAAAGACCTGGCCTTTTTTGACTAAGACTAAGGCATCAATTTTCTCTTTAGGCAACACCGTTTTTCCGGTGACCGCAAACCCCGAAAAGTGATATTGAGGTCCTTCATAAAGATGGACGTTGATAAATACATCTTTTTTATCTGGCGATAACAAAACTTGTGAGGAAATGATTTTAAATTTTAAATAGCCTCTATCAAGGTAAAACGAGCGGAGTGATTCTAACGACGCATCCATCGCCGCTTTGGAATACTGATCTTTCTTTGAAAAATAAGTTAACAAATCACTTTGAGACAAAGCCATCTCGCTTCTTAACTCTTCTTCGGTAAAATCATGATTACCAATCACTTTGATTTCTTTGATACGCGAAACACGTCCTTCTGAAACATCAATACGGACAGCAACCCGATTTTCAGTCAGATCACTCACATCAGAAGTAATACGTGCATTATATTTACCACGCGCATTGTAAGCCTGCTTCAGCTCTTTTTCGAGGCGCTCAAGCGAGGCACGCTGGAATACACGACCTTTAATTAAACCGAGCTCTTTCAGAATATCCTTCATTTTATCGTCAGGGATTTCTTTGTTTCCCGTGAGACTAATAGAGCCAATCGTCGCGCGCTCAACCACTTGCACAATCAAAGTATTCCCTTGACGTTCAAGCGTCACAGACTGGAAAAATCCTGTTTCGTAGAGCGCACGGATAATTTCTGGTGTAGAAGAAGCACCTACTTCTTCACCAATTTGCACGGGCAAATAATTGAGGACTGTCCCCATTTTAACGCGCTGTAAGCCTGTGACTTTAATCTCTTTAACGATAAAACTATCTGACGCTGCATGAAGCTCAAAAGAGCCTAACAACAAAGAAGAGCAGCACACTGCTATCACTAACGGCTTTGTAACTTTTTTCATACCAATAATCACTTCCTAATGATGACGTGCGAAGTATACGAGGATATCTAATTTCTTACCATCCCAATCGTGCTAAATCATTTTTAAAAGCAACAACAGTGATAAAAAATATCACCCCAAACCCTAAATACGCGGCACAAATTTGTACACGTTGTGATAGAGGACGCCTTATCACAAACTCGATCACATAATAAGCTAAATAACCACCATCCAACAAAGGAATAGGTAGGAGATTTAACACACCCAAACTAATACTAATCATTGCAATAAAAAACAAATAAGAAGTGAGCCCATGCTCAACAGACTCTCCAGCAAGTTTTGCAATACCAACGGGCCCACTGACTTGAGCCATAGGTAAATGACCTCGTGCCATTTGTCCAATAAATGAAAACGCATCATGAATGAGCATCAGTGTTCTTTTTCCCGCTAAGATGATCGCACGAGGAAAGGGCTCTTGATAAAGTACTTTTTCTTGCGTAGCAACAGCTTTCAACTGCACGCCGAGTAGACCTTGACCAACCGACTCATCTTCATGATGAGCTAACTGAACTTCGAGCTGACGTTTTTCCCCTGCACGTGAAACCGTAAGTTGGATGATTTTATCTGGATGAGATTGTACATAAGCCGCAACTTCACGCCCTTCAGTCACAGCATGATCATCAATCCGCTCTATGATATCGCCGTTAATCAAACCCGCCCGATAAGCAGGTGTGTCAGGCATCACTTGCTCAACAGACGGTGAAATCACAGGT
Organism: uncultured Legionella sp.; assembly: GCA_964471225.1. Classification (GTDB taxonomy): domain Bacteria; phylum Pseudomonadota; class Gammaproteobacteria; order Legionellales; family Legionellaceae; genus JAGVJT01. The sequence continues at coordinate 52,671 of CAYYEZ010000027.1, read as the reverse complement.
ACTTTAAAACCTATCATCAGCACACATGTCAACAACAGCCAAGTTAAGATAAAATTCGATACAGGTCCTGCGAGTACGATTAAAAATCGCATCCAGAGTGGTTTTCTATTAAAAGCGTAAGGCAAATCCTCACTCGCAACCGTCATGCCTTGCTCATCGAGCATTTTGACATAACCACCTAAAGGAATAAGCGACCAGGTGTACTCTGTGCGTTGTTTATCTATAAATCTAAATAATACTTTTCCAAAACCAAAAGAAAAGCGCAGTACACGAACCTTAAACAGTCGGGCTACAAAAAAATGCCCGGCCTCATGACTCACGACCAAGATAAATAAAGCCAGAAAGAAGGAAAAAAATGCTCCCATCATTTGATTAGCTCTGGTAACAAAGATAAATAAAAAGCAAAAGCAGGTACAGCAGCAATCAGGCTATCTATTCTGTCCAATACACCACCATGCCCAGGAATCAACGCACCTGTGTCTTTAATCTGGACACGTCGTTTTAGCATGCTGATAAATAAATCACCAAAAAGAGCAATAATAAAAATCAAGCTCGCAACCAAAAGCCAAGCAAGAAGAGATTGCGGCTTAAACCATAAAGCGCCACACGCAGCAACTAACAACAATAATATCGCCCCACCTAAAACACCAGCCAGTGTCTTTCCTGGGCTGACTTTCGGAATCAGGCGTTTTTGCCCCCATTTTTTTCCAAAAAAATAACCACCAGTATCTGCAGCCCACACCAAAAATAAGAGATAAATCACAAGTTCAGGTCCATGCTCGTGATTATAAATACGGGATAAACTAACGTAAGTCATCGGCAGAACGACCAAACCCCATATCCCCACCACCACACGATATCCCCACAGATGAACAGTTTGAGGATACGTTAAGATACAACCAATTAAAACACACCATAAGCTAGTATTTATCCATAATCCTATCGTGTAATACCGCCAGGCACCCAAAGCACACATCACCAAACAAAAGATGTATAATATTTTTTCTATAGGTCGATTCAAGGGTATGAGACGCATCCATTCGTAGGCAGCCAGTCCTAAAACAACAGCCAATAAGCCACTTAACACCACACCATTACCATATAAAATCATCCACAAGACAAGTGGAATCAATACCATGGCGGAGAGAATGCGATGTTTAAGCATGAGGAGTTACCTCGCATTGCTCCGAGGTCTTCCCATAGCGTCTTTTGCGGGCAGTATAATCAGACAAAGCATTTTCAAACTCTGATTTACCAAAATCAGGCCACATCACATCAGTGAAATACAGCTCGCTATAAGCCAATTGCCAAAGCATAAAGTTACTAACCCTAATCTCTCCACTTGTACGGATTAATAAATCGGGAGCGGGCAATGTTTCTGTTGCAAGTGTGCGTGAGAATAATTCCTCCGTGATTTCTTCTTCTTTCAACGTTTGTGTTTGAATTAAATTTGCGATCTTCTTGGTTGCTTGAAGGATGTCCCATCTTCCACCATAATTTATCATAATATTGACACACAAGGCCTGGTTATTTGCTGTTAGGGCTTCAACCGATTGTATTGTGAGTTGGAGTAACTCTGATAAACCACTACAATCACCCACAAATCGCAATGCCACACCTGCCGCATGCAGCTCCTCTATTTCTTTTTCGACAGAGTCAACAAACAGTTGCATTAAAAAATCAACCTCCTCTGGAGGGCGTTTCCAATTTTCACTGCTGAAAGCAAATAAACTTAAAATCGGGACTTGATGACTTAAGCAGGCTTCAATAACCGTGCGCACAGAGCGAACGCCTTGACGATGCCCTTCCACTCTGGGCAAATTACGCTGCAAAGCCCAACGACCGTTACCATCCATAATGATCGCTATATGCTGTGGTATTTTTTGCATCAGCTACTTCATCCATTAGTAAAAATGGCCTATAGTCTAACCTCTTTATTTAAAAAGTGTAAGAGTATGATGTCAAAACACCCTTTGGTCCTGGTGATTCTCGATGGCTGGGGATATCGCGAAGAAAAAAATCATAATGCCATTGCTAATGCACGCATCGAACCATGGCAAACTTGGTGGCAAACCAGGCCTCATGCATTGCTGGATGCCTCAGGACTCGCGGTCGGTCTACCAGCAGGTCAAATGGGTAACTCAGAGGTCGGACATATGCACATCGGTGCAGGGCGAATTCTCATGCAAGAGTTAACACGGATTAATCAAGCCATCGCTAGTGGCGAATTCATGAAAAACGCTTGCTTTTTAAATGTCATACAACATTTAAAACAACAACAACGTCAATTACATATCATGGGCTTACTCTCCGAAGGCGGCGTACATAGTCACGAACAACATTTATTCGCTTTCTTAAAGCTGTGTCATGATCAACAATTTCATCAAGTCGTACTCCATTTATTTTTGGATGGCCGAGACACGCCCCCCCAAAGTGCAACGGAAAGCCTCCAACGCTTAGAAAGCGTATTAACTGAATATCCTGTGGGTCGCATCGCATCAATAACAGGACGCTACTATGCGATGGACCGAGATAAACGCTGGGCTCGGGTTGAACCCGTATATAAATTACTGACAGAAGGCCTCAGTGAACACCACGCAACATCTTGCGATGACGCACTTCAGTCCTATTATAACGAAGGTATTTACGATGAGTTTATTCCGCCAACATGGATACAACAAGCGCAACCTATCATCGATGGAGATGCTCTTTTTTTCTTTAACTTTCGGGCGGACCGTGCGAGACAACTGACAGAAGCATTTCTTAATCCAACTTTTCAAGGCTTCACTCGCGTCAAACAACCTAAGCTATCAGCATTTCTGAGCATGACAGATTATGGCGACAACTTAAAAACACAAGTTGCTTATCCTCCAGTTACACTCAAACATACCTTAGGAGAACTTTTAGCTGATCATGGGCTAAAACAATTACGTATTGCTGAAACTGAAAAATATGCACATGTGACATTTTTTTTCAATGGAGGAAAAGAGCAATCTCTTCCTCAGGAAACACGCATGCTCATTCCGTCTCCTCACGTCAAAACTTATGATGAGAAGCCAGAAATGAGTGCAGTTGAGCTCACGAAGCATTTACTCGAAGCAATCAAAAGTCAAGCCTATGATGTCATCATCTGTAATTATGCGAACGCAGATATGGTCGGACATACTGGCGATTTTGACGCAGCAGTTCAAGCCGTGAATTGCTTGGTTAATGCATTGACCGAGCTTCACCATGCAATAGAAAGCGTTGGAGGTCATTTGCTTATCACCGCAGATCACGGTAATGCCGAATGCATGTTTGACGAAAAAACATGTCAACCTCATACAGCACATACAAATGAGCCTGTTCCTTTTTTATATCTTGGACAACCAGAATGGGATCTTGCAAAAACATCGGGAAGCCTGATAGATATTGCGCCAACAATACTCACCTTACTCAACATAAAGCCTCCAATTGAAATGACCGGCGAATCATTACTAAAATTAAACCACACATTAGATGAGTCACATGATGCCCACTAGATCTTCTTTTCTTGCAAAACCGTTCATGATGTCTAATCAGGCCAATCTTGGCCTGATGCTCTGTGCGCTTTGCTTCACTTGGCCTTCATATGCCTCTCCAAAAGAGAACGCAGCACAGCAACTCTCTACAGTAAATAAAAAGGTCACTCGTCTCGAAGCCTCTTTACATCAGGCATTCAGTAATCGCGAGCAATTGTCACATGACCTTGCCTCCACTGAAAAAGCGATAGGACAGCATGTGCAATCTCTCCGCTCAACACAACAAGCAATCGTCGCTAAAAATCAATCAGTGCAAGTCATCACTCAAGAATTAAATGACTTAAATGAAAAACTTAACAAGCAACGAACTACACTCACCAAGCATCTAAGATTTCGTTACACCATGGGGCAACCTCATCCGTCTGAGTGGTTATTTAATTCTCAAAAACCCCATGTTTTTAGCCGTTTCATGACTTATTACCAATATTTGATTCAAAATGATGGAAAACTGCTTCGGACTCTACAGCAAACCAAAGCAAATATTGTCACGCATCAACAACAACTCGCCAGGGAACTTGCTGAGCTCAACTCATTAGAAAAAACTCTAACACAGAAATATCAAACGTTATCGACAGCTAAGAATAAACACAAACAACTCATTCAACAAATCACGCAACATATTCAAAGCAATCAACAACAATTAGCAACATTCAAACAAGATCAAGCGCGTCTGCAAGCACTCATTGAGCAACTCTCTCGAGCGTCTATAGCGAAGCCTAACTATCAAAAAGCTAGCAGTCCTCATACCTCACAGCTGACGCTAAATAATCGATTCAGAAGTCCCCTGCAAAACAGCCAGCGCACAGGCAAAGCGTATAATCAAGGAATCTTATTTGCTGCGAAAGAAGGCACGCCAGTAACCAGTATTTTGCCGGGAAAAGTCGTATTCAGTGATTGGTTAAATGGTTATGGTTTATTGCTTATTATTGACCATGGAAATGGCATGATGAGTCTTTACGCACACAATGAGTCGTTGTTTAAAAAGAAAGGAATGTCAGTCAAACCAGGAGAAGAAATTGCAACAGTTGGACACACCGGTGGAATCCGTGAAAACGGTCTATACTTTGAATTAAGACAGCGTGGAAAAGTCGTTCCCCCACGTCAATGGTTGGCTTAAGACATACACACCGTCAGGAGAAATTTATGCGTCGCCTCTTATCTTTCAGTCGTTTTACAGCTGTAAACGTTCTGGCATGGAGCATGCTATCGGTTCATCCCGTCTATGCGGTACCTACGCCCATTGAGGATGAGCAAAATATTCCTATGGAAGATGTGCAGCGCTTTTCAAATGCAATCGCACAAATCAAACAATACTACGTAAAACAAATCAGTGATAAAGAATTGTTTGAAAATGCAATTCGTGGAATGCTGGCTGGATTAGACCCCCACTCCAGTTACTTAGATGAAGAGGAATTTAACGAATTACAAACCGCAACAAGCGGTGAATTTGGCGGCTTAGGTCTTGAGGTCACAATGGAGGAGGGTGTGATTAAAGTGATCACGCCTCTGGTCGACACCCCTGCATCGAAAGCGCATTTAAAACCCGGGGATTATATTATTAAGATCGGCCCGCGATCAGTGCAAGGTATTGATTTGAAAGAAGCAGTAACGCTCATGCGGGGTAAAGTTGGAGAACCAATTACATTAACTATCATTCGAAAAGGCATGACAAAGCCATTGCAAGTGACTCTTGTGCGAGAAAACATCCAAATTAAAAGTGTACAAGCAAAATTACTTGATACACAGTATGGTTATATCCGTCTTACACAATTTCAAGCGCTCACAGCACAAGATATGCTAAAAAGCATCGGTGAATTAAAAAAAGAGGCAAAAGGTCAATTAAAAGGACTTATTCTTGACTTGCGCAACAATCCGGGAGGACTTCTTGACTCAGCGATACAGGTTTCTGATGCCTTTATTGACACAAGAATTCCAAATCAAAAACAAGATTTGATTGTCTACACAGAGGGACGCTTGCCTGGGTCAAAATTTACGGCGATTGCAACACCAGGTGATGTATTGAATAACGCACCGATGGTTGTGTTGATTAATGGTGGGTCAGCGAGTGCATCTGAGATTGTTGCTGGTGCATTAAAAGATAACAAGCGCGCGTTAATTGTTGGAACAAGAAGTTTTGGTAAAGGTACAGTGCAAACCGTCTTACCTCTAGATAGTAAACACGGGATTAAACTCACAACAGCCATGTACTACACCCCATCAGGTGTGTCTATTCAAGCGCAAGGAATTACACCAGATATTATGGTTGAGGAAATCTCTGTCCCCAAAGACACGCTGGCTAAAAACGATGGGTTTAATTTCAGCGAAGCAGACCTCAGTGGGCACTTAAAAAATGGAAATGCCTCATCAGGAAGTCCCAAGGTAATACCTATCACTGCCAACAACACAGCACTATTGCACGAAGATTATCAGCTCTATGAAGCCCTCACCATACTGAGAAGTTTAGTAGTAGCAAAACAGTAAAAACTCCTTTATAATCCAGGGCGTTATAAGGCCGCATGTAACCCATGCGGCCTTTAGTTATCAAACAAAAAATCTCATTAAAACCTGCTATAGCGGTGCCTAGTTATAGCTGTGCGAGACATAAATAGTAAGGGATGAAACATGATTGAAAAAATATTAGTGCTTTTCATGTATTTATTTTCTATTTTCGGCGCAACGACAGTCTTCGCTTGTCCTATGGCAACACCAACCACCTCAGCAGAATTTTGCCAATCATTTAAAGTTGCTGCCCAGTGTCATTGCTCGTCCTCAGGTCTTCCTGCACGAATGTGTCAAGATATGAATATCATCTATGAGCGCATGCTCGCGGTATTTCGCGATGTGAAAAAAGCCTGCGAGTTTCAACATGATACGAGCGTTCAAAACTGTATTGATTCATGGCACTGTTACCGCGATGGTGGATTAAACTCAAATAATGAACTCTGCAGTGGCACAGGTAGCTCTTGTGCTTAAGTCCTGGCTTCTACTATTTACACTGTGTGCAAGCAGTGCTTTTTCCGCTGGATTAACAACAAAACATGACGATCCATTTCTTCATCGCCTCTATCTAGGTGGTTCAGCGGGATACGGCTCAACGACCTGGCAAGGATTGGTCCCCTCTGCTGAAAAACAAAACATTGCCATTAGCATGTCTACCCCTATTAGCACAAGCGAAGGTGGTGGTGTTTTTGGTGCTTTTATGGGCTATGAATTTACTCATTACTTTGCACTTGAAGCAAACTATATGCATTTTCCAAATGCCACGCTGCTTTTTGATGAGACCAGTTTGTTTGCCTTCGACCATAATGACGAAACTACCATGCTCACACGCACGGAGATGATTTCTTTTATCGCTAAAATTATGTTAATTATCCCGCAAACTAATCACATCCGAGCTTACTCTAACTTTGGTATCGCAGACATTCATCGTGATGATGATTTGAAAGATCACTGGCAGGTCGCACCTACTTTTGGTTTTGGACTCACTTACAACATTACGCCGCGCATCATGACCGAGCTTGCCGCTAACTACGCCGCGGGTTATGGTGAGTCAGAGATCAATCCCGTCGACGACTACATTCCTTTTTTATATTCAATTTCTGTTAAGCTTGCTTATAGGATGTTCTAGAGGTCATCAGGCCAAACGCATCTATTAGAAGAGCACATCACATCATAGCGCTGACCAACCCTCTAAGCGACACATCCTTAGAGGGTTGGGTCTTCATCTCTAACCTTTTCACTCCGGGATTCTAGCTGAGCTTCCATGTTTTCGAGCAAAGTCTTCTTAACATCCGCTTTGAAATTTTGAGTCACATTAACAAAATTTTTATCTTTTTCTAGACTTTTAAAAAACGTAGGTTCCGCCGCCGAGAAAGGTATCAAACCAATACTAACGAACACGGAGCAAATCCTAGCCCACGAGTCTGTTAGAGGTGGTGCTCTTCTTTCCATAAAACCAACTAAAAAATCGATGGTCACACTAATCGGTAAAGCGACTGCAGAAAAAGCAACTAAGGCAAACATCCAAACCGATAACCATGCGACACAAACAAACTTCCTCAGGGTCTTAACCAATAAAACGTTTGCTTCCGAAACGAGCGCTTTTAAACGGACACGATCAATTTCATCTTGAATGGCAATCAAAGCAGTCATTTTTTCATCTGAGCTACGATGAGAGTCAACGGCAATGGTCACGTTTTCAATTAAACTACCAAGTCTCCTCATTTCATCTTGATCACTTTCATCCACTTTACCATGTCTTTCTTTTAAAAGACTGAGCAACTCAAAAGAAGCATCCCGCAAAGAGGGATTCATTATCTCCTTACAAAGCTTCCTTAGCACCGTTAATTTAGCAAAGAGTTCGTCCTTACTCATCACTGTCACCTATGTATGTTCATAGTAATGAGTATAGACTAATTTTACAATGACTGAATTTTAGGCAACCTTGCTGACAACCATTGAGGTAGATACCAATTCCAGCTCTTGAGTAATACCATCGTAGATGGCACGAGCAATGTCCGAATAAGGAAGGCGTCAACAAAAATAGCAACAGCAATGCTTAAGCCGAACTCTTTGACCATCAACACATCTGCGACCATAAATGAACCACACATGCACATCACAATCAAAGCCGCGCTCGTAATAATCCGGCTACTATGCTCAATGCCCGCGACAATACTGTGGTTATTATCATGCGTTTTCAAATAAGCTTCTTGGATACGTGTAAGCAAAAAAACCTCATAATCCATAGAGAAACCAAAAATCGCACAAAAAACGATGATGAGTAAACTAATATCAATCATGCCTTGGGGTGAGAAATGCAGAAGATGATGTAAATGTCCTTCTTGGAAAACAAAAACAATCACACCATAACTTGCAGTTAAACTTAAGATATTCATAAAAATCGCTTTCAGAGGTAAAAAAAGCGAACGCAGCACAATAAATAAAATAAGATAAGTCAAACAAGCAATCCACAAAGCAGCCTTTGGAAAGACCTCCATGATTCTATCCGAAACATCGAGATCAATCACAGGTGTGCCGGTGATTTGTAACGTTAAACCGGGTATCTGCAATTCACGTAACTCACGAATTAATTTTTTCGTTTCTGTCGAGTTAACATCATATTTACTGATCACACTCAATACAGTGAAATGTTTACCTGTCGTCATCTCAATCACAGGATTATTACGCTCATGATGCGCCGCATAATACTGCTGGTATTGCTTTTGGCTTAATCGTGGGTTAGTAGTCACGAGACTATCTACACGAAACACTAGAGGGTTTTTTTCTAACTTAGTCGCCAAATGATAAATATTTTTTATTGCCTCAGCAGAAAAAATACTCTCTTTTGTTTTAGCAACAACAAGGATAGGTGTGAGCTCACTCGTCTTAAATTGGCGCGTATAAGCATCGAAAAATTGCCGGCTTTCTGTGTGTTTGGGTAATACTTTAAAATCCGAAACGCCAAAATACACATTTAAAAAAGGATAACCGAGCATCAATAACAATAATAAACACGTAAAAAAATAGCGAAACGGGTGTTTAACAACATGCATTGCCATTGTCCGCCAAGCATGTGGCTTGTTATCCCGAGAAATCATAAGAATCAACTTCTTTACAGCTGTATTGAACAACTGCCATAAAGAAAATAAACCTACCAAAATCATGACTGGTAAAAATAAAAAGACTCTCATTGATAGAGGAGCGTGCTTTAAATATCGCTGCAAACGTCCGGCAACGCGTTGCCCAGTCTGGTCCATCAACTTCACAGGTAAACAATTAATCTTCGCTTGAAGAATAGCTAGCACTGCGGGTAAAACCAAAACAGCAATGGTTACCGCAACAAACGTTGCCGTTAGGCCACCAATACCAATCGAAAACAAAATATTAATTGGGAAAAAAAGTAACGCACTTAAGCTAATAAAAACAGCCAATCCACTAAAAAACACGGCACGACCAGCGGTTGCCAATGTTTTAGCAATCGCGACCTCTATATTTTTAGGTGACTGACGAAGCTCTAGTCTAAACCGACTCACTATAAACAAAGCATAATCCAAGTTAAGACATAATCCGAGTAGTAATGCGATATTGAGGGTAAAAATTGACAAGGTGAACAAGTGCCCAAAAGCAAATAGTAGTGTGAGGATCATCAAGGCACAACATCCACCTAAAAACATCGGAATAACTGCGGCGACTAACGATCCGAAAACAAGGATAAGCACAATGATAGATACAGGGGCTGCGACCATATCAGCTTTATACAAATCTTCTTGTGTTTGCTTGTTTACACCCTCTGCAAACAACGCCTCTCCTCCAACGTAAACACTCATTCGCGTCGGATCTTTGATGGCATCTTTGAACTCTGTCAATAACGCCGATGATAAGGGTTTAGATAGATGAAATGTTACCACAGCAAATGCAGAATGCTTATCTTTTGAAATCTGATCGGCGTTCATATCAGGATAAACAATATCGTGATCCACTGGAAAATCATCTAACATCATCAACGAATTCTTGATTTTATAATGAAATAAGGGATTCGCCGTTGTGAGTTGCTTACTATGATAAAGTACAATAAACTGATTTTCGTGATGAAATTTTAATTTTTTGTCTAGCCACTGTTGGGCAATCGCGCTCTCAGAAGTTTCATCAATAAACCCGGTCGATTTGAAAGGCGACATGATATGACTGATAAAAGGTAAACACCCAAGTAAACAAACCAAAGACAAACCTAAAACAAGCCATTTAAATCGATAAATGAATAAACCTAACTGATAAAAAACTGAATTTCGCATCACTTGCCACACTATTTTTTGCGGCAAGTTTAGCGTATTTTGAAAGATAAATCATGTTGATTGTGCTAAAACTTAAAACCAACAGATTCATTCATGATATTCTCACACTCAGAAATCGTGGCAATTAAATCACTTGCTTTGCGCTCAATTTTTTCAGCATTTTGATGCCCAAGCATTTGATATTTTCCCCAAGAAAACCCAGCCACAAAGCCACGATAAAAACCTATAGCACCATAAGGTATCGCCGCAAAACCAAAGGTATCCAAACGCGTTAACCCTATACAAAAACCGATCATCGAAAAAGTAGTGCCTAAAATAATTCCAGTTGCTAATGCTACGATATGTGCAAAAATTTGTATTAAATAAGGATGATACCGGTCTTTGCAAACCATCTGATAAAACGCTTCAAGTGCTTTTTGTTGTTGTTTTGGGGTATATTTTTTGCTGGGAGTTAACGCTTTAATTAAATTATCTGTAGCTTGCAATAATAAAGCGGCTTTTTCTTGCTCCTCTACGGTTGTATGTTCTTTATCAATTTCATTTAAGAAATATGAAAAATAATAACTCAACTCGCGATAACGCTCATCAGAAAAATCTTGTGTCTCTTCATTAAACTGCTTTAGATATTCATTTTCTTCAATTTGACGAAGAGATTGCTGGCCTAATACAGGCGTAATTTCTCGAATTGCTTGATCTAAAACAGTTTCTTTATCCTTAAAACTCACAAATCCTTTTCTCACAAAGACATTATCTTTTAAAGAATAGATCTTTGATTCAAAACCAGACTTCCGCTTGGCCCCATAGGAATCATAAAACATTTCTAGAAGTTGTTGATTCACTTTTGCGCCGCACATTTCGCCATCATCTCGCAGTTGCTCTTGCTCGATATGATCTCCTTCAACATGCAATGCTGTCACATGCGTTTTAGGATTTGAAAAATTATAATGTGGGATATTTAAAGGTTTAAGCAATGACATTTTTTCCAAACGATTAAACACCACATAAAAATTATCAACGTTTGAAGGGATGCGTTTTTTAGCTTGAAAATGCTGGCGACCGATACCAGCATTCGGATCTAGGATAAATAGATTAACACGAACACGATTTCCATATTTTCGATAAAGATCATTTGCGAAATGCACTGCGGCAGCACCACCTCGACTATAGCCCGCAAGATTAATGGTTACACGCTTATTAGGGGGTACATCTTTCATACATTTTCTAACATGCAGCATCGCATAATTTAAATTATCACCCTCACCCTCACCCCATAAAAAACCAGCGCAACGTTGAACAAGCGAAAAATTCTGATTCATCCACGGGTAACGTATGCGTTGTTTTAATTGAAAATCGACATCGTAGGTTCCTGGAATTGGGTAATGCAAGCCTGTCTCTGGATCGTACGCGTCTGGAGCGGCAACGCCCGACACAATCAAATGATTATCAAACTGACGTATCGCAACAAGAGATGCAGCAGTTGATCTTGTTGCAGGGACATTAGTGCCACAAAAACTGATATTAAGAATCGGTTCACTCATTTAGTTCACTCATAGATTAATTTGTTCAAAATAATACCATAAAGACACCATATGGTCAATCATATCTTTTTGGTTGTCTTGAACAGAGAATCCCAATAAAATGCCTCTACATTTAATCATCAAGTGCATTATCATGTCTCTTTGGATTTCAACCCTTGTTTTCGTCATTATCGCCTATCTCGTAGGCTCTGTTTGCTCTGCTGTTATCGTAGCAAAATTATTCCACCTGCCTGATCCTCGACTTGAAGGCTCGAAAAATCCTGGGGCGACCAACATGTTACGCATCGCAGGAAAACCTTATGCTATTCTTGTTTTAGTCGGTGATATGCTGAAAGGGACACTCCCTGCATTACTAGCTCATCTTGTGGGATTAAATGCGTTTTGTGCGGGGCTTGTCGTTATTGCTGCTGTCCTTGGGCATATTTATCCAGTATTTTTAAATTTTGAAGGCGGAAAAGGCGTCGCAACGACACTTGGTGGGTTACTGGGTTTTGAGCCTAAATTAGGATTTTTTATCATTCTCACATGGTTGATTACGGCATTTACTTCTCGAATTTCTTCTTTATCTGCAATCGTAGCATTGACGGTACTTCCCCTAGCTGTTCTTTTCACGATGGATAGAGCTGCTTTTTTACCTTTTTTAGCACTTTCAATCCTCGTGATTTATCAACATCGAGAGAACATCCAGCGCCTTCTCAATAAAACAGAACCTAAAATGAATTTTAAGAAGAAGTAAAAGGCCAGCGTGCTTTTGCATTGATGGAAAGAGAGTCATCTTGATGACCCTCTTTTAAGTGTAAAAATCCAGTATAAGCGATCATCGCACCGTTATCTGTACAAAAAGCGGGGCGAGGAAAAGAAATATCGACGTGTAAAGACTCACCTAAGCTCATAAGGGCTGAACGTAAAGCACGATTTGCCCCCACTCCACCGGCAACAACCAGCCGTGTTAAGTGGGTCTGCTGCAACGCACGAGCGCACTTCACTCGAAAAACATCCACGACAGCGTCTTGAAAAGCTCGTGCAATTATCATTTTTGAAGCGTCATCTTGATCACTCGCTTGCCAAGCATACAAAGCATGTGTTTTAAGTCCGCTAAAGCTCAGCATCAGGCCAGGTCTATCTAACATCGGTCGAGGAAAAGCAGGGAGCGCTCCTATTTCAGGCTCCCATGCTTCAGCCAAAGCAGCAATCTCAGGCCCACCTGGATAAGACAAACCCATACATTTCGCAGTTTTATCAAAAGCTTCTCCAACAGCATCATCTAACGTCTCTCCAAGCAAGACGTAATCACCAAGTGCGCGAGCATGGATCAGCTGTGTATGCCCACCAGAAACAAGCAATGTTAGAAAAGGAAAACGAATCATAGGATCATCTAACATGGCCGCTAACAAGTGGGCCTCAAGATGATGTACGGCAATCGCCGGGACACCCAAAGCATAAGCAAAACTTTTTGCAAAAGAAGCGCCCACAAGTAAAGCACCAATTAAGCCAGGGCCTGCAGTATAAGCTATCGCACTCAGGTCTTTTTTCTCGATCTTCGCCTCACACAATGCGTTCTCAACTAAAGGGATGAGATAATGGATGTGGTTACGTGAAGCAAGCTCAGGCACAACACCGCCATAGCGTTGATGTGTTTGAATTTGTGAGTGTATTTGATGGGCAAGAAGCCCTTGTTGTTCGTGATAAACGGCAACCGCAGTCTCGTCACAAGATGACTCTATACCCAACACATACATATTGATTTTGCCCTAACGACGACCAGGTGTTGGTGATGTGGGCTCTATCTCTTCAGGCTCAGGCACACTTTTGCCTACAGGCCCCATCGGTCTTGGTGTTATTCTGACAGGCAAGTACTTCTCAGCAAAATGCCGCAACCCTTCCTCGGGATCATTTTTTAACTCTTCAAACTTGGTCGAAGACAAGGGCAGGCCAGTATCTTTGTGAGTGAAAACACTATTATCATCAGGCTCATACCCGTGGCTTAGTAAAAAAGCCCTAACTAAAAACTCATTCATCGTTGAAAGTTGCTGCTGCATCACCTCAGGCGTCCCTGTTGTAAATAAAGAGGGTGGCAATCTGTCAAAAGTAACTTGTCCGTCAGCACCACAATGACTCGCTTTGAGAATATCTTGGTGCAGCTCAACAGGGAGGCCGGATGATTCGAAGACCTTTGACATAATGGGTGTAATAGTCCAATAAAGAGAAGATCCTATGCCGGCACCCTTGGCACGAAAATAGGCGGAAAGCACGTAGCATAACGCAATGGCCATGCGTACCAACTCTTGATAGGCTGATTTGAAATTTTCATAAGCCTTACCACCAGGAGACGCCGCATTTTCTTCCAACATGGGCATCAACGCTTCTCGTTCACTACCTTTTTCATCAGGATTTCCGTGAAGTCGATGCTGAACAAGCATGTCAAGCTTTGCTAGACGAGCGCTATCTGCGGCTTGATCAGCTTTTAATTGCTCCATTCTTGAGCTTGCTTGCTGATTTGCAATCTCTTTTTTCACGTTTTCAATAACCGACTTTGCTTTTGCTGTCTCGGATGCCGAGGTTAATGGCTCAACCGGGGTTGTGGCAGGAACAGGCATTGTCATTCTCCTCATCAAACTTAACATAATAGAACGTCTTGTTCTCATTGTAACACAAAATAAGAACATTTTCTTCCCAATCACTGAGAACTATTTGTTCAAAATTTTTACCATGATATTGATGCGAAATACGCATAGGGTCATGCGTATGGCCGTGAATAATGATGTTCACATCGTGTTGTATCGCCTCAATACCTAATGACTCTGAAACCGTCATCATTTTCGATTTAGGGAGCATGCGAGATTGGCTTTGTTTTCGAACCTGATAAACAATCTTCTCACGAAAACGACGAGGTAAGGCTAAAAAAAACTGCCGAAAAAACCCATGCCGAGTCACTTTTCGAAACCATTGATGTGCCGTATCCAAGGTACAATAGCGATCGCCATGTACAATGAGCACCCTGTCGTGACCAAATTCAGTCACGTACGGCTCGTCTATAATGTTAATCTTGGCAAGATGTGCAAAATCCTGACCAACTAAAAAGTCACGATTTCCCGCCATAAAATAAACTGGGATATCATGGTCATGAAATTGTGCTAATTGTGCTGCGATGCTTCGACTCCAAGCATCTAGCGTATCATCGCCAGCCCAAGCATGAAAAAAATCTCCAAGAATATAAACAGTACGCGTATTTTTGAGCGCCCAGCACACCCACTGCTTAAAACGCCTTGTTAAAAAAGCGCTTTCCGGATGTAAATGCAAATCTGAAATAAAAACAGCATCATTCATAAAGGCTCAATTTTAATTTGATCGTCCTGTAAGTAAATTTGACAAGGAGAGGTCATGGGATGTAGTGTCTCTCGGACTAAGTAAAAACCCGCAATAGAAACCAACTCGGCATCAAGAGACTGACAAAATATTCTCGCTTCTTTATCACCATTGATCCCCGCCAGCGCCTTACCACGCAACGCGCCATACACGTGAATATTACCCTCTGATAAAATTTCGGCACCGTGACTCACTGAGGCTGTAATAATTAAATCGGCATCTTTGCTCACAATCTGTTGACCAGAGCGAATGGGCACACTCACCCGTTTTGGCTTCGAGGTTAACATCGTTGAAACCACTTCTGTACTTGTGTCTAACGGCTTATCATTCGTTGCCGAGGCATTAAGTACGGCAAGACCTAAAGCTCTAGCACATGTTTGTAAAAAAGGACTGCCTCCCTGAATAGCGATCGGTACAACACTTTGTTCACGAATCGCCTGACAAAGTGATGATAGATCCAATGCATCACTCTCGATACTTGAGCAATCAAGAACAACAGGGGTATTTTCAAATAATTTTGGCGCTTGAGAAATCACCTCTGTCAATTGTTTGATGATAGATTCGCATACAACCTCTTG
Organism: uncultured Legionella sp.; assembly: GCA_964471225.1. GTDB lineage: Bacteria > Pseudomonadota > Gammaproteobacteria > Legionellales > Legionellaceae > JAGVJT01. The sequence goes on along the minus strand of CAYYEZ010000027.1, from coordinate 36,835 downwards.
CAGTTGTAGAACTGTGAAAGTAAACAAGCGTCCTTTTAATTTAAACGCTTGTGTTTTCAATACATTCTCTGTTGCCATCCTACCCCCTGGAATTATTTTTGTTTATACTAGCACGCACAAACTTGTAACAGAAGGTTAACACGTGGATAAACTGTGGCTTAGTCACTATCAAGAGGGGGTCCCCTACGAGATCAACCTCAATCAATATGGATCGTTGATTCAGATGTTCGAAGAATCTTGCAGCATGTATGCTAACAAAAAAGCATACACAAACTTTGACGTTTCGATCACTTATGAAGAACTTGAGGATTATAGCCGTCTTTTTGCACTTTATTTACAACGCCTTGGTCTTAAAAAAGGTGATCGTGTTGCTATCATGCTCCCTAACCTACTGCAGTACCCCATCGCGCTATTTGGAATTTTACGTGCAGGGTGTATTGTTGTGAACACAAACCCACTCTACACGCGTGACGAGGTTGTACACCAGCTTTCTGATTGTCAGGCGAGTGCGCTCATTGTTTTGGCAAACTTTGCAAAAACCGTTGAGGCAGCATTACCAAAGCTACCTCATTTGAAACATGTGATTGTGACTGAAATCGGCGATGTTTTTCCGCCTTTAAAACGCTGGCTGGTCAATCATGTCGTGAAATACATCAAACGACTTGTGCCTCCATTCTCCATTCCCAGTGCCATTTCTTTTAGAGACACAATCAAACCCTCTCGATCAAAATTAATACAAGAAGTCATCACGCGAGAAGATATTGCCTTCATCCAGTACACCGGAGGTACCACCGGCGTTGCCAAAGGCGCTATTTTGACTCACGGAAACTTACTCGCCAACGTTTTACAAGCCTCTGCATGGATAAGCCCACTGCAGGTGAATACAGAAGATAAAATTGTCACGGCCCTACCGCTATACCACATTTTTTCTTTAACCGCGAACTGCTTAACTTTTTTAAAATTCGGCGCAGAGAACATTCTCATCACAAATCCTCGTGACTTGATTCAATTTATAAAAACGATCCGATATCGAAAAATCACCGCCATCACTGGCGTCAATACTTTGTTCAACGCACTTCTTCATCATCCACTGTTCCAAGACATTGATTTTTCAAAGCTCAAATTGTCACTTTCTGGCGGAATGGCATTGCAAAAAAGTGTCGCTCTCGCTTGGCGTGAAAAAACACACTCACGGGTACTTGAGGCCTATGGCCTCACAGAAACAAGTCCTGCTGTGACGATTAATCCCATGTATCTAGAGGTCTATAATGGTAGTATTGGGCTTCCATTGCCTTCAACTGAAATATCGATTCGTGACGATAATGGCTTTGAAGTTCCGCTGGGAGAAACAGGCGAGTTATGTATTAGAGGCCCTCAAGTCATGCCAGGTTACTGGCACCGTCAAGATGAGACAGATTTAGTTTTTTGGACAGATGGTTTCCTTAGAACAGGAGATATCGCTCGAGTCGATGATCAAGGTTTCGTTTATCTTGTCGACAGAAAAAAAGACATGATTCTAGTTTCAGGATTTAATGTATATCCCAATGAAGTTGAGCAAGTCATCAGCATGCTTCCTGGTGTACTAGAAGTTGGGGTCGTCGGTGTGCATCAAGGCGATGTCGATGAAAAAGTGAAAGCCTGCATTGTAAAACGTGATGAATCGCTCACTGAAACACAAGTGATTGCACACTGTCGTAAGCATCTAGCAGCTTATAAAGTACCTAAAATCATTGCGTTTTATTCAGAATTACCCAAGACCAATGTGGGTAAAATCTTAAGACGCGAGCTCAAATAAATCATGCTCACACTCATTGCATGTTTTATTATCGGCGGTCTTTTCTCTGGATTTACAGCAGGCTTGTTTGGTGTGGGTGGAGGGAGCTTTCTCATCCCGCTCTTCCTCTACTTATTGCCCAAATTAGGAACCACCCCACCCCAAGTGATGCATCAAGCGGTAGCGACCTCTCTCGCTATTATTATTCCTAGCACACTCGCCGCATCAATTGAGCAATATAAACTAAAACATATCAATGTCCCCATACTCAAAAAATGGATTCCTCCAGTTTTTTTTGGACTGGTGCTAGCAAGTTTCAATTTTCATCGACTGTCCTCTTTTTTACTTCAAATTATTTTTATTATCTACTTATTATGCTGTGCCTCTTACATGCTCCTCACCAAAAAGCGCATGGCAGACCAGCAAGCGATACCCAACATTTCAACACGCTCTTGTTACACCGCAGGCTTTTTAGTTGGCATTTTTTCAGTATTGCTCGGTATCGGAGGTGGTACAATGACTACGCCTTATTTTACTTGGTACCGATATCCCATCAAAAAGGCAATCGCCATTTCTTCCGTCACAGGGGTATTTATTGGTGCATTAGGGAGTCTTTCTATGATTATTGCAGGCTGGAACGATACAGGCCTGGCTCCTTACTCTTTTGGCTATGTCAATCTACTTGCTGCTATGATTTTGACGCCTTTTTGCCTTTTTTCTGCTAAAATTGGCGCACAAGTCGGAAATAAAATACACAACCAAACACTGAACTTGCTTTATGTGGGGTTCTTAATGTGTATTGCTCTCTTTGTAGCATTTCATCTGTAGTAAAGGAAAAAAATTATGCTTATCGATGAGCAAGCACGTGTCGAAGCAACAGACCCTAGCATTTCTTGTATACTGCAAGCACCGGCGGGATCTGGAAAAACAGAAGTTCTCACACAACGATTTTTGCGCTTACTCAGCCGTGTCGAAGAGCCAGAACAAATTGTAGCGCTCACCTTCACCAGAAAAGCCGCCAGTGAAATGCGCGAACGTGTATTTTCAGCACTTATGCGAGCACAACAAGGAATCCGACCAGAAACGCCTCATCAAGAAAAAACAATGCAATACGCTACTGCAGCACTCAGGCAAGATAGACTCAAACAATGGCAACTGCTTAATCTTCCTCATCGTTTGCGTATCACCACGATTGATGCACTTTGTCAAAGACTCACTCACGCAATGCCTCTTTTTGAACGAAATATCCCATACGCCACACTCACAGATCAACCGAGCCCTTTTTACCATCAGGCAGCAACAGCATGCTTTAAACATGCACTGACCGATCCCGACTATCAAAGCGCGCTCATCACTTTGCTCACTCATTTTGATAATCGCCAAGATAAAGTTATTCAGATTTTAAGCGAGCAACTGCAAACAAGAGAGCAATGGTTACGAAAGCTTTTTACAGCACAACAGCAAGATCAACAGGATTTTGAAAAAGCGTTGATGTTCATGGAGACTCATGAAATCAATCGATTCAAAGCCACCGTCCCTGTTGAACTCATCTCTTCTTTAATAAAACTCGCTAAAGAAGTTTCAACTATTGAAAACAACCCCACCTCACCACGCTTTATTCTAAAAACATGGGAAGACTGGGCCGCGCTAAATCCAGAGCTACTTCAAGGTTTAGCATCACTCTTATTAACGTCTCAGCTTAATTGGCGGAAAGCATTCGATCACCACGTGGGATTACGACGAGATGCCTGCGATAAAGAGACTTATAATCGCTTGAAAGAAGAAAGCAAAGCCTTATTAGAATCATTATCAACTTATCCCGCCTGTTTAGAGGCACTAATTCGTGTACGTCAATTACCTAAGCCAGTTTATCCTGAGTCGTCATGGCACACCCTACAAGCTTTATTCAGATTACTTCCTCTCCTAACGGCGCATTTAACGCTGGTTTGGCAAGAGCATCACTGTACTGACTTCACCGCTGTCGCAACTGCGGCACATCAAGCACTCACAGTGAATGACGCCCCTACCGATCTCGCCTTATATATGGACAATATGATTCATCACTTGCTGATAGATGAGTTTCAAGACACCTCAATCCAACAGTTTGAGCTGCTGAGCCAACTTGTTGAAGGCTTTCAAGAGGGAAAAACAGTGTTCATCGTTGGCGACCCGATGCAATCTATTTACCGCTTTAGAAGTGCTGAGGTCGGTTTATTTTTACGAGCAAAATATCACGGCATTGGTCCTGTTAGATTAAAGTTTCTGCAACTAGCTTGTAATTTTCGCTCAAATTCAACACTTGTAAGTTGGATTAATCAGTATTTTAAAAATATTTTTCCCCTCGATAATGATTTAGAGTCAGGAGCCATTCAATTTCATTCTGCAGAAGCGATTCACGCCCCCCATCAAGCAGCATTTATTCAAGCACGCCAATATGCAACAAAGGATGAAGAGGCAAAACACTTATTAGCGACCATTCAACAAGAGCTATCACAATATCCAAATCAAACCATCGCAATCCTTGTACGCTCTCGTCATCAACTTGCCCAGATTATTCGCTCACTTCGAGAAGCAAATATTGCCTATCAGGGCGTTGATATTGACTGGCTTTCAGCCCTTCCCCATGTTCAAGATGCTTGGATTATCACGCAATGTCTATTAACACCAGGCGTCGATCTTGCGTGGGCGGCATTTTTGCGTAGCCCCTGGTGTGGGCTAACGCTGAATGACATTCTAACCCTATCTCAGCACCAAGGTTCTTTCTTTGAAGCATTATCGCGTCAAGAAACATATCAAACGCTTTCTGAAGAGGGTAAAATACGTGCGCAATTTTGCTATGACAGAATGCAGTATGCGATTCTACATCGACAACAACAACCTCTTGCTCAATGGATCTTGAATACATTAGAAGCACTGCATCTATGCAGCGTCTTAACGGATCGAGAGCAACTCGACCTGCACGAATATTTACGTCTTATTGAGCAATATGAAAAAGACGGCACACTCGATATCGCCGCTTTTAAAAAAGCATTCAATGGTCTTTATTCAAAAAAAATGGAAGCCGCACGTCTTCAAATTATGACTATTCATAAAGCCAAAGGTCTAGAGTTCGACAGCGTGATACTACCTGGCTTAAGTGCTAAAACATCACAAACACATCAACCTTTATTACGTTGGCTCACCTTGCCCTCTGAAGCAGATGATTTTATTTTGGTTTCACCGCTTAAAGCAACACATGAGGAAGCGTCTCCACTATACGACTACTTAAGTAAACTAGACAAAGAAAAAGAAAGCTATGAGCAACAACGCTTACTCTATGTTGCGGTTACTCGTGCTAAAAAGAGACTTTATCTTAGTGATTTTCAGCATACCATCACAGCAAACACCTTCAAGTCTTTGCTTAAAGATATACATTTTGAGACTATTGAATCCACAACAGTCGAGCATTCAATAGCGCTTCAGAGCGTCAATATAGAGCGTTTGTCCAGCCAGTTTTATCATCATCCTGTCGTCATGCCATCAAATCGACCACAAGATGCTCATTGGTCTATTGAAAAAGATGACGCGCGCCTATTAGGAATCGCAACACATACGTTGCTGCAATGGATTTGTACTTATCATCCAAAAGATTTCAGTGAAATCCCTTGGAATTTAGCGCATCTCTCGCTGAAACAACAAGGCCTAATGAACACAGAACCGCTACTTAAAAATATTCGTACTTACCTTTATCCCTTGTTTCATACCCCAAAAGGACAATGGATCATTCAACAACATCTGCATGAACACAACGAATATGCGATTTTAGTCAAAGAGCATGACGTCTTACATACACGTGTGATTGATAGAACATTTGAAGAAAACGGCGTACGTTGGATTATTGACTTTAAAACAGGTCAACCCTCGGCCAAACACCAGCAACAAATCGAAGCCTATGCCAAGTATTTAAGCCAAATCTATACCTTGCCAATCCGCTGTGGATTATATTATCTGGCGAGCGAGACTTGGATTGAGCATAAGACTGACTTCGAAAAAACAGATGCTATCCTCAATTGATTTCGATCATTCGGTAAACCAAGTTATCTCAAAAGAGACCGAACAAGAGCTGATCAAGCGAACATGTATCGACAAACAATAACAGACGCAAGAATCCCTGCCGCATCAGCTAAAAGACCCGCAGGAATTGCATGACGCGTTTTACGTATACTGATTGTGCCAAAATACACAGCAATAACATAAAATGTGGTCTCAGTACTCCCCATCATCGTTGCTGCCGTTTTTGCAATCAAAGAATCTCCACCATAAGTATGAATCAACTCAGCCATCACACCAGTAGATGCACTTCCCGAGAAAGGCCTAATTAATGCCAACGGTAATAACTCGGGCGGCATACCAATCGAAGATAAAAATGGCGCCAAATAGTGATTCATCAGCTCAAAAAATCCAGAGGCTCTGAGCATACCAATGGCAACTAACATCGCAATTAAATAAGGAATCAAACCGACACTAATCTCAAATCCCTGCTTTGCGCCAGTAATAAAAGCATCGAAGGTATCTAGTTTTTTAATCACACCAAATAATGGGATACCCACGATAAAAGCCAAAAACAATCCGTTAGAAAAAAAAGAGAGCAAGCTATTCATGACTGCTCCTCATCTTTAATTTGATAAAAAGGTAATTTTGCAAGTTTTTTTACAGCGATTAAAGCGACTATCGTCGAAACAGAAGTTGCAATCAACGCGCTCACGATCACACTTGTCGGATGCTTACTGCCTCCTGAAGCCAAAAAGGCTATCGCTGTTGCAGGAATCAATTGTACACTCGACGTATTGATCGCTAAAAAAGTACACATTGCATTCGTTGCGGTATGCACGTGTGTATTTAACTTCTGCAGCTCTCGCATCGCTTGTAATCCAAAAGGCGTTGCAGCATTTGCTAAACCCAGCATATTCGCCGCAATATTCATCATCATCGCACCCATCGCAGGGTGATCTTCTGGTACGTCGGGAAACAATCGGCGCATAATAGGACGCATCGCTCGAGACAAGCCGTGCACTAAACCCGACTCTGTAGCAATATTCATGATACCCAACCAGAGCGACATCATACCTGCAAGACCTAATGCAACTTCAAATCCATGTTTTGCAGAATCTGTCACTGCCTGCACGACCTGGTCAAGTCGCCCCAAACAAGCACCTACAATGACTGCCAAAAACATCATCGACAACCAAATTACATTAAGCATCGCTGCCTCTTCTTCGTGAAATACGCCACCAATAATATACATAAAAAATCTTGGACTTCATAGAAATTAATCGGTAAGCTACCCCCTATGATGCGTTATCTATCCTTCATACTACTTGCAACGTACGTTCATCAGGGGTTCGCCGAGCAGCCTCAAGCTCTCGCTCGCCTTGATAAATCAATTCTGCAGCACTACCAAAATACTGACGAAAAAATAGCTTTCTTACCTCAACAGTCTATCGATAAAAAAATCGACAAGCTCTATGAGCATATACAACAAAAAAGTAGCACGACTGCCGACCGACTTTATTATTTCAGCGAATATTATCTAAATTACCCTTATGTTTTATTCCCACTTGGTGAGGGTCGCCCGAGTAAATATGATGAAATGCCACGCATTCGTCTCGATGCTTTTGATTGCCAGACTTACGTAGATACAATACTCGCATTAACATTCGCAGATAATACGGCCCATTTTAAACAATGCCTAGATAAAATTCGCTATCGTGATGGCATCGTCTCATTCGTCACTCGTAATCATTTTACTTCGCTTGATTGGAATAAAAATAACCAAATAAATGGCTATTTGCAGGACATTACTCCTACGATTCGAGATGAAAAAAAACATATTATTGCTCAATATGCCTCAACCGAAATCGACAAAGCGTCTTGGTATAAAAAATTACCCCTCGCACGCATCCGTATCCCAACACTCACCACTGAGCAAAAAGCTATGCGTCTTGCAGCACTGCATGCAGAAGGACAGCACTTTCAATCAGAAAATACTGTCGTCCCCTATATTCCACTGAATCAATTAATCACCCAGCAAGGACAACTCAACCCTGCTATTTCAAGCCAAATTCCTTCGGGTGCAATCATTGAAATTGTACGTCCTAACTGGCCTTTGAAAGCCATCATTGGTACAAATTTGGATATCTCGCACATCGGTTTCGCCTTCTGGAAAGGTGATACTTTATACTTTCGACAGGCATCATCCAGCGCTCACAAAGTGATTGACATCCCGCTACTCGATTACTTAAGTCAGGCAGCAAACAACCCTACTATCGGTGGCATCAATATCCAAGTGGTTAAAGGAAAAACACCCCGCTCCCATTGCTAAGCACCTCTTAAATTAAGTAATACGTCCCCATCGCAACCGTACGATTATAAGGCAACTGATAAAACTCAATATTAAGATTAGCTGAATAATTTCTAACAAGAAATGCGAATAATTTATCCTGCCATAGAAAACGCAATGCTTTCCGCTCGCGAGAAGGCATCACGTTAGGAATCTCGAGAAAGTAAGTTGCTGCATCGATATCAACAGTAAACGGGAGCAACCCTCTATCGCTCGCAACGTACAATGCCTGAGGAATAGAAACGATATCCATAAAGCCGTAATGCAAAGTTAATTCGCAAATATTTTTTCTTAAGCAATGAATCTCAAAACGATCTAACGATGAAACATGTGGCACATTCGCGACAGAATAATCAACGATTAAGATATGCTCAGGAATCATTCGACTTAATTTTAAAAAATGTAAAAAACTACCCCCGCTTTTATCATAAATATCTGTGATAAATACAGCCGTAGTATGCGACAGATTAGATAAAGGCAACGCATCTAACTGCTCAACGACTTTAGATAGGTCTTCTTTATTCATATAGTATGTTTCTTTAAGGTATAAGCGTCCTTTGCTCCAAGTGTACATGACAAATCCCGCAAAACTTGCAAAGACAATAGGGATCCATCCTCCTGTTTTCACTTTAAGCAAATTAGCCACTAAAAATGAAATGTCTATAATGAAAAACGGACTAAATACAGCAATAAGTTTTGAATAGCCCCATCGCCATTGCAAACGCGCAACGTGAATTACAAGTAATAAGGTGAGAACCATGACTAAATTCACAGCAATACCATAAGCATGCGTCATAGCATTCGAATCTTTAAAAATGAAAATCAAAGAGAAAGTCCCGATAGCCAAAATTAAATTCATTTGCGGGATATAAATTTGTCCACGCTGAAATCCTGAGGTTTGCGTAATAGCCATATGAGGATAAAAGCCCAATAAAATGGCTTGCTTTGTTAAAGAAAACGTCGCAGAGATGACGGCTTGGGAAGCAATAATCGTTGCACATGTCGCAAGAATCAAAAGAGGAAATGCAAATGCTTCCGTGGCAAGACAAAAAAATGGATTTTCAATCGCAGCAGGATTTTGTAAAAGATAAGCGCCTTGACCAAAATAATTCAATAAAAGAGAGGGAAACACTAACATAAACCAAGTCAAACGAATCGGCGCTCGTCCAAAATGCCCCAGATCAGCATACAACGCCTCGCCTCCTGTCATGACTAAAAAAACACCCCCTAAAATAAAATAACTTTTGGTTCCAAGTTGACTGAGCATCTGTAACCCATATAAAGGATTGATAGCCTCTAATACAATCGGGTTGCTTACAATATGTACACCTCCTAAAATGGCAATGGTTAAAAACCAGATAAAAATCACAGGGCCAAAAATAATCCCAATCTTGCTACTCCCCCAGGATTGAAATGAAAAAATCATGAGCAAAATAAAACAAGTAATGGGTAAAATCACCGGTGTTAATTTTGGGAAAACAACGTTCACACCTTCAACAGCACTCATCACCGAAATGGCAGGTGTTAACATACCATCACCCAGCATCAAGCCGGCGCCCAAAATACCAATAACAAAAAATAAACCTGTGTAGTACTGATTTTTTGGCTTAAGCAACGCGAGCAAGGCTAATATCCCACCTTCACCTTCGTTATCTGCGCGAAACAAAATAAATAAATATTTCACAGAAATTAAGAGTGTCAAAGACCAAAAAATAAGCGACAACACACCCAAAATATTCGTCTGCGTGATGGGCAAGCCGCTTAAAATAACTTTCATAGCATAAAGCGGACTTGTTCCAATATCCCCATATACAATGCCGAGGGCTGCGAGTGTTAATGCGTAAAAAGGTTGTTTCTGCATGAGAGGAACTCGTTATATCGTCCAATAAAAGGATATCAATCTTAGCGAACTATTGCAATTTACACCGTCAATGCTAGTATTGATGAGTGATCAATTGACTGGAAAAATCTGTGAACTGCCTTTACACGCTCTTTCGCATTAGCATCCTTTCTCTCTTCGTTGCGGGTTGTTTTAACCCACCTTTTAATGATTTTAGAGATACGATACAAACAGACCCAAGTGCGATTTCTCCATTTACATTAAGAGCAAGGCTCATTCAAAAGCTGCGCCGAGAAGACATTCAATTCGTACGCTATGGCAATCAATACACACTGATTGTTCCCACGGATCATTACTTTGTGTTCAATTCTTCAAATTTGAATGATATCTGCTATCCTGGCTTAAACGACATTCCGACGTTATTGAAAACCTACCATTACGATAAAATCTACGTTGCGGCCTTTACAGATAATATCGGTACAGACCATCACAAAGATAAGCTCTCTAATGCAAGAGCAGAAACGATGCTTACGTTCTTGTGGGCAAAACGCATTCCTGCTGAACACTTAGTTGCCGAAGGATATGGCGATGAACATGATATTGGAGACAATAAATTTATCCATTCTAGTGCTTACAATCGCAGAATTGAAATTCAATGGACAGAAACAGAAAAAGAGCAACCACAGGTCGCCGCTCAACGTCTCTCTCCTGCTCAGATGACTAAATGAGCAAACAAAAGCCGTTTTTAAAGTGGGCCGGCGGTAAATATCGCTGTCTTGAACATGTACTTTCTTCTCTACCTAAAGCAACTCGCCTAGTCGAGCCTTTTACAGGGTCTGGGGTTGTTTTTATGAACACGAATTATAAAAGCTACCTATTAGCAGACACAAATCGCGACTTGATTCACCTCTACCAACTGCTACAGCAAGAAAAAGAAACCTTGATTCAGACTTGTGAAACTTTTTTTTCGCCTGAAAATAATCAAAGTGAACAGTATTATGCTTATAGGGCACTATTTAATCGAACGACAGATCAACGATTACGCGCATGCTTATTTTTATATTTAAATCGACATGGCTATAATGGACTATGTCGATATAACCGAAAAGGTTACTACAACGTACCTTTTGGTCGATATAACAAGCCTTATTTTCCTAAAAATGAGCTGCAGCGATTTTGTGACAAGAGTCAAGCGTCAACAACTTTCATTCAAGCTGATTTTCGCGAAACTTTTTCAAAAGCAAAATTAGGAGATGTTATTTATTGCGATCCACCTTACGCGCCAATCCAGCAAACTAGCAACTTTTCTTCTTATTCACATCAAAAGTTCGGGCAAGAAGAACAAATGGAGCTAGCCGAGCTCGCTGTAAAAACAGCATCTATGGGTATCCCCGTGATTATATCAAATCACGATACCGCCTTTACTCGAACGCAGTATCAGCATGGGCGCATTCACTCATTTGCGGTGCGCCGAAGCATCAATCAAAACCCACTTGAACGAAAAATGATACAAGAAATCATCGCCGTATTCGGATCACACTAAGTGTTATAGATGATTCGTATAAAAAGGCTTAGTATGTCAAGCTCAGCGCATCGCGTTGCGACGTTTATCTTGTAAAAAGAATCCTATCAATAGGACCAACGCCAAGGAAATAGGTAAAACAGACAATGCCATTTGATAATCATGGACAGAATACACATACTGACCATTGATCAATTGACGATGTCCTCTATCTAAAATCCAACCCACAAGTGGTTGAAAAATAACCCCGCCCAAACTAACAATCATATTTGCTACAGCAAACACTGTACCAGAAACCAATGCGCCGGTGTTTTCTTTTGCCATAATAAAGACAATAATTTCAGTACCACTTGCCACACCATAAATAAACATTAGTAAGCATAAGATAGAAAAGGACAGGCCTGTGCTATAGAGCACAATACTAATCGCAATCAATGATATTAATGCACCCATCATCAAAGGAAAAACACGTCGTGCAGTTCTATCAGACCAATATCCAGAAAGCGGCGCACCTAATGCCCAGCCAAAGAACATCAAAGAAATACATTCTGCTGCTTGCATCTTACTCAAATGATGAGCTTGTTCTAAATAGGTTTTCCCCCACAATTCTCCAAAAACAGAAAGAGAAGTATATAAAGACGCTCCAACTAAACCAATAATCCAGACTTGAGGCGAGATCAAAACACGCCAAACCTCTTTCAAGAAATCTCCAAAAGGTTGTTTTTTCGTATCTACTTCACCAGGTGCATCACGTACGATCGCAAAGATGAGAATCATCAGAAAAAAACCACCGAATACCGTCATCCAAAGGACACGACCTAGCCCTACAGTTGCAGCAAGCGAAGTGATCTTCACTTCCCCATACACAACACCAAACATGCCGAGCGTTGTAACAAGGCCTGTCACCAACGAAAAATAGCGCGCAGGTAACCAGTGAACAGCTAACGATAAAACGCCAACAAAAGCGAAAGAAGAACCAAAACCAACTAAAAACCGACCAAAGCCAATCAAAGAAAGTGAAGATGAAAATCCAAAAAGATAAGATCCTGCCATACAGCATAAACATGCAAACGAAAGCAATTTTCTCGGACCAAATCTGTCCATCAACATTCCAACAGGCAGCTGCATGGGTGTATATGCAAAATAATACAATGCAGCAACCTGACCAAATACAGAGGCAGATACTTGGCCGAAAGCATGACTCAACTCGCCTTGTAAAGCACCGGGAATAATTCTTAGGATAAATTCATAACAATAGAATAATCCAGCCATTCCACACGCAATCCCTCCCCAAAAGAGCTGATTACGACTTATTGTGTTTTGCATGCGCATGCGTCTCTCTTAAAAAGAAGGTTAGAATTGCTGCAATAACAATGCCTGCAGGAATAACCGACATCGCCAATTGATAATCATGCGCGCTGTACAGTAGTCTAACGCTATGATCTTGCAACACCATGGAAGTCGCGTCAGCAGCATGCTGGCTGCTATAGCTCCAATCCAATAATCGACCAATCAGAGGCTGAACAAACATTGCCCCTAACATAACAAGCATATTTGTCATCGCAACCGCCGTCCCGGCCGCCTCATCAGGACTAAGCTCTCGTCCGACAGCAAAGACAAGCGCTTGAACACTATAAAATAAGCCCAAAGAAAACATCAGTACATTCAACTGAGACAAACTCAAATTGGGGACATAAATCACAATCATCATGATCACTGAAGCACAAAAAGCCCCCATAAACATCGGTAATTTACGTCGTTTCAACTGATCTGAAATCCAGCCCATCAAGGGTGCGCCTAATAAAAATCCCATAAAAATAAATGAATTTGCAGTCGCGGCATCTCCCATTGATAAGTGATGTGCGTGATGTAGGTACGGTATACCCCATAACTCAGCAAACACTGTTGTGGGCAAATAAACTAAGCAACCGTAAATTCCATTTATCCAGATTTGTTTATTCACTACGATGATTTTCAAATCGAGCAACGCATCTCTAAAGGAGCTAATCGTTCCGCCATCATCTTCTAAACGACGTTTATGATCATGTATGCCAAACCAAAGCAATACAACCAAGCCTATGCCAAAAAAAGCAGAGTAGTTGACAGCCTGTTGCCAGCCCACTCGATGTACAATGTGTCCAAGAAAATTATCGCCAACCATTGCGCCTAATGTCCCCAAAGCACTCGCCAACCCTGCAACTGTACCAAGTTTATCTTCAGGCAACCAAAGTGTTGCTAACTTTAAGACGCCAACAAATGCAAATGCTGAGCCAAATCCAACAATAAAACGACCTGCCGCAGCAACACCGATGATTTTTGTTTCAGCGAACATCCAAGTGCCAATAACGCACAAAGCACATGCGAAAGTAACTAAGCGACGGGGTCCAAAACGATCCATTAAAACCCCAACAGGAACTTGCATTGGCACGTAAGCGTAGTAGTAAAAAGCAGAAAGCAAACCAAACCCTGTAGCAGATAAACTAAAGTGCTCACGCAAGGCGTGCTCCATCACGCTTGGCGTAATTCTTAATAAATATTCGTACGCATAATACAATGCACCCAAACCACAAATAGCCCACGCTAACCAGGTTGATTTTACTTTCGATGACATAGACATTCCTCTTTAAACGAGAACTTCTGTTGAACGTTCAACAACACCACTTGCAATAGCTGCATTCATAACGGCATGAGGAACTCGGTCTCTCAAACGAGGATCAATTGGTTTTGGTAAAATATAATTCATACCAAACTCCCAATCAGTCACGCCAGGGTAGTTACGCTTCACTTCTTCTGGCGCAGGCTCATGAACAAGATGTCGAATGGCCTCTACTGCAGCAATTTGCATAGCTTGATTAATACAACGCGCACGCACATCCAAAGCGCCACGGAAAATATAAGGGAAACAGAGTACATTATTCACTTGGTTTGGATAGTCACTTCGACCTGTTGCAATAATGATATCATCGCAAATAGAGCGAGCAAGCTCTGGCTTAATTTCTGGATTTGGATTAGATAATGCGAAAACGATCGGCTTAGGTGCCATACGCTTTAACAGCTCAGGACTCAACAAATCAGGTTTTGCCACACCAATGAACACATCGGCATCAACTAAAGCATCGGCGAGTGTTCGTGCAGTTGTATTAGAGGCAAACGCAAATTTATAGGGGTTTAAATCCTCTCGTCCTGTATGAATAACACCTTTCGTATCAAGCAATAACATATTTGACTTATTCGCGCCTAAAGCAGTCAATAATCGCATAGAGGCGATACCCGCAGCGCCAGCACCAATACAAACAATCTTGGCATCAGCTAATTTCTTTTGTTGCAACTCTAGTGCATTTAGCAAACCTGCAGCCACGACAATAGCCGTGCCATGTTGATCATCATGAAAAACAGGAATATGGAGCTGCTCAATCAAAGATTGCTCTATCTCAAAACATTCTGGAGCTTTGATATCTTCAAGATTAATACCGCCGAATGTCGGTGCAATCGCTTTTGCTGTTGAAATGAAATCTTGTGGATCGTCTGCATCGACTTCAATATCAAACACATCGATACCTGCGAATCGCTTAAATAAAACAGCTTTACCTTCCATCACGGGCTTACTTGCTAAAGCACCCACATTACCTAGCCCCAAAACAGCCGTTCCATTTGTCATGACAGCCACTAAGTTACTTTTAGCCGTATACCGATAAGCATCAGCCGGATTTTCAGCAATAGCTATCACAGGCTGCGCAACACCAGGGGTATAAGCCAATGACAAATCATCCTGAGAATCAGTCGGCTTGGTTACTTGTATTGATAGTTTACCTGGCGTCGGGAAGGCGTGGTAATTTAGGGCTCGTTGCTTTAGCACATCATTATTTGACATAATTCTCTCTAAAATTAAACAAAAAACAGTTCATCATACCGCTGTCACAATATGAATTCCACTGCGTTTTGTAAAAACAAAAAAAGATAGAGCGTGCAAAAAAAACGCTCCTCCCTAAAGAGATCGCGAAAAGCGTCTCATTAATCCCAAGCCCAAAAAAATGGCTTTAGAACGTCAATTGTTGCTGATGTAATACAATAAAACTCGGCCATAAAATTGATGTTTTATGGCCGAGAGGTGTAAATTTTGAATAGATTCTAAAAGAGAATAAATTAATTTTGCTCTGTGCGTGCTTTGTAGCGATCACGGAAACGTTGAACACGACCACCAGTGTCGACTAATTTCTGTTGTCCTGTGTAAAAAGGATGACATTCAGAGCATACTTCTATAGATAAATCATGACACAATGTAGACTGAGTCTCAAACACGTTACCGCAACTGCATGTCACTTTAACGGCTTCATACGCCGGATGAATAGATTCTTTCATAATAACCACTCTCTATAATTACAGAAAACCACGTCCTGAACCCAGGCAGCAAACCCGGGATTCTACCACGTATGCTAAAAATATCAAGCGCTATCAAAACGCATGTCCAATTCAACCAGAACTGGCGTATGATCAGAAGGACGCTCGTGTTTTCTAGGATAAACATCAACTTCACAACGAGTACAAACTTCGTGAAGTAACTGACTCAATAAAATCAAATCAATTCGTAAGCCATGATTTCGTCGAAACCGCCCCTGACGATAATCCCACCAAGTATATTGAGCAACATCAGGATAAAGCACCCTAAAAATATCGACCAAACCAAGCTCTAATAAGGTCTGTAAAGCATCGCGCTCAGGCTCACTCACTAGGACAGCACCCTCCCAGAGGGCAGGGTCATAGACATCTAAATCTGCTGGCGCAATATTAAAATCCCCTAAAACAACGAGTTTTGAATAATCTTTTAGCTCCTTCTGAAGATATATTTTGAGCGCACTTAACCAATTTAGTTTATAAAGGTATTTATCTGTGCCAACTGCAGCTCCGTTAGGGACGTAAACGTTCACGACTCGTACATCTCCAATCGTCGCAGCAATCACACGACGCTGATCATCATCGAAACCTGGTATCCCATATGACACATCCTTCAGCGGGTGTCGACTAATAATTGCAACACCATTATAGGTTTTTTGACCTGAAAAGCAGACGTAAAACCCTGCCTCTTCAAAGATATCAAGAGGAAATCGGTCATCCGTCATTTTAGTTTCTTGTAGCGCGAAAATATCCGTATTTGTTGTTTTTAGCCAGGCTAACACTTGCTCCAGGCGTACAGATAATGAATTCACATTCCAACTCGCAATTTTAAACACACCACGCTCCTTCATAATCAATCACCACAGGGGCATGATCTGAAAAAAAAGTTTCTCGATAAACATCGACTTGTTTGATTGACTCTCTAAGATTTGGTGTAATCATCTGATAATCAATCCTCCACCCAACATTGTTTTCACGAGCACGCCCGCGGTTCGACCACCAAGTATATTCATGTGGGGCTTGATTCAATACTCTAAATGCATCAACAAAACTAAAGGGAGTTAATAACGTATCAAGCCAAGCACGCTCCTCAGGTAAAAATCCCGAGTTTTTCTGGTTACTTTGCCAATTTTTAAGGTCGATTTTTTGATGTGCGATATTATAATCCCCGCACAAAATCAAGCGTTGATGGCGACTTTTTAATACATCGAAATGTACCGCCATTTTATCCAAAAACTGATATTTAACCGCCTGCCTTTCTTCTCCACTCGTCCCAGAAGGAAAGTAAATTGAAGCGATACTGAAATCGGCATAATCAAATTGCAAATAGCGCCCCTCATCATCTGCGACTGAAAAATCGAGATGATGAGTCACTGCTAATGGCGGGACACGCGCATATATCGCAACACCACTATAGCCTTTTTTCAACGCATCAACATACACGCAATGATAAGGTGTTGGAAAAAAAGTCTCATCCCCTACAAGCTGTATGCATTGCGCTTTTGTCTCTTGGATACAAACAAAATCTGGCTGAATCAGATTCAGCCAGGAAAAAAAGCCTTTTTTCGCAGCAGAACGAATGCCATTTGCATTAAAACTAACAACTCTCATCCAGTCAACCCATTGTCCAAACGCAATGCGACACGAGCAAGCCGCTCCCCCATATGCTGTGCTAACGTTATTTCATCCTCCGTTAACGTGGTTGTATTACTAGAACCAGCAACATGCGTAGCACCATAAGGCGTACCGCCTGCTGTAGTTTGACTCAAAGCAGGCTCAGTGTAAGGCACACCCATAAGAAGCATACCGTGATGAAAAAGAGGTAACATCATACTTAGTAATGTAGACTCCTGTCCGCCATGCATAGACGATGTCGATGAAAAAACACACGCTGGTTTATTCGCTAAGGCGCCGGACAACCATAATCCACTTGTCCCATCTAAAAAATACTTAAGAGGAGCAGCCATATTCCCAAAGCGTGTTGGGCTACCCAATGCTAGCCCGCTGCATTGGGCTATATCATCTAACGAAACGTAAGGCGCGCCTTCGTCAGGAACTGCAGGAGACGTTGCCTCACACGTGGTCGACACCGGTGGCACAGTGCGTAATTTCGCCTCAATCCCCGAAACACGCTCCACACCTCGAGCAACGTGCCTCGCTAAATTAGCCACAGAACCTGTTCTTGAGTAATACAAAATCAGAATATAGGGTGACATAAGTATCCTTTGCTTTTTAAAAAATAAATTATCCTTGAAAATCCTATCCTAAGCTACTAGGATTCCAATTCTTTTTTCATTGGAGCACACCCCATGTGGTTTAATAATGCGCTAATTTATCGCTGCACATCAACAGCATCACTTAATACATATTTAGAGGAAGAGCGATTAAAAGCATGCCCACCGCACGCTAGATTTATCTATGGATGGCTCCCGGTCCTGCCCGAAATGTTCGTGCATGAGATAGCAGGTGCATCTCTATTTTCTCTCGGGAAAGAAGAGAAAATCCTTCCTAAAAATGTCATTCATCGTATCCTTAATGAACAAATTATCAATCTCGAAACACAGCGCGGCTATCCTGTAAAACGCGCAGAACGAGCTCAGCTTGCTGAAGAGCTTGAGTTTCAATTATTACCTAAAGCTTTTTGTGTGCAAAAACGCTTACCTGCATTACTAGATAGCATTAATCAACGCTTAATTATTAATACATCAAGCGCAACACAGGCAGGTCAGCTGTTAGCACTGTTACGTAAGTCTGCTCCTGATACTCACATTGAACCTTTCACAACAGCTCAATCTATTCAATCAACACTCACTTCGTGGGTCAGCAATCCAGAAACATTACCCAGCGACTTTTCATTAGCCTCTTACTGCTTACTCATCGACCCTAATGACGAGAAAAAACGCTTTCAATGTAAAGGCTATGAGCTCCCTGCAGAAGAAGTGTGCCAGCTTTTATCTCAAGGATTACAAGTCATCGAAGTCGAGCTTGTTTGGCAAGATCGAATTTCTTTTATTCTGACGCACACACTAAGCTTTAAAAAAGTTCGTGCACTAGATTATCTTGTAGATGCTTTCCATGAAATACGAGATTTAGAAGAAGAACAAGCACAACAAGATGCTTCATTAGCACTCTTAGCAGGCGAATGGCGAGCTGTGTTAAGTGATCTAAACAAAGCGTTAGCCTTTGAGGAAAAGTCGGTAGAAAAAATGCCAGAATTGGTATAAAATTAGCACACAATGAGGGCTGGATAGACTTTTTACATCATTTATCAATTTTGATTGAGTCCTTGCCCAATAAAAAAGGAAAAAAAATGCCTCACGCTATCGCAAAAAATTCAGAGCTTGGTAAAAAATCGCCTTATGAGAATCAATACAATGCAGAAAAACTCTTTCCAATCCCTCGAAGTATTCGCCGCGACGAATTAGGTCTTCAGGGAAAACTACCATTTTCAGGTTACGATATCTGGAACCATTATGAAGTTTCCTGGCTGAATCCAAAAGGTAAGCCAATTGTTGCAATTGCTGAGATCATTTACAGCGCAGATTCATCTTGTATCATTGAGTCCAAATCGATGAAGCTTTACTTCAACTCATTGAATAACACGATTTTTGAAGACTTAAAGACAGTCGAAACAACAATCACACGAGATCTGGCAACACAACTCAACGCCAGCGAAATACGCGTTACTATCACTCCAATTAAAGATTTCAAGCCTCAACAATTGCATGCACGACTCGAAGGATACTTGCTTGATGATCTTGATGTTATTTGCAATCACTACCATACAGATGAATCAACACTTTTCACCGAATCAGATCATGTCGTCGAAGAAATACTTTGCACTGACCTTTTGAAATCAAATTGCCTAGTAACAAATCAACCCGATTGGTGTAGCGTACAAATCCAATACAAAGGGAAAAAAATTAATCACGAGGGACTACTCAAATACATTGTCTCGTTTCGAAATGATAACGAATTTCATGAGCAATGCATTGAAAAAATTTTCATCCATCTTTTGACGCATTGCAAACCAGAAGAACTTACCGTTTACGGTCGCTCCACACGACGTGGTGGTGTAGATATCAATTCATTTCGCTCAACACGACGCGTATCTCTAGAGAGTATCCCTAATATTCGATTATGTAGACAGTAGAGTAATACTAATCAGTGAAGCAATAACTGTGATTCCCGCTTCCGCGGGAATCTATCTCTCAGTAGGCAGCCAAATAACTAATATGTATTGGGTCATAGCATTCTACTGAATAAACCTATTGCTCAACCGGGCCATTCGGCATACGTTTATGGTAAGTCGCCTCATAGATAGTTTGCGCATCTCGGGCGGCATCGTTCAGCTTTAGTGCTGTAGAGGAGTGATATACAATCTTCAGCGCTTGCTTTACGCTGGGTGCTTGAGGATATGTTTTAATCAAATAATTCGCACGCTCAGAAGCGGCAACATACATACGTCGATCGAAATAATATTTCGCAATATTAAGCTCGCTTTGTGCAAACATATTTCTCAAATAAATCATACGTTGTAGTGCATTTTTCTTGTAACGGCTTTCTGGAAATTTCTCAACTAAACTTGCAAAGTCAGAGTAAGCTTGTGACATCGTACCAGGATCACGCCATGACTGATCTACCGGTACAAAATTTGTGATATTTCCACGGACCTGCTGAAAATTTGAAAGCCCTTTCATATAATAGGCATAATCTACGCGTTTAGCCCGTGGATACAAATGAATAAAGCGCTCAGAAGTTGCCGCAGCTGATGCATAATCTTCTTTCTTATAATAAGCATAAATCAGATTAAGCTCAGCTTGCTCAGCATAATCATTAAAAGGATACATGGTCTCCAATGCCTCGTAGCGTTTAATGGCATTGGTATAATCTTTCTTAGCTAACTCCGAGTTCGCATCGGTATAAAGCTGTTTGGCTGTTTGCCCTTTAAATGGACCGTCATCGTCATCATCATCTTTATCCCAAAAAGTTTTACAGGAAGAAAGCGTGAAAACCAAACTGCCAAGCAATAGTATTTTTAACCATGATAATCTTTGTTGCATTACATCAACCCAATCCTAGTTGCCATTATCCGAACTCCGTCATTATACAGATTAATCCGAGCTTGTCAGTATACCGTGCAGAGCACGGTCTTATAAAATATAGCGTGTTAAGTCATCGTCTTCGATGAGTGCCCCGAGATATTTATCTACGTAAGCGGCATCAACACGTACTTCTTCTCCGATTTTATCCGTTGCCTCGAAAGAAACCACCTCGAGCAAACGCTCCATGACCGTATATAATCGACGCGCACCAATATTTTCTGTGCGTTTATTGACTTGCCATGCAACTTCAGCGATTCGTCGAATACCTGACTCATCGAAAGAAAGCACTAAACCTTCGGTTTGCATTAAAGCAATATACTGCTCTGTCAGTGACGCATGTGGCTCTGTCAAAATTCGTACAAAATCATCCGCACTCAGAGCAGATAATTCAACACGAATCGGCAAGCGACCTTGTAACTCAGCAATTAAATCAGAAGGTTTTGAAACATGGAACGCACCTGAAGCAATAAAAAGGATGTGATCCGTTTTTATCACACCATATTTCGTTGAAATGGCACACCCTTCAATCAATGGTAGTAAATCACGCTGCACCCCTTCCCGGGATACATCGCCACCATGATCAGATCGTTTAGCCACTTTGTCAATTTCATCAATAAACACGATACCATTCTGCTCCACAGCTTCTATCGCTCGTATCTTGATGTCATCTTCATTAATTAATTTGCTCGCCTCTTCTTCTGCAAGAATTTTCTTCGCTTTTTTAATCGTCATCTTGCGTGTTTTTGTTTTACTCGAACCGACTTGCTGGAACATTGCCTGTAATTGGCTCGTCATTTCTTCCATACCAGGAGGCGCCATGATTTCGACACCAATTGGGGCTGCAGCAATATCGACCTCTATTTCTTGATCATCTAAGGTACCTTCACGTAATTGCTTGCGAAAAACCTGTCTCGCGGAGGAGTCCCGCTCACCTGGAGCATGACCGCTGCGTGGTGGAGGAAGTAACACATCCAAAATCCGCTCTTCGGCAGCCTCTTCTGCTGGATGCTCAACTTTTTTCATTGCGCGCTCACGGGCCTGCTTAATCGCCATGTCCATTAAGTCGCGAATGATAGAATCAACATCTCGCCCAACATAACCAATCTCAGTAAATTTGGTTGCTTCAACTTTAATGAAAGGTGCACCCGCTAAACGCGCCAACCGTCGTGCAATCTCAGTTTTACCTACCCCAGTTGGACCAATCATCAGAATATTTTTCGGCATAATTTCATTACGGAGAGGCTCGTCTTGAATTTGCATTCGCCGCCATCGATTACGTAGTGCGATGGCTACAGCACGCTTCGCTGAGTCTTGGCCAATGATATATCTATCTAGCTCTTCGACAATCTCACGCGGGGTCATCGTGATATTTGTTGCAAAATGAGGCTCTTTTTTTCTAACTTCTGTAGAAATAGGTTGAATATTACTCACGCTCGTTTTCCAGTTGTTCAATAGTTAAATGATGATTGGTGTAAATACAAAGATCACCTGCAATATGAAGTGATTTTTCAACAATCTCTAAGGCTGATAATTGGGTATTATCGAATAACGCTCGCGCCGCGGACTCCGCAAAAGGCCCCCCTGAACCGATTGCCATAATACCTGTTTCTGGCTCAATCACATCGCCATTCCCGGTAATAATCAAGGAAGCTTTTTTATCCGCGACCAAAAGAAGTGCCTCTAAACGGCGTAACATTTTGTCTGTACGCCAATCTTTAGCAAGCTCAACAGCAGCACGAGTAAGATGCCCTTGGTGCATCTCAAGCTTTGCTTCAAAGCGCTCAAATAAAGTAAAAGCATCAGCAGTGCCCCCGGCAAAACCTGCAATCACTTGATCTTTATACAAGCGACGCACTTTGCGCGCATTTCCTTTCATTACCGTGTTGCCTTGTGTGACTTGGCCATCACCACCAATCACAACTTGATTACCTCGGCGAACCGATAAAATTGTTGTACCTCTTAATTGTTCCAAATTTTGATCCTCACAATCGCTCTAACTATTGTACATGGGGATGAATTATCAAAAATCAAGGCTGTTCTGATTGGCAAGCACGACAAACTCCTTTGAGTTCAATCACGTCTTGACTAATCTGAAAAGAAGCACTAGAAGCTAATTGCGCTAACAAAAAACGTAACGCCTCATCGTGTGACTCTGTCACATCATGACAGCGATCGCATACCATCAGCATCTCTGTAGAATGCTCTACGTGAGGCGTCAGGCACAAGGCATAAGCCTGGATAGATTCAATTTTATGCAGTAACCCTGCAGCCATAAAAAAATCCAATGCACGATAGACACTAGTGGCTGTTGCAGTAAAGTCAACACCGGTTAAATACTCAAGAATCTCATAAGCTTTAAGTGGTTTTTTAGCCTGCCACAAACTGAATAATACAGCTTTACGCAACGACGTTAAGGTCACGGGTAAAGTCTTAAAATAAACAATAAAAGAAGCAGGATAACCAGTCATTTCAGTCTTCACACAGATAAGAAGGAAACGCCATGCAACATCGGGGCCAATCCAAGGTACTCAGCAATACTTTGTCCGACATCAGCAAACGTCTCCCGACGCCCAATGAATTGCCCTTTAAGCTCAGGACCGAATGCTAATACAGGGATATGCTCGCGTGTATGATCACTACCAGGAAGCGTTGGGTCACATCCATGATCTGCAGCAATAATAACGATATCCCCTGGTTTTAACATACGCTCTAACTCTGGAATGCGTGCATCAAATGCCTCGAGTGCATTCGCATAGCCTAGAACATCTCGCCGATGTCCATAAGAAGAATCAAAATCCACGAAATTTGTAAAAATTAAACTGCCGGCTGGCGCTGTTTCTATCGCTTCGATCGTTTTATCAAATAAAGCTTGATTACCGTCGGCTTTAATTGTTTGGGTAATACCCTGATGAGCAAAAATATCCGCAATCTTACCCATGGCAATCACCTCTCGCCCCGCGTCTTTCATATAATCCAACAAAGTTTTTTCTGGTGGAGGTATGGAGTAATCTTGTCGATTTGAGGTACGTTTAAAATGACCAGGACTTCCGCTAAATGGACGAGCAATAACACGCCCAATCGCATATTCATCAACAAGCTCACGAGCAATCTCACAAAGCTCATAAAGACGCGCGAGGCCGAAAGTTTCTTCATGTGCCGCAATCTGAAAGACGCTATCGGCAGAGGTATATACAATCGGCTTACCACTCTCGCAATGTAAAGCACCCAACTCTTCGATAATTTCTGTTCCAGAAGCATGTTTCTCGCCCAAAACACCTGGTAAATTAGCACGGGTTATGAGCAAATCAATCAACGCTTTAGGAAAACAACCGGGAGTATTGGGGAAATAGCCCCAGTCAAATAAAACCGGGACGCCTGCAAGCTCCCAGTGACCACTTGGCGTGTCTTTGCCGTAGCTTTGCTCAACAGCATAACCATAGTAGCCCTGTGGCTCTCTAAGCGTTGCCAGATCAATTATCGGTTTTCCTGTACTTGCAATCGCCGCATGATACAAGCCTAAGCGTGCAAGATTAGGTAGATTTAGCTCGCCTCTTTGAAGCTTCCCCTCACGACAAGCCATCACAATATGACCGAAAGTATCCGCGCCTTCATCGTGATAGCGTTTTGCATCAATACTTGCACCGATTCCAAAAGAGTCCATCAGCAATATACAGACACGACGCGACATACTATTTTCCTTGTGAAAACCCACGAGATTCTTTCAAGCCAAACAAAGCAACAAACGCGATGAAAAAACTAATAGGTAAAATAAGCGTAGCTGACTGATAGGCTCCAAGTGAGTAGGTTGGTGTGCCATTAATCACCTGTACTGCATTATCTTGCATCAATACGAAGCCATAAATATTTTGATACACAATATAACCGCCCTGTAACACGATAGAAACAAGACTAATCGATGAAGCAATTAGCATGGGCTGGCTTTTTTCTGCAACCAACGGAAAGCTAATGACTTGCGAAGAGGTGGTTAACCCAAGTAAGAAAAACAAAGTTGCCATACCAAAAACTGTGACAGGCAGATAAAGAATACACAATGCAATCAAAAGAGAAACTAACGCACCTGCTTGCATAGGCAATAAACGTCGACCAATTTTATCAGACCAAAATCCAATTAAAGGCCCGCCAAGCATCGCCCCTAAGAACAACATACCATTAATCATTGCGGCCGTATCTTGATTCACGCCCAAACGCTGCACCAAATACAACTGGCCCATCACCGCACCAAATACAGCGACTCCCATGTTCATCAAGCTTGCATACAATCCACAAAGAAAAGTTTCTCGATTGAGGTACGATTGTTTGGTAATTTGCCACATATTCATTTTTTGAGACACAGGCTCTTGATAATGTGAAGGTTTATCTTGGATTAAACGCAACATTGCAATCAACATCACAACACCCATCCAGCTGACATTCATCAAAGCATTGCGCCAGCCTATCTGAAGCACAAGTTTCATTAGTGGGTATTGCGCAAGCATACCACCAGACATCGCCATCGTAACAACAACACCAGTCACAAAGGCCATTTGCTTTGGCAAAAACCAACGTGTCGCAATACGAATCGGGCCTAGGAAACAGAAAGCACTCCCAATGCCAATCACAAATCGACATAAAAATGCGACGCCAAAAGAGTCTGTGCGCGCCAGGACAAATGTACTTAATACACAAAAAAACATCGCCGAAATCAGCATTTTCTTTGCAGAATAACGATCTAGTAAAATACCTGCCATCACTAGAAAAATAACGTTTGCTAAGTAATATGCGCTAGATAAATAAACCATTTTATCCGCTGCAATATGAAAATCACGCATGACCTGATCCGCGATCGAAGCAAACATCGTGCCTTGAATAAACTCATAGAAGAATAAAAGCGACGCCGCGAAACAAACAATCCAAGGACGCCAAGTACGTTTTTGCTGTTTCAATTCCGTTGAGGTGCCAACCATTTCCATCTTTTTTTCCTCCTTGTTCATTCTAAAGACTCACAATGTGTTTCACATCAAAAATTGTTAAAATTAAGAGCGCGCTATTGTAACAGATTCGAGATAAGAAACAAATCAAGCTACATCAAGTAGTCAAGACTATGTGTCCAATTTGATACTCTCAAAAGAATTTTCTCTTCGTTTTTCGAGATCTTGATCAAGCTCATCACTCGTGGGCAGGACATGTCCCACTGCTGCC
Source organism: uncultured Legionella sp. (assembly GCA_964471225.1). Classification (GTDB taxonomy): domain Bacteria; phylum Pseudomonadota; class Gammaproteobacteria; order Legionellales; family Legionellaceae; genus JAGVJT01. The sequence goes on along the minus strand of CAYYEZ010000027.1, from coordinate 10,624 downwards.
ACAGAATGAAAAAATCTCTTAAGCAATGGATACTGAGACTGCGGCTCTTTTCTCTGATTCACCCAGCCTAATTGTTGCATCACACTAAACGTTCTAGCTCCGCTATATTTGGCTGTACCAAAAAGACCATGACGAATAATTTCATCAAGCGTCAGCGCTTCTTTTTTGTGATTGATTCCAGAATAAGCTAGACATCGGCGGGCTTTATCTTGCGCTAAACGTATACCATACGCTTCACGAAACTGATGAATATGATCTTGCGATCGAAATTCAAAGATAAAGTGTTGATCAAATAACTCTTTAAAAAAGCTTCCAAGAAGCTCGTGAACTCGTCTCATGGGATGCAATCTATCCCAAAACAAGAAACCATCTTCTGGCGCTTTCATCCCCTTTGCTTTGAAAACTGCTGACTCGGTATAAATCTGTGTTTTTTTGGCGACATCAAATCCATACTGAGACAAATTGTCATAAGTGTGCTGAAAATGAGCATGGGCATCAAATAATTGGAAAAAGCAATCAGGATACTCTATACGCAATAAAAGCATCTCGCCTTGAAGCTCCTCGTTAAAAACGTCAACACTCTTCTGAGCTGCGTCACGTAACCTTTGTTCACCATTTTGAAAGCGTGGTGTTAACTCGAGTCCTGGTAAATTAAACCACACAAAATTTCGATATCCCTGAGCTATCATCGCCTTAACATGGTCTATACAGGCACCCACAGCAAGGCGAGCCGCATCCTCTGTAGGTTGGTTGATTGTGACTAGATCATTGGCTCCTAACCACCCCACCACAAGGGTATGTTCCTTCTCTTCTAAAGTCACACCCAAGATCTCATCATCATGAAAACAATCTAATCGTAGTTTCTCTAAGTTATTTAAGGCAAACGCCTCGAGGGGATCCGTTATCGCCTCTAACAGAATTTCATCTGTATCTGCAATATGTTTTTCTGCCTGCAACAGCGCTACTTCAGTCTTTAGATTAACTCTTTTATAATTATATGCTATAGCTCCACCCTCACAGTAAGTCCGGGCTAAATGAGGAACCTCTTTGGTGCCAATAAATTTATCGTCTCCAAAAACTTGTGCATGCCCAAGTAGTCTGCGCAAAGCATATTCAAACCAAACATAAGCGTTAGTGAATCGCCCCTCCTCTGATTTTCCCTCTAACCCACTAAACGGAGCAAGCAGACTTTTCGCCATCGTGCGTCGATCACTTAAACTGTCCCCAAACCCAAGAATTTTTCGAATTACTTTTGGCACACGCTCCTCCTTGACAAAAACCAGATAATCTTGCATCATACGTGACTTTTGCTCAACAGTGAAATTTGTGGAGATAACCCGTGGCAAATATTAAATCAGCAATTAAGCGCGCTCGCCAAAACATTAAACGTCGTCAGCACAACGCAAGTGCACGTTCGATGTACAGAACTTATGTGAAAAATGTGTTAAAAGCAATAGAGACAGGCAGTAAAGATGATGCACGTTCCGCTTTGCTTAAAGCTCAATCTGTCGTTGACAAAGCAGCAGCTAAAAACCTTATTCATAAAAATAAAGCTGCTCGGATCAAGAGTCGTCTAAATGCTCGCGTAAAAGCAATGCCAGCAGCTTAATCAGTGCTATTAAGACAGGACTCACACAGCGCATCAGATATTTCGCGTGAGTCCTGTCTAGATTTTTTTACATCCCCTCTACTATCTTGGTATGACCTTCACGGTCGCAAAAATCTGCCTTGGCAACATCCCTATACCCCTTATCGGGTTTGGCTCTCTGAAATTATGTTGCAGCAAACGCAAGTAAAAACTGTCATCCCTTATTTTATACGTTTTATTTCTCATTTTCCTGATATACATCTCCTGAGTCAGGCTGAAGAAGATACCGTTCTTGCACTTTGGTCTGGGCTTGGTTATTACAGTAGAGCACGTAATTTACATCGCACGGCCCAAATAGTAAGCCAATCTTTTGACGGAAATTTCCCTCAAGATACAGCCACACTGATGACTCTTCCAGGAATTGGGGCTTCTACTGCCGCAGCTATCAGTGCGCTTGCATTCGAACAACCTAGCGCAATTTTAGATGGCAATGTCAAACGCGTATTGAGTCGTTATTTTTTAGTAGAGGGGGCTATAAATCAAAAAGACGTCGAAAAAAAATTACTGGAGCTAGCAAATCAATGTCTCTCAACGGTTCGACCTCGAGCCTATACACAAGCCATCATGGATTTAGGTGCAACCTGTTGCACGCCTAAAAATCCAGCTTGTGTACGTTGTCCTGTCAGTAAGCACTGCGGAGCTTATAACTCGCAGCAAACACATCTTTTCCCACATAAAGCTTCACGCAAAGCTGTTCCTTCGAAAACGACTCAATTTTTATTGATGCATACAGAAGACTCAGTTTATCTGGAAAAACGTCCGAGCGAAGGTATTTGGGGAGGATTATGGTGTTTACCTACGAGAGAAGAATTATTACAGTTTGATCCAACGCTATTCATGCAATTCAAACATCAGTTTACACATTTTCAATTGCATCTTGAGATTTTACGCCAATACATACAGGATCAAGAAATTCCAAGCCTCAAAGGAGCCTGGGTCAAAAGAAACGAGCTTCATACGCTTGGGTTACCTAAACCTATGAAGTTAATACTCGACGCGCATTGGACTCAAGAGGATGAGATGAAGGTAAGGCCTTAATTTTTTTCAAAGCCACAATCGCCTCACGCTGTCCGGCTTTCGCGGCCTTCGTGATCCAGAAACAAGCTTTTTTACGATTTTCAATCACACCCTGACCGTAGTAATACATATAACCGATTGCATACTGCGCATCGCGCTGACCTCTTTCGGCCTCAGGCTTTAAACGAATAAATGCATGGCGATAATCTTGGACACGGAAACTTCGTATCCCTTCCTTCAGATTGTAATCATGCACAGTAGAACAACCTGTAACAACAACACAGAAAAAAACCAAAAAAAGAACGCGAAAATAAGACAATTTATTTCTCAAATACAAGGCCCGGTTCAGGTGACTCTAAGTTTATCCCCTTTTCCGGTAAAAATAAATACTCGACACCACCATTACGAGAAACATACATTTCGTCTTGATTAATTCGTTGAATGATAGCGCCGCCAGGGAGCATATCTCCTACGTGATAAGTCCGCTCCTCGCCACCTTGTAGCTCTAGAATCACCTCTGACTTTTTTTCATCTTCCGAATAAATGACACCTAACAATTTGACATGAAGTGTCGAGTTTTTTAATTCAACACCAGCAAGATCTTCGGGCAAAAACTCACCAAACAATGGCATTTTGAGCACGTCTTCTCGAGCGATAGGTACGATTGAAGAAATCGTCGGTTGTTGACCGACAGGTGCATCGACCAGCTCGTTTGTAAAATAAGTTTTTAAACCAAACATCAACTCAGCGATAACCAATAAACTGAAAAATGCGCAAAGCAACCTGGGCGTTAAACTTTTTGATAAAATTACTTTAAAATCGATGGGGATCATTTCTCAAAAGACATCTCTATGACATGCTAATTAGCATATCATGCACCTAGATTCTTGCCTATCATTACCCTAAAATGAATAATCTTTATCGATTAGGATTATCATGCACGCTTACCAACCGCTTATCGAAGAATATTTTGAGAAGCGCCAAGAAATTACACCTACAAATTGTCCGCCAGAACTAGATGAGGCACTCGAGCATATTTTACAGGCGCTCGATCATGGTACGCTACGAACTGCAGAAAAAATAGATAACATATGGTGTGTGCATCAATGGGTTAAAAAAGCTATTTTACTCTGTTTTAGACGTTATCCAAATCACCTTATCTCCGGTCAACATTGTCAATTTTACGATAAAATTGACTCAAAATTTAAGAATTGCAGTGAACAGCAATTTATTGATATGGGTATTCGCGTGGTCCCTCAAGCCACAGTTCGAAGGGGTTCTTTTATCGGAAAGAACACAGTCCTGATGCCTTCTTTTGTAAATATCGGTGCGTATGTCGATACTGGCGTCATGGTGGATACATGGGCTACTGTCGGGTCTTGTGCACAAATCGGAAAAAATGTTCACTTATCCGGTGGTGTCGGCATTGGTGGTGTGCTCGAACCTTTACAAGCCAATCCGACGATCATCGAAGATGATTGCTTTATTGGCGCGCGCTCAGAAATTGTTGAAGGCGTCATCGTTGAGAAAGGAGCTGTAATTGCCATGGGCGTTTTTATCGGTCAAAGCACTAAAATATACCATCGAGAAACAGGGGAAATTACTTATGGACGTATTCCTGCGGGTGCAGTTGTTGTGTCAGGCTCACTCCCCAGTCAAGATAAATCACATCACCTTTATTGTGCAGTGATAGTAAAACAAGTCGATGAAAAAACACGATCGAAAGTTGGAATCAACGAATTATTGAGAGACATCACGCCATGAGTTCACTGCAATCTCTGCTTAAAACACTGATTCAATATCCCTCGATCACACCCGAGGACGCAGGCTGTCAAATTTTTATTCAGAAAAAACTAGAGGCTTTAGGCTTTCAATGTGAGGTATGGAATGCATCACCTGTCTCTAATCTTTTTGCGCGTATCGGTCACTCAAAGCCTTTTTTGTTATTCGCAGGGCATTCAGATGTTGTTCCTGTGGGTGATGAGCACCTTTGGGAAACGCCCCCTTTCGAATTAATCGAAAAAAATGGCATGCTTTATGGGCGAGGGGTCGCTGATATGAAAGGAAGCTTAGCTGCAATGCTTCAAGCAACCGAGAGATTTTTAACTGACCACCCCTCATTTGATGGCAGCTTAGGATTTCTTATCACGAGCGGTGAAGAGGGAAATGATTTCGAGAAAGGTACACCTGTGGTCATGGACAAGCTTCAAAAACTTGGACAGTTGCCAGATTATTGTATTGTAGGCGAGCCATCAAGTGATATTGAAACTGGTGATACCATTAAAATTGGCCGGCGAGGCTCTTTGTCGGCTGAAATTGTATTTACAGGAAAACAAGGTCATGTGGCCTACCCTCATCTCGCAGTTAATCCTATTCATCTGGCTCTCGGTGCGTTGGCAACACTCGCAAGCACCGTCTGGGATACTGGAAATGCATATTTTCCCCCAACCTCACTACAAATGACGCACATTCACGCCAAAGGACACGCATCGAATATTATTCCAGGAGAGCTCTCTGTCCATCTCAATTTACGTTATTCTACCGAACAAACTTCATCTGGATTAACCAATCAAATTGAAGCGCTGTTCCGTTCGTTTGAGCTCACTCCAGACATCACTTGGCGACACAATGGAGAACCTTTTTTAACCAGCAAAGGGCGGTTACTCGAGACTTGTATTCAAGCGATCGAAACAGAGCTACACCGAACCCCCATCTGCTCGACAACAGGTGGTACTTCTGATGGACGTTTTATTGCTCCTTATGGCGTCGAGGTCATTGAACTTGGCCCAAGCAATCAAACTATTCATCAAGTCAATGAGCATGTCAGTTTGAAAAATCTTATTGAGCTAGAAAAAGTCTATTTTTGCATAATGAAAAACGTATTAATTAAAAAATGAATCGACGAATAATTCAAAACACAATTTTTTAATTCGGAGCTTTTATGGCGACAACACCTGCTTTTTTTGACGAGAGACTTGTACACCCGAAATATTCAAAAAAATCAGAAAAATATTTTTCTCCAGAATCCACCAAACCGCTCGTAAAAAAAATAGAAACAGGTGATAAAACGACCCAACTGATCCGTTGGCTTAAATTAGCACCTGCATTCATTTTTATCGGTCTCACTGCAGCGTTATTACCGTCTTTTGGGTTAGCGTACGCAATTACAACCCGCGTACTTTTCATGAACATCATTACAGCCATGATCCTAAGTCGTTTTATTAAAGCGGAATCTACAAAAGAATACTTGGACTTATTGAGAAATGAACAACTCAAAGTCACGTTGACAGGACCAATTTTAGAAGAGCTCATCTTTAGAGGTTTTATGTTACACATATTACTGCTACTGATAGGGTTAATCTTTCCTCCGGCAATGATACTACCTTTTCTAAATGTTGGAATTTCTATTGCTGCGGCCACTGCCATCACTATTACAGCAATCTTATTCGGTCTCGCTCATCAAGGTAACGCTAAAAACAACCATGTTCAAGTCATTGTCACATTTTGCTCGGGTCTAGCTTTAGGATTTTTTGCCGTGCAATTTGGACTGGCTGTTGCAATAGGCGCACATATTTTCAACAATACACTCGCCTGTTTACTGATAAATTTATTCGGAGAAGGGGATGAGTTAGCACAAGAGCAACAAACACCTGAGCCTCGCATGACGTAATTCTTTAAAAATTTGATAATATGTAGAAAGAATAATCCTAGAAAACACCGAACTAGGGTCTAGAAAGTAATGACTGGATAGTGTGCCGCAACACACTAGACATACTGTAATTGCTTTAAACGAACACTTTGCTGGCCCCTCTCGAGCGGATTTCATACAAAATAAAAATCTTATTTTGAACTCGAATTTGAGCAGCAGCTTTCCATCGTCGACGTAGTTTTTCAGAAATTTCATTTAGCTGATCTTGTCGTACAACTAAATACTGCTGGATAGGTTGTTGCAACCATTGAAGCAGTGCTTTTTCATCTCGCGTGGCTTGCACCTTCCCTCTTGCATAAAATCGTGCGGAAAAATCCGGTTCATTCGCCCAATATATCAAGTTAGTATGTGGATGAAATGACTGCCACACTCGAACTACATTTTCTTGAGACTTAACGACCCAAGTGGGTTTGAATAATAGCAATATAGACAACACAAGGCAGCCAGTTCCCATGCTCGAGGCGACCCAAGCACAACGTTTGAGTGTGAATGACGGAAAAAGCTGGCGTTGTATCCCATCAACAACCAATAACGCTAAAGGAGGAAACACCGTAAACGTATAAGTATAAATAATATTACGAGAAAAACTAAAAAAGATCAGTGGCGTCAAAATAAAGCACAATAGATAAGTCACCCAACCATCTTGGGAACCCGTGACGACAACACGTCCACGTACCTTAAATGCATCACGCACGACCAACAATAGCCAAGGGAACAGTCCGCCCAACATAAATATCCAGATCATGCCCAAAGGAAACGCATGCGCAAACCCATATTTATCACCACTCCAGCCAGACTCAAGAAATCGACCAATATGCTCACCCACAATAAAATAATGCAAAAACCCTGGCGTACGAAGCTCAGCGAGCACATACCATGGTAATGCAACTAATAGCGTGAGCAAGCTCCCCCACACCCAGGGTAAATTTTTCCATAGATAATGAAATTTACGCTCAAGAGCACACCATAGGAATAAAGGAAAAAGCACTAAAACTCCGATTAAAGGTCCTTTTGCAAGCAACCCAAAACCTAAACTAATAAAAAAAATAGCGCCCCAAAGTCGGCTGGCATGACTAATGGCAAGCCAAGCAGCAACCATACATAACGTCATTGAAAAAACAAACACAGGGTCTGTCATAACCACGCCTGCGTTGATAAAAAAATAAGGCATGCCCGCTAAAATCAACCATAAATAACCACAATACTGCTTCGAATATCGCCTTGAAACAACCCATCCCATCAACACTAAAATACCTATTGCACAAAGCATGGAAGGTAGGCGCGCGGCCCATGCATGTACACCAAACATTTTCATCGACAACGCAGAGGCCCATGTTGAAAGCGGCGGTTTAGCCCAAAAAGGCTCTCCCGGCGTTTGCTGAAGCGTCACCCAATTCTGTGATGTCAACATCAAGCGCGCAATCTCACCATAACGAGCTTCTGTTTTATCATTCAAAGGCATCCATACCATTGCAAGAAATCGCGTGGCAAACAAAAATAATAGTACGCCATAGACAAACCAAGGTGTTGTCGTCTTATTTTGATGAATCATGTATCTGCCCCTTTTGCTTCAATACCATACCGTACTGCTTTAAGTCACTTAAAAATATATCACTCGATAAATACAAATATTCATGATAACGAGAATGTTGTAACGGGTCAGTTTTATCTAAAGAAGGATGTCCCGGGTGACACATAATTAGACCTTGATCAACGGTATGCGCTAAAAATGATTTAAAGTAATCACTATAATGTTGCGCGTCACTGAACGCATAAATACCAGAAAAACTTGTGTTGCATGCGATACTACGCGTGTTTAATAATCGACGTAAACGCCAACCACCCCAAAGTGCAATCACAGCACCTTTTAAAGAAAATATTTTTTGCCACTCGGGATTCGCTGAAACACGGAGCATGCCACGAAACTGATTCACATCAAGAAGCGACATCATGACATCGGCAATCTGTGGAAATTGATGCACATGTTGATGACCATCAACAAAATCTGGCATACGTCCCATCACCTGACAAAATGCTGTCAGTTGCGCCTGGCATTCGGCTCGAAGTACATCACGAGATAAGCGATGCGTCATCACCCATCCCAACGAGCGAAAAGTTTGACCATACTTTTTCTGCCAAGCGGAGCTTAGCGCATCACCTTGAGTTAAATTTAGGTGTAAGCCAACATAGCCGCCATCATGCAAATCGACTAACTTGCAGCCTTCCTCTGCCCAGAGCGGCATATTTGTCATACAACTAATCGCATTGACACGCTTCATTGCATAAAGATCACGAATACCTGCTGATATCTCGGCATTTTGTGCATAATCATCCGCACATAGCCAAAACGCCTTCATGCCACAGGCTCTTCTTTTAGAGGAAAATGTCGGTAGACAACATAATTATTCAGTAAAAACCCAACGACAACATACCACCCCATCCCTAAAAGGATGGCAAGCCAACGAGGACAACAAATATACTCAATGAGACCAAACTCAATCAGCTCAACAATACCTAAGTTCACAAGACTGACTGAGAGAAAACCTAATAATCGAGAACCTTGCTTATCTCGCACTTTAAATGTGTAGTGCAAATTCATGAAAAAACTGAGAATGATTGTTGTTAAATAACCCATCGGAGTGTAAATCAAATAGTGCAATCCAAACAATGAGCCTAGATACATAATGAAAAAATTTAGTACCGTATTTAAAGCACCAACAGTTAAGTAGCGTCGAAATTTACTGACGAGCATGCGAAAGGTTGTCATATGAAATATCTTCTTTAATGTAATACAAAGGGCGATTTTTAGTTTCAAGCAGAATACGACTAATATATTCAGAAATCACCGCCAAAAAGAGGAATAATACAGAGAATAAGCCAGAAATTAAGAAAATCACTGAGGCCATACCATCGGCCAATGCTTGATGCATGAATAATTTTTCAATCAAAATAAAACCTGCATAAAGCATCATCACCACACTAATGAGTACGGAAAATAAAGACATCAAACGCAGTGGCCGTGCGGAAAAACCAATAATAGAATCGAGAGATAAGCGAACTAATGCTATCAAATTATATTTACTTTTACCCGCGCAACGAGGAGGACACTGATAGGCGATTTCTGCGGTGTTAAATCCAACGTAAGCAAACATCATGACCAAATGTCGATTCGTTTCTTTCATAAGTTTAATCGACTCTACAACAGCCCTACTCAGTAATCGATAATTTCCTCGAGCAGAGTGAATTTCAAATTTTGTCATTTTACGTGATATATAATAGAAACCATAAGCAAATAGTTTTCTTAACCAAGGCTCTTCTGCTCGGTCTTGACGTGTTGCGCAAACCACATCATACCCCTCTTCAGATTTTTTGACGAGCTCAGGAATAAGCTCTGGCGGATGCTGTAAGTCCGTATCCATCATCACAACTTGATCTCCTGTTGCATGATCCAACCCAGCAGTGAGAGCGATTTCATGACCATAATTACGTGTAAAACAAATTAATCGCACATTTCGGTTCGCTTGAATAAACGGGAGACAAATTTGAGCGCTATGATCTGTCGAACCATCATCAATCAAAATCAATTCATACGATTTAAAGTGAGACTCGAGAACGCCCAAGGTGCGTTCTATGTACTGCGCCAAAATTGCTTCTTCGTTAAAAAAGGGAGCGACGACAGATAGTTTTTTTCCGAATTTACTCATCCTCAACCACCCGCTTATCAATAATTTTCGTTACACAAGAGTCCGACCAAACATTTAATGCCGTTTCCAACATATCAATCAAACTATAAAAGGGTAAAATAATCCCCATCAAAGCAATCGGCACATTCATACTTGCAAGTAAACTCACACTCAGGAAGAAACATCCCATCGGAATTCCTGCGTTACCAATAGCAGCGACTGTAGCGACAACGATCCAAATTGCCATCGTGCCGAACGTAATCGGCACGCCGTGATTTTGCATCAGATAAATGACCGTTGTAAAAATAAAGGCAGCACAACCATTCATATTAATGCTAGTACAAAGCGGCAACACAAAACGACTAATCTCGGGTCTAACTTTTAATTTTTTTTCAATTACATCCATCGTCACAGGCAAGGTTCCTGCAGAAGATTTTGAGAAAAAAGCAAGAGACAAAGCGGGCAGCATCCCTCGCATCATCGAAAAAGGTCGAACATGATTCAACTTAAGCCAGGTAGGCAGGATAACAAAAGCTTGAACTAAGTTTGCAAGGACAATGACAAGCA